>CAZDLM010000001.1:0-15307 GCA_964506465.1 uncultured Syntrophaceae bacterium
TGGAGCTGGGGGCGGAACTGGTGAAAGATATCCAGGTGTACTGAACGGGGCGATTTTGCAGGAGACATTGCGGGTGCAGCAAAAGTGTCCTGCCCCACGGGCGGGACATTTTTTGAGAGATCGATTAGACAAAGAGAGAGGTGAGTTGGATGAAGATCCACGAGTATCAGGCGAAGGAAATGATGAAGGGATACGGGATCGCGGTTCCGCGCGGCAGCGTGGCGAAAACGGCGGACGAGGTAAAAACGCTGGCCGCGGAGTTGGGCTGCCCGGTGGTGGTAAAGGCGCAGGTGCACGCAGGCGGCAGAGGCAAGGGCGGCGGGATCAAGGTGGGGAAGACGCCGGAGGCGGCCTACCAGGCGGCGCAGGCGATCCTGGGGATGACCTTGGTGACGCACCAGACGGGTCCGGAAGGGAAGAAGGTCCGGCGGGTATTGGTGGAAGAGGCGTCGGAGGTCGAGCGGGAACTGTACCTTGGGATGCTGGTGGACCGGTCGCGGGGTCGCGAGTGCGTGGTGGTGATGGCCTCGGAAGCCGGAGGGATGGACATCGAGGCGGTGGCGGCGAAAACCCCGGAGAAGATCGTGAAGTGCGTGATCCATCCGGCGATGGGATACAGCCCTTTTCAGGGGCGGAAACTGTCGGTGGCGCTGGGCCTGAACAAAGAGCAGGAGAAGACGTTCGGGGACATGGTGCGGAAGCTGTACCGGATGTTTGTGGAGAAGGACTGCTCCCTGGTGGAGATCAACCCGCTGGCGGTCGTGAAGGGCGGGGCGCTGACGGCGGTGGACGCGAAGGTGAATTTCGACGATGACGGTCTGGGCCGCCATCCGGAGGTTCGGGAGCTGCGGGACCCGGATGAAGAAGACCCGCTGGAAGTGGTGGCGAAGAATACAGGGGTGAACTACATCAAGCTGGACGGAAACGTCGGGTGCATGGTGAACGGGGCCGGTCTGGCGATGACGACAATGGACCTGATCAAGATGGCGGGCGGGGAGCCTGCGAACTTTCTGGATGTCGGCGGTGGAGCGTCGGCGGAGCAGATCGAGAAGGCGTTCCGGATCCTGACGTCGGACCCGAACGTAAAATGTATCCTGGTGAACATATTCGGCGGGATCCTGCGGTGTGACCGTGTAGCAGACGGCCTGATCCAGGCGGCAGGAAAGATCGAATTGAAGCTGCCGATGGTGGTGCGGCTGCAGGGGACGAACGTGGCGGAAGGCCGGAAGATGCTGAAGGAATCGGGCCTGAAGTTCACGGTGGCGGAAGGACTGTACGAGGCGGCGGAGAAGGCGGTAGGGTTGATCCGCTGAGCCTTTGGCGAATACGACGAGGGAGAGAAGAAGATGGCAATCTTGTTGGACAAGGGATCGCGGGTAGTGGTGCAGGGGATCACAGGTTCTGAGGGGAGTTTTCACACGCGTGAGTCGTTGAAGTTCGGGACGAAGGTGGTAGCGGGAGTGACGCCCGGTAAGGGCGGAACGGAGCTGGACGGGATCCCGGTGTACAACCGCGTGGTGGATGCGGTGGAGAAGCAGGGAGCGAATGTGTCGGCGATCTACACGCCGGCGGGATTTTCGGCGGATGCGGTCCTGGAGGCTGTCGAGGCCGGCATTGGGCTCGTGGTCTGCATGACGGAAGGGATCCCCGTATGGGATATGATCCGCGTAAAACAGGCCTTGAAGGGCAGCGGGGCGCGGATGATCGGGCCGAACTGTCCGGGAATCACGACCCCGGGGGTGGGGAAGATCGGGTTCATGCCGAACTTCATCCATAAGAAGGGGAAGGTCGGGGTCGTGTCGCGCAGTGGGACGTCGACGTACGAGGTGATCTGGCAGTTGACGAGCCTGGGGATCGGGCAGTCGACGTCTGTCGGAATCGGGGGAGACCCCATCGCGGGGACCGGGTTCCTGGATGTCCTGGAGCTGTTTCAAAAGGACCGTGGAACGGAAGCGATCGTGATGATCGGGGAGATCGGAGGCACGGCGGAGGAAGAGGCGGCGGAGTATATCCAGGCGCATGTAACGAAGCCGGTCGTATCATTCATCGCGGGCCGGACGGCGCCTCCGGGGCGTCGGATGGGCCATGCTGGCGCGATCATCTCGGGTGGGAAGGGTACGGCGGAGGAGAAGTTCCTGGCGCTGGAAAAGGCGGGCGTCGCCATCGAGAAGAATCCGGCTGAGATTGGCAAACGCGTTCAGGAAATCCTCAAGAAGAAAAAGAAGAAGTAACAGGACCGTATGTTCGAGGACGACCTCGATCATGGGAGAAAAGATGCAACAAAAATCGTTGCAGGAAAAAAGGGGAGGGTATTTTGTCATGAAAATCAAGATGAATAGTAGTGCTGTCAAGATTACATGCATCGCGTTTCTTGTTGCCGTTTCAATGGTTTTTGCGAATTTTGGAGATAACAAAGCGTACGCGGCAAGTTCGGATAAGTCGTCAAAGAAACTTGTCGTTAAACTGAGCTATTGCACATCACAGGAGACTCCCAAAGGGAAGGCTTCGACAAAGTTCGCCGAGTTGGTTCACAAGAGAGCCGGCGATCGCATAGATGTTCAGGTATTCCCCTCTTCCCAGCTCTACGGTGACAAGGAAGAAATCCAGGCCCTGATGGCCAACAACGCGCAAATTATAGTGCCTTCCATTACAAAACTGGTATCGATGAATCCCAGTTATCAGGTTGTTGATCTGCCATTTCTTTTCCGGAATAATCAGGCGGTGTACAATTTCTGGGATGGGAAGGGAGGAGAAATTCTGCTGAAAAAACTCGAGAAGCAGGGGCTGCTAGGACTTGCTGCCTGGAATAACGCCCCGATCAATATCATCGGAAAGAAATTCTTCAAGACTCCGCAGGATTTCAAGGGAGTGAAGGTACGCATTCCGGCCGGTCAGGTAACGACGGACGTCTTTAAAGCCCTGGGCGCAGGGGCCACGACCATACCGTTTAGTGAAGTGTACACTTCGCTTCAGCAGGGTGTTGCGGACGCAGCCATCAGCAGCGTAAACAATTTTGACACGGAAAAGTACTATGAGGTGACGAAATACCTTTCGATTATCGATCTTCAGCGGATTGAGTATATCGCCCTGACGAACACGCAATTCTGGAACGGGCTTTCCGCGGATGTCAAAAAGATCCTCACCGAGTGCATGAACGAAGCGGCAAAATACGAGAGAAGCATATCGGATGATTTGAATAAGAATAGCCTTGAACTCATGAAATCACGCGGTGTGCAAGTGTATACGATGACGGATAAGGAGAAGAAGGTTCTGGAAGATCTTTTTGTGCCCGTTTATAAGAAGTGGACGCCGAAAATCGGTGAAGATCTGGTAGCAATGGCGAGACAAGCCGGAAAATAGGCATGAAAGTGTAAATAGTCGATGAGGCGCCTTTCAAAAAGGCGCCTCATCGGATCCTACTGTCTCACGGGATTGAAGGAGGGGGGAAATGAAATTCGTGAAGATATGGGATCTTTTTGAAGAGATCTTTTCCGGCTTTTTCTTTATGGTCGGCGTCACGCTGATCTTTATCGGCGTTCTGCTGCGCTATATTATCAACGAACCATCCACCTGGATCGATGAATTTTCCGTCTATTTCATCATCTGGGGTACCGTAATGGGGTGGAGCACCGCACAGCGCGACGGGCGGCATATTCGTGTGGACATGCTGTATGACACCCTGAAGATCGAACATCAGAGATATTTCTCCATATTTTCCAATCTGATCGGTTTTCTCTTCTCAATCTTTCTCGCCTACAGCGCCTATTTTTTGGTGGCGAAGTATGTCGAAACGGGATTGCGTTCAATCAATGTCGCCTTCCCGCTTTGGATCGTTTACCTATTCTTCCCCCTGGCGGCGGTTCTCCTGGGATTGCGATATCTCTTTGAAATCGTCTTTATATTGAAAAATAATGGTAAGGACTGGTTTGAAAGGCAGAAGATGCAGCGTTCCGCGGAAGTGAAAGCAGAATGAGCGTGAATGCGGGAAGTCATCGAAAATCTCCGCCGGCTTGACATGCCGACGTTAAGGAGGAAGGCAGGAATCTTGAAAGTTCCTGCATTTCAGGGGAGACCGATTCTATGGCTACAACAATCGCACTGTTCTTGATATTTGTCGTGTTGTTTATGGCAAATGTCCAGATTGCCGTCAGCCTCGCAGTATCCAGCATCATCATTCTTGCGTTTACGACCGAATTCAACATGTTCATGGTTGCGCAAAGAATGTTTTCCGCCTTGGATTCGAATACCTTAATGGCAATACCCGGCTTCGTGTTTGCGGGCGCTCTGATGACGGGCGGAGGCATATCCAAGTATTTGATTACGGCCATTCGGTCCTGGGTAGGTCACTTCCACGGAGGTCTTTCCGTCGTAACGATATTGGCATGCATGTTATTTGCGGCAATATCCGGATCAAGTCCGGCAACGGCGGCCGCAATAGGCGGGATCCTGATTCCGGCACTTGTCGCTGGAGGATATAATAAGAATTATTCCATGGGACTGGTCGCCGCGGGAGGAACGTTGGGCATATTGATTCCCCCCAGCATCAGCTTCGTATTAATCGGGGTAACGGCGGAACTCTCCATCGGAAAATTGTTCATCGCCGGCGTCCTGCCTGGATTGTTCTTGGGCGGAAGCCTTGTTGTCATGGCTATATTTGTTGCAAGAAAGAATCATTACGGAGGCGAGCCGAAGTCGAGCTGGAAGGATCGCTGGACACACACTTTTCGCGCTATTCCGGGATTTCTCATGCCCGTCATCATCTTGGGCTCGATCTATGGTGGGGTGGCCACGCCGACGGAGTCATCGATCATCGCGGTATTTTATTCTTTATTTGTCGCAGCATTCCTTTATCGGGAGCTGACTTGGCAGGGATTCAGGCACATATTGCGAGAGAGTATCGGCATCACGGCGATGATTTTCTTGATTATCCCCGCCGCAATGACATTCGGTCTCTATTTGACGAGCGAGAAGATACCCCAAGCCATCGTTGAATGGGTAACCAGCTATCATTTAAGTGCGGCGATGTTCTGGGTGGCAACGCAGGTGATGTTCTTTATCATGGGAACATTTCTGGAGGCGGTGTCCATCATATT
This sequence comes from uncultured Syntrophaceae bacterium, assembly GCA_964506465.1. Lineage (GTDB taxonomy): Bacteria > Desulfobacterota > Syntrophia > Syntrophales > UBA6109 > UBA6109. Next base: position 5,094 of record CAZDLM010000001.1, read on the forward strand.
GATTACGGTGCCGATATTGTTTCCGCTCCTGAAAGTTGTCGGGATTGATCCGATTCATTTCGCGGTGATCATGGTGGTAAATATGGAATTGGCCATGATTACGCCTCCCGTCGGACTGAATCTATTCGTCGTCAGCGGAATTGCCAAGGCAAAGTTGGAACAGGTTGTGAGAGGAGTGATACCATTCATTATTATAATGATTGTCGGCATGATATTGCTGATAATGTTCCCACAGATAACGTTGCTGCTTCCCAATATGATGAAGAATTGAAATTTTTCACTGCCTCCGGGATCGAACTTCGTCCTAGAGAAGCATAGTAATGGCGCGTCCAGAGGTTCAGAGGCGCTGCGATCAAGCCAGTTTGTCTGCAGCGGCGCGAGGTTTCTCCTCTTGCATAGAGGGTCTTTCCGGCGCCCAAAATAGACGCGTCCGAGGTCGGAATATGATGAAGGAAGCTACGGAAAATCTGATCCAGAAGGCGTACCTGCAACTGAAGAACATGATCTTCTACCAGAGAATTTCTCCCGGACAGAAACTCATCTATCGCGAATTGGCCGTGGTGCTCGGTATGAGTTCGACGCCGGTGCAACTGGCGCTGTGCAAGCTTGAGCAGGAAGGATTTGTCGAGCGAATACCGAATATTGGCTACTACGTAAGAAGAATCGACGTCCGTGAAATCGAGGACCTATTCGATCTTCGAATGATTTTGGAGGCTTACGCGATCGAGCAGGCAATCAAGAATCAAACGCCTGAAGATTTGGAAGTCCTCCACCAGATGCTTCTTAGCCACAAGAATCACGAAATCCAACTATACGATCGAAGAAAACTGCTGTTGGATGCCGAGTTTCACTGGCAGATCGCCGCGATGTCGAAGAACGAGGCGATTCTCAGGCAACTGCGGAGCATCTTCGAGCACAGCTATTTGCGTTCCCGCGTTGAACTCCTGCCGCCCAGCCGTCTCCTCATCACCGCGACGCAACATGAGGCCATCTACGGGATGATCAAGGATCGCAAGATTGCACTGGCCAAGAAGACCATCGCCGCCCACATCCGGGAGGCAAAAGAGGCAAAACTCCTGATGCTTTCACGGGAACGCGCCGATCAATAGAATATGGGGAATCGCGTTCGCGGAAATTCCCGACCGTGTGAGGCGGTTTCCTGCATCTGATCGCCTTCCGTGGAAATGCGCAATCCGTAGCACGGTCTTGGCGACGCCGAATGTTTCATTAAACGGCTTGAACGTTCCGTCGCCCACTGTCGCTGGGAGGGGTGGACGACCTCGGCAGGGCTGTCTATAAAACAATATTAATATTCATAAGTTGAAACTTATTTATTCCTAGACAACTGATTGGCACGATTTTTCCTTAACGAATTAAACGAGATCTTCTTGTCTTGTTCTTAAGGAGGAATCGATTATGAAGCGGACACTGCAGACCACAATGCTGACGGCATTCGTCCTCTTGACGACTGCGTCATTCGGATATGCGGAATATGCGGCTGCCGGATCTTCCGCCTTTCCCTATTTCCAATTGGGATGTCTGATTGTGGGCGGACTTATCATCGTTTCACTGAAACACAAGTACACAAAGTTATATCTGAGCGAGGCGATCGGTTCTTTTGCCCTTTATACCCTTCTCGTCGCGCTGTTTACGTCGCCTGTCGTTGAAACGCTGAAGGCGATGGTGAGCTGAGCGAAGGTTCCGCAGGCCCGACGGGAATGAAAGAGAAGGCCCCCGGAGAACTCCGGGGGTTTTTCTATTTCCTGACGCGGGGGCTGCAGCGAGTGGGAGGGTCAGGATTCCGGCGAAAAGAGACGTTCGAACAGTGCCTGCCGCTTTTTGGGATAGTAGAGCGCCCCTTCATAGTCGACGATAAGCCTGCCTTCGAGATGGTCGATCTCGTGTTGGACGACTCTCGCCAGAAAATCCGTGTAGCGCTTGTTGATCTTCTTGCCGCTGCGATCCACCGCACGAACCTTGATTTCGGGAAAACGACCGATATCGACCCGGATTTCCGGACAAGAAAGACAACCCTCTGAAAGGACGATTTTTTCTCCTCTTGCCTGGGTGATGCGCGGATTGATCAGGACGTCATAATTCTCTTCGCTTTTCGTCCATTCCGATGAATCGTCGAATCCCTTGTTGCGAAAAACGATAATGCGCCTGGACATGCCGATCTGGGGTGCGGCAAGGCCCAGGGCGTCGTCTCTCTCCAGGAAGGCAGCGACGAGCGTTTCGATATCGCGCGACGAAGGCTTGTCGAAAGGAATCGCCACCTCACGGCACGGGGTCCTGAGAATGCGGCCATCCTCTTCGTTGAGGCTTTTTTCGTTCCAGAGTGTCAGGATCCTGCCGTCGGCCACAAAGAAATCTCCATGCGTTAATGACAGCGCTATATCACCGCCCGCCGGTGATTTCAAGATGCCAATCCTGCAGAGAGCGCAGCCCCGCATCGCGGGGCAAGGGAGCGGATGAGGAAGAAGCCTTCTTTCCTGGAGGGTGAAGTGTTTCGTGCTTGGCCGGAATGCTTCAAGAAATTGAGCATTCTTGATAAAACAGCGGATCTCTGGTACGTAGCGATCTCGTGCGCTGCATCCCATGGATCGGGCTGAACGCGGCTTTCCCTTCCCTGAAGTCCTCGCCGAACGAAGGGCATCCGGGGGTGAGCTCCCGGTCAGATCGGTGTTTTCGCATTGATTACTCAAATAGTTGCACAAATCGCCCGCAATGCCTTTACGAAGGCCATGCAGTTTTCGGACGGACTGCCGCTGCGCCTCCCGGAGGCGGGCGCCGGGCCGCCGGGGCTCTTGTACATCCATATTCCTTTTTGCGAAAAGCTGTGTCCCTATTGCTCTTTTCATCGCGTTGTTTTTTCAGAGGATCGGTGCAGGAAATATTTCCGTGCTCTGCGCAGGGAAATATCCCTGTACCGGGATCTCGGCTACAATTTCGGGGGCATCTATGTCGGCGGAGGGACCCCTACGGTGCTCATCGATGAACTCGAACAAACGCTGCAGGCGGCGCGGGATCTGTTTGCCATCCGGGAGATCTCCGTCGAGACGAATCCCGATCACCTCACGCCCGGCCGTCTGGATGTCCTGAAGCGTGCCGGTGTCAATCGCCTGTCCGTCGGTGTTCAAAGTTTCGACGACGATCTTCTGCGGCGGATGGATCGCCTGGAAAAATACGGCAGGGGAGAGATGATCGCCGGCCGACTGAGAGAAACGAGCGGGCGCTTCGACACTCTTAACGCCGATATGATCTTCAATTTCCCCTCACAGACCGAAGCGATGATCGAACGGGATCTGGCGACGATCCTCAGCCTGGGTCTCGATCAGGTGACCTATTATCCGCTGATGGTGTCGGATCTGACGAAAGATGCAGTCCGGAAGGCTTTCGGCGAAATCGACTCGCGCAAGGAGCAGCGGTTGTATGAAATCGTTGCGCGCCGTCTCGCCCCGGCGTATCGCTTCTCGTCCGCCTGGTGTTTCTCCCGCAAAGAGGCCATGATCGACGAGTACATCGTCGCCTACGGCGAATACGCCGGCGTGGGCAGCGGGTCGATTGGCTATCTCGGAGGGGTCTGTTATGCCAACACCTTCGATATTGACGCCTACACATCGATCCTGCTGGGAGACAAGCCGGTCCTCCCTCTCCTGGCCGTTCGCCCCTTTTCGGTTCGCGACCGCGTCCGTTATGACTTCCTCATGCGGCTTTTCGGCATGAAGGCGGACATGACGGAGCTGGAAAAGACGTTTGGCGGATCCTGGCGTTACCTGTGGAGCGATGTTCTCGCCTTCGGCGCGGCAGGCGCTCTTCGCTACGAAAAGCCGTTTTTCCGGCTCACGGACCGCGGCCGGTATATCTGGGTGATCCTGATGCGGGAGTTTTTTACGGCCGTGAACAATTTCCGCCACCATTGCCGGGTGCAGGCCGGATATTGAGCGCGGACATCGTCGGCAGGCGGCCTCAATAGGCATAAGAAGGAGCTTCGGCTATGACAGCACGCAAGGAAATAGAGGACAGAAGGAAGGAATTGCTGCGCGGCCTTCCGAAGATCGATGAGATTCTTCTGGCCCTGCAGAAGAAAGAAGACGTCGCCGGCTCCGCACGGGAGATTGTCCGAACGGCCTGCCGCGATGTCGTCGACGGTCTTCGCGCGGAGATCCTCCGCGGCGCTGACCTCTCATCACTTCGTATTCCCGCGATTGAGCAAGTGGCGGAAACCGTTGCGACTCGCATCGAAAATATGCGCAGGTGCCGGCTGCGCAAGGTGATCAACGCCACGGGCATCATCATCCACACCAACCTCGGCCGCGCTCCCCTGTCCCGGGATGCCCTCGACCGTCTTCAGGAGGTGGGTGCGGGCTATTCGAATCTTGAGTTCGATCTGGTCCGGGGGCAAAGAGGATTGCGTTACGACCACGTTGGGGATCTCCTGTGCCGCCTCACGGGCGCCGAGGATGCGCTCGTCGTCAACAACAACGCGGCGGCGGTTCTCCTGGTTCTGAACACGCTCGCGAGCGACCGCGAGGCCGTGGTATCCCGGGGGGAACTGATCGAAATCGGCGGAGAATTTCGCATTCCGGACGTCATGGAGCGGAGCGGCGCACGCCTGCGGGAGGTGGGGACGACGAACCGGACCCATTTATCGGATTACGAAGGGGCCTGCGGAGACCAAACCGCGATGATTTTGAAGGTCCATACGAGCAACTACCGGATCGTCGGCTTTACGGAAGAAGTTGCATTGACCGACCTCGCAGGGTTGGCGAAGAAGCGGGGCATCCCCGTCATGAGCGATCTCGGCAGCGGCTGTCTCGTCGATCTGGCGCCGTACGGCCTCGATCACGAGCCCACCGTGCAGGAGGTGCTGGCCGACGGGGCGGACGTCGTCACCTTCAGCGGCGACAAGCTCCTGGGGGGTCCTCAGGCCGGCGTGATCCTCGGCCGCAAGGATCTTCTGGGACTCATGAAGAAGAATCCCCTGACGCGCGCGCTCCGCATTGACAAACTCACGCTTGCGGCCCTGGAGGCGACGCTGATCCAGTACCTTCGACCGCAGGAGGCATGCGAGAAGCTGCCCGTCTTGCGGGCGCTGACGGAACCGGTCGAGGGCGTGTCGCTCCGCGCAAAGAAATTGGCGCGACGGCTGCGGAAGACCTGTCCGCCGACGATGAGTTTCGCCGTAAAGAAAGGGACCTCCCTGGCCGGGGGAGGATCGCTGCCGACCCGCGAGATCCCTACGGCGCTCGTTGCCGTTCGTTCAGCGGTCGTCGGGGCGAACGAACTCGAAAAAAGGCTCCGCAGGCTCGAAGTTCCGATCGTGGCGAGGATCTCCGATGACGAACTGCTGATGGATCTGCGAACGATTTCCGAGGAGGAATTCCCGGCGCTGATTCAAGGCCTCGCATCCATCTCCTCTCCGGAAGACATGCCTCCGTCGGCTTGAAAGAGAAGAGGCCTTCGAGTGAATAACGCGGCTGAAGGATCGGATAGAAGAGTTCTTACCGCAGGAGGAAAGGACGCCGGTCTGCGGCTAGATGTCTATCTGACTTCGCAGGACGCCTCTTTGTCCCGCTCTCAGGTGCAGAAATGGATTGAGCAGGGGAGGATCGAGATCGACGGCGCGGTCTGCCGCCGTCCCAGCCGCAGGCTGAAGCCGGAAGAGGTCGTGTCCTACAGCAGGCCCCGGCCGGTTCCCTATCGCCTCCTTCCCGAGGCGATTCCGCTTTCCGTCGTCTATGAAGACGAGGCGATCCTGGTGATCGACAAGCCGGCGGGAATGGTCGTCCATCCGGCCGCCGGGCATGGGACCGGCACGCTGGTCCACGCCGTCCTTGCCCATTGCCGCGACCTTTCCGGCATCGGAGGAGAACTGCGGCCGGGAATCGTGCACCGCCTCGACAAGGAAACGTCAGGGCTTCTGGTCGTCGCAAAATCGGATGAGGCGCATCGACGGCTCGCCGAGCAATTCAAGAGCAGGCTCGTGAGCAAGACCTATCAAGCCCTGGTGTTCGGCGACGTTCGGGAAGAGACGGGTCGGATCGAAAAGCCGGTCGGCCGGCATCCGTCGGACCGCAAGAAGATGTCGGCCGTTTCCCTGCGGGGGAAACCGGCCGTCACGTCGTGGCGCGTAGCGGAACGGTACGGGGAGGCGACGCTTCTCGACATCCGGATCGAAACGGGAAGAACGCACCAGATCCGTGTGCATCTGACTTCTGTGGGGCATCCCGTTGTCGGGGACAGGACCTATGGAAATCCCGGCAGGCTCCGCAATGTTCGCGATCCCCGCGTCCGGAGACTTCTCCAGTTCCTGGACCGGCAGGCCCTGCACGCGTCGCGGCTGGAATTTGCCCATCCCTTGAACGGCATGCCCCTGGCGTTTTGCTCGCCCCTGCCGGAGGATGTCAGGACCGTCTGTGAACAACTGAGATGCTTGACTACGTCGAACGAGGATCGATCGGATATTTTGTAGCGCGTGAACTTGCAGCGCACTCCTTCGTCCGTCATGGTTTCCTGACGAAACGTGGCGGCGTTGAAGACGGCCCGTTCAGCGGGCTCAATGTCAGCAGTCGCCTGGGAAGCCGGGATTGCGTCCGGCAGAACTGGGAGCTTCTTTCGTCGGCATTGCGGATCCCGGTCTCACGGTTTGTTCTCGCCAAACAGGTCCATGGGAAAGAAGTCCTCGTCGTTGGCGGCGATCCGCGGGCCGCTGCAGCCGGAAAGAACGGGGAATTCGACGCCCTGGTTACGGATCGTCCGGGGCTGACGCTCGCCATCAGGACGGCGGACTGCGTTCCGATCTTCCTGCTGGACCCCCGTCGTCGCGCCATCGGCGTTGCCCATGCGGGGTGGAAGGGAACGGTCGCCAATATCGTGGGAGGAGTCGTCGATCGAATGAAGACGTGTTACGGCTGCCGACCGGCCGACCTGTTGGCTGCCATCGGTCCTTCCATCGGCGCCTGCTGTTACAGAGTGGATCGGCCGGTCTACGACGCGGTGCATTCGGAGCACGAGCGAAATTCCTGGTTCCGCAGCAGCGGCACCGACGGTTGGCTGTTCGATCTGCCGCTTGCAAACCGAATGCAGCTCGTGGAGGCAGGCGTTCCCGAAAGAAGGATCGTGACCTCGGAGATCTGCACAGGCTGCCGCGCCGATCTTTTCTTCTCGCACCGCCGGGACGGCGCCGACACGGGCCGGCAATTGAATTTCATGATCCTGGAGTAGGCGCACTGCCGAAACATCGGTGGAAAATACAAAAAGCTTGACAGTTTACGTTTTTTTGATATAGGAAGATTCAAACAAAGAAAGGCGCTGACTCCTTCCTATTTTAAGTGCATCATAAAACCCATTGAACAGCCTGGTGTTTTCACCCATTTTTTTATCATGATCGATCTGTGTTTTTCCATGGGAAACAAGTAACTGTTGAGACACAATGGCGTTGTCAGTCGTTGTCGTAGCTTTGCTGCAACAAGTATTTCAAGAAAGGACGTGAGGCGGGGACGAAAGTTTATGAACATCGAGGACATCAAAAGACTGCCCATCAGTGAATTAGCGAAGTTGGCCAAAGACCTTGAAGTGGCCGGTGCCGGAGGGATGAGAAGGCAGGATCTGATATTTGCGATCCTGCAGGCCCAGGCGGAAAAGAACGGCATGATCGCCGGTTCGGGAGTGCTGGAAATCCTTCCGGACGGGTTCGGATTTCTACGTGCCGTCGATTACAACTATCTGCCGAGCCCGGATGACATCTACATTTCCCCTTCGCAGATCCGAAGATTCAATCTTCGCACCGGCGATACGGTATCCGGGGAGGTCCGGCCCCCCAAGGAAGGCGAGAAATACTTCGCACTCCTGAAGGTCGATTCCGTCAATTTTGAAAGTCCGGAGTCCACCCGCGACAAGATTCTCTTCGACAACCTGACACCGTTGTACCCCGAGGAGAAGTTGAAACTGGAATTCGATGCGGAGAACATCTCCACCCGCGTCATGGACCTGTTCACGCCCATCGGAAAGGGACAGCGGGCGCTGATCGTTTCGCCGCCGCGCGCAGGAAAGACGGTGCTGCTGCAGGATATCGCCCATGCGATCATGGCGAACCACCCCGAGGTGATCCTGATGGTGCTGCTCATCGACGAGCGACCGGAAGAAGTCACGGATATGCAGCGCAGCGTGAAGGGGGAAGTCATTTCATCCACTTTCGATGAACCGGCGACACGGCATGTGCAAGTGGCGGAGATGGTCATCGAGAAGGCCAAGCGGCTTGTAGAGCACAAGCGGGATGTCGTCATTCTGCTGGACAGCATCACCCGGCTTGCCCGCGCGTACAATACCGTCGTTCCCCCGAGCGGCAAGGTGCTCTCCGGCGGCGTCGATTCGAACGCTCTGCATAAGCCGAAACGTTTCTTCGGCGCGGCCCGCAACATCGAGAACGGCGGGAGCCTCACGATCATCTCCACGGCGCTCATCGATACGGGGAGCCGGATGGATGAAGTCATTTTCGAAGAATTCAAGGGGACGGGGAACATGGAGCTGCACCTCGATCGGCGGATTGCGGACCGCAGAGTCTTCCCGGCCTTCGATCTTGTCCGGTCCGGGACGCGCAAGGAAGAGATGTTGATTCCCAAACAGCATCTCAACCGCGTCTGGATTCTCCGTCGTCTGCTGCAGGAGATGAATCCCGTAGACGCGATGGAGTTCATCATCGACAAGATCCGCAAATCGGAAACGAACCAGCAATTCTTGGATTCCATGAACCAGTAGCGACTGCAAGAGCCCCTTGCATTTCATCGGGAAAGTGGTATAAGCGCAACCCCGTCTATCTGTAACCGGGATGCGTTTTAGAAGACCCGATCGGGCGACGAGGATGACAGGAGGAACAAGGCGAATATGAAAGAAGGCATTCACCCTGAATACCAGGAAACGACCATCACCTGCGTCTGCGGGAACGTCATCAAAACCCGCTCCACGAAGAAGGATATCAAGGTGGAAATCTGTTCGAAGTGTCACCCCTTTATGACGGGCAAGCAGAAGATCATGGACACGGCCGGTCGTGTAGAGCGGTTCAGAAAGAAGTACGCCGCCAAGGAAGAAAAGAAATAATTCCGCGGTGCAAGTCCGCAAGTTCTTTTAAGGGCTGCGCAGGGCCGAATGCAGCGCAGCCGGGGCGCCCCTTGGCGTGCCGCCGTCTCTACATCCGCAGATCTCTCCTTGTTTCCGATCTTGACTTAAGAGATAATTCACTGCAACGGCTTGAGGGAAGGCCTGCCTGTCTTTGCGGCGGCCTGACGGGGAAGCCGCTTTCTTGAAACGGGGGTTTTTTGAGCGCTTCCTCCGGAGCGGGCAAATCCCGTAATCATGGAAGAATATGGAAGAAATATTTAAAAAGATTAAAGATATAGAACATCGATACCGCGAGTTGGAGGGGTTGCTCAGTGACCAGAGCGTGATCGGCAAACCGGGCATTTATCAGAAATATGCCAAGGAGCACTCGGATCTGGAGGAACTCGTCCATACGTACCGGGAGTATGAAAAGCTCTGCGGACGGATCGAAGAAGATCAGGCGTTGCTTCGGGAAAATGACGAGGAGCTCAAGGAGATCGTCAAGGAGGAGCTGCCCGCTCTTCGGGACAAACGCGCGGCCCTGGAAGAGCAGCTTCGCATCCTGCTGACACCGAAGGACCCGAACGATGAGAAGAACGTCGTAATGGAAATCCGCGCCGGTGCAGGGGGCGACGAAGCGGGACTCTTCGGCGGCGATCTGTTCCGGATGTATGCGCGCTATGCCGAATCCCAGGGATGGAAGATCGAAATCATCAGTCATACGCCCTCGGGCGGCGTCGGCGGCTTCAAGGAAATTATTGCGCTTGTCGAAGGCCGGGGGGCGTACAGCAAGCTGAAATATGAGAGCGGCGTGCACCGCGTGCAGCGGGTCCCCGCGACCGAGGCGCAGGGCCGGATCCACACGTCCACCGTTACGGTGGCAATTCTTCCGGAGGCGCAGGACGTCGAGATTCACATCGATCCGAACGAATTGCGCATCGACGTCTATCACTCGAGCGGCCACGGCGGGCAGAGCGTCAACACCACCGACTCCGCCGTCCGGATCACGCATCTTCCGACGGGTCTCGTCGTGACCTGTCAGGATGAGAAATCGCAGCTCAAAAACAAGGCCAAGGCGATGAAGGTGCTGCGGTCGCGCCTGCTGGATCAGGCGG
>CAZDLM010000001.1:15317-16713 GCA_964506465.1 uncultured Syntrophaceae bacterium
CGGTGGACAAGCAGAACGCCGACATCTCGAAGACCCGGCGCAGCCAGGTGGGGAGCGGCGATCGAAGTGAACGGATCCGCACCTACAACTTTCCTCAGGGAAGGATCACGGATCATCGCATCGGTCTGACCGTCTACAATCTGGAAAACTTTCTCGACGGGAATATCCAGGCGATGGTTGACGCTCTGAGCGCACATTTCCAGACGGAAAACCTCAAGCAGTCGATCAACTGACGCGACACGGCCGTCATGAATCCGAAAGCGAGCGCAGCCCCACAACGTGGGGCAAGGGAGCGGATGAAGAACAAAAGGACCTCCTTGGCGATCGGCAATTCTCCGGAACCTGCTGCGGAGGGCTTCACCGTCCAAAGTCTCCTGCACAGGGCGGCGCTGTCGTTTGCCCGGGCGGGATCCTCTTCCCCCGCATTGGATGCCGAGATGCTCTTGATGCAGGTTCTCGGCGCTTCCAGAACCGACTTGCACGTCCAGGCGCACCGGGAAATATCGCCGGAGGAGCAAAATGTCTTCAACGCACTCGCCGAGCGGCGCCTCGGCGGGGAACCGGTCGCCTATCTGATCGGCAGGAAGGAATTCTGGTCGATCGACTTGGAGGTCGATTCGACGGTCCTGGTACCGCGACCGGAGACGGAAATTCTTGTCGAGGAAGTCCTCCGCGTTGCCTCCGATGCGGAACCGGGCGCTTTACGGATTGCGGATGTAGGGACCGGAAGCGGGGCCGTTGCCTTGGCGCTTGCCGGTGCGCTGAAGAGAGCGCGCATCGTCGCCACGGACATTTCACGCAAGGCTCTTGCGGTGGCCTCCCGGAACGCGCGTCGCCTGCGTCTGCAGGACAGAGTCACCTTCCTCGCCGGCGATCTGCTTGCACCTCTGAAGGGGTGCTTCGACTGCATCGTCTCCAATCCTCCGTATCTGTCAGAAAGAGAGTTTTCCTCCCTGATGAGGGATGTCCGCGAATTTGAGCCGAGAAACGCTCTGGTGGCAGGCCCGGAGGGAATGGAGATTCACCGTCGGCTGATCGAGACCGCACCGGGACATCTTCGGCAGGGCGGCCGCCTGTTTCTGGAAATCGGACCTGACCAAAAAATGCAGGTTGAAGATTGCTTTCTCAAGAAGGGGTGGTACAAGGATATCCGGTTTCGCCGGGATTACGGAGGACTCTGGAGGGTGGTATCCGGCGCACGCATCTGAAGCGCCGGGTTTCCGTACGGATTCTCACCGGAGGAGGCGGAAGGAGCAGGGCATGGACAAAATCGTCATCCAAGGAGGACGCAGATTGCAGGGCGAAGTCCGAATCAGCGGCGCGAAGAATGCCGCGCTGCCGATTCTGATGTCATCGCTGCTTGCGGATGGCTGGAATACCTACCACAACATCCCGG
>CAZDLM010000001.1:16723-142950 GCA_964506465.1 uncultured Syntrophaceae bacterium
ACATCAAAACCGTCTGCAAGCTTCTGGCGAATCTGGGTGCGCGGATCGAACCCGGACCCGTAACGCGCATCTGTGCGGGAAGAGATATCCGCCGCGAGGCCCCCTACGACCTCGTCAAGACGATGCGGGCCTCCGTCCTCGTCCTGGGGCCGCTCGTGGCCCGGTTCGGCGAGGCCAGCGTGTCGCTTCCCGGAGGTTGCGCCATCGGCGCAAGGCCCGTGAATCTCCATATCAAAGCCCTGCAGGAAATGGGCGCGGAGGTTGAACTCCGGGACGGGTACATCCTGGCCAAGGCGAAGAGGCTCCGGGGCGCGAATATCTATTTCGATATTTCCACCGTGGGCGGCACAGAGAATATCCTGATGGCCGCCTGCCTCGCCGACGGGGTCACCGAAATCAAGAATGCCGCACGCGAGCCGGAAGTGGCCAATCTGGCGGAGGTCTTGGTCGCCATGGGCGCGAAGATCACCGGCGCCGGTACGGATATCATCCGGGTCGAGGGGGTCCCGGAACTGCATCCAGCGGATGTGACTGTGATTCCCGATCGGATCGAAACGGGTACTTTTCTCATCGCCGCGGGCATCACCGGCGGCGACGTAGCGATCCGGGGATGCGAACCATCCCATCTGGATGCGCTGATCGCAAAACTGCGCGAAGCGGGAATGAGCATCGAACCGATCCAGGACGGTCTCAAGGTGAGGGGAAAGGATCGCCTTCGCAGTGTGGATATCAAGACCCTGCCCTATCCGGGTTTTCCGACGGACCTGCAGGCCCAGATCATGGCCCTCATGGCCCTTTCCGAAGGGTCCGGCACAGTGATGGAGACGGTCTTCGAAAACCGCTTTATGCACGTGGCGGAACTGATGAGGATGGGCGCCGATATCCAGGTGAAGGGCAATACCGCCGTTGTGCGGGGCGTTCCTAAGCTTCGAGGTGCGCCGGTGATGGCAACGGACCTGCGCGCCTCGGCGTCCCTGATCCTTGCCGGATTGGCCGCCGAAGGGACCACCGAGTTGTCAAGGGTGTATCACATCGATCGGGGGTACGAACAGATCGAGAAGAAATTTTCAGCGCTCGGCGCGGATATTTCGCGGGTAAAGGGGTGATATGAGGCCGATTCGTACGGGTGATCCGGCCTTTGCAGAGCTGTTGGATCACATCAGGAAAAGAGGCAGGGCGTTCGACGAAGGTCTGATGCGGACCGTCCAGTCCATCGTTCAGGACGTCGCCGCAAGGGGCGATGAGGCCCTGTTCGACTATACGGAACGTTTCGACGGCTGCCGTCTGGATTCCCGAAGCGCCGTTGTGTCGGGGGACGAATGGGACGAGGCCGCCGCCCTCGTGGCTACCGAAGATGCCGAGGTCTTGCGGCTGGCGGCGGACAGAATCGAACGATTTCATCGTCTTCAGGTTGCGGAGAGCTGGTTTACGATGGAAAAGGACGGCGTCGGGTGGGGACAGCGGATCCTGCCGCTGCAGCGGGTGGGCGTCTACGCGCCGGGAGGGCTGGCGGTTTATCCTTCGACCGTCCTCATGGCGGCGATCCCGGCCCGGCTTGCCGGGGTGGAAGAGATCTATCTGGCTTCTCCCACGAAAGGCCGCAGCGTGCATCCGCTGATCGCCGCCGCCGCCCGAATCGCAGGAGTGACCAAGATTTTCAAGGTCGGTGGAGCTCAGGCGATTGCCGCCCTGGCCTTCGGGACCCGGACGGTTCCGGCCGTGGACAAGATCGTCGGACCGGGGAATGTCTATGTGGCGGCTGCCAAGCGACTTGTCTACGGGATCGTCGCCGTGGACATGATCGCCGGTCCCAGTGAAGTATTGATCGTTTCCGACGGCCGGACGCCTGCCGCCTGGATCGCGGCGGACCTGCTCGCCCAGGCGGAGCACGATGAAACGGCGAGTGCTGTTCTCGTGACGCCCGATGACGTGTTTGCAGGCGAGGTGGCCCTGGAGGTCGAAAAGCAATTGAAGCTTCTGCCGCGGAACGCCATAGCGGTTCGCTCGCTGAAGAAATTCGGCGCCATCGTCATTACGGAAAATATCGACCAGGCCATGGAAATCGCCGATCGTTTCGCTCCGGAACATCTTGAATTATGCCTGGAGGACCCCGAAAGTGCCCTGCACAAGGTCCGTCATGCCGGCGCCGTCTTCCTCGGGTCCTACACGCCGGAGGCCGTCGGAGATTATCTGGGGGGGCCCAATCATATCCTGCCGACGGGGGGAACGGCCCGTTTTGCATCCCCCCTGGGTGTCTATGACTTCGTGCGGCGGATGAACGTTCTTTCTTTTTCCCCGGAGGCCCTTGCAGGATACGGCGGCGCCGCCGTCCGGCTGGCTGAACGGGAGGGTCTGCAGGGACACGGCAGATCCGTCGCCGTGAGGACAGAAGCGGCAAATCACGGCTCTGGGAAAAAGCGCCGGAAAAAAATCTTGACAAAACCAAGCCGTTGAATAAAACTTCCCGATCTGTTTCAGGGGAAATCATCCGGGCATTTCGGTGAGCGGGCGTAATTCAGTGGTAGAATGTCAGCTTCCCAAGCTGGACGTCGTGGGTTCGAGCCCCATCGCCCGCTCCATTTCATTCGACTAGCCAAATTTTGCTTGCAATTCCCCCCTGCCTGTGCTACCCGACAACGTCATCTTCGTGGAGTTTCCGACGAGTGGGCTAAAGCCCACTTTTTTTTTCCAGCCGAAGGTTGTGGAGAAGGCGGAAGGCTGTCGGGCGAGCGGAGCGAAACATGACGGAATCGGCTTACAAAGAGGAGATCTGGGAGCTGGCGGATCCCGTGGCTGAATCCCTCGGGATGGAGGTCATCCAGGTCGAATGCATCCGGATGAAGAGCCGGTGGATCGTGCGCCTGTATCTGGACAAGGACGGGGGCGTGACGCTCGATGACTGTTCCCGGGTCAGCGCTCAGTTGGGTGACGTTCTTGCCGCCCATGACCTGCCGCCGGGTCCTTATACTCTGGAGGTATCCTCACCGGGACCGGACCGGCCTTTGAGCCGGGATAAGGACTTTCTCAAGTACGTCGGGCAACGGATCCGGATCCGCCTCAGTGAAAAGCTGGAGGGGTCTAAGCATTTTCGCGGCAGACTGGTCGATTTCCTTGTCGAGGAAGACCGCAGGGTCATCGTGCTGGAAGTGGGGGAGGGCAAGCTTCGCATTCCGCGGGAATCCGTATGGAAGGCGAATCTGGAAGAAGAGCAGGGGACGATTCCGCAGAAGCCCCGTGAGGGCCGGTAATATTGGGGATAGGAAACAGGGCGCGGCAGAAGGATGAATCGAAGGGCCGTGCAGTGGAAAGCAGGAGGACATTTGCATGTATCCGGAGTTGAAGCGTCTGATCGAGCAGATGGGCAAAGATCGGGGAATCGACAAACAGATCATCATCGAGGCGCTGGAAGCTGCCATGTTGACGGCGGCCCGCAAAAAGCTGGGCATGCAGGTGGATATCGAATCTCACTACAACGATGAAGCCGGCGAGATCGAGGTGTTCCAGTTCAAGAAGGTCGTGGAGAAAGTGGTAGATCCCGAGATGCAGGTGTCGTTCACGGAAGCGAGGAAAACTCTGGACGAGGAGGCGGAACTGGGAGACAGCCTCGGGATCAAGATCGACACCTCCACATTCGGCCGGATCGCCGTGCAGACGGCCAAGCAGATCATTATCCAGAAGGTGAAGGACGCCGAGCGCGACAACATCTACGACGAGTACAAGGACCGCAAGGGAGAACTGGTGAACGGCTTCGTTCAGAGGTTCGAAGGCGGCAATATCATCGTCAACCTGGGGCGTGCGGAGGGCGTGGTTCCCATATCCGAGCAGATCCAGAGGGAGACCTACAAAAGAGGAGAGCGTATTCGAGCGTATCTCTTCGATGTGAAAAAGATTTCCAAGGGGCCCCAGATCATCCTTTCCCGTTCCCACCCGGGATTCCTGAAGGCTCTGTTTGAAATGGAGGTTCCGGAAATTTCCGAGGGATTGATCGAGATCGTCAACGTGTCCCGCGAACCGGGAAGGCGGGCGAAAATCTCCGTGCGGACGAAGGACCGGGACATCGATCCCGTCGGCGCCTGCGTAGGCATGCGGGGAGCGCGCGTGCAGAGCGTCGTCCAGGAATTGAAAGGGGAAAAGATCGACATCGTTCCCTATTCCGACGATCAGCCGAAGTACGTCTGCTCCGCCCTCTCACCGGCCAAGGTCAGCAAAGTCTTCATGGACGATGAAACCCGTGCCATGGAAGTGATCGTTCCCGACGATCAGCTGTCGCTGGCCATCGGGAAGAACGGTCAGAACGTCCGTCTGGCGGCGCGCCTGACCGGGTGGAAGATCGACGTGAAGAGCGAAACGATGGCATCGACGCAGGAGGATGAAGGCTACAAATCGCTGATGAAGATTCCGGGCGTCGGCGAAAAGATGGCGGAAAAGCTGTTTCGGGAAGGCTTGAAAAGCGTGGCGACGGTCGCCGCGGCCGATCCCGCCATGCTTTCCGCCCTGCCGGGAGTGGGAGAAAAGACGGCCGCGGTCTGGATTGAAGAGGCGGCCAAGATCATCGATGGGGAACTGAACGCGAAGAAAGAGTCGTAGTTGTCGGATCTTTTCGAAGCCGTGCGTTGCACGAAAGGGCGGGAGTCTCAGGGATGTCCAAGAAGAGAGTGTACGAACTGGCCAAAGAACTCGGCATGGAAAACAAGGACCTGATCGCG
This sequence comes from uncultured Syntrophaceae bacterium, assembly GCA_964506465.1. Lineage (GTDB taxonomy): Bacteria > Desulfobacterota > Syntrophia > Syntrophales > UBA6109 > UBA6109. Next base: position 21,430 of record CAZDLM010000001.1, read on the forward strand.
AAGCTCGAGAGAATCGGAATCGCGGTGAAGTCTCATTCCAGCACCCTGGAGGAACATGACATCGAGAGGATTCTCCAGGAGTTGAAGGCCGGCGAACCGGCGGGCATGGAAGAGAAGAGAATTAAATCCACCGTCATCCGCCGCCGGGCCGTCCGCCCGGCTGTGGAAGAGGTTCCCGTTGTACCCGAAACTCCCCCTGCCGAACCGGTCGCCGAAAAGGCCAAGGAGGCGCCCGTCAAAGAAGCGCCGCAGAAAGAAGCGGCGCCGGCCGCCGTTCCCAAGAAGAAAACGGCGAAAGAAGAGGCTGCACCCGCACCCGTTAAGGAGCCGGCGGAGGCGCCTGTTGCAGAGAAGGAGCTTCGGAAAAAGAAAGAGGAACCTGCAGAAACCGTTGCGAAGGCCCCCCAGGAAGCGGAGGCGCCCGCTCTCAAGCCGGTCCCACCCGCCGATGTGAAGAAGCACGCCGCACCCCGGGAAGCGCCCCCGGCCGCCGCCGCGCCGGCAGAACCCAAACCTCCCGTGGAGCCCAAAGCGCCGCCAAGGGCGCCGGAACGGATGATTGTCAGCGCGCCTCCGGCGTCGGGAGCGGAAAGGGCTCAAAGAGCGGAAGCGGAAAAGCCGAAGAAGAAGGGGAAGAAGCCGGTTGAAGTCTTGATGGCCGAACCCGTGCCCGTCCGGAAGAAGTCATTCATCAAAAAGATCGCTGATCGAAGGGACAAACGCGAGGATGCCGATCACGATGAGCGGCCCAGTCGATGGAGGGAAGAAAAGAAGACCGCCGTCCTGAGGATGAAGAAACCTGTCATCACGGTTCCCAAGGCGATCAAGCGGAGGGTCAAGGTGGGCGAGGCGATTACCGTCGGAGATTTTGCAAAGAAGATGGGTGTGAAGGCCAGCGAAGTCATCAATAAGTTGATCGTGCTGGGCGTGATGGTGGGCATCAACCAGTCGATTGATCGGGAGACGGCGACCCTGGTTGCCGGGGAGTTCGGTTATCAGATCGAACCCCTCGCAGAAGGCTATGACGAATCCCTTCTCCGGGTGGAGGCCCCCCTCGACGAATCTCATGCCGAGGGCGCCGGTCGTTACCATCATGGGGCATGTCGACCATGGGAAGACTTCACTCCTGGATGCCATCCGCCAGACCAACGTTATGGAAGGAGAGGCCGGGGGCATCACACAGGCCATCGGCGCCTACCATGTCCGCATCAAGGACAGGGACATCGTCTTTCTGGATACGCCGGGCCACGAAGCTTTCACCGCCATGAGGGCCCGCGGCGCTCAGGTGACCGACATCGTTGTGCTTGTTGTCGCCGCCGATGACGGGGTCATGGGTCAGACGGTCGAGGCCATCAATCACGCCCGCGAGGCCGAGGTCCCGATAATCGTCGCGATCAACAAGATCGACAAACCCGGGGCCGATTCCGGCAAGGTGAAACAGGCGCTGACGGAGTACGGTTTGGTTTCTGAGGAATGGGGAGGAGAAACCATCTTTTGTGAAGTCTCGGCCAAGAAGAAAACGGGCATCGAGGAGCTCTTGGAGATGATTCTCCTGCAGGCCGACATCATGGAGTTGAAAGCAGACGCTGACCGGCCGGCCCGCGGCGTGATCATCGAGGCAAAGCTCGATAAGGGTCGGGGACCCGTTGCGACGGTCCTGATTCAGGAGGGAACGTTGAAGGAGGGAGACGCCTTTGTTGCGAAGACGGACTCCGGCCGAGTTCGGGCGATGGTCGACGATCAGGGGAGGCGCGTGCATGAGGCCGGGCCGTCCATGCCGGTGGAGGTCATCGGCTTTTCCAGTGTTCCCCAGGCGAGCACCGAATTCATCTGCGTCGAAGATGAGAAGAAAGCTCGCAACATCTCGGAGTACTGGATCCGCAAGGAGCGTGAGAAGGAGCTCGCCGCGACATCGAAGATAACCCTGGAACAGCTTTACGACAGGATCAAGGAGGGATTCAAGGAGTTCGGCGTCGTGCTCAAGGCCGACGTTCAGGGTTCCCTGGAGGCCTTGACGGATGCGCTCAACAAGCTCAGCACATCGGACGTCAAACTCAAGATCATCCATAGTTCGACGGGCGCCATTACGGAAACGGATGTGATGCTCGCCTCGGCTTCCAACGCCATCATCATCGGCTTCAATGTCCGGCCCGACAGCCGTGTCGTGGAAATCGCGCAGCAGGAAGGCGTGGAAGTCAAGCTGTACGACATCATCTACAACGCCATCTCCGATGTGCGTGCGGCGATGGAAGGTTTGCTGGAACCGGAATGGAAGGAAGTTGTTCTGGGCCGCGCCGAAGTCCGGGAAGTCTTCCGCGTTCCCAAGGTCGGCGCGATCGCCGGCAGCTATGTGTCGGACGGTAAGATCGCGAAGAGCGCCTCCGTGAAATTGGTTCGCGATGGCGTCGTGGTCTACGATGGCAAGATCGCCTCACTGCGGCGGTTCAAGGATGATGCCAGGGAGGTGGCGGCGGGATTGGAATGCGGCATCGGGGTTGAAGGGTTCAACGACTTCAAGGTCGGCGATGTCCTGGAAGCGTATCTCAAGGAGAAGGTTGCGAGAAAACTTGAGGATCGCAAAGACTGACGAATGATCAACGCAGCCGAGATCCATGCAGCGGGGGATGGGGTGGTCGTAGGTACCGGCATCGTCGAACTGAGAATCCCCGAATGCGGATCCCTGAAGGAGAAGAGGGGAATTCTCAGCCGCATCCTGAAAAGAACGCAGAACAGTTTCAATGTCTCCGTCGCGGAGGTGGGGCAGAACGATCATCTCCGCAGGGCGGTCATCGGTTTTTCCGTGGTCGGGAATGATCGCCGCTATGTCAATGGCAAGATGGATCACATCCTGAATTTTATCGAACAGTTCGAACTCGCCGAAGTCGTAGGGACAAAGATGGAGATTGTCAGCATGGAACACACGATGGATGCCCGGTCCTACGACGAGGAAGGCAAGTATGACGGCGTATAAGAGGAAGGATCGATTGGCCGATCAGCTGAAGAAGGAAATCGCGGATATCCTGCTGCGTCAGGTCAAGGACCCGCGTGTCGGCTCCGTAACGATCACGGATGCGCAGGTGACGGACGATCTGCGGAATGCGAAGATTTACTTTGTCGAGATGGGGAGGCAGGGATTCGAGCCGCAGACGCTGGAGGGACTGCAGAACGCCCTGGGGTTCATCAGACGGGAACTCGGGAAACGCCTCCAGATCCGCAGGGTCCCCGAGATTCTGTTCCGTCAGGACGAGACCTTTGTCCAAGGCGACAGAATCGAACGCCTTCTCGCCGAAATCCGGAAAGAAGGGGACCGTTGATGGAAGAGGTCCTGGATGCGCTTCGACGATTCGATCACTTTCTCCTCACGTCGCATGAGCGGCTCGACGGCGACGCCGTCGGCTCGGAACTTGCCCTTTGCCGCATTCTCCGCACATCGGGAAAATGCGTGGAAATCTATAATCAGGATCCGACGCCGGCCAATTATCAGTTTCTGCCGGGTGCCGACGAAATCCTGAATGTCCTCCTGCCGGTTGAGCGATACGAAGCCGCCGTGATATTGGACTGCGGCGAGCTGGCGCGGGTCGGCCGGGAGGCCCAACGGATCGGTTCGATTCCTTGTTTGGTGAATATCGATCATCATGTTTCCAATGGAGGCTTTTGCGACCGGACGTGGATCGAACCAAGCGCCAGCTCCACGGGAGAAATGGTCTTTCGGCTGGCAGAGCGCGGAGGGTTTGAACTGGATTCTGAAACGGCCAATTGTCTCTATGCGGCCATTCTTACCGACACCGGCGGATTCCGATACGGCAATACGGGAACGGAGACGCTTCGCGCGGCATCCGTTCTGGTGGGTCGCGGGGCTTCGCCCCAGAATATTTCGGAGAATGTCTACGAAAGCTACCCTGCGGAAAGATTTCGTCTCCTGGGCATCGTACTGAAGAGTCTCTCCTTTGATCTGGGCGGAAAGGTCGGTTCCCTGGTCGTGACCTTGGATGCCTTGGCGGCAACAGGGGCCATTCCGGAGATGACCGAGAACTTCGTGGATCTGCCCCGCTCGGTGAAAGGCGTGACGGTCTCCATTCTGTTCAGCGAACTGTCCCCGAATCATTTCAAGGTCAGTTTTCGGTCCAAGGGATCGTTCAACGTGGAGCGGGTGGCGGCGGTCTTCAAGGGCGGCGGCCATGTCAATGCGGCAGCGTGCAGGATCGAGGGCGATTTGGAGACGGTGCGGCGGCGTGTACTGGATGTGATCCGGGAGGACAGATCATGACCAGCGGCGTTGTGGTAGTGGACAAGCCGGCCGGCAGGACGTCCCATGAGACGGTGACGGAAGTCCGGAAGGCGCTCGGGGTTTCCAAGGCCGGACACACGGGTACGCTGGATCCGCTGGCCACGGGAGTTCTTCCCGTCTGTCTCAACGAGGCGACGAAACTCGTACAGTTTTTTTCTGCGGACTGGAAGGAGTATCGCGCGACCCTGCTCCTGGGCGTCGAGACGGACACCCTGGACACGGAAGGCAAGGTTACGGCCCGCTTTGAACCCAAAGTCGGAGAAGCGGACATCGCCGAGGTCCTGAAAGGTTTCGTCGGGCGGGTGGTGCAGACGCCGCCGCTGATTTCGGCGGTCAAAATCCATGGCAGGCCTCTCTATGCGTGGACAAGAAGAGGTGTTGCGGTCGAACCGGAGCCCCGGATCGTGGAAATCGCATCGCTGGAAATCGAACGGTTCGATCTTCCGCGGGTGACGTTCAGAGTCCGCTGCTCCAAGGGAACTTACGTCCGTTCCCTGTGTGCGGATGCCGGTCGCCTCTTGGGGTGCGGAGGATGCCTCGCGGAGTTGAGGAGAACCCGCAGCGGAAATTTTGATGAGGCGAAAGCCCTCTCCCTGAAAACCGTGGGCGAAGTGGGCCGGCAGGGCGGATGGGGCGGCGCAGTCATCTCCATGGTGGATGCGCTGCCGGATCTGGCCAGGATTCAAGTTTCTCCGGAAGACGAGAAGAGGGCGCGCGACGGCCGGCATCCGTCCGCCGGGATGATCGGCCGCTATCATCCTCCTTTTCTTGCAGCAGGAGATGTGGTAATGTTCGTTACATTGGACAAACGCCTGATCGCCATCGGGAAAATGCTGGCTTCCACCGAAGAGGCGTTGTCGATGGACGAGAACCGGCAGGTCGTCGAAATCCTGCGGGTATTCAATGAAAACTGAGCGAGGAACTGGATCGTCAGTCGATTCCTCGGGAAGCGACCCAAAGATTCTAAGTAGGGAGGAAAGAAGACCGTGTTAGATTCTGAGAAGAGAAAAGGGATTATCTCCAGTTACCAGGCGCACGAAAAAGATACCGGATCGCCGGAAGTCCAGATTGCCCTGCTCAGTGCGAGGATCGAATACCTGACGGAGCATTTCAAAGCTCACAAGAAGGATCATCATTCGCGGCGCGGCCTCCTGAAGCTGGTTGGCCATCGAAGACGGCTGCTGGATTATCTGAAGAACAAGGACGTGGACCGCTATAAGAACGTGATTTCGCGCCTGGGTCTCAGAAAATAGACGAAAGAGGTCCGTCCGGTCTGCGTCCCGCCGCCGACTGCGTCAGCGGCGGGATGCTTCATCTGATCAAGGAAAGGAATATTCATGAGTAAATCGTATAGCGTTGATTTTGCGGGGAGACCCATCACCTTGAAGGCCCACTACGTGGCCGGACAGGCCGATGGCGCCATCTGGGTCGGTTATGGAGACACGGTCGTATTGGTGACAGCCGTATCGCTGCACAGCGGCAGAGAGGGCATCGATTTCATGCCCCTGACCGTCGATTACGAGGAAAAGACGTTTGCCGCCGGAAAGATCCCCGGCGGTTTCTTCAAGAGAGAGGGGCGCCCGAACGAGCGGGAGATTTTGACGTCGCGGCTGATCGATCGATCCATCCGCCCGCTGTTTCCCAAGGGATACACGCTCGAAACTCAGCTTGTCGCCACGCTGCTTTCCGTCGATGCGCAAAACGACTCCGGCATTGCAGCCATGCTGGGCGCTTCGGCGGCCCTCGTGATTTCGGACATCCCGTTCAAGGGACCGATCGCGGGGGTCCGGGTCGGGCGAGTCGAGGGTGCCTTTGTCTGCAATCCTCCGGCCGATCTTCTTGCGCAGAGCGATATGAGTCTTTTCGTTACAGGCCGCAAGGTGGAGCCCGGCACCGGCGGAAAGGCCTATGACGTGAATCTGGTCATGCTGGAAGGAGAAGCCGGGGAAGTCGAGGATGACGCCGTGGTGGACGCGATTGCCTTCGGCCTGGAAGCCCTCCGGCCGGTGATCGATCTGCAGGACCGCATGCGTTCGGAGATCGGGCGCGAGAAGCGGGCATTCAGTGCGTTCATGGTGGATGATTCCGTGCGGGCGGCTGTAGAGGAAAAGGCGTTGCCGCCGCTTCGGGAGGCGTACCGGCTGCCGAAAAAACAGGAGCGCTACGCAAAGCTCGATTCGATCCGGGCGGATGTCATCCGGGAAGTGTCCGGTGACGATTCCCTGAAGAAGGCGGCTGCGGCGAGTGCCGTGGAAGCAGCGGAACGCCGCGTACTGAGAGAAATGATCTTCCGCGAAAAAAAGAGAATCGACGGCCGCGCCTTCAACGACATACGGCCGATCAGTTCCGAAGCCGGGATCCTGCCCCGGGCGCACGGATCCGCGCTTTTTACCCGCGGCGAAACTCAGGCCCTAGCCGCGCTGACCCTCGGGACATCTTCAGATGAACAGCGTCTGGACTACGTTGCCGGCGAAGAGATGCGGTCATTTCTTCTTCATTACAATTTTCCTCCTTTCTGCGTGGGGGAGGCGAAACCGCTGCGAAGTCCGGGCCGGAGGGAAATCGGCCACGGGAACCTCGCGAGGAAAGCGCTCCTGCCGGTTTTGCCGTCCCAGGAAACCTTCCCCTATACGATCCGGATCGTTTCGGAGATCCTGTCCTCGAACGGCTCCTCTTCGATGGCGACCGTATGCGGGGGGATTCTCTGCCTGATGGACGGCGGCGTGCCCGTCAAGGATGTGGTCGCGGGGATCGCCATGGGGCTGCTCAAAGAAGGGGACGATGTGGTCATCCTGTCCGATATTCTCGGGGACGAAGACCACGCGGGCGACATGGATTTCAAGGTTTGCGGAACCAAGCGCGGCGTTACGGCCATGCAGATGGATATCAAGATCGACGGCGTCACGATGGAGATTCTGAGAAAGGCGCTTGCGCAGGCTCGAGCCGGCAGGGTCTTTATCATCGACAAGATTCAGGAGACCCTGGCGAAGCCCAGACCGGACATCTCTGCCTATGCGCCGCGCATTACGCAGGTCATGGTGAGACCGGACAGGGTGAGGGACGTGATCGGCAGCGGCGGCAAGAATATCCGCCAGATCATCAGTGAGACAGGCGTGACCATCGACGTCGAGGATGACGGCACCGTGACCATTGCCTCCAGCGATGCCGAGGCGGCCGCCCGTGCCGTCCAGATGGTCAAATGGCTTACGGAGGATGCGGAAATCGGGAAGATCTATCGCGGCACCGTGAAGAAGGTAGTCGACTTCGGCGCCTTCGTGGAGATTCTGCCGGGGACGGAGGGCTTAGTTCACATTTCCCAGTTGGACAAGGAGCGTGTCAAGAAGGTCACCGATATCGTCAACGAGGGGGATGAGGTTCTCGTCAAGGTGATCGAGATCGATAAGCAGGGAAAGATCCGGCTGAGCAGGAAGGATGCATTAGGGGCCGATGTATCATAAGACCGTTCTGGACAACGGCGTCCGAATTCTCTCCGAGCGGATCCCGCATGTCAGGTCGATTTCCATCGGAGCATGGGTCCGCAGCGGATCCCGTTACGAGTCGCCGGAAACAAACGGGATGGCCCATTTCATCGAGCACATGCTTTTCAAGGGGACGCGATCGCGAACTGCCTTCGACATCGCGTCCCTCATCGATTCTGTCGGCGGCCTCATGAACGCCGTTACCGGCAAGGAATGGACCTCGTTCTACCTGAAAATCCCCGACTACCACTTGACATTGTCGATTGATCTTCTGTCCGATATCTTTAAAAACTCCCTGTTTGACGAAGATGACATCCGGAAAGAAAAGATGGTCGTTCTCCAGGAGATCCACATGCTGGAGGATTCTCCGGGTGAGTACATTCACGATTTGTTCGAAGGACGTTTCTGGACAGGACATCCTCTCGGACGTCCCGTTTTGGGGAAAGTCGAGGTCGTCGAAAATTTCCAGCGGGATGCCATCCTGCGTTTCTTTCAAGATCGCTACGGAGGCGACAGGCTGATCATCACCGCGGCGGGGTGCCTCGATCATGACCCGCTGGTGAAGATGCTGACGAATTCCTTTACCGGTACCGTCCGAACCGGCGGAACAAGACAGGAGCCCTGTGATGAGCCCCGTCCGCGGAAAACGATTGCCGTCTGGGAAAAGGACCTCGAGCAGGTCCACCTGGTGATCGGTTCGACGGCGCCCTCTTCGGTGAACCCCCGGCGGTTCGCGGGCTTTGTGCTGAACGCGGCGTTGGGCGGGAACATGAGCTCGGTTCTCTTTCAGGAGGTTCGGGAGAAGCGCGGACTCGCCTATTCCATTTATTCCTATCTTAATTCCTATGCGGATACAGGTCTGATCGGCATTTATGCAGGGGTTGACAAGGGTGACTTCGCGGAAGTCGTGGATCTTGTCGTGGCCGCCCTTCGTCGCATGGCCGATGGGCGCTTGTCGGAAGAGGAATTGGCGCGCGCCAAGGAGTCCTTGAAGGGCAGTTATCTCCTGAGCATGGAGAGCACGGACAATCGCATGAGCCGTCTTGCCCGCAATGAGATCCACTTCGGCCGGTCCGTGCCCGTGGAGGAGGTCATCGCCCAGATCGAGGCGGTGTCCGCCGAGGATGTCCGCAGTCTCGCGGAAGAGATGTTCGATCCCCGGCTGTTGTCGCTGGCCGTCACAGGGCCGATTTCCGAAAGGGACGCGAAGCTCCCCTGACGCGAGCGCGGGTACCGGCATGGAAAAATTGACGATCCGGATTCAGCGATGCGCAGGCTGCGACGACGTTCCTCTCCCGCGTTACATGACGGCCGCAGCGGCGGGGATGGATGTCTACGCGGCCGTGGAGGAGGAACTGGTGATCGGCCCCGGACAAAGGGCGAAGATCCCGACCGGGTTCTCCATCGAACTGCCTCCCGGCTACGAAGCGCAGATACGGCCCAGAAGCGGCATGGCGATCCGCAACGGCATCACACTGGTCAATTCCCCGGGCACCGTCGATGCCGACTACCGAGGCCGGGTTGCGGTCATTTTGATCAACCACGGCGGGGAATCCTTCACGGTAAAACGGGGTGACCGGATCGCCCAGATGATCGTGCAGCGGGTCTGCCGCGTCTCCTGGCTGGAGGTGGAGGAACTGACCTCGACGGCCAGGGGAGACGGCGGTTTCGGCCACACCGGAGCAGAAACGGGAGAATGAGGTGATGCAGAATCCCACAGGAAGGAATGTCACCGTATGAAGAAGCATCGGGTGAACAAGACCTACGAGGAGATCAACGAAAAGATTCGTCAAGGCAAAGCCGTCGTCGTCACGGCCGAAGAGATGATCGACGTTGTGGAGCGTCACAGCGACATCGATGCGGCGCACAAGATCGATGTCGTGACGACGGGGACATTCAGTCCGATGTGCTCATCCGGGGCCTTCCTGAATTTCGGCCACACCTCGCCGAAGATTCGCGCATCGAAGGTCTGGTTGAATGATGTGCCTGCGTATGGGGGCATTGCCGCCGTCGACTGTTTCCTCGGAGCGACGGAAGTTGTCGAGGGAGATCCCCTCAACAGCGTATATCCGGGCGAATTCAACTACGGCGGCGGTCACGTCATCGAAGATCTGGTTGCGGGCAACGTCATCCGGCTGCGTGCCGAAGGGTACGGGACCGACTGTTACCCCGCGCGAAAATATGAGAAGAACATCACACTCCACGATCTCCGCGACTCCATTCTCTTCAACCCGCGCAACGCCTACCAGAACTACAATTGCGCCGTCAACGTTTCCGATAAGACGATCTACACCTACATGGGAGTGTTGCGGCCGCGTCTGGCCAACGCGAATTACGCCACCGCCGGACAATTGAGTCCGCTCTTCAACGATCCCTATTATCGAACGATCGGAATCGGCACGCGAATCTTTCTGGGCGGAGCCCAGGGGTTTGTTGCCTGGCCGGGGACGCAGCACGCCCCGAATGCCCTCCGCGGGGAAAACGGCGTTCCCCGCGAAGGTGCGGGCACGATCGCGACCATCGGGAATCTCAAAGAGATGAGCCCGGAGTGGCTTGTCGGTGCCAGCATCCTGGGCTACGGCGTTTCCCTGTATGTCGGCATCGGTATCCCCATTCCGATCCTCAACGAAGAGATGGCGCGGTTTACGGCGGTTCGCGATGAGAATATCTACACCCAGGTCCACGATTACAGCATGGATTACCCGAAGGGCACGGGAAAGGTCCTTGGGCAGGTAAGTTATAAGGAACTCCGGAGCGGCGCGATTGTGCTCAACGGAAAGAAAATCACGACTGCGCCGCTTTCGAGCTACTTTAAGGCGCGAGAGATCGCCAACACGCTAAAAGAATGGATCGAACGCGGGGATTTCATGCTGGGTGCGCCTCAGCAGGTTCTTCCCTCCCCTGAGGCTTGAAGTAGAAGAATTCGCGCAGGTGTGTTTCACCAAAGCCCGACGGCATCGGCATTCCATGGTGCCATAATCGGCTGATCTACGCTGTGTTTGGCTTTTAAAAGGTTGCATAACTTTTTTTATTGCAATCGTTACGGAATTCGTTTATAGTCGCGCAAAATGATTTCTTTTTTAACCCATCCCTTGAGGGGTTTCGGGCGGAAATGAAGGTCGGTCGGTACGTCGTGGCGCTTGTGATCGTGATCGGCGCGTTTATCGCCTTCGGGAAGCGCGGCCTCCTGGATAATTATCTCGTGACGCAAAAACTCACGTCGCTCAGGGAAACAAACTATTCTCTGGCCGTGGAGAATGCAAAATTGAGGAAGAGGATCACCCTTCTCAAAGAAGATCTTCCTTATATCGAGGCTGTGGCGCGGAACGAACTGGGGATGGTGAAAAAAGGGGACGTCGTATACCGGTTTGCTCCATAGGTCCGGCTGCCTGAATACCGGAATGATAGGCGGGGATCCATGTTCGACTGGAAAAATCTGTTTTCAGGAAGCAAACAACTGGTAGGTCTGGACATCGGCTCCAGCTCGCTGAAACTCGCCGAAATCCAGGGAGAAACCGGAAAATACGTTCTCAGCCGCTTTTCTCAACTGCCCTTGGAGGAAGGTGTCATCGCAGAGGGTGTCCCGGTCGAGCACGAAAAGCTCGTCGCGGGCATCAAGACCCTCTTCAAGGAATCTGGTTGCAGCCGCAAGAACGTCGTGACTTCGCTGTCCGGTCATTCCGTGATCATCAAGAAGGTCAATCTCCCCACCATGGAAGAGGCGGAGATGCGCGATCTGATCCGCGACGAAGCCGGGAAATACCTGCCTTTCGACAATATGGAGGAAGTGAATTTCGACTTCCAGATTGTCGGACCCAGCGAATTCAATCCCAACCAACTTGACGTAATCCTTGTCGCCGCCAAAAAGGACATCATCACGACCTATACGGAGATCATCCGCGAGGCGGGACTCCAGGCACTGGTCATGGATGTGGATGCCTTTGCCTTGGAAACGCTCTACGAGGAAAACTACGATCCTGAAGAAAACGAAGTCGACGTCCTGGTCAACATCGGGGCAAGTATTACAAACATCAATGTCATCAAGAACGGGTCGTCCCTCTTTACAAGGGATTTCACAATTGCGGGCAATGCCGTGACGGAATCTGTAAAAGACCGTCTGGGCCTGCCGAGTACGGCGGATGCGGAGAAAGTCAAACTGGAGGGCTTTGGCGATGACGCGGCGACCAAAGCATCATCCCGGGAAAGTCTCCATCTGTATGCGGAACCGATCTGCATGGAGGTTGAGCGGTCCGTCGAGTACTTCCGGTCGACATCCGGCGAAATGAACATCAAGAACGTGATCCTGTCGGGCGGCAGTGCGCGTATCCCGGGCCTGGCCGGCGACCTGGCCCAGCGGCTGAGCATCGAAACGCAGATCATCGACCCGTTCAAGAAGATCGACTACAACAAGAAAACCTTTACTCCCGAAACGATCGAGCAGATTGCCCCGGTCGCAGCGGTGAGCATCGGATTGGCCCTGAGGAGGCTGGGAGATAAATGATCAAAATCAACCTCCTACCCTATCGGGAAAAAGAAAAGAAAGAGAACCTGGCCCGTCAATTGATCATTATCGGGGCGACTTTCATTATCTTCGTGGCGATCCTCCTGTCCGTGTATTTCTATTTCATCATGAGCATAAAATCGCTTGAGGCGGACATCAAGAAGAGCGAGACAGAGCTCGCGAGACTGACCAAGATTTTGGGGGACATCGAAGTCTTCAAGGCAGACAAGAAGGTCATGGAGAAGAAGCTGGCGGTCATCCAGAACCTCGAGGTGAACCGGATGGCCCCCGTTCAGCTGTTCGAAGAACTGGCCAGGCTCGTTCCCACGAAGGATGTCTGGCTGGAGAAGGTGGTGGAATCGGGCAGTTCGTTGCGGATCGAAGGGGTCGGCAGAGACAACATCTCCATTGCGCTCTTCATGAAAAATCTGGAGAATTCCACCCACGTCAAATCGGTCGATCTCGTGCTTTCCAAGCAGGCGGAAATCAGCGGTGTGAAACTCCAACGGTTTGTCCTTTCGTGCATGACGAAGAAGGTTCAATAGGCGGCGTATGGCGATCACGGTTGAGGACATCAAGAAGCTTTCACCGCAGAAGAAGGCCCTGGTACTGGCGGGGATCTACCTTTTGCTGGGTTATTTCTTTTTCTTCTTCTTCATCCAGTCGGAGTTGGAAAAGAAAGGAACTCTCGATACGAAGCTCCAGGAACTGAATCAGCAGGTGGCCGACAAGAGCAGGATTGCCGCCCAGAAAGACAAACACCTGCGGGAACTCAACGCGCTTCGAGAGTCTTTCAAGATGGCGCTGACGAAACTTCCCAATCAGCGCGAGATCCCTGCCCTTTTCCATGCCGTTTCCGTGGCGGGCAGAGAAGCGGGCGTGGATTTTCTTCTGTTCGAGCCGGCTCCTCCCGCACCGCCGCCAAAACCCCAGGCGGCCGGACCGGCCAAACCCGACGACAAGAAGGCGGCGGCCGGGAAGCCGAAAGAGACGGACAAGTTTTACGATGACATTCCCGTCCGCGTGACCGTCACCGGAGGTTTCCAGGGCACGGTTCTCTTCTTCGAGAAGGTGGCAAGGCTTCCCCGGATCGTCAATATCGAAGAGATCTCGATGGGGGACGGAAAGGATGTCAAAGGACGAGGCCGTATCATTAATACGAACTGCACTGTGAAGACCTATATGTTTGTAGAAAAGGCCTCTGAGAAAGGGTCGGCGGATGCCAAAAAGAAATAGGACAATCAATCCATTTGCCGTCCTGGCAGTGGCCGGCGTTTTTGTCGTTTCGTCGCTAGGCCCTTGTTTGGCCGCGACGAAGGCGCCCGCCGTTCCCGCGGCGAAGCCCGACCCGTTCCGGCCGTTCATTGAGCTCGATCAGGAAAAGGCCCTGGCCTTCAAGAAGAAGGCGGAAAGCAAGGTGCTGCCCGTCTCGCCGCTTCAACGAGCGGAAATCGATCAATTCCGGCTCCTCGGCATCGCCGGCGACGAACGGAGCCGCACGGCCATGGTCGATGACGGCAAAGGGAAATTCTATCCCCTGATCGTGGGAACCGCCATCGGCATGAACCAGGGCAGGGTGGCGCAGATCCTCGCCGACCGCGTGATCGTGGAGGAAGTGACCAAGGAACGCGGAAAGAAGAAGGTGAAGCGGATCATCATGAAGCTTCGTCGAGACGAAGAAGAGAGGAAGCCATGAACAGCGAGAGAAAATGGTCATGGATCGTGTTGGCGGGGGCTCTTGCGGTTGCCGGATTTTACGGATCCGGAGCCGCCGCCGGGAACGGACGCGTTCTTGCGGCAGACAGGATTCTCCTGGCGCAGGCGGATACGGGCTATTTGGAAAACGTCACGTTCGAAAAGATGAAAGGGAAGGAGAGAATCGTCCTCGCCGTCTCCCGACAGCCGATGCTTGTCGTGGAAAATCAAGGTGCGACCGATGTCCTCGTCAAACTTGAAAATACCTTTGTTCCGGAATCTCTTCGCAAGGCCGTCGTTACGGGGGATTTGTCCGCGAATCTTCTGCGTGTAGAACCCGCTGCCCAGCAGAGCGGCGGCAAACAGTGGACTTACGTAACGATCGCCCTAAAAGAACGCGTTCCCTACAGCATCCGGCAGGAGGGCGGCAACATCGTCGTAGACTTCAACGTTCTGTCTCTAGCCGGAACCGGGCAAGATGCGGTCAGACCGAAAGGAGAAGCCATCGCCGCACCATCGGCAGGACCCGCGGTGCAGAAGCGCAGCATCAACGGCGCCCGACAGATGACGATTGATGTTCAGGACGCAGACATCAAGGCCGTGTTGCGTCTGCTGGCGGAGGAAGGGAAGGTCAGTATTGTTTCCGGTGACGACGTGAAGGGGCCAGTGACGCTTCAGATGAAGAAGGTCAGTTGGGAACAGGCGCTGGACACGATTCTGGAGATCAAGGGGCTCGGCAGAAGGCAGGTCGGGAACGTCATCACCGTCATGACCCTGGACAAGATCAAGAAAGATGAGGCTGATACGCAGGCGCGCGAAACCATGAGGCGCAAGGCGGAAGATGAGAAGAAGAAGATCGAGCAGGCGATGCGCGCCGAACAGGGAGGCCTTCGCCAGGTGTCGATCGAAGCAAGGATCGTCGAGGCTACCGACAACTTTACCCGCAAACTCGGCGTCCAGTGGGGCGCCGGAGTCAGCGGCCATGTCGGTGCCTATCCATTTGGAGCGATGATCGGCACGAACTCCAGCACTACGGGCGTCACCAGCCTGCCCGGCGGCATCGGACTTACGAACAGCAATCTTGCCGTCAACTTCCCGATGGCGATCGCCGCGCCTTCCATTGGCCTGATCATCGGGGGTTCCCAGGCCGTTCTTGACGCCCAGCTTGCCGCGTTGGAATCCACGACCAACGGGAAGCTCCTTTCGGCGCCCAAGGTCACGACGATGGAAAATATCAAGGCATCGATCAAGCAGGGCGAGGAGATTCCTTACGTCACACGCGACTCCCAGGGCAATCCCAGCGTCAACTTCAAAGAAGCGGTCCTGAAGCTTGAAGTGACGCCCAAGATCACACCCGAGGGAAAAATCTCCATGATCATTAAGGCCTCAAACGACCGGCCGAATTACGCCCAGGCTACGCTCCTCCAGGGGAATGTCCCCATCTTCAAGAGTGAAATCGACTCCCAGGTGGTTGTCACCGACGGCGGCACGATCGTGATCGGCGGCATCCAGAAGAGCGAGGATTCAACCGGCGTCAGCGGCGTACCCTGGTTGTCCAAGATTCCGATTCTCGGCTGGCTGTTCAAGACGGAGGACATCACGAAGACGCGCACGCAACTGCTGATCTTCGTGACGCCTTCGGTCATCAAGGGTGAACCGCCCGTCGAGAAACCGGACCTCCTGAAGGGATAACGCACCGTTTCAGAACGATTTGCGACCCGCCACAGGCCCCCTGCGGCGGGTTTTTTTCGCCGGCGCGGGGACAAATCGGATCCAAAGTCTTTCTTGACAGGGTTGGGGGGCTGTGTTAGCGTTCGACCGCTTGTGCGATTCGTGAAAAACGCTGCAAAATCAGAATCCTGCAAGGTTATTATGTTGAATGAAAATCTCCAGGAGAGGAGGGCCTTCCTGGCCCAGGTTGAGATCCTCTTCGCAAACCGCCTCTACACGGAGGCTGCGGCAGCGGCGGAATCCCGGCTTCGGGACCATCCTGCGGACATGGATGCCAGCGTGATCCTTTGCCGCGCCTTGATCGGCATGGAACGCATGCAGGATGCGATGCGATGCCTGCAAGAGATTGAGGACGCCGTCCTCGGTTTTTCGCAACTCTATGCCTCGCTCGGAGACCTGTGCCGTAGGAAGGGGTTGCGGGACGAGGCCGTCTCCTACTACCGGAAATTCGTCGCCATCCATCCTCATTCCTCGGTTGCCGAAGACGTGAGCGGTCACCTGGACGAACTCCTCAAAGAAACATCTCCAGCCAAAACGGTCGGCGGTGAGGATGCAGAAGCGCCGCTTGCCACCGATTTTCAGACCGTGACTATGGCGGATCTGTATGTCCGGCAGGGGCATCTGGACGAAGCGCTTGATCTGCTCGAGAAGATCCTCCAGAAAGATCCGGAGGACCCGCAGGCCGCAAGGCTGATCGCCAAGGTTCGGGAGAAGATGGCGACATCCCGGATGGAGGCGACCGGAAAAGAAAAGGATTCTCGACTTATTGACGAATTGCAGCGGTGGCTCAACAACATCGAACGGATGCGCTCACATGGAAGCTGATCTTGCCTTGACGAATCGGCGGCTGGACCGTCTGCGAAGCCTCCTCGGCGCCGGCGGCGGGGAAGCGGTTCTGATCTTGGACCTCAAGAACATACGGTATCTTGTTGGCTTCACCGGCAGCGACGGCGCCCTCCTGGTCGCACCGGATTCCGCCATACTTCTGGTTGACGGCCGATACGAAAATCAGGCGAAGAGGGAAACGGCGATTGTGGAGGTCTGCCGATACGGCGATAAGATCACCGGGATGGCGGCGGCAATTTCCGGATGCGCGCGGGGGCGTATTCTTTTCGAAGCGGCGGCGATGACGGTGGAAAGCTACGCGAAGCTGGCCGCAAGGCTCCCCGGCGTTCATCTAATTCAGGCGCCGACCGACCTGGGCCGGCTCCGCACGGTCAAGGAAAAATGGGAAATCGACCGGATGCGGAAGGCAGCGCGCATTGCCGGCGATGCGGCGCTGGCCGTACTGAATTGCATTCGGCCTGGCGTGCAGGAGCGGGACATCGCGATCGAGTTGGAATACAAGATGCGGCGTCTCGGAGCAGACGGTATCGCGTTCCCCCCCATCATCGCTTCCGGACAGAATTCCGCCCTGCCGCATGCCGCGCCCGGCAATCGTCGCATCCAGGAGCACGACGTCATCGTCATGGATTACGGGGCGGTTGTCGGCGGATACCGGTCGGATGAAACGGTCACGGTATCCGTGGGAAATCCGCCCGACGGATTCCAGGAAGGGTACGCAGCGGTCCGAGAGGCCCATGACATCGCAATTCGAGCCGTACGGCGCGGTGTCGCCTGCAATTCGGTCGATGCCGCCGCGCGCGGTTTTCTTTCCGAAAAGGGCAGGGGGCATTTTTTCACGCACGGAACGGGCCATGGTGTGGGATTGGATGTGCACGAACACCCGCGGCTGGCTGCCGCATCGGAAGACCTCCTAGAGGCCGAGATGGTCGTCACGGTTGAACCGGGAATCTACCTGGAGGACCGCTGGGGCATCCGGATCGAGGACATGGTCCATGTTCGGAACGACGACTGCGAGATCTTGACGGTCTTGGCAAAAGACCCTATGGTACTGTAAAAGTCGTTGCAGGTGCAGCGGTGATGGGGCGGGCGATCAACTCCGGTAGCCGTGGCGAAAAAACTACGATGGGATGAGGACGTATGAAGGTCTTTCCGGATGATCTGCTGTACAGTTCAGAACACCTCTGGGTCAGAGTCGACGGGGATGTTGCGACCATTGGTATTACGGACTACGCGCAGGAAAAATTGGGAGAAGTGCTCTCCGTCGAGCTGCCGGAAGCGGATACGGAACTCGAAAGGGATGAGCCTTTCGGGTCGGTTGAATCAGCCAAGTCGGTCGTTGAATTGATTGCGCCTGTCAGCGGCGTTGTGGTCAGCGTCAACGAGGATATTTCCGACGATGTGGGAATCATCAACAGCGACCCCCACGATACGGGATGGCTGATCATCGTCGAGATGAAAGACGTCGAGGAACTGGACGACTTGATGGAATCCCGGACCTATCACGATTTCATCGCACAGGAAACGGAAGTCGACTGATGTTGGCCTTTCCCTGGCGAGTCCTTCCGTACGCCTTGCGTACGGCCCGGGAAAATATGGCCTTGGACGAGGCCGTCTTCCGGGCGCGCCAGCGGTTCCAATCGCCGCCGACCCTTCGATTCTATTCGTGGCGCTCGCCCGCGGTATCCGTCGGCTATTTCCAGAATGTCGACCAGGAAATCGATGTAGCGTACTGTTCCCGGGCGAAATTGGATATCGTCCGGCGTCCAACCGGCGGGAAGGCGGTCTTGCACGAAGACGACCTCACCTATTCCTTGATTTCCGGTGAGGGAGATCCTCTGTTCCCCTCCGATATTCTCGGTACATACCGCGTTGTCAGCCGCTGCCTGTCCCGTGGATTTGAGGAAATCGGCGTCAGCGTGCGGATGGCGATAGAGGGAAGGAGCACTCGGGGCGAAGCCTCCTGTTTTGCCAGCCCCTCCCGGTATGAGCTTCTGGCGGCGGGTCGGAAGATCTGCGGTTCGGCTCAGGTTCGGTCTCACGGATGCTTCCTGCAGCACGGGTCCATCCTGCTCGACTTCGCACCGGAGAAGAACGCCGCTCTTCTGAAGACGCCCGACGGTGGTCGGGAGGGACTGGTGCAATCGCTTCGGGCCTCCGTGACGTCACTGCATGAAGAAATGGGGAGAGTCCCAGATCCGGCGGAGTTGTGTGCCGCGTTTCAGAGGGCCTTTTCCGTCACCCTCGGCGTGGATCTGGAAGCCGGCGCGCTGACTTCGGAAGAGGAACGGTGGATGGACAAGCTCTTCGCAACAAAGTATTCCGATCCCATGTGGAATCTGAAAGGCAAGGCATGTGAAGATGGACGTGAATAGATGGATCCGACAGGAAATTCTGGCACAGAAAGCCTATGCGGTGGAAGACACGCCCTGCCGGATCAAGCTCGATGCCAATGAGAATCCTTTTTCCCTTCCCGAAAAACTCCACGAGGAGTTTCTGCAGCGGGTCAAGGAAATCCTGCTGAACCGCTATCCCGAAGCCGGCTCAGTGGAAGTCTGCCGGCGCTATGCCGACTTCTTCGGGGTGGGGACGGACATGGTCATGATCGGAAACGGTTCCGACGAACTGATCTCGATCCTCTGCACGGCGACGGGCGGTGCGGGTACGCAGGTTCTGCTTCCCGTTCCCACCTTTGCGATGTACCGGATTGCGGCGCAGAATCTTGGGCACGGTCTTCTAGAGATCCCTCTCGATGACCAGTTCGACCTGGATCTGTCTCCCACGCTGGAGGCCATCGCACAGAGGCAGCCGTCCCTGGTATTTCTCAGCTATCCGAACAACCCGACCGGGCGCTGCTTCCGGTCAGACCGGATCGAGGCAGTTCTTGACGCTTCTCCGGGAATCGTGGTTGTGGATGAGGCCTATTTCCATTTCTCAGGCAAGACCTTTCTTCCGCTGCTTTCTCGTTATGCCAATCTTGTCATCCTGCGGACGCTTTCCAAGGCCGGTTTTGCCGCGATGCGGATCGGGTTTCTGATTGCCTCGCCGTCCCTCGTGCATGAGCTCAACAAGGTGAGGTCTCCCTATAACCTGAACGCTTTTTCACAGGCGGCGGCGTGTTTCTGTCTCGATCACGATAACGAACTCCAATCGCAGGTGAGGGAGATCCTCCGCCTCCGGGCGGCCCTGGAGCAGGGATTGGGGCATTTGGAGGGAGTCCGGGTCTATCCAACCGACGCGAATTTCATATTTTTTCGTTGCGTTTTCGGCGCAGATCGAATATACCGGGAACTCCTCGGCAGGGGGGTGCTGGTCAAGGCGTTCGGCGGCCCCGAGAGTATCCGGGACTGCATGCGCGTGACGGTCGGAACTGCCCAGGAAAACAAGGAATTTATCGAGGCGATCAAAGGAGCACTTGCTGAAGTAAGGAGCGTGATCTAAAAACCTCGTCATGCAAAGGGTGGTCTACGGCGCGTGCCTCACGCGAGGCATGTGTCGTGCTGCCCTTTTTTTATGCCGCGGGCGCGGCGCTGTCTGCGGGTGGAGACGATCATGAGGATGCTGCTGGTACTGGAAGACGGGAAAGCCTTTACGGGCGATTCGTTCGGTTTCGACACGGAGATCTGCGGATGGGTCCGCAGCGAATACAGCATTGTCGGATATCAGGAAATTCTGACGGATCCTGACAACCGGGGCTGCATCCTCAACATGACGTATCCGCACATCGGCAACTACGGCGTGAACCCGGAGGACCAGGAATCAGCAGATATACACGCCGCGGCGCTGGTCGTCAGGGAGAAAAGCCGGATGTTCAGCAACTGGAGGGCCAAGGGCTCTCTGGAAGATTTCATGACGGAACGGAAGATCGTCGGCATGGAGGGCGTCGACACGCGGACCCTGGCTTTGCACCTCCGGGATTTTGGCGAAATGAGGGGCATCGTCGGGCCGGAAAGCGCCTCTGCGGGAAAGTTGCTGAAGAAACTGAAACAGTTCAGATCCCCCCGGGCGGCGGACCTGATCCGGGAGACGGCGGAGCAGGGCCGGCTCGCCGCCACTTTCAGCGGAAACGGCGGCGTTCGCATCGCGGTTCTCGATCTGGGGATCCGCAGGAGCCTGGTCGAACAACTGCGGCAATGCGGTTGCGACCTCGCGGGCGTCGGGACGGATACTTCCTGGGCAGACATCGAAGCCATGAAGCCCGAAGGATTGTTCGTGTCCAACGGTCCGGGAGACCCGCGGGAACTGGCCGCGCTGACTGCCGAACTCCGGAAGGCGTTGGGGAAACTCCCGGTCTTTGGCGTATCACTCGGATGCCAGCTTCTGGCACTGGCGGCGGGTGCCGCCGTCGTGCCCATGAAGGCCGGACATCACGGCGCGAATTATCCCGTCCGGGATGAACAATCCGGCCGCACGCTCATCACCTGTCAGAATCACCGTTTCGTCGTCGAGGCGGAATCGCTGAAAGGTCATGGACTTCGGCCCTGGTACGTAAATCTGACGGATCGCTCGGTCGAGGGCATCGTCTCCGAAGACGAGGCGGTCTGCGGCGTGCAGTTTTCGCCGACGCCGGACGACGAGGGCAGACCGAACGATCATCTTCGCCGGTTCGCGGAATCTGCGAAGAACCGGGGCGCACGCCCGCGGCGATGACGATGAGATTCTGCAGTTTCGGCGGATGCTCGGTGGAACGGTTTTGAAAGAGGCAGGGTGAGGCTGCAACGGGTAGAGAGGGGATTGTAGGGAAATATGCCGAAACGAAATGACTTGAAGAAGATCCTGCTGATCGGATCCGGCCCGATCGTAATCGGGCAGGCGTGCGAGTTTGACTACTCCGGTTCACAGGCCTGCAAGGCCCTCCGGGAAGAAGGATACTCCGTCGTCCTCGTGAACAGCAATCCGGCGACGATCATGACCGATCCCGGCATGGCCGACCGGACCTATATCGAACCGATTACCCCCGAAATCGTGGAGAGGATTATCGCCCGCGAGCGTCCCGACGCCGTTCTGCCCACCCTGGGCGGCCAGACGGCACTCAACATCGCCGTGTTCCTGGACAAGGCCGGCGTCTTCAAGAAATACGACGTCGAAGTGATCGGCGCCCGCGCCGATGCCATCGCCCGGGCGGAAGACCGCGAGCTCTTCAAGCAGGCGATGCAGGAGATCGGAGTCGGCGTACCGCAAAGCGGAATCGCACGCAGCGTCGCCGAAGGCATGGAGATCGGGCTGAAAATCGGATTTCCCTTGATCCTGCGTCCCGCGTACACGCTCGGCGGAACGGGCGGTTCCACGGCCTACAACAAGGAGGAACTGCGCGAATACCTCGCCCGGGCCATCGAATACAGTCCGGTCGGCCAGGTGCTCGTGGAAGAATCCGTTCTCGGCTGGAAGGAAATTGAATTTGAAGTATTGCGCGACAACGCGGACAACGTCATCATCGTGACTTCGATGGAGAACGTCGATCCGATGGGCGTCCACACCGGCGACAGCGCCGTTGTCGCCCCCGCGCAGACCCTGACGGCGAAGGAATATGCAAACTACACGGCCCTGTGCCGCAAGATCATCCGCAAGATCGACGTAACCGGAGGCGGCGTCAATATTCAGTTCGCCGGCAATCCGGACGACGGCCGCGTGGTGATCATCGAAGTCAATCCGAGACTCTCAAGGAGCTCGGCTCTCGCTTCCAAGGCAACGGGATTCCCCATTGCACGCGTGGCGACAAAACTGGCCGTCGGTTATCGGCTGGACGAGGTCCGCAACGAGATCACCGGCAAGACGTCCGCTCTTTACGAGCCGACCATCGACTACTGCGTGTTCAAAATCTCGCGGTTCACCTTTGAGAAATTTCCCACGGCCGATCCGACGCTGAACACCTCGATGAAGGCCGTGGGCGAGGCGATGTCCATTGGGCGGAATTTCAAGGAGGCCTTCCAGAAAGGGCTGCGTTCCCTGGAGACGGGCCGTTTCGGTTTCGGCGCCGACGGAAAAGATGCCGTGACGGATCCCCTGGCGAATCTGGAGAAGATCCGGGAAAAGCTGCTGATCCCGAACGCCGAGCGGTTTTTCTACATCCGCTATGCCTTCCAGGCCGGGATGACGATCGAAGAGATATTTCAGTTGACGAAGATCGACCGATGGTTTCTTTTCAACATGCAGGAGATCTTCGATCTCGAAACGAAGCTGAAGAATCTCCGTTTTCAAGGAGAGAGGCAGCCCTTCGGGGACTGGAAGAAGGCCTTTCCG
This sequence comes from uncultured Syntrophaceae bacterium, assembly GCA_964506465.1. Classification (GTDB taxonomy): domain Bacteria; phylum Desulfobacterota; class Syntrophia; order Syntrophales; family UBA6109; genus UBA6109. The sequence continues at coordinate 44,207 of CAZDLM010000001.1, forward strand.
ATGGATCTCCTCGGCGAAGCGAAGAAATCCGGATTTTCCGACGTTCAACTGGCGCATATCCTCGGACTGGACGAGGACAAGATGAAGAAGATGCGGGCCAAGGGTCGGATATCACCGGTGTTCAAGCTTGTGGACACCTGCGCCGGCGAGTTCCCGGCGGCGAAGCCCTATTACTATTCGTCTTACGAGACGGTGGAGGAGAGCGTCCGCACGGATCGGCCGAAGGTGGTGATCCTGGGAGGAGGGCCCAATCGCATCGGCCAGGGGATCGAGTTCGACTACTGCTGCGTGCATGCGTCGCTTGCCCTGCGCGAAATGGGCTACGAGAGCATCATGGTGAACTCCAACCCGGAGACCGTCAGCACCGACTACGACACGTCGGACAAATTGTACTTCGAACCGCTGACGAGAGAGGACGTCCTGAACGTGGTCGAGCTGGAAAAACCGATCGGCGTGATCGTCCAGTTCGGCGGGCAGACGCCGCTAAACCTGGCGGTTCCGCTGGCAAAGGCCGGCGTCCCGATCTGGGGTACGACCCCGGACAGCATCGATCGCGCGGAGGACCGGAAGCGCTTCCAGGCGCTCCTGAAGAAACTCAACCTCATTCAACCCGACAATGGAACCGCGCGCTCTTTCGCCGAGGCGAAAAAGGTTGCGGACAAGATCGGTTATCCGGTAATCGTTCGTCCTTCCTATGTGCTGGGCGGACGCGCGATGGAGATCGTCTACGACGAGGGCGGGCTGGCGGACTTCATGAAGAAGGCCATTACGGTTTCTCCCCAGCATCCGATTCTGATCGACAAGTTTCTCGAAGATGCCATCGAAATCGACGTGGACGCCATCTCCGATGGAGAAACGACGGTGATCGGCGGCATCATGGAGCATATCGAAGAAGCGGGGATCCATTCGGGTGACAGCGCCTCCGTGATTCCTCCCCATACGTTGGACAACCGGCTGGTCCGGTCGATCAAGGACAATACCTATGCCCTCGCGCGGGAGCTTCGCGTCAAGGGACTGATGAACATCCAGTACGCGATCCGCAACGACGTCGTGTACGTCCTGGAGGTAAACCCCCGCGCCTCCCGGACGGTGCCGTTCGTGAGCAAGGCGACGGGAATTTCGCTGGCCAACCTGGCGACGAAGGTCATGGCCGGAAAGACACTGGCCGAATTGCACCTCACCGAAGAGGTTGATATTCCTCACGTGGCGGTGAAGGAATCCGTCTTTCCCTTTGCCCGCTTCCCAGGGGTGGACGCTATCCTGGGTCCCGAGATGAAGTCGACGGGAGAGGTCATGGGGATCGATACTTCCTTCGGCAAGGCTTTCGCGAAATCGCAGATTGCCGCGGGGACGAATCTGCCGAAGGCAGGCAAGGTGTTTATCAGCGTCAACAACAAGGACAAGCGGCAGGTGGTCTTCCTGGCCAAGCAGCTCGAACATATGGGGTTTTCGCTTTTGGCGACGGCGGGCACGGGAGCGGCTCTGCAGCACAACGATATCGCCGTGCAGATCCTGCCGAAACTGTCGGAGGGGCGACCCAATATCGTCGATTTCATGAAAAATCGGGATGTCGTGCTGATCATCAATACCGCCAGCGGGAAGAAACCGCGGGAGGACACGGTCTACATTCGCGCGACGGCGGTTCAGCATTCGATTCCGCTGGTGACGACCATTTCGGGCGCCCAGGCGGTCGTGAACGCCATCGAGGCGATCCGGAGGGAAGAAAGTTCGGTGAAGACGATCCAGGAGTATCACAGGGACATCGCCTCCCGCCAATGAGGAATCTGAGGCGAAGGCGGGAAGAAAAAAACAGATTTTGTGACAACAAAAAAGAAAGGCGGTCTGGCATTGGAAGTCAAAGTATTCGATAATGATGTGGAGAAGGCGTTGAAAATCCTCAAAAACAAGCTGTCCAAGAGCGGTCTTTTCAAGGAACTCAAGCTCCGCAGGGCCTATGAAAAACCGTCAGTCAAGCGAAAGAGAAAAGCCATCGAGGCGCGCCGGAGATTTGCAAAAGTGCAGCGCCGCAGGCATGCCTGAAATCCGGCAGGAAGCGCGTCCTTGCGCGGCCAAGCCGCAAGGGACGGCGTGGCAATGATCGGAGAGATGCTAACCGAAGCGGCGGTGAGCATCGGTCATCGGGAACGCAGTTGATTTGGGAAGGACGTTGATGCCGGGAGGAACCCTCCCGGAAGGCGGGCGTCCGCCGGAAACGCGCCACTTTCCGGTCTGGTTCCTGCGATTCGTCCGACAGCGAGAAGGGAGGGCAATGGAGATGAGCGACGAGAAGCAGTACCTCGTGGATGCCCTGTCCGTTGAGGAATCCTGGCGGATCTTCCGGATCATGGCGGAGTTCGTGGATGCCATCGAGACCCTCTCCGATCTCCATCAGGCCGTGACGATCTTCGGATCGGCGAGGGTCAAACCCGGGGACCTCTGGTATGAGAAGGCCAGGCTGCTTGCCCATCAGCTTGCGCGCAAGGGATTCAGCGTGATTACCGGCGGGGGGCCCGGGATCATGGAAGCCGCCAACCGCGGCGCCGCCGAGGGGGGCGGCAAGTCCGTAGGCCTCAACATCCGGCTTCCTTACGAGCAGAAACCAAACCCCTACGCAAACATCAGCCTGGATTTCAAGTATTTTTTCATCCGCAAGGTCATGTTCGTCAAGTACGCGATGGCCTATGTGATTCTTCCCGGCGGCTTCGGCACCATGGACGAGTGTTTTGAGGCGCTGACACTGATTCAGACCAAACGCATCAAACCCTTCCCCGTCATCCTCATGGGAAGCGAGTACTGGAAGGGACTGCTGGACTGGCTGAAGGGCACCATGCTGTCCCAGTCGATGATCAGTGAAGAGGATCTCGATTTTCTCCACATCGTCGACGAACCGGAGGACGCGGTGCGGCACATCCAGAAATTTGTGATTGTCTGAGGGATGCTGAATTTCCCCCGATCCCTTGCAGGATTCTTTTTCCGCATCCTCACCTCGATCCGAGACACGGTGGGAGCCTGACCGTTGGAACGCCGCCGCCCCCCTATAGAAATGAGCCTGGAGCAGGTCCTGGACGGTCTTCAGAAGGGGAATGCACTTTCCTGCTATCTCCTATACGGAGAGGAAGAGTATCGTCTGAAAGGCGCCGTCGACAAGATTCTCGATGGCCTCCTGCCGTCTCCGGAGCGTGATCTCCAACTCTTCGTGACGGAAGGAGAGGACGAGGACGTCGATCAGATCTGCGAATCGCTGCTCATGCCTTCGTTGTTTCCGGGGCGCAAGGTCCTCCTGATCCGGGATACGCGGCTCCTGTCATCTGCGGAAACCTCGGCTGACCGCGTTCACAAAATCCGCGACCTCGCTGACCAGGATCCGTCCCGGGCAGCCCGGGAGTTCCTTCGGCTGATAAGGCTCTCCGGCTGGTCGCCCGAGGATCTGGCAGGCGGAGGCGGACAACGGATTCCCGAGGAGCGCTGGCGGGAGGTCCTGGGGGAGGAGGCCGCCACTGCCATGCGCACATGGCTGCCCGGCGTGCTCGCGGCCTGCGAAGGACTTCCCGGCGAATCCGCACCGCCGGCGGAAAAGGATGAAAGGCTTCTCCAGCTCCTGCTTGGAGGACTGCCGGAGCAGAACCACCTGATCCTGACGGCCTCTTCCGCGGACCGGCGCAAGAGACTCTTCAAAGCGATCGCCCAATGCTGCATGGTTCTCCACTTTCCCCGCGAGAAGAAAGAGGGCGTCCAGAAAGGTCAACTCCGGGACGAGGCCCGCCAGCTTCTACAGGCGGCAGGCAAGGAGCTTTCCCCGCCGGCTTGGGAAGCCCTGGGGCGCAAGACGGGTTTTGATCTCCGCTTCTCGATCAACGCAATTCGCCAATTGATTGACTATGCGGGTGACCGGTCCGTCATCGAACCGGCCGATGTGGAGTCCCTGATCGGCAAGACGCGGGAAGAGTCGGTCTTCGATCTGACCGAGGCCCTGTCAAGAAAGGACGCGGTGCGCTGCCTGTCCCTGCTCGGGGAGCTTCTGCGGCAGGGGGTGCATCACCTGATGATCCTGAGTCTGATGACGAGGGAGATCCGACATCTGCTCCACGCGCGGATCTTTCTCGGCGAAGGCGGATTCTCGTCGGCGCTCGACGCCGGCATGGAATATCCCGCCTTCGTGCGGAAGGCCTATCCGCTTTTCCGCGAGCGGTTTTCTGTTCCGGGAGCGAAAAAGAGCGGTTCGCTGGCCGATTCGCATCCTTTTGTCGTGTTTCAGGCCCTGAAGCGATGCCGCTCCTTCTCGACGGATCAACTGGTGGGGTTTCTGGAAGAGCTCCTGCGCCTGGACGTTGCCTTCAAGTCCACGGCAGTCGATCCACAGCTTTCCCTGGAGCGCTTCCTTCTCGGGGTCTGCCGGTAAGATGAGACGCGGTCTGTTGGGAAAGGCCGGAAGGGTTTCAACGGCTGCGTTGCTTCAGGGCATCGATGTCGTGGATGAGAATCCGGTTGCGCATCGTGCTGACGATGCCCCGGTTCCGCAGGACCCGCAATTCCTTGCTGATGCTCTCCCGCGTCACGCCGAACAAACCCGAGAGTTCCTTGTGGGAAAGACGGACTTCATAAGGCTGGGAGCCGTCGCCGGTTTCGCCTCTTTTGGCAAGGTCCAGCAGACGTCTGGCAAGACGTACGGATAAATTCAGGAAACAGACCTCCTGGAGCAGGTCGTCTGTATGCCGAAGACGAGCGGAAAGGGCGAACAGGATCGCCTGGACTGCAGCTTCGTTCTGAATCAAAAAGGAAAGGAAGTCTTTGCGATCGAGTATATAAAGATGGCTGTCTTCCAGGGCCACGGCGTCGGCCGACCGCGGCATGCCGTCGAGCAGGGCCATCTCCCCGAAGAAATCGCCCCGGCCAAGGATCGCCAACGCCACTTCCTCTCCCGTCTTGCCGGAAATGGAGATCTTGATCGAACCCTGCAGGATGATGTACAGCGCCGTGCCTTCATCCCCTTTCCGAAAAAGGGTGTTTCCCTTCACAATGAGGCGCAGTCTCAGAAGTGATGAAAGCTGGTTGCGGTCCGCCGGTCGGAGCGCCTCAAAAAGGGGAATCTGCTTGAGCAGGTCGATTGAACTCATTGCATTCCTTGGTTTTCCGCAGAGGTCTTTCTTTTACCTCAATCGCCCCCGGTCGTCAACGGATAGTTCGTGTGGGCGATATCACGCTTCGGGCGTGAGTTCGTTCACATTCTCGCCGGGAATAGAGTTGACAATATTGTGGAAATCCCCTTATCATACACGCCACAAAGGCGTTTCGGGCGCCGAAGATAGGGCAAGTCTCCCGGCGGGAAAAGGCCGGGCGTCGCAAGAACAAACAAACAGATCGACGAACAATGAGGAAGGGGAACACGGCAGGATGTCGTCGCCCTATCGCATTGCAGAAGGGTTGCCAGCCGCCTTGCGGCGGACAGGGCGCCGGAGCGGCCGGGGCGGATTCTCCCTGGTCGAGCTTCTCGTCGTCATCGGCCTCATCGGGATCGTAGCGGGCTTTTCCATCCCCGCCTTCCAGCGGTATGCGACGAATGCCAATCTCAAGGCAGCGGCCCGCGAGATCATGTCGGACATCAACAATACCAAACAGCGGGCGATTGAAGAGAACAACAACACCTATCGCATCACCTTCAGCACCGTTGCGAACAATTACGTCCTTTCCTGGACGGATATGACGACGACGCCATCAACGGCAAGGACGCTGACGAAGAGCCCCACCAGCATCGGAGCGGACGTCCGAATATCGGCAGTGACGTATACCGATGGTTTCATCTCTTTCGAACGGCGGGGAACGGCCAAGAACGGCAGCGTCACATTGACGAACTCGCGGGGATCAGTGGCGTTGATCCGGAGCAATATCACGGGAAGGGCCTATGCGCAGTTCACGATTCAATGATCGCGGCATCACCCTGATCGAGTCGATGATCGCGATCCTGATCCTCGGCATCGGACTCGTGGGACTCTTGTCCATGCAGTCCCCCTCCTGGCAGACAACGGCGAGAACCGATTATCTCGGCCGCGCTGCCGAGATCCTGAGCAAGCAGTTGACAGACCGGGAAGCGCTCATCATGAATCCCTGCAATACCGACGCGAACATTGCCCCTCCGACTGGAGAGACAAGGACGAGAAATGATACGATCCGGACCAGCGGTCAGGTTGCGAACCAGTCGGGGGACATCGCCTTTACCGTCGTGACGACGACAACGAGCCTTGGTGCGAACATCTGGCGCGTCACGGTGCGCGTTTCCTGGCCGCCGCTCAACAGTACGGGCATAACCGAAAGCATTGTCGTCACAAGACAGGAACCGTTCCGTTTCGGGTGCACATGAAACAGCAAAAGGGCTTCACACTGGTTGAGATCCTGATTTCGATTGTCGTGGGGATGGTGATCCTGCTCGCGGTCTATGCCGCCGTCGTCACGGGACAGCGGTCGACGTCGGGCATCGAGCGCAAGGTCATCGCCGGGCAGGACGCCAGGGCCGCCCTGGAATTGATGTCGATCGAGGTCCAGATGACGTCTTTCAATCCGACGATGACGACCGGCATATGGAGGGATCCGGGCGCCTGCGGATCGGCGGCCGCCACCGCGGCGAACATGGGGATCCAAGCGGCAAGCGCGACATCCATCTCCGTGGAGATGGACGTCGACGAGAGCGGCGCGATCACGGACGCCTCCAACGAGGTCGTCACCTACACCTACGTCAGCGATGCGGTCAACGGCGGGTACATCACGCGCAGCACGAACTGCGGCAGCCCCCAGCCCTTTCTGGGAGACACCGTTGGGAGCGGAAACCCGAGGGTCGTCCGAGTCATCAATACAGCGGCCGTGCCGGTGTTCCGGTATTTCAACGGGCAGGGGACGGAGTTGACCTCGTTTCCCGGCGATATCCCGAACATCGCCCGGATCGAGATCACCCTCTGGGTGGAGACGGAAGACGTGGACCCCAATACCCAGCAGCGACGTCGCTTCATCTATTCCACGAGCGTCATTCCGAGGAACCATGTCATTGGAATGCAGTAAACGCCGAGGGATTTTCAGTATGAGAAACGAGAAGGGCTTCGCTCTGGTGACGGCGATTCTCGCCATCATGATCCTCATGGCGCTGGGAATCATGGCCATCACTATTTCTACCGGCGATCTCAAGATCAGTTCGCGCGTCGTCGGCGAGAAAAAAGCCATGAGCGCCGCCGAGACTGGCCTCCACAGACTCATGTCGACCTTCGATCCGGGGGGAACTGTATCGACGGACTGGGCCCAGGTGGACTCGGCGACGGACGCCGCGTCGCGATACCGGATCGATTCGTGGGGCCGTCCTGACACAGGACCGGAGATGCTGCCGCTGTCCGGGTATTCGATCGGCGGAGGGCAGCAGTGGGGTCAGCGGCGCTATGTCGCCACCGTCACCGGCGAGAACACGAACTACAAAAGTTCCGTCCAGATCGATACGGGAATGGGATACGGTCCCATCGAAATCTCCACCATGTTGAGATAGGAGGTTCCATGAGGTCGAAGATGTACCGCGCCCTCCTGGCGGTTCTTCTTTCCGGTTTCCTGATGGCAGGCGGCGTTGAAGCGACGACGGTTCCTGAAGGAGAGGAGGCGCTCTTTACGAACTCCGTCGCCCCCGATGCCCTGATCGTCCTGGACCTGTCGGGGAGCATGCTCCTGCCGCCGCCCGGAGACACCCTTTATATCCCATCGGCTAATACCTGTCAGGGGAACGGCGTTCCCCACTACAGCACCAGCGACGCAACGCACAGCAAGGCCTGCACGTTCAGCGCCTACGATGGAGATTCCGTCCCGCGGTACAGCAACAGCTCCTGCACGGGCCCTTTCTACACCTCCTCCCAGACGGGTTACACCACCGACTGCCGCCGCGTGAACATCGCCCGCCGGGCCCTCTTCGACGTCCTCGATGACAACGACGACAACACGATCAACAGCACGGACGAGTCCAAACTCGGCGTCCGCATCGGCTACATGCGTTTTACCGACGGCGACGACACGGCCGCCGCCTACAGCACCGGCAACAACAGACTGGTCCGTCCCATCGGCTCCAAGTACAGCCTCATCTACTGCGCCAGCAACAGTTCCTGCACCATCGGCGACACGACATCCAGCGCCAGCATCGTCGACAGCGACGACTGGCCGAACAGCGGCACTCCCCTCGTCTCTTCGCTGAATGAGGCGAAGCTCTATCTTACATACGACAAAGACAATGATACGGCGGGCGCCTGCCGGCAGAAGTTCGTCATTCTGGTCAGCGACGGGGCGGACACGTACTCCTGCAGCGGCAACGGCACGGAGACGCAGTCGGATCAGTACAAGCGGCGCCGGGAATCCGTTGCCAAGGCCAAGGCCCTGAGGGACGCGGGCTACCGCGTCTTCGTCGTCGGTTTCGGCGCCGGGATGCCGTCTTACCTCCAGAACACGCTCAACTGGATGGCCTATTACGGCGGTACCGACAATCCCAATACATCCAACTCGGGCTCCACGACGGCCTACAGCATCGCGACCTGCGATCGTGACACCGACGTGACGGGCTGCTGTCCCGACACAGCGGCCGCCTGTTATCCGTCCGGCGTGACGGGCTGCGATACTTCCACGACGACGACCACATGCGATGACACGGACGGGGACACACAGGCGGGGACCTGCGCCACGGCGAACGACCCGGCGACGGCGAAATTGCGAGGGTACGCCTTCCTGGCCGCGGATGCCGACCAGCTTGCCAACTCCCTGAAGGCGGCCATCAATATCGTCCGGGAGGCAACCTACTCCTTTTCCCAGTCGTCGATCCAGTCTTCGCGAACCCAGGACGAAAACTACATCTACGAGGGCTCCTTCCAGCCGATCAGCGACGACCCTTTCTGGCTCGGTCATTTCAAAAAATATCAGATACAGGACGACGGATCTGTGGGGACTCAGCTCTGGGACGCAGGGGAGGTTCTTCGGGATCGGGCCGACAGCGGAACCACCCTGCGAAAGATCATAACTTACAGATCCGGCGCGCTGAAGGAATTCAAGACGGAGAATATCCCTGCCGGCGCTACTGCGAACAACATCTCGGCAACGGATCTTGGCGTTTCCACCACGACGGAGCGGGACAACATCGTTGCCTATTTTCGCGGCAGTTCCACACCCGACAACTGGAAGCTTGGCGATGTCTTCCGCGCAACGCCCATCACGGTAGGGGCGCCTTCTGCCTATTTCGACGACATGCGGGATCTCAGCGGTCCGCCGAACGCCTTCGCCACGCACCGTACGAACCACGCGCGGTCTTCCACGGGCACGAACCCGAAACGGATCGTGCTGGCAGGCGCCAATGATGGACAATTGCATGCCTTCAAGACGGGCGACGGCGCCGAGGCCTGGAGCTTTATTCCACCGAACGTACTATCGCGGTTGAAGCTGATTGCCCACACGACCCATCCGACGACGCTACCGCATCAGTACTACGTGGACGGTCCCGTCACCGTCGCCGACGTCTGGACGCCGGCGGCGGCATCCGACGGGACGAGCAAGCAGGCCGCGGACTGGCATACGCTCCTCGTTTTCGGGGAGGGCCGCGGTGCCGCATCGAACCTCTGGAGTTCGTCGACTTCCTGCGATTCCGGCTTCAGCGGCATCTACACGTCGACGACACCCTACTACTGCGGTTACTATGCCTTGGACCTCAGCAACCGTACGCCCGCCGGAGCGGTCACGACCACAGAGGACGTGAACGACTACAGCAGCCTCAATCCTCAGTACAGATGGATCCTCGGCGGAACTGGGGCAGGCGGCTTTTCCTCGACAACCGGTCCTTACATGGGGGCCCCCTGGAGCAGAATGATGACCGGACGGGTGCTCATCGGCGGCAACGAGAGATGGGTCGGCGTCGTCGGCGGCGGCACGTACTCGGCCGGCGCAGCCGACAGCGGGAAGGGATTCTTTGTTGTCGACCTCGCCGACGGTTCAATCCTGTGGAGCTACACAAAATCCACGGACACCAACCTCGACAACCCGATGCCGGCGCCCCCCTCGATCGTCGATACGGACAACGATGGTTTCATCGATACGGTGTACCTCGGCGACCTGGGGAGCAACATGTGGCGCTTCAAGTTCTGCCGGAACTCGGACGGGGCCACCTGCGGTACGTCGGACTGGACGGGCGGGCGGCTCTTTGCGGCCACCGCCGGCTCCGGCATCCGTCCCATCTACACGACGGCTGCCGTGGTGAAGGACAAGACCGGGAACCTCTGGGTCTACTGGGGGACCGGCGATAAGACGGATCCGACGGACCCTTCCGCCCAGGAGAAATTCTTCGGGCTCATGGACACCGACAGGACAAGCACGCGGACGGTCAGCGATATGGACAACATCACGAATGATGAAGGCTTCTACAACACCCCCGGCAAATACGGCTATTACATCAACTTGGCTGGACACGGAGAGAAGATGCTCGCCGATCCCACCGTCTTCGGCGGCGTCGTCTATTTCACGACCTTCACGCCTCCGAGCGGAACGGATCCCTGTGAGCAGGGCGGCGCCGCGAGCCTCTACGGCCTGGATTTCAAGACCGGTGCGGGGGCGCTTCCGATCACCGATTCTCCCCGCAGCATGTCGATCGGTTCGGGTATCCCCTCGGCGCCCGTCGTATCGCTCAAGCCCAGCGGCGGGACGACGCCCGATCTTTACATCACCGCCAGCGGCGGCGGCGGCATCGGCGCCCAGACGCAGCGGGCGAACATCAATCCACCGGGGATGGCCAACCGGACGAACATGCTCTACTGGAAGGACAAGAGGATCGAGCCGTAGAAGAAGCCGGTTGGCTGGACGGGAGCAAGAGCGGCCATCCGACGCAGCATGCGCTGGGCGGCCGTTTTTCAACGGTCCGTTAGAGTTTTTTCAGCTTGGCCAGGGCGGCCCTTTTCCTTTTCGAGAGCCGGTGAGCGGCGCCTTTCTTCTTCCCGCCGCACCGGTCTTCTTCATCCTCACCTTCGCTGTCCCTTTCGCAGAAATCGCCGGAAGCGCCTGCCTCTTCCATCCGCCGCTCAAAAGTGGGCGAGGGAATCGCCGTATAACCTCTACGTTCCGCGAAATCGGCGATGCCCCGATCGGACGTCACAACCACGATTTCCTCCCCCGCCGCCGAAATCATCCGTTTGATGAGCTCGTCGGCCCGTTCGCCTCGGCAGGAATAGAGGATGTCCATGCCCTGTTCGCGGTCGCGTTCCTCGCTGAGAGGTCCGTTTTGCCATCCATCGAAGACGACGGAAATCCGGTGACCCCGGCTGCGGCGATAGGAGGCAAGACGCCGGATCAGGGCCTTGCGGCCCTCTTCAAGGCTCGTACGCTCCGCCTGCCTCAGGGTGTCGGATTGGCGAATCAGGTTGTAGCCGTCGATGATGATATGCATGGATCCCAGGATCTTGCGGCCCCTTTTCGTGTGCCCACGGGAGAAATTGAAGATGTCGTTGTAAGGGGCAAGCGAGCTGTGCTATAAACTGAACGCCGGTCATTTTCCCGATCTGGCAAAATCTGCTTGCCATTGTACAGAAGATCTTTGCGAAAGTCAGCATTCTCTTCGTTGTTGTTTATCTCCATGGGGGGAGACATGGATGTGAAGAAAATGTGCGTGTTGGGAGCGGGAGCTCATGGGAAGCGGCATCGCCCAGGTATGCGCCCATGCGTGGTCAAGGCGGGTCCCGGCGTCTTCGAGTACCGGTAAGACGAAGACCGTCCACGGGGCGGCATTGGAATCCGGCAGCGAGCGTATCCCCCGCAGCTTACAGCGGGGTAAGCGAGCGAATGATGTTCAAGATCCATTCCTTGGAGATCGAAGATTCTCCGGAGCCTGCTCCGGAAAGCTTCAGACTTGTGGGGGAGGGAAGATTATGGATTTCGATTTGACCGACGAATTGAAGATGCTCAAGGACATGGCGGGGAAGTTCGCCCAGGCCGAGTTGGCCGGATCGTCCCGCGAATGCGACGAGGGGGAAAAGTACACCCCCGAGATCCGCAGGAAGGCGGCTGAGAACGGCCTCGTCGGTGCATGGATCCCCGAACAGTACGGCGGCTGCGGTGTGGGCGTGCTGGGGAACGCCATCATCACGGAAGAGCTTTCCAAGGTGGACATGGGGATCGGCCTCAACATCGTGGCGGCGGGATTCGGCTGCGAGTCGATCCTTCAGTACGGCAGCGAGGAGCAGAAGAAGACGTACCTGCCGCCCGTTTGCCGCGGTGAATGGGTGAGCGCAGGGGCCTTTACCGAACCAAACGCCGGCACGGATGCGGGAGGCTACAAGACCCGGGCCGTGAAAGATGGCGGCGACTACGTGATCAACGGCAACAAGATGTTCATCACCAACGGCACCGTCTGCAATTTCATGGTCACCGCCTGCATCACCAACCCCGAGGAGAAGAAGCACAACAGCTTCGGCCTCATCATTGTTCCGGCCGACGCCAAGGGTGTCACCCGCAACAAGATCCACGGGAAGATGGGGATCCGCGCCAGCGACACCGCGGAGATCGCGCTCGAGGACGTGCGGGTTCCCCAGGCCAACCTGATCGGTAAGGAGGGCAAGGGATTCATCCAGCTCATGCACTTCTTCGACACGACCCGCGTCATGGTAGCCGCCCAGGCCCTGGGGCTTGCCGAGGGCTGCCTGGAGACGAGCGTCAAGTACGTGAAGGAGCGTACGGCCTTCGGGATGCCTCTGGGGGCATTCCAGCTCACGCAAAAGAAACTCACCGAGATGGCGATCATGATCGAGGCGCTGCGGGGGCTCGTCTACAAAGCGGCCTGGCTCATCGACCAGGGACGGCCGGATTACACGCTGGCGGCGATGGCGAAATTCTACGGGGGCCAGACGGCCGTCTTCTGCGCCAACTATGCGGTCGAGCTCCACGGGGGCTACGGCTACATCGACGAGTACAGCGTCCAGAAGTGGTATCGCGATGCCAAGATCCTGGAACTGTACGAAGGGACCAAGGAGGCGGAGATCATGACGATCGGCCGCGTCCTGCAGTCGAAGTGATCGGCGCGCTGTTGAAGGGAAGCTTCGAAGGGCGGGGCCGGCGCGCCTCGCCCTTCTTTGCGGTTCTCATCTGTATCCGATGAGTTTTTCATGAAATGCCCCACCTCGGGTCGCCTGGATCTTTTTCGACCCTGCAGCTTCTCGCTGCGCGGCCGATGCCAAACTCGGGCTTGCGCCCTCAAACAGTGGCATCGAAGGCGCCGCTCCGCTGCGAAGGCAGGGGGCCCCGAAAAATCTCCAAAGCGCCCCTTTGGGTGGGACATTTCATAGAATTGACCAAGGAGTGTCCCGTGAAGACGCGCATCACCGAATTGTTTGGAATTTCCTATCCGATCATCCTGTCGGGAATGAGCTGGATCAGCGTCCCCAGGATGGTCGCGGCCGTGTCCAATGCGGGCGGCCTCGGCATCCTGGCCACGGGTCCTCTGGACGCCGCCCAGACCCGGGCCGCCATCCGTGAGATCCGGAGCCTCACAGACAAGCCGTTCGGCGCGAACGCGACGCTCCTCATGCCCGGCGCAGCGGAGAACGCGAAGACCCTCCTCGACGAAAAGGTCCCGGTCATCAATTTCGCCCTGGGAAAGGGGGATTGGCTCGTCAAGGAGGCGCATGCCTACGGCGGAAAGGTGATCGCCACCGTGGTGAACGCCTATCACGCCGGACGCGCGCAGGACTACGGCACCGACGCCGTGATCGCAACCGGCCACGAGGCCGCGGCGCACGGAGAGGCCGTGACGTCGCTGGTCCTGATCCCCAGCCTCGTCGACGTCCTGGAGATCCCCGTCATCGCCGCAGGCGGTTTCGCCGACGGGAGGGGGCTGGCGGCTGCGCTGGCATTGGGAGCGGAGGGGATCGCCATGGGGACCCGCTTCATGACCACGAAAGACAGCCCGCTGCACGAGAATTTCAAGAGGCTGTCCATCGAAAAAGGCGTCACCGATACCCTGTATTCCAAACGCGTCGACGGCATCTGTTGCCGCGTCCTCAAGACGGAGGCGGCCGAGCGTGCCGTCCGCAACGGGCTGGATTGGCTCGCGGCGTTCTCCAATTCCCGCGACATCGCTGCACAGCTTCATCTGCCCTATGCGAGACTTTTCCTCGGCGTGCTCGCCTCCGGCTGGAAAAATGCCGTACAGCTCGCTTACATGGCCAACGGCTTCAAGGCCTTCAAACGGGCGACGGAGGACGGCAATCTCGAAAAGGGGATTCTTCCGGTGGGCCAGGCGACGGGGCTTGTCCACGACGAGCCGGCGGTTCGGGAAGTGATCGAGCGGATGGTGGCCGAGGCGAACCGGGTGAGCGGGAGACTGTCCGGCCAACTGGTCTGACGACAGCGTCCGAGCGCAAAGAGGTTCATTGGAGGCTGTTCAAAAAGGTTTAAATGCAAGGCGTCGACATTCTGAGGAGTGACGCGTACTGAGAGGTACGCGTCAGCGACGAAGAATGAGGCAACGCAGTCGACGGACCTTTTGACGGATATCCGAATGAAGATTCGGAGATCCGCGGCCCACAGGCAAGAAACTCAGGTTTTCATCCGCTCGACCCTTCCCGCTGAAGCAGCGGCGGGAGCGGTCCTCACTGTCGGATTCAACAGCCTGCTACCAGCCCTTTGTCCACATCTCTTCGTCTTCGTAGACCTTCTCGTCCGCCTGGTCCGCCTCGTCGGCGTCCGCTTCGATCCGGCGTCCGGGATTCGGATCCTTGAGGACTTCCCGGTAGTATTCGTGCTGGATGAGGAGATTCATGATCTCGTTGGTCCCCGTCCAGATCTGTGTGAGGCGCGTATCGCGCACCATCTTCTCGACGGGGTAGACGTTGGTGTAACCGATGCCGCCCACGATCTGCATGGCGAGGTTGCAGACGTTCCAGGCCGCGTCGGTGGCGAACTTCTTCGCCTCGCTGACGATCCTGCGGGCTGCGGGCAGGCCGGCGTCCACGCCTCTCCCCGCGGCGAGGGTCAGCGCACGGGCCGCGTCGAGTTGTGTGATCGCATCGGCCGCTTTGAAGCTCACCCCCTCGAAGGAGCGGATCTTCTGGCCGAAGGCCTTGCGGCGTTCGCTGTAGCGGACGGCGACTTCCAGGGCCGCCCGTCCCATGCCGAGGGATCCTCCCGCCGAGGTGAGGCGTTCCGGGACCATCATCGTATTGAAAATCGCCGCGCCGGTGTTCATCTCGCCGATCAGGTTGGAGAGCGGGACCTTCACGTCCCGAAAGACGAGCCTTCCCGTTCCTCCGCCGCGTGTTCCCATGAGCTTGTAAAGATACTTGACCTCGACGCCGGGACGGTCCTTCTCAATCAGAAGAAGGCTGATCCGTTCGTGCGGCTTCCCCTCCGGGTTCGTGTTGCAGTAGACGATGAAGAAATCCGCACCATCCGCAGCGACGACGAAACGCTTCTGTCCGCGTACGGTGAACATCTCGCCCTGAAGATCGGCCTTTGTCGTGGCGCCGAAGAAGTCCGATCCGCCCCGCGGCTCCGTGAGCGCCTCGGCGGAAACAAGATCGCCGCGAAGCAGGGGCTTGAGGAATTTCTCCTTCTGTTCCCTGCTTCCGTAGGAGACGAGTGCCTGTCCGACGATCGAGGGCATGGAGAAGGCGCAACCCAGCGCCGTGCCGAGGACCCCGATCTCCTCCAGGGCGGCGATCTCCGCCGTCCAGGAAAGTCCCCGTCCGCCATATTCCTTCGGAAAACGAAGCCCCAGCAGGTTCCGCTTTCCCAGGGCCTTCACGAAATCCCGGGGATACCGGATCTCGTCCCGATCCATCTTCCGGATCAGGTCTGTTGAGACCTCCCGCCTCACGAATTCCCGCACTTCGTTCTTCAGCGCGACTTCCTCTTCCGTCAAGAAGACATCCGGCAGCATGGAGGGACTCCTTTCTCTCGTTCTTCAGCGGCACGTGTTGATGGATGAAGTCTCCCTGTGAAATCGAATGGACGGCACGGTCCTGAGTGTCGGGATATTTGAAGATCAGCGCCCGTCGATGGCGGCCCGCATGGCGGCGAGGGTCTTTCCGTAGTCCGAGCTCCCGAATACGGCGGCTCCGGCGACGAGGACCTCCGCGCCGGCTTCGGCGACGAATCGGGCGTTGTCCAGCGTGACGCCACCATCGACTTCCAGGAGCACGTTCGGGGCGACCGCCTTCACCAGTTCGCCGGCCCTGCGGATCTTGGGCAGGACGCTTCCGATGAAGGACTGCCCGCCGAATCCCGGGTTGACGCTCATGACCAGCAGCAGGTCGATATCGGGCAGGATGGGTTCGATCAGCGCCAGCGGCGTCGCGGGATTGAGCGATACGCCCGCCCGCGCGCCCGTCTCTCGGATCAGAGTCACGATTCGATGGAGATGGTGGCAGGCCTCCACGTGGACGGTGATGAAATCGCTTCCCGCCCTTGCGAAGGTCTCGACGTAGCGTTCCGGGTTCTCGATCATCAGATGGACATCGAAGGGCAGCTTTGTCACCTTGCGCAGCGACGATACGACGGAAGGGCCGATGGTGATATTCGGGACGAAATGGCCGTCCATTACATCGATGTGGATCCAGTCCGCGCCGGCTTTCTCGACGGCGGTGATCTCTTCCGCGAGCCGGCCGAAATCGGCCGATAGGATGGAGGGGGCGATCTTCTTCATGGGTGGAAATGGAAATACACCATCGTTTCCGGAGCGTCAAGCGGGAAAACCTCCTTGACAGGCCGCCGAAAAACCCGGAAAATCGCCGCCATGATTGCGCTGTACAACGCCCTCCTCGCCCTTGCCGCCGTCGTCCTCATCCCCTATTACGGCGGCCGGATGCTCCTGACGGGCAAATATCGCCGCAGCATCGGACCCAAATTGGGCGTCGTCCCTCCGGCCCGCCTCGCCGCCATGAAGGGCTCTCCCCGGATCTGGATCCATGCCGTGTCCGTGGGCGAGGTGACGGCCGCCGCCCCGATCGTCGCCGCCCTGCGGGCTGCGCGCCCCGGGGCGTGCATCGTGCTGTCCACCAGCACGGAGACAGGCCAGGAAATGGCCGCCAAGGTTGTCCCCGAGGCGTCCGGCATCATCTATTATCCTCTTGATCTGCCCTCCGTCGTCCGCAAGGTCGTCGACGTCGTGAAGCCGGATGTCTTCGCCGCCGTCGAGACGGAACTCTGGCCGAACTTCATCCGGGCGTGCAGGATGCGAGGCATACCGCTCGTACTCGTGAACGGCCGCATATCGGGGCGCTCTTTCGGCCGCTACCGGGCGACGCGTTTTTTCTGGCGGGAATATCTCGAAGCCTTCTCGGAAGCCGGAATGATTTCCGGTCTCGACGCCGGACGCATGAAGGAAATCGGCATGTCCCCCGAAAGGATTTCCGTCCTCGGAAATGCCAAGTACGACGGCCTCGCAGCACGCGTTTCCGAAGACTTGCGGCGGGGCATAAGAGAAAGATTGAACGTCTCGGCCGGCGATCGTTTCTTCGTGGCGGGGAGCACGCATCCGGGAGAGGAACACATCGTCCTTGATGTCTTTCGGAAACTCCGGGCTTCCCATCCCGGGCTCGGCCTGATCCTGATCCCCCGCCATGTGGAGCGAGGGTCCGAGGTCCTGGATGCCGTCCGTCAGGCCGGCTTCGAAGACGTGCTGACCATGAAAGAAATCGCCGCCGGCCGCCGGCGCCAGCGGGAACGTGTAATTGTGGTTGATGTGATCGGAGAACTCTTCAAGATCTACTCGCTGGCGGAGGTGGTCTTCTGCGGGGGCAGTCTCGTACCGAAAGGGGGCCAGACCATCCTGGAAGCGGCGGCTTGGGGAAAGGTCGTCCTGTACGGTCCGCATATGGACGATTTTCTTCAGGAGAAGGCACTGCTGGAAGAAGTCGGAGCCGGCGTACCCGTGAGAGACGCCGGAGAAATGCTGGAGAGGATCGAATCGCTGCTGGCCGATCAGACTGAGCTCGACCGGCGCGGGGCCGCGGGGGCCCGGATCGTTGCGGCCAACCAAGGCGCCGCCGGACGGTATGCGGAGGTGATACTGCGCAATCTGCGCAAACGCTGAGGGGCTGCTAAAAAATACCCATCTGAGGCGTTCCCTTCGTCCTTCGTTGTTCGGCGTACATCCCAGTACGCCTCACGCCTCAGGGCTTCGGGGGCCTTTCATCTGGGCATTTTTGAACAGCCCAAAGAGAAAAGAGGGGCTGTTGAATCCGGTGAAGTCTTCTTAGGCCGATTCCGCAGCGCGCTTCAAGTAGCCTTCCCAGCGCTCATCGACTTCCCTCTGCATCCTCGAAAGCTGGTCGATGCTCATCTTCTTGAAGCGGATCTGCCTTTCCACGTAGTTGATGACCGGCAGGCGGGTCCCCTTTTCCGCGATCGACCGGCTGCGGCCGGTGAAACGAAATTTTCCGTTCTCAATCTCGAAGAGGCAGACAACGCCCGTTTCCACCGCGAGCCGCCCGATCTTCACGGTGTCGCGGGGGGCATAGCCCCAGCCGGGCGGGCAGGGTGCGTTGATCTGGAGATACCGCGTCCCCTTGATGCGCTTGGCCCTGACAAACTTGTCGTACAGGTCGATGGGATAGGCGGGAGAGGCCGTCGCGACATAGGGAATGTCGTGGCCTTCCATGATCTTGATCATGTCCTTCTTGCTCTGCTGCTTGGTCAGGAGAGGCGTCGTCGTGGTGATGGCCCCCATCGGGGTGGCACTCGAACGCTGCGTTCCCGTGTTCATGTAGCCCTCGTTGTCGTAGCAGACGAAGATGAAGTCCGTGCCGCGTTCGGCCGCCCCGCTCAGGGACTGGATGCCGATATCGTACGTCCCGCCGTCGCCGGCCACGGCCACGACGGTGTAGTCCGACCTGTTGAGGGCCGCGAGCCCTGCCACCAGGCCAGCCGCGGAAGCGGCGGTGCTGGCGAAGGTGCAGTTCAGGCAGGGGATCGTCACCGAAGTGGTCGGGTACAGGCCGTGCAGAACCGTGAGGCAGCTCGCCGGGATCGTGAGGATGGTGTTGCCCCGCAGCGCCTTGAGAACGTAACGGTAGGCGAGCGAGAGTCCGCAGCCCTGGCAGGCGCGGTTTCCCGGCAGCATGTATTCTTCTTCGTTGATCTTGAACAGCTTCTCCGGCACGGACTGTTCACGCGATTCCGTCATCAACAGACTCCGAGGATTTGAAATGTCCCGCCCTTAGAAGAATCTTCCCATCGCCCCTGCGGGCATGACATTTCGATTTGTTGAGAATGACACTTCATCACTCCGTGACGCAGTTGAGCCAGGTCGCGGCCTTTTCGCGCCTGCCTTTTCCGATTTCTCCGAGAGCCTCTTCAACCGCCTCCACCAGCTCGGTCGCCTTGACGTCCCGGCCGCCGAGGCCGGCGATGAAATTGCGTATCGGGGCGTCGATCCCCGTGCCGTACAGGGCTGCTTTCAGATCCGTGCAGAGGGCGCCCTCGTAACCGTAGCTGATGTCCTTCTCGAAGACCAGGATCGCGTCCGCGCCGGCAAGGGTGGAGCGCACCTCCTCCTTGGGGAAGGGGCGGTAGGCGCGGATGCCGACGACGCCGACGGCATGACCCTTCTCGCGCAGGAGATCGGCTGCGGCGGTCGCCTCCGTTGCCAGGGACCCCATGCTGACCAGCAGCACCCGCGCGTCGTCCCGCCGGTAGGTCCAGAGCATGCCCCCGCAGTCCCGTCCGAAGGCCGCGGCGAAATCAGCGTTGACGCGGACGATGACGTTCCGCGCGCCTTCGATCGCCTTCTCCATCTTGCAGCGCATTTCCATGTATCCGTCGCGGAGCGTCCCCTCCGCATCCTTCCTCCGCCAGGGAAAGATGACCGGGTTGATATTCCGCGGGTCTGAGGAGTCCAGGATCGTATGGGGTTTGTAAGGCGGCAAAAATTCGGCCACCGTCTCCGCCGCGGGAGTCTCGACGGGCATCATCGTATGAGACAGGACGAATCCGTCATAGCAGACCATGACGGGCAGATAGACCTCCTCGGCGATCCGGTAGGCCTGGATCAGCGTATCGATAATCTCCTGGTTGTTCCGGCAGTAGAGCTGGATCCAGCCCGTATCCCTCTGGGCGATCGCGTCCTGCTGATCGTTGAAGATCGACCATGGCGCTCCCACGCCGCGGTTCACGCAGCACATCACGATGGGGAGCCGGGAGCCGGCGGCCCAGTGAAGCTGCTCGTGCATGTACAGGAGCCCGTGGGAACTCGTGGAGGTGAATACGCGTGCGCCGACGCTGGAGGCGGATATGCAGACGGTGAGCGCCGAGTGTTCGCTTTCGACGCGGACGTATTCGGCCTTGAGGACGCCGCTTTCGATGGAAGAAGACAGATATTCCGTGATGGACGTTGAAGGCGTGATGGGATACGCGGCAACCACCTGGACGCGGCAGAGCTTGGCGCCGAGCGCCGCGGCCGCGTTGCCGGTCATGATCTGGACGTCGCCCATCAGCATTCCCCCTCGTTGACCATCGTGATCGCCTTCGCCGGGCATTCCTCGGCGCAGATCCCGCATCCCTTGCAGTAGTCCATATCGATGCTCACGGGAATCCCCGTTTTGACGACGCCCTCCGGGCAGTAGAGCCAGCAGAGGAAGCAGGCGGAGCGCTTCTTCACCGAAGCGATGCACTTCCCGTGGTCGATCACCGGCTTCATGTCTCGCCAGTCGCCTGTCCTGCCCGCCTCGCCGACGGCCGGCCTGCACATGGCGGAGATGTTCTCGTCCTTCTTTTCCATGAACCTGTCCACTCCCCGGGAAAAGCTGCAGCCCGTCCCTCAGCCCGTTCCGCCATCCTGTATGCGCGTCCTCTCGAAGGCGGCCCGAAGCGCCATGAGATTCGCCGTCACGTTGCCGCCGCCCAGCTTGTCCTTGAGGCCCTTTTCCATTGCGTGCATGCCGACGATGCCGGTCGCCCGGCAGAAGGCCCCCAGAAGGGGCGTATTAACCATGGGCTTGCCTTCCTTGAGGAGGTGATGCTTCAGCGCGATATCCGCCGCATCCACCGTGGCGATCCGGAAAGGTCCCCCGACCGCAATCGCTGCGGGATCGCAGGCAGTGTTGATGATGAGCAGGCCGCCTTTCTTCAGCGATCCGAGGACGTTGACGACCTGCAGGAGCGACTCGTCCAGCACGACGGCGACGTCGGCATGTTCGATCTGGGAGAAGACGCGAATGGGCTCGGACGAGATTCTCGTGGACGCGGTGAGCGGCGCTCCGCGCCTTTCCGGGCCGAAGGTCGGGGCCGAGGTCACGCCGCGGTATCCCTGAAAGTAGGCGGCCTCGGCGAGGATCTGGGAGGCGACGACAACCCCCTGGCCGCCCCGGCCGTGCCAGATGACCTCGTGCAATTGGACCTTGCTCATGCTGCCATCAACGAAAAAAGCCATGGATGCTCCACCCATGGCCCTCGATGAAATCGGATCGTTCTCAACCGATCCCTGCAAGGACGGGCGGCCGGGGAAATCCCGGAAACAGGAGCAGGGGACGCAATAAGTCCGTCATGCCGCTCAGCAACATCACCCTTTCACCCATTTCGCTCTCCATCCGTCCGAAAACGTCGGGCGAACGTAGAACAAAATCCGCATGGTTGTCAATAGGGGTTTTTCCTGTCCTGAGGCTCTGGGAGTGGCGGGATCGATCTGCGCTGCATCGGAATCTCTTGTCGCGCCGCGATCTCATATGCTATACGGTCTCCACATTGACTATTCCAGCCACACTATGATGCGATCTCTATCCCTCCGTCACAAGAAGATCCTTCTCTGTCTGCTGATTGCGCTGATCACCTTTCTTGCGTATCTGCCGGTAAAGGACAACGGTTTCATCAATTATGACGATGAAGAGTACGTCACGGCAAACAAAAATGTGCAAGGCGGCCTGACCTTCAGGAGCCTGCAATGGGCATTTGTCGCGATGGAGGTCGGCAACTGGCATCCCCTAACCTGGCTGTCGCACATGGTCGATTACGACCTCTTCGGGCCGAGCCCCGCCGGACATCATCTGACGAGCCTTCTGCTGCACATATTCAACTCGCTGCTCCTGTTCCTTGTGCTGAACCGGATGACGCACGCCCTCTGGCGGAGCGCATTGGTTGCTGCGCTGTTCGCGCTTCACCCCCTTCACGTGGAATCCGTCGCCTGGGCAGCGGAAAGGAAAGACGTCCTCAGTGCTTTCTTCTGGATGTTGTCGCTGGGCGCCTACGCCTATTATGCGGAGCGGTCCAGCCTGGGGAGATACGGACTCGTCGTCGCGTTCTTTGTCCTGGGCCTCATGGCCAAACCCATGGTCGTTACGCTGCCTTTTGTCCTCCTTTTGCTCGATTACTGGCCACTCGGGCGATTCCAGCCGGCGCGGCGTCCAGGCGATACGGATGAGAAGCCCGGCGGGCCGAGACCTGCCCTCGTTCAAAAGAAGGCAAAACGAAAGAAGCTCAACCCCCTTCCTCCCGAAAAGGGACTCTCCTTGCAGCAGACCCTGAGAACGCCAGGTGCTGTCTTTCGTATGCTCGTTATCGAAAAGATCCCCCTTTTCGCCCTAACGGCACTTTGCAGCGTTTTGACCTACATTGCACAGCAAAAAAGCGGCACCGTTGCCGCTCTCCAGACATACACCCTCATGGATCGCCTGCAGAATGCGGTGCTGTCGTACGTTCGATACATCTTCAAGCTATGCTACCCCGTCGATCTCGCCATCTTTTATCCTTATGGGGTGCACCCGTTCTGGCAGATAGCTGGTTCCGCACTGCTGTTGACGGCCGTCGTTCTTCTCGTTGTACGGTTTAGAGACCGTTTTCCTCATCTCTTTGTCGGATGGTTCTGGTACCTTGGCACCCTGATCCCCGTCATCGGCATCGTCAAGGTCGGCCTGCAATCCATGGCGGACCGTTATACCTATCTGCCTTCCATCGGGCTGTTCGTTCTGATTGTCTGGGGCGTTCATGATCTGACGCGTAAAATGCGGAGGCAGGCAGTCGTGCTCGGCACACTTGCAGCAGTCGTCCTCGTTCTCTTTTCCGCTGCCACGTGGAATCAAGCCCGGCAGTGGGAAGACGATCTGACGCTCTACCGACACGCACTCAAGGTCGATGCGGATAATCAAGTTGCCCATTTCGGTCTGGGGCTTTATTACAGCCGTCAGGGCGATCTCGATCGCGCCTTCCATCACTATACCGAGGCCATCCGCATCATGCCGACACAACCGGACTACCTGAACAACATCGCCGGCATCCTCAATAGATTAGGGAGGCCGGAAGAGGCCGCTGCATGCTATAGGAAAGCCATTGCCCTTCAGGATAACAACGCCCTGCCTCATTTCAATTATGCCTATCTGCTGGCCTGTCAGGGAAAATTCGATGAAGCGGTGCCGCATTTTCAGAAAGTCCTGGCGCTGAATCCGGACGATATGGTTGCCTGCATCATGCTGGCGGATGTGCTGTCGGGCCAACGCAAACTGGATGAAGCCTTGCAGTACTATTCTCGGGCGCTGCAAATGGATCCAAATCGCGGCGATATCAATTTTGCCATGGGAAAGATCCTGGCGCTTCAAGGCAAGAACGGTGAAGCGGCCGTTCGTTTCAGAAGGGTGATTCAGTTAAACTTCGCGCATGTACAGGCGCATGAGGCTCTGGGGGAAATCCTTCTGTCGGAGGGGCGAATCGACGAGGCCATCGTTCATTTCCAAGAGGTGCTTCGAATTAAGCCGGATAACCCGAAGGCCAGGAAATTGTTGAATGACGCCATAGCTGGAAAAAGAACGTTGCACTCAAAGTGAGCCGTGGGCGATCGGTGCCGCACTTGCCCGGCGGAGTTCGGCAGCACCGTGGTGAAATGAGACAGCCGACTCATGTGGATGGATGCCCTGTGAATAATGGCATAGATATCTTATCGATCGCTGTCGCCCGAGGAGTTCGCCGCGCTGGTTGCCTTCCTCGCGTCCGAACAGGCCGGATACATCACGGGCGCCGCGATTCCGATTGACGGACGCTGGTACCGCGGTCTGCAATAACCGTGTTCTCGTCATTTTTGCTTTTCCTGAAGCGCCGTCTCCAGGTTCCTGCGGGCCTGATCGAGGGAGGGGTTGAGGGCGAGAGCCGCGCGAAACTGGGTGATCGCCTCGTCAAGCATGCCCTTTTGCGCGAGGACGATGCCGAGGCTGTTCCGCACTCTGGCGCTCGAGGGATCCGCGGATACGGCATTCCGGAGATGAACAATCGCGCGGTCGGTATTTCCGGCACGGGCAAGGAGCACGCCAAGGAGGCGGTTGGCCTCCGCATGGGTCGGCTGGATGCGCAGGGATTCTTCGAGCTGGCGGGCGGCCTCTTCCGGCTGTCCCCGGTTTGAGAGCGCCAGAGCCAGATTGGTGCGGGCGTCGACAAAGCCGGGATCGGACGTAAGCGCCGCTTCGAAATTCCGGACGGCTCCGTCGAGATCGCCCCTGCGGGCGAGAATCAGCCCGATGTTGTTGAGCGATTTCGCCTCACCGGGCCGGATGCGAAGCGCCTCGCGGAAATGGTCCAGGGCGGCTTCCGTATCATCCTTCTCCAGGAGCGCAAGTCCGTAATTGTACTGGGCCCAGTCGTTGTTCTCGGTGACCTCCGTTGCGTGCCGGAAGAGCGTCAGGCTGTTCCGCCAGAGGCCCGTCTGGCGGAATGTCAAGACGGCCAGAACGATCAGGACGATGGCTGCAGCGCCGGCGAGCATCTCGCGACGGTGGCGGAACCGGGCAAGGAGGTCGGAAACGCCCCACGCGGCGATGATGAAGATGCCGATCAGCGGGATATAGGTATAGCGATCGGCCATGGACTGAAGCCCGACCTGCACGATGCCGATGACCGGCACCAGCGTCCCGAGGTACCAGAACCATCCGACGGCAAGATAGGGGAAGCGGCGCCATACATGGAGCGCGGCTGCCGTGACGGCGAGAATCGCGGCCGCGGCGAGAAGGATCTTCCACGCCGCCAGAGAACCCACCGGGTGGGGGTAAAAGATGGACAGGTCGGCGGGCCAGACGGTTTTGACCAGGTACTCCGCGTACGATACGACCGCGTTTCCCAGGCGCGCGGCGAAGGGATATTTCTCCAGGCTCTTCACGACGCCCTGCTGTGCGTAGAGCGTGACGATGCTCGCCGCCGCCGTCAAGGCAAGAAAAGGGATTTTTTCCAGAATCAATCCGCGCCAGGTCTCCGCCGGGACTGATGCAGACGGCACGGGCGGACGATGCGTCGCTGTGTCCCGGACCTTCCTGCCCTTCTTCGCTTTCGCCTCCTGCGGATGAGGAAGCTCGGTCGTCGCCGTCTTTTCCGCTTTCGTCAAACGCTGCAGCGGCCAATGGTCCAGAAGGAGAAGAACGAAGGGCAGGGTCACAAGCATCGGTTTGGCCAGCAGGCCCAGGGCAAACAAGGCCAGAGACAAGCCGTAGAAACGCCGCTCCTTTCTCTCCGCGTACAGGGCGTAGGAACCGATCGCCGACATCCAGAACATGGTGCTCAGGACATCCTTGCGCTCGGCGGCCCAGGCGACGGATTCGACGTGAAGCGGGTGAAGGCCGAACAGGGCGGCGGCGAAGGCGCTGCGCCAGGGGGCGCCCGTCATGCGAACGAGGATCAGGAAGAGCAGCAGCGTATTGATCGCGTGAAAGAGGAGGTTCACCGCGTGATGTCCCGGCGCGTAAGACCCGAAGAGGCTTGCATCCATCATGTGGGAAAGCCATGTCAGCGGATGCCAGTTGTGGGCATGAGTCGCCGTGAACGCCCAGCGGACGCCTTCCCACGTCAATCCCTGGAGGACGACGGGGTTTTTGGTGATGTAGTCGTCGTCGTCGAAGGCGACGAATTCGTTGCCCGTAACGGGCCAGAAGGCGACGATCGTCGACAGGGCCAGCAGCAGCGCCAGAGCGGGGACAAGAAAAGGATGGGTCGACGTCTTCACGGCAGATCTCCGTTTCCATACGGGTTCGGACCGCCGAGCCGCCCGACGGCGGCCTCCATCCTGGCGAGAAGCGGATGCAGTGTCTGGATGTTGAGGGCGGATACGGCGACGGCGTCGAAACGCCGGCAGAGGGCCGCGAGATGCCCCTTGTCGGCAATCAGATCCTCCTTGTTCAGGACGCGGATCTGGGGCTTTTCAGCGACGCCGAGCTCTTTCAGGATGTGCTCCACGGCACGG
The DNA here is from genome assembly GCA_964506465.1 of uncultured Syntrophaceae bacterium. GTDB lineage: Bacteria > Desulfobacterota > Syntrophia > Syntrophales > UBA6109 > UBA6109. The sequence continues at coordinate 70,383 of CAZDLM010000001.1, forward strand.
ATCCGTTCTTCGAAGTCGGGAGTGCCCGCATCGATGACGTGCAGAAGGATATGCGCATCCTGAAGCTCATCGAGGGTGGCGCGAAAAGCCGAGAACAACTCGGGCGGCAGGTTGCGGATGAACCCGACCGTGTCGGTCACGAGGGCTTCGCGTTCGCGTGGGAAACGCAGGCGCGCGCTCTTTGGATCCAGCGTGGCAAAAAGCTTGTCTTCCGTCAGCACGCGGCTCCGGGTCAGGGCGTTGAGCAGGGTCGACTTGCCCGCATTCGTGTAGCCGACGATGGAGATGACGGGGATGCCCGTCCGCTCCCTTCTGGTCCGCCGACGGTCCCGTCCCTTTCCAATCTCCTTCAGGAGCTTCTCCAGGCGGTGGATCCTCTCACGAACCCTGCGGCGATCGATCTCCAGTTTCGTTTCGCCGGGGCCGCGCCCGCCGATTCCGCCTGCCAGGCGCGACATCGCCGTTCCCTTGCCGGTAAGGCGCGGCAGCAGGTAACGAAGCTGGGCCAGTTCGACCTGAATCTTGCCCTCCCGGCTCATGGCCCGCTGGGCGAAGATATCGAGGATAAGCTGCGTGCGGTCAATGACCTTCATCTCCGTGAATTCCGTGATGGAGCGGATCTGCGCGGCCGACAGCTCGTGGTCGAAGATCAGGAGGTTGGCGCCTTTCTGCAGGGCGCCGATGACGAGATCGGAGAGTTTCCCCTTTCCCAGAACGTACTTCGGATCGGCGGCATGCCGGTGTTGAATCAGGCTGCCGAAGACCTCTACACCGCAGGACCTGGCCAGTTCCTTCAACTCGGCGATCGACCCCTCGGCGTCCGATCGGGGATCCGTTTCCACGCGGATGAGGATCGCCTTGTCGATGGCGTCAATCTTCCGCATCTGCTGTTTTTTCGCAAATTCGCTTTCCAGCCCCTGAATGAAGGAGAGAAAGTCGGTCTCCATTTCCGAAGGCCTCTGCGGCGGCAGGATCTCCCAGTATCGGCCGTCCTGATTTTCCGGAAGCAGGTGCGCCGTGTATGCCAGTCCCGGCAAGCCGTCGGGCAGGACCTCGACGGCGCAGACGAGGTCGAGACGCAGGAGCGCCAGATCGGTGAGGTCGTCGCTGGTCAGATCCTCGCCGTTCAGATGGGTATGAAGAAGGCGCAGCCCTTTGAAGCGCGCCGACGATGAACGAAATCGGTCGAGGGGAGGCAGGACAATCTGCCGATCCGAACCCACGACGACAAGGGCGACCTCTCCCCGCCGCGTAAGAAGAAGACCGATCTGGCGGTTGATCTCCGCCGAGATTTCCGTCAAATTGCGGGCGAGTTCATGGGTCAGGACGTTTTCGGGCGGGACCCTGCGCCGGTAGAGATGCTCGATCCGCCGGAGCTGCGAGGCGCCGAGGCCGTGAATATTTCCGTACAAACGTTCGATGCGAGTCCTCTGCTTTCCGTCGTCCATTCCGCCTTCGTTGTTTCCGGACCAGCGGGAATCCGGGGCGGGCCCGATCCTGGATCGAAGCCGGCATGACGAACCTTCGGCACGTGGTCGAGAGAGATCAATAGCACTTTGCGCCGGACGGCGTCAAGAAAGAGGGGGAATGGGTAGTGGGTCAGCGTTTCCCTGTTCTCTCATGCGCTGGCGGTGACGGCGGAAAACGCCGTTGCGCGCAGCAACCTGTCGACGGCCCTTACTGGGGAGATTCAATTCCGTGAAGCCCTTCGCATCGATGCGGCCTTCGAGATCGCGCAGAAGAATCTCAACGATATCATGGTGAAGGTAAAGTGAATGCCCAGGATATCGCGGATGGTGAAAAGACAAAAAAGGCCCCGGGGTTTCATGGCCCCGGGGCCGATGTTGGTGAAGCTCTGACGTAACCGAAGCTGCTAGAAGGTCAACGTGAGCTGATGCATGACCAGGTAGTCGTTGGCGGTAACAGCCGACGTGTCGGTTCCCTTGAAGTAGTCGCCGACCCAGAGATATCCGAAGCCGACCATATATTCCAGATTGTCGAAAATCTTGTAGGTCGCGGTCAGGTCGAATTCCGTCCCGATCTTATCGGAAATCCAGTTTGCCGCCGGCTTCTTGTCCGCATAGGCGTAGCTGATCGTCGCCTTGATGTCGAGCTCTTTCATCGGCTTGATGCCGGCAAAGAGTTGATAGAACCAGATGTTATCGCCGTAGTGGCCGTAGCCCCGTTCCGGTGTGACCGTGCTCGACGATCCAACAGGATAGCGCATGCCGACCTGATTCGTGTACTCGTAGCTCATCAGCATCAAGGACGCGTTAACGGATTCGTTCAGGGCAAGTTCACGGAACAACCCCGTCTTCTTCTTCGTCGCATCGGATCCGTCGTCGCCGCTGCTGTAGGCGAACATACCACCCACGTACATCGGCGCCAAGTCAACGTTTGCCATAAGGTAGAAACCGGATTGTTCGAATTTGATGTCCTGCGGCATCGGCACGGTGGTACCCTGTTCGTACTTCGCCCAGTTGCCTGTGGCGTACAATCCCTCCGCCTCAAGATAGACCGGTCCCATCTTCATCTTCACGTAGGGATCGAAGATGTAGAATTCCCTGATATAGGGAGTCCCGGCCAGTTGCCTCATTACGGCATTCCGGACATTCTGGAACATCAGACCGGCGTCGCCGCTCTTAAACTTGTAAACGATCCCCAGGTCGTAGACATCGTAGTCGGAGTCGATTCTCGTACCGGCCGCTGCGACATCTTCCCTGCCCTTTTCAATGGCTGCGACCATGGTGAAGCTGCCCACGGGCAGAAGGTACTTGATCATTCCAACGGACGTGTTTGCACCGGAGTTTCCGAATACCGTTCCGAAGGTCTTATTTTCCTGATAACCGACCATGAAACGCCCGCCCTTCGTGTCGAACGTCACATAGGCCCTGTCCATATTCACGCTGTCATTGAAATTGACTGAACCCGCCGTGGACAGCGTCTCGCCCCACTTCCGCTCCAAGGCGTCGAAACGGGTCGTCAGGGTGAGCCCCTCGGCGATCTTGAATTCAGGCTGCATGCGCAGACGATTGTCGTAGAACTGACGCGCGCCGGCACCGGCGTACTTGTCTTTGTCGAGAGACTTCAGGTTATCATCATACCAGCCTCTCACACGGAGCGAACCGCTGAACTTGCCGTCGACGGCTGCAAACGCGGGCATGCTGAAGGCGGCAACGAGCCCGAGCGCCAGCAGTGCCAACCAGAATTTCCTCATTGCTCCCTCCTCTTTTACTGCAAGACGAGGTCCCGGGAGCCGTAAAAGCCCCCGGGACCTTCCTGGTGTTGGTTGCACAAAAAAACCGCGTTCGCCTCGCTTAGAAGCTCAACATAAGCTGATGCATCACGAGGTAATCGTTGGCGGTCACAATTGAGTTGTCTGTTCCTTTGTAGAAGTCGCCCGTCCACAGGTAGCCGAAGCCGACCATGTAGGACAGGTTGTTATAGATCTTGTAAGTCGCGGTCAGATCGAGTTCCGTGCCGTACTTGTCGGAAACGTATTCGACGCCGGCGACCTTGGGTTTCTTGTCGGCGTAGGCATAGCTGAGCGCCAGCTTGACGTCGAGCTCTTTCATCGGCTTGACACCCGCATAGATCTGGTAGAACCAGATGTTGTCCGTGTATTCGGAATTGGCTGCGGTGGTGTTGCCCTGGCGATTACCGACCTGATTCCTGTATTCATAGGACTGCATCATCAACGCCGCATTCCAGGAGGAGTTCAGGCTCTGCGTTGCCATCAGGCCGCCTTCGCGCTTGTCCGTCGTGTCGGGATCGTCACCCGAGCCGTATGCGAACAGGAAACCAGCATAGGCCGGAGCAAAGTCTATGTTGGCCAGGAGGTAAAGGGCTTTCGAATCGAATTTGACGTCCGTGGGCTTGGGAACAGTCGTTCCCTGATCATACTTCGCATAGTCGCCTGTCGCATAGAAGGCCTCCGCCTCGATGTAGACGGGGCCGGCCTTGTATTTCACGTAGGGCTCGAAGACGTAGAATTCCCTCGTGTAAGGCGTTGCCGCAGTGGTCCGGTTGAGCGCGTTTCTCTCCAATTCGATCTGCATACCGGCATCGCCGCCCTTGAACTTGTAGATGGCGCCGAGCTGATAGCGGTCCCTATCGCTGTCCACGTTGGTGCCCATATTCGCCGTGTCTTCGGTCACCTTTTCAATAACGCCGAAGATGCTGAAGTCGCCCACGGGAATGGTCCACTTGATCCGCGGATCGCTGCCGCTGCTGTTTCCGAACACCGTTCCGAATTCTCTGGTGGGCTGATAACCGACCATGCCCACACCGGCCTTCGTTACGAAGGTCACGTAGGCGCGCTCCCACTTTATGCTGTCATTGAAATCGACGGAAGCCGCCGTGGACAGCGTCTGGCCCCACTTCTTCTCCAAGGCGTCGAAACGGGTCGTCAGGGTGAGCCCTTCGGCGATCTTGAATGTAGGCTGTATGCGCAGACGATTGTCGTAGAACTGACGCGCGCCGGCGCCGGTGTATTTGTCTTTGTCGAGAGACTTCAGGTTGTCATCATACCAGCCTCTCATACGGAGCGAACCGCTGAACTTGCCGTCAACGGCTGCAAACGCGGGCATGCTGAAGGCTACGACGAGCCCCAGTGCCAACAGTACCATCCAGAATTTCCTCATTTTTTCCTCCATTTACAGTTTGAAGTTGAGATTTTTCGTCTCCCACGGGCAAGAGGGAGGCGAAGTCCAAAAACGCTCTTGCTGCCTTGAAACCAGTTTTGGCGAATTTTCCGCCGCCAAGACCGTTGGATCGATTATTTGCCTGTCTCACCTCCTTTCCTGTGAAATTCCGATGAAAACTACCATCGGACTTCTGCTAAGTCAAGCCCGTTCAGCCCAACTGCATACTCGTTTCACGTTCGTTTTCGTAAAAAGCAACAAGCATACCAGTGTACGTCAATTGACTGCATTGCGAGGCGCCATCGAATTTATCTATTGGAATCTATTTTATATTATCTAACATATCCTGAAGAAGCTGTTCGTTGATGAAGCAACGGAAGCTTGACGGTGAAATGGGGTGTGTTGAAAAAAATACACAAAGAAAACGAAGGGTATGCTTTTTTGCAACAAAACGTGATGGTCAGAGCGCCGTCGTCGTTGCCCCGCCCCCGTAATGAAATGCCGTCGCCGTCATTTCAGCCGGAACACCGAGAAGGGGTTTCTTGGGGATGCGGAATTGTCTGCATCTCCACCTGCAAGATTTTTTATTAGCCGGAAATGGAACGGCTTCTCCTCGCAGACGAAATATTTCTTGACAAGCCTGGTCGCCTTGGGGTATCCGGATGATGACTTTTGGTCACATAGTGACTATCGTTCAACACCCCGTGTGAGAGACTTTGCATAGTCAGAACAAGCAGGGGCGGCCCCTTCACCTTCACCATCGGCAGCCCTAGGGAGACGGGCATCCGGGCCGCCTCACGAGGGGGGGATCCTACATCCAAAAAAAAGCAGATTTGTCAGCGGTTCTCGTTGATTTCTCGCTTACTTTCGGGTATAGCTCATCTGCCGTTTCGATCAGACAGCTATGTCCCTCGAGAGGCACACTGGCCTACCACAGAAAAACCCACAAAAGGAGGTAAGGAAGACAATGGCAGAGCAGAAGGTGGAATTGAAGGAAGTATATCCAATTCCGGAGAAGGCGCGGAAGAATGCCTGGGTAAGCGGGAGAGAAGCGTACGACAAGATCTACAAGAAGTCGGTTGAGGACCCGGCGGGGTTCTGGGCGGAGATCGCGCCGCAGTACGTCGAGTTTTTCAAGAAGTGGGACAAGGTCATGGACTACAACTTCGACATCCGGAAGGGTCCCATTTTCGTGAAATTTTTCGAAGGCGCGAAGGTGAACGTGTCGTACAACTGCCTCGACAAGCAACTGAAAATTCGGCCGACGAAAGTCGCAATCCAGTGGGAAGGGAACGAGCCCGGGGAAGACAAGGCCTACACGTATCTGGAGCTGCACCGGGAAGTCTGCAAGTTCGCGAACGTCCTGAAGGCGAACGGGATCCAGAAGGGCGACCGGGTATGCCTCTACATGCCGATGGTTCCGGAACTGGCGATTGCGATGCTGGCGTGCACGAGGATCGGCGCGATTCACAGCATCGTTTTCGGTGGATTTTCCGCGGACGCGCTGCGAGACCGGATCCAGGATTCCCAGTCGAAGCTGCTGGTCGTCTGCGACGGAACGTTCCGCGGCGCGAAGGCGGTACCGCAGAAGGCCACGGCGGACGAGGCGTTGAAGGAATGCCCCTCCGTGAAGAAGGTCGTCGTTGTGAGGCGCGTCGGCGACAAGATCAAGTGCGAGTGGGTTGCGGGGCGCGACGCCTGGTGGCACGAGGAGATGGCGAAGGCGAGTGCGGTGTGCGAGCCGGAGTGGATGGACGCCGAAGATCCACTCTTCATTCTTTATACTTCGGGATCGACGGGAAAACCCAAGGGCGTTCTGCACACGACGGCGGGGTATCTGCTGTTCGCCGCGTACACGCACAAGGTGATCTTCGATTACCACGAAGAAGATGTCTACTGGTGCACGGCGGACGTCGGCTGGGTCACGGGCCACAGCTACATCGTGTACGGGCCGCTGTGCAACGGAGCGACGTCGATCATGTTCGAGGGCGTGCCGAATTACCCCGACATGAGCCGTTTCTGGAAGACGGTGGAGAAGTACCGCGTTTCGATCTTCTACACGGCGCCGACGGCCATCCGGGCGATCGCGAAGGAGGGCAACGAGTGGGTGAAGAAGGCGGACCTGTCGACGCTGCGGGTTCTGGGAACGGTCGGCGAGCCGATCAACCCGGAAGCCTGGAACTGGTATTTCAACATCATTGGCCGGGGTGAATGCCCGATCGTGGACACGTGGTGGCAGACGGAGACAGGCGGCATTCTGATTACGCCGCTGCCGGGTGCGATCGAAACGAAGCCGGGCATGGCGACGCTGCCGTTCTTCGGCGTACAGGCGGCGCTGGTGAACGACGAGGGGAAGGAGATCACCGAAACGGTGGCCAGCGGGGCGCTGTGCATGAAGATTCCCTGGCCGGGGATCATGAGGGGGGTCTACGGCGATCCCAAGCGTTTCCAGGAGACCTACTTCGAGCAGTTCCCGGGCTTCTACGTCGCCGGCGACGGCGCGCGGAGAGACAAGGACGGCTATTACCAGATCACCGGGCGCATCGACGATGTCATCAACGTTTCGGGTCACCGGATGGGGACGGCGGAAGTGGAGAGCGCGCTGGTGGCGCATCCGAAAGTCGCCGAGGCGGCGGTCGTCGGATATCCGCATGAGATCAAGGGCACCTCGATCTACGCCTATGTCACGCTCAAGACCGGTGTCGAGAAATCGGACGCTCTGAAGAAGGAACTGGTGAGCCACGTGCGGACGCTGATCGGACCGATCGCGACGCCGGAGAAAATCCAGTGGGCGGACGGCCTTCCCAAGACGCGCAGCGGCAAGATCATGCGGCGCATCCTGAAGAAGGTGGCTTCCGGTGAGGTCAACGACCTGGGCGACACGAGCACGCTGGCCGATCCCACGGTCGTCGGCGATCTCGTGAAGAACAGGCTGTAAGCGATCCAGGACACCCTGCGCCCTTTTCCCGATATCCGGCGAAGGGGCGCAGGGATCCTGCGCAGACTGTTGAAAAAGGCCCGCCTGCCGTTCCCTCCATTCTTCGTTACTCGATGCGCCGGCATCGTGCTCCACAGTCTGGGATTGTGGGGGGGCTTGCATTCGGGCATTTTTGAACAGGCTGCAGAAAAGTTTTTCCGGTCAAGCGATCAGAATTGATGGGAGGAGGGGGAAGATTGTGAATATCGTAGCATGCGTGAAGCAGGTTCCGGATACGGAAGCGCAGATCAAGGTGAAGGCGGACGGATCGGGGGTGGAAGAGGGCGGGATCAAGTGGGTGATGAACCCGTACGACGAGTTCGGCGTTGAAGAGGCGCTGCGTCTGAAAGAGAAATTCGGCGGGGACGTGACGATCGTATCGGTGGGTCCGGCGCGTGCGATCGAGACGATCCGGACGGCGCTGGCGATGGGAGCGGATAAGGGGATCCACATCAACGATCCGGCATTCAACAATGCGGATGCGTACGGTACGGCATCGGTGTTGGCGGCGGCGATCAAGGGGATTCCGTACGACGTGATTTTCTGCGGGCAGCGGGCGATCGACGACGACTCGGGGCAGGTGGGGGCGATCCTGGCGGAGCTTCTGGACATTCCGCAGTTGACGATCATCACGAAGGTGGAGATTGAAGGCAAGAACGTAAAGGCGGTGAAGCCGATCGAGGGAGCGCAGCTCGTGATCCAGGGGACGCTCCCCTGCGTGATCACAGCGCAGAAGGGATTGAACGAACCGCGGTACGCTTCCTTGCCGGGGATCATGAAGGCGAAGAAGAAGCCGGTGGAAGTGAAGGACGGTGCGGCGCTGGGTGTAACGGCGGACGCGAAGGCGAAGGTCGTGAAGATGACGCCGCCTCCCGCGCGGCCTCCCGGAAAGATCATCTGCGGGGACGATCCTGCGCAGAAGGCGGCGCAGTTGGCGAAATTGCTCCGGGAAGAGGCGAAGGTGATCTAGGGAGGAGGGGAGAGAGATGTCCAAGGGAGTATGGTTTGTCGCGGAACAGAGGGACGGCGTGCTGCGGAAGATCAGTTTCGAGCTGGCGAGCACGGCGAGGAAACTGGCGGATGCGCTGGGCGGTGATGAGGTATGCGCCGTTCTGCTGGGCGGGGCGGGCGTGGAAGGGCTGGCGTCGCAGCTGGGCAAATACGGTGTGGACAAGGTATTCGTAGGGGAGAGCGCGCTGCTGGAGCCCTATACGACGGACGCGCATGCGACGGCGGCGGCGAAGGCGGTGAAGGAGAATGACCCGGCCATCCTGCTGCTGGGGGCATCGGTACAGGGGAAAGACCTTTCGGCGCGGCTGGTGGGAAAGCTTGCGACGGGGCTGGCGACGGACTGCACGGACGTGAAGATCGCGGACGGGCGGCTGCTGGCGATCCGGCCGATGTATGCCGGTAAATGCTACGGAGAAGTGGCGATTGTTTCGAATCCGCAGATGGCGACCCTGCGTCCGAACGTATTTCCGGCGGTGGAAGTTGCGAAGGCGGCGCAGGTGGTGAAATTCGATCCGGGTCTGGACCCGGCGAAGCTGCGGACGAAGGTGGCGGAAGTGCAGAAGGATGCGGCGGGCAAGGTGGATCTGACGGAAGCGAACGTAATCGTATCGGGCGGTCGCGGGATGAAGGGTCCGGAGAACTACGTGGTGATCGAGGAGCTGGCGGCGGCGCTGGGCGCGACGGTGGGTGCATCGCGTGCGGCGGTGGATGCGGGCTGGCGTCCTCAGTCGGACCAGGTGGGGCAGACGGGGAAGGTGGTTTCGCCGAACCTGTACATTGCCTGCGGGATATCGGGAGCGATCCAGCATCTGGCGGGGATGAGCTCATCGAAGTACATCGTGGCGATCAACAAGGACCCCGAGGCGCCGATCTTTCAGAAGGCGGACTACGGGATCGTCGACGACCTCTTCAAGGTCGTCCCGGAACTGACCAAAGAAGTTAAGAAGTTGCTCGCATAAAGAAGAGCTTCGGAGGGGGGGCGGAAGGAAGACCGCCCCCCCTTTTTTCTCGGAGGATCTATAATGGAGGAGTTTTCGATCGGCAACGAGGGGAGACAGGTGTACTGGAACGCCGAATCCTTCGGCATCCTTTTCTATCCTCTTACGGTCCTTGCGATGGCGATTTTCGCATACGGCGTTTACCGGCGCTGGCGGCTGTGGACGGCCCTCGGCAAGCCCGAGCTGCGCATCGACAGCCTCGGCGAACGGATCAAGATGCTCCTTGCCAACGGGCTTTTGCAGATCAAGACCTTCCGTGATGCCTATCCGGGGATCATGCACGGGCTGATCTTCTTCGGATTCGTGGTTCTCTTCATCGGGACCGCCCTCATCGCCAAGGAAACGTACATCACAGGCCCACTCCTGGGATGGACCTTTTTGAAGGGGTGGTTCTATCTGTTCTTCTCGTTCATGATGGACCTCTTCGGCGTCTTCGTGCTGATCGGGATCTTGATGGCGCTGGACCGTCGGTACATTGCCAGGCCGGAGCGGCTGGGGTACAAGGGTAAAACGGACAACGGAGCCGACGACGCGATTGCGCTTCTGCTGATCGGCGGCATCATCGTCACGGGCTTCATCATCGAGGCGCTCCGCATCTACGTGACGAATCCGCCCTGGGAGTTCTGGTCCTTCGCGGGCTGGGCGCTGTCGAAGACGTTCACGGGCATCGACCACGAAACGGCGAGGATTTTCCACCGGGTCAACTGGTGGGTCCATTCGTTCCTTGCCCTCGGATTTATCGCCTATATTCCCTATTCGAAGTTCCTCCACATCATCACGACGCCGGCGAACCATTTCATGGCGTCACTGAAGCCTGCGGGCTACCTTGAACCCATCCGCGATTTCGAGACGGCGGAATCCTTCGGGGCCGGGAAGCTGGAGGACTTCACGCAGAAGCAGATCTTCGATTCGGACGCCTGCACGAAATGCGGTCGCTGCCAGGACGGGTGTCCGGCTTATCTGTCCGGGAAGCCGCTGTCGCCCAAGAAACTGGTCCAGGACTTGAAGACATACTGGCTGGAGAAGGCGCCGGCTGCAGATGCGGCGAAAAAGGCTGCGGCGCCGGCCGAGGGTACCGAGGGGAAGCCGGCCGCGAAGAACGCGGCTTTGAAGCTTCTGGAGAAAGTCGACACTGTGGTGGACTGGGCGTTGAAGGGGGCTCAGGGTGTCGGAGCGACGGAAGCGACCGAGAAGGCGATGGTGGGCGAGGTGATCGATCTGCACGAGCTGTGGGCGTGCACGAATTGCATGTACTGCCAGGAGCACTGTTCCTCTTCGATCGAGCATGTGCCGAAGGTGGTGGGAATGCGGCAGCACAAGGTCCTGATGGAAGCGGATTTCGGGCAAGAGTTACAGCTGACGTTCCGGAACATGGAAAACAACTCGAACCCCTGGGGGATCGGCTCGCACCTGAGGGCGGATTGGGCGAAGGAGCTGGGAATCAAGACGCTGGCGGAAGATAAGGACGTGGAGTATCTCTTCTATGTCGGCTGTTCGGGTTCTTTCGACGACCGCGGCAAGAAGGTGTCCGTTGCCTTCGCGAAGATCCTCAAAGCGGCGGGCGTGAGCTTCGGGATCCTCGGGAACGAAGAGGGATGCTGCGGCGATTCGGCGATGCGCGGCGGAAACGAGTATCTCTTCCAGACCCTGGCACAGGCGAACATCGAACTCATGAAGGGGTACGGTGTGAAGAAGATCATCGCCACCTGCCCGCACGGCTACAACGCCCTGAAGAAAGATTATCCGAATTTCGGCGGAACCTTCGAAGTGTATCACCACAGCGAGATTCTGGCTGATCTGATCGCCAAGGGGAAGATATCCCTCAAGAAGCCCGTCGACGGCCTCTTCACTTTCCACGATTCCTGTTTCCTCGGCCGTTACAATGGCCTGTACGAGCAGCCGCGTTCGGTCCTCAGGGCCGTTCCGGGGTTGAAACTGGCGGAGATGGCGCGGAGCAGGGACCACAGTTTCTGCTGCGGCGCCGGCGGGGCGAGGATGTGGATGGAGGAAGACATCGGCGAGCGGATCAACAACATGCGCACCGATCAGGCTCTCGAAACGGGGGCGAACCGGATCGCAGTCGGCTGTCCGTTCTGCCTGACGATGATGAGCGACGGCCTCAAGGCGCGCGGCAAGGAAGAGGCCGCATCCGCCCTGGACGTTGCGGAGATCGTCTGGAAGGCCATGGGTCTGGAGGAAGAAAAACCCGCGGCTGATGTCTGTGCGCCGCCCACGGCTTGATACGATCCTGTCTCACCATGACGGAAGAGGCTTTTTTCTGGAGAAAGCCGAACGGTTTGTGTAAGATATCGAGCGTTCTTTGAAAAATGGCCGGTTCTGGAGGGACGACCGGCCTGGACGGCATGAGATGCCTTCGTGCATTTCGGGCAAGTTCCGAAGAAAACCGCGGCAGGTTCTTCAGGGCGCTGCGGTTGTATGGAGGCGTCCGGGGGGAAACGCGTTGCACGTTGCAGGAAAGGAGGGTTCTGCAGTATGGCGGGAAGCATTTCTTATGCGGACAAGCCGTGGTTGAAATCCTATGAAAAAGGGGTCCCCGAGTCCATCAAGTTCGAGGAGATCTGCCTGCCGGACATCCTGGAGCGGACGGCCAAGACCTATGCGGATAGAACCGCCCTCATCTTCCAGGGATTCCAGGTCAACTACACCCAGTTCAAGGACATGGTGGACCGCTTTGCCGCCTGTCTCAGCGGGTTCGGCGTCAAGAAGGGAGATGCCGTCGCTATCCTGCTGCCGAATCTCATCCCCTGCGTCGCCGCCTACTTTGCGATCCTGAAACTCGGCGGCATTGTCGTGATGAACAATCCCCTCTATTCGGATCCCGAACTCCAGCACCAGTTCAACGATTCCGGCGCCAAGGTCCTCATCACGTTGGATCTTCTCGGAAACCGGATGATCGATCTGCGGCCGAAGACAAAAATCAAACAGATCGTCTACACATCGATCGGCGATTACCTTCCCTTCCCCAAGAGCCTGCTCTTTCCCCTGGTGGCCAAGAAGAAGAAACTCGCCGCCGACGTGAAAGCGGCGTCCGATGTCTACCGCTGGAAGGAATGCCTGGCTCAGGCCGGCGCGGTGCCCGCAAAGGCGGCCCTGACCTTCGAAGATGTCGCCATGTACCAGTACACCGGCGGGACGACGGGCGTATCCAAGGGCGTCATGCTGACGCACGGAAACCTCAGCAAGCAGGTCCAGCAGCTCAAGGCCTGGTTCCCGGCGTTTGCCAATACGCCCGAAATCATGCTGGGCGCGCTTCCCTATTTCCACGTCTTCGGCCTTTCCGTCTCCATGAACTTTTCGGTCTTCATGGGCTGGTCGCAGATTCTGATTCCCAAGCCGCAGCCCGAGCCTCTTCTGGAGGCGATCGCCAAGTTCCGCCCGACCTTCGCGCCGCTCGTGCCCACCATGTACATCGGCATGCTGAACCATCCGAAACTCAAGGAAACGGACATGAGCTGCATCAAGGGCGCCTTCTCCGGGAGCGCGCCGCTGCCGGTGGAGGTGATCCACGATTTCGAGAAGCTGACGGGGGCGGTGATCGTCGAAGGATTCGGTATGACGGAGACGACCCCGGTGACGCACGTCAATCCGTTTGCGGGCGGCGCGCGCAAGGTGGGCAGCGTGGGCGTGCCGATTTCCGACACGCTTTGCCGCATCGTCGACCTGGAAGACGGCGTGAAGGACATGCCTGCCGGCGAGCGCGGAGAACTGATCGTCAAGGGACCTCAGGTGATGAAGGGATATAAGGACCGCCCCGAGGAGACGGCCGACACGCTCCGCGACGGCTGGTGCTACACGGGCGACATCGCCACGATGGATCAGGACGGCTATTTCTATATCGTCGACCGCAAGAAGGACATGATCATCTCCGGCGGCTTCAACGTCTATCCGCGCGACATCGACGAGGTGTTTTACCAGCATCCTAAGGTCCAGGAGGCCTGCTCGATCGGTGTACCCCATCCCAGCCGCGGCGAGAGCATCAAGGTTTTCGTCGTTCTGAGAGAGGGGGAATCGGCGACGCAGGAAGAGTTCATCGAATACTGCAAGACGAAACTGGCCACCTACAAGCTTCCCACGGAAATCGAATTCCGCAAGGAGCTTCCCAAGACGAACGTGGGCAAGATCCTCCGCAAGCAACTGCGGGCCGAAGAACTGGAGAAACGAAAGAAGAAATAGAACCGCTGAAGAGATCGTCAAGCTGAAGGAGAGGGCGGGGAGCCGATCGGTTCCCCGCCCTCTCCTTTTAGAGCAAAGACAGAGCGGAAGGTATCCCGCCGGGATCTTCTATGCCCCGAATTTCTCCAGCTTGCCCGCGTGGGCCAGCGCCACGGCCATGAGCTGCTTCATCGGCATTCTCCCCAGGCCCCCGGCGAGACAGTCGCCTTCTCCGAACCGTTCCACCCGGTCCGGGCGGCAGGTCTTCGCCGCCAGGAGCACCGGCACGGGATGCCAACTGTGTGAAGCCAGCGCCGCCGGCGTGGAATGGTCGCCTGTCACGACCAGGACGTCGGGCGAAAGATCGGTGACGAGCGGCAGGAGGGAATCCACCTCCTCGATGACCCGGACCTTCTGTTCGTACTGGCCGTCTTCGCCGCGGGAATCGGTCGGCTTCACGTGCACGAAGAAGAAATCGTGATTTGCGAATTCCCCGCGCAGCGCCTCGAATTCCTCCCGGATCGTATTGGTCGGTTTGTGCACGTTCATGCCGAGAAGTTTTGCGATGCCGCGGTACATCGGATAGCTCGCGATGGCAAGCGGCCGCAGGCCGAAGCGCTCGCCGACCCCCGGGAATTTGTGAAAGCAGGAATAGCCGCGCAGGAGAACCATATTCGCCTTCGGCTCATTCTTGAGAATATCCCGGGCCTGCTGCGCGAGGAGACGCAGCAGGGCGGCGGTGCCTTCCGCTTGGGGAACGAGCGCGCGCGGCGCCAGCGGCGGGAGGCCGGTCTTCTGAGGATCGGTCTCCTCGATCTCTTCGCGAAGTCCGTCGCCGCGCAGGACAAACAGCGCCCGGTGCTCCTTTTCCGTCTCGAAGAAGGCCTGTATGCCCTCGGGCAGCCGCACCTTGTCGCGAAGGAGGCCGCAGAGGCGGCGGTTCGTATCCGTGTCGATCCGCCCGGCCCGGCGATCGCGGATCATCCCCTGGGCGTCGATGGTGCAGAAATTCACCCGCATGAAGAGATCCTTCTCCGTCATCGGAAATTCGAGCCCCGCCGCCCCGAGGATCCCCCTGCCGACGTTGTTCTTCACCGGATCATAGCCGAAAAGGGCGAAATGCGCCGGGCCGCTGCCGGGCGTGATTCCCGGCTCGATGGGGTCCAGCAGCCCGCAGACGCCCCTCCTCGCCAGTTCGTCCAGGTTCGGCGTTCGAGCCGCTTCCAGCTCCGTCTTGTTCTTTCCGTCAACGGGAAGACCGCCGAGCCCGTCCATCACGAGGAACACGATCTTCTTTTCGTTCTTCACAACGAGACTGTCGACCAGTTCGTCCTTCATGCAGATTCCCTCCCTCTCTCAACGAAGCCCGATTACCTTCCGGGCGACGACGACGCGCTGAATTTCGTTCGTGCCCTCGTAGATCTGGCATATCTTGGCGTCGCGCATGTGGCGTTCGGCCGGATACTCCCGGATGTAGCCGTAGCCGCCGAAGATCTGGACGCACTCGATGGCGGCCCTCATCGCGACGTCCGAGGCGTAATACTTGGACATGGCCGCTTCCTTTTCGAAGTCCTTGCCCTGATCCTCCAGCCAGGCCGCCCGCAGGAGCATCAGTTCCGCCGCGTCCAGCTCCGTCGCCATGTCGGCGATCTTGAACTGGATCGCCTGAAAACTCCCGATCGGTTTTCCGAACTGCACGCGCTGCTTGGCGTACTCGACGGCATCGTCCAGGGATGCGCGCCCGATCCCGCATGCCTGCGCGCCGATCCCGATCCGTCCTGCGTCCAGACCCGACAGCATCTGCCGGAACCCCTGGCCGGGCTTGCCCAGCAGGTTCTCCGCCGGAACCTCCGCGTCCTCAAACACCAGCTCGGCCGTCCCCGAGGCCAGGATCCCCATCTTCTCTTCGACCTTCCCGACCTGGAATCCCGGCGTCTCCTTCAGGTCGACCAGCAGATTGATGATCCCCTTGTAGCCTTGCGAAGGGTCCGTCGTCGCCGCCAGGACGCAGTACCGGGCGACGTTCCCGTTCGTGATGAACGTCTTCGTCCCGTTGACGATGTACCGGTCTCCCTTCAATTCAGCGCGGCAACGCAAGGAGGCCGCGTCCGAACCGGCGTTCGCTTCCGTGAGGGCGTAGCATCCCTCCACCTGTCCGCTTGCAACCGGAGTCAGAAACTTCTTCTTCTGCTCGTCCGTCCCGAACATCTTCACGGGGTAGCCGTACAGGCTGTTGTTCACCGAAACGATCACGCCGCAGCTCGCACAGGCCTTGGCGATCTCGATCAGCGCCATGACGTACGTCACATTGTCCATCCCCGCCCCCCCGTATTCGGCAGGAACGGCGACCCCCATGATGCCCATCTCGCCGAGCTTCCGGCAAATCTCTTCAGGGTGGCGGTGCGTCCGGTCCAGTTCCGCCGCAACCGGCTTGATCTCCGACTCGGCGAAGCGTCTTGCCATCTCCCGTACCATCTGCTGTTCTTCCGTCGGCGCAAAATTCACGGCAATCCCTCCTCTGTGGAATCGTCGTCCCCCGTATATGACGACCTACATGCGCTCCAGAACGATGGCCATTCCCTGGCCTCCGCCGATGCAAAGCGTGGCGAGGCCCATTTTTAAATTCATTTTTTTCAGTTGCAAGGCGAGGCTGTACGTAATCCGCGCGCCCGTCGCGCCGACGGGATGACCGATCGAGATGCCGCTCCCTCTCAGGTTGCAGCGATCGAGGTCGATCTTGAGCTCCCGCATGCAGGCAATGGCCTGGCAGGCGAAGGCTTCGTTCAGTTCGACGAGGTCGATATCTCCCATGCCAAGCCCGAGCTTGTTCAAGACCTTTCTCGTCGCCGGGATCGGTCCCAGGCCCATATAGGCGGGATCGACGCCTCCCGAGGAAAATCCCCGGATCTTGGCCAGCGGCTTGATGCCCAGTTCCAGTGCCTTCTCCAGGCTCATCACCACAACGGCGGCGGCGCCGTCATTGATCCCGGAGGCGTTGCCGGCCGTGACCGTGCCGTCCTTCTTGAAAACGGTCGCCAGCTTCGCCAGCTTCTCCATGCTGGTTTCCATCGGCCGTTCGTCGACTTGAAATATGACGGCGTCGCCTTTCTTCTTCGGAATGACCACCGGCACGATCTCTTCCGCGGCCGAACCGTCGGCGATGGCGGCGCGCGCCCGCTGGTGGCTGACCAGCGCGATCTCATCCTGCTCCCGGCGGGAGATGCCATACTTGGCGGCGATGTTCTCCGCTGTCATGCCCATGTGGTAGCGGTTGAAGATCTCGTAGAGTCCGTCGTGAACCATCAAGTCCACGATCTGGCCGAAGGGCATGCTCATGCGATAACCCCAGCGGGCATCGGTCAGGCCGAAGGGTGTTTCCGTCATATTTTCCATGCCCCCCGCGACGACGACATCGGCATCGCCTCCGGCAATCGACTGGGCCGCCAGGGCGATGGCCTTCATGCCCGATGCGCAGACCTTGTTGACCGTAAAAGCGTTCGTTTCCTCCGGCAGCCCGGCATAGATGGATGCCTGGCGCGCCGGATTCTGCCCCTGCCCGGCCGTCAGGACGTTTCCCATGATGCATTCATCGATATAGACCGGCTGAAGACTGCGATCGAAGGAATCGAATTTCCTGTTGAGTTCCGTACGGTCGAATTCTCCCAGACCATCGGGACGGCAGCACTTCACCGCCGGATGAATGGACGGCCTCAACCCGCCCCTCCGCAGGGCCTCACGGATCACCAGTGCGCCCAGATCGACGACGCGAACACCCTTGAGACCTCCCCCGAAACTCCCGACGGCGGTCCTTGCTCCACTTGCAATCACCACTTCCCGCATGGACGAACTCCTTTCTTGCCAGTCACGCTGATTCCTTGATGTGATCGACGAACTCGATCTCACGAGGCACTTTGTATGAGGACAGATAGGTCCGGCAGTAACGGGACAGCTCCCTGTCCTCGACGGTCGCACCCGCTTTCTTCACCACGAAGGCCTTGACGATTTCGCCGCGCAGAAGATCGGCCTTCCCCTCAACCCGCGCTTTTTGGACTTCCGGATGCATCTCCAGAACGATCTCGACTTCCCGGGGATAGACATTGAAGCCGCTGGTGATGACCATCCGCTTCTTCCTGCCGGTGAGGAAGATATAGCCTTCCGCGTCCATGAACCCCAGATCACTGGAATGGAGCCAGCCGTTTCGCATCACCTGGGCGGTGGCTTCCTCGTCTTTGTAGTAGCCTTTCATCACGTTTTCGCCGCGGACGACCAGCTCTCCCACGGTCCCTCTGGGCACCTCCATGTCCCGCTCGTCGACGATCCGAATCTCGACCCCCGGGATGGCGACTCCGATGGACCCGGTTTTCGGTGGGATGTCGAGCCGGTTGAAGGAACTCACCGGCGAGCCCTCCGTGAGGCCGTATCCTTCCAGGATTTTTACGTGGAATTCCTTCTCGAAGACGGGAATAAAATCCGGCGGCATCGCCGATCCACCGGTGACGCAGAAGCGAAGGGAGCTCACGTCGAAATTGGCTTTCCGGTCGTGGAAAACCATTCCGAGAAAGAGCCTGGGGACGGCGGCGATGTAGGTCACTTTCTTC
The DNA here is from genome assembly GCA_964506465.1 of uncultured Syntrophaceae bacterium. Taxonomy (GTDB): domain Bacteria; phylum Desulfobacterota; class Syntrophia; order Syntrophales; family UBA6109; genus UBA6109. Next base: position 88,783 of record CAZDLM010000001.1, read on the forward strand.
TTCTCGACCGCGCCGAAGATGCTGTCCAGCGTGAAGTGATCCATGAGGACGGCGCTGGCGCCGACCCGGATGACGGCGAGCATGTTGGCAACGGCGCCGAAGGAGTGGAAGAAAGGGATGATCGCCAGGCCCCGGGCGCTTTCGTCAGCCTGGCAGATCGAGCGCAGGAGATGAGACTGCGTGTAGAGATTGTTGTGTGTCAGGACGGCTCCACGCGGTTTCCCCGTCAGGCCGGCGGTGTAGATCATGACAGCCGGGTCGTCAGGGCCGATATCGGGAATCTCGATCGTGAAGGGTCCCTCTTCCAAGGCCTTCTTGAAGGGAGAGGATTCCCCGTCGGCGAGGATCAGGTGCCGGCAGAGGGGGATCTCAGGCTTGATTTCTTCGTAGCGTTTGGCGGACGACGACGATGTAATGAATGCCATGGAATCGCTGTTGCCGAGCAGATGCCGGAGTTCGTAGGGCGTGGACAGGACATTGAGCGTCACGGCGACACCGCCGATCTTCTGTATGGCGAAATAGGAGATCACGAATTCGGGGCAGTTGGCCAGCATGACGGCGATGTGGTCGCCCCGATGAAGTCCGAGCGTTCGGAGGTAGTTTGCGAATGCGTTGACGCTCCGATTCAGCCTCTCGTAGGAAATGGAATCTTCCTCGTAGAGGAAGGCCGTTCTGTCTCCGAAACGGCCGGCGACATCCTCAAGCATTCGACCAAGATCCATTATTACAGTCCCCCTATTTTTGGGGGTTTCTTTAACATAGCGGCCGATTATTTTCCAATGCAATCCAACGGCGGGCGCAGGCCGTTGTCGGCCCGACCGAAGCGGCTGCGGGCGGCGAAAAAAGACGGTCTTTCCCTGGGTGCTTCCCGGGCGACAATTCCCTTGATTGCCCCGGGCATTTTCCCTATAATGCCCCGCGAGCTGCTCGGTATCGGGAAGGTATCGTTGAAGAAGCTCGGGGAGAAAGGAGAAGCCGATGAAGAAGGGATGGTTTGCCGTTGCGTTGGTTCTGCTGTGGACGGTCGGCGCTGTCGCCGCCGAGATCAAGGTTGGGGACAAGGTGGCGGAATTCCAGCTCAAGGACCCGACGGGAAAAGAATATTCCCTCGATTCTCCGGAGTTCAAGGGCAAGGTGATCTCCATTTTCTATGTCGACCCCGATGAGAAGGACACGAATTCCCATGCAGAGGATGCCCTGAAAGCGGACCCAGGGCTCGACCGCGACAAGACCTACAAGGGTTTGGGCATCGCCGATCTGAAATCGACCTTCAAACCGAATTTTATCATCAAGTCGATCGTGAAAAGCAAGCAGGAGAAGACCGGCGCCATTATCCTCATGGACTACGATCACACCCTGGTGAACCTGTGGGGGCTGAAGCCGGATTCCTCGACCCTGGTAGTCGTGGACAAAGACCGGATCTGCCGTTACATGTACTGTGGGAAGTTGCCGGACGACGAACTGAAAAAAGTCATCGCGTTGATCAAGGAATACCAGGTGAAATAGCGGGGCGAAGCCTTTTCTTGATTTTGCGTCGGATTTTGTCAGGAGCAAAGATCTATGGCGGTCATCATCGACGGCAAGGGCATCGCCGCCGCGGTCCGGGCGGAAGTTCGAGCGGCGGCGGCCAAACTGAAAGAGGAGCGAGGGATCACGCCGGGTCTCGCCGTGATTCTTGTGGGCGACGATCCGGCATCCCGCATCTACGTCCGGGGTAAGAAGAACGCCTGCGAGGAAGCGGGGTTCCTCTCCCGGGAGTTCGCTCTTCCCGGCGATGTTCCGGAGCGGGAGGTTCTTGCCAGGATCGATGGCCTCAACCGCGACGGCGCCATCCATGGAATCCTCGTCCAGTTTCCGGTCCCGAAGCAGATTCGCTCCGATGTCATCATCGAGGCGATCCGGCCGGAAAAGGACGTGGACGGATTGCATCCGTACAATGTCGGGCGCCTCATCTCGGGGCGTCCCGCGCATCGGGCCTGTACGCCCGCCGGCGTGATCGAGCTTCTCGATCGCACCGGCATCGGGATCGAGGGCCGTCATGCCGTCATCGTCGGCCGGAGCAACCTCGTGGGCAAGCCGCTCGCCCTCATGCTCCTTGCCCGCAATGCGACGGTCACGCTTTGCCATACGAAGACCCGGGAGATGGCCGCCATCACGAAGCAGGCCGACATTCTCGTCGCCGCGGCGGGGAAGCCGCAGATGATCCGCGGCGACATGGTTCGCGAAGGCGCGGTTGTCGTCGACGTGGGAATTAATCGCGGGGCCGACGGAAAACTGCTCGGAGATGTGGCATTCGCGGAGGTTTCAGCGAAGGCCTCGCATATCACGCCCGTTCCGGGCGGCGTCGGCCCGATGACAATTGCCATGCTGTTGCGCAATACGCTTCAGGCGGCCTCATCGGTCTGAGGGTTGTCGGGGAGCAGCCCCATCAGCCGGAAGACCTTTTCGAAACGCATTTCCCAGGTGTGGTCCCGAAGGGCGCGCCTGCGGCCCCGCAGGCGGATGCGTTCGGCTTCTGCAGGATCGGCGAGCAGGCTGCGGATTTTCCCCAGGAGATCATCAAACCCGCAGTACGTAACGATCTCTTCGCCCACCGCATAAACCTTCTCCAACTCCGGATGGTGTTCCGTCAGATAGAGCCCGCCGCTCATGGGAACCTCGAAGTCTCTCCCCTTCAGGCAGTATGTCTCCCGATGTCCCGCGATGCCGCCAAACCCCAGGTTGATCCGGCTCCGCGAGTACATCCGCACCATCTCGTCCGCGGGCAGGGGGCCCTTCGGCCAGCCGTGGCCGTAGGCTTCCACGGGAATGCCGCATCGTCCCAGACGTTCGATCGTCTCCCGCCGGTTCCCATAGCGCTGGCCGACGAAGGACACGTCCACTGTTCTGTCGAGGAGATGGGGGTGGTGGACCTCCGGATTGGCCCCCTCGGGAAGATAGAGCGGAACGGCGCCCTCAACGACGTACTTTCCCAGGGCGTCCTCCGTGCTCGTGCAGCACAGGTCGAAGAAGCGGGCGATGTCGCGGGAACCCATCGCGAGGCCCCGACGGACTTTTCCCACAAAATTTTCCTTGTCGTTGAGGGAAAGATTGACCAGGGGAAGGCCGAATCTTCGGAGGGAGTGGAGAGTCTCCGGCGAAACCAGTGCGCCGGAGAGGTACGCAAAGACGACGTCCGCCCCGTCCTGGTCGATCCATGAGCCTACGTGCTCGACAAGATCCCGGTTCATCTCCTCTTTGCCGGATCTGTGCCAGGCCTCTTCCCGGCTGTGGTCGAACTGCGCGCCCCAATCGTAATGGCGCACGGAACCGAATTTCCGCAGTGCGGGGAGGAGGGAGAGATTCTCCCAGTTGTAGTGGTGGTAAACGGCGATCACGCGGAGGGTTCCCTTCGTCCGCGGCTGCAGGGAGGGGAATCTGTCCCGGATGATTTGCCTGATCTGTGCTTCGTCGGGAACGGCGAGACTCCGGGCGGAAAGCGTCTTTTCGTAACGGTCTCGCTCGCGGCGGAGACGCGTGGCATTTCTCCACGCCCGGAAACGTTTGCGCAGGGTTTTCAGCGGATCATCCACCGCTTGGCCGTTCCTTCCAGAGAGTATAGAGCCGCATGCCGTTCGATTTGTCTTCGCGGCCGTTCATCATATTGAGGATGTGGCCCGCATCGATCGCGGGAACCGAAAAGCGCATGGCGGCGTCCACGCACACCGGCAGCGCGCCGACGCCGGCGCCGACGAGACAGAGATCCGTGTCCGGCGGAATCTTTCCCAGTACGTCTTCTTTCATGGAGGACCAGCGGGTCGCCACATATTCCGCCGCAATCGGCACGAAGGTCAGGCGGGGGCGGCTTCCGAGGCGTTCAAACCAGCGGCGGCAGTTGCCCTCGTCGTAATCCGAATTGACGATGCAGACATGTTTTCCATCCAGGGACCGCCGGAATTCCTCTGAAGAGAAGCAGGCGTAAACGACGTAGAAAGGCAGATAATTGGCGGCCGAAAGCTCGATGCCGTGCTGGTCAAGAAATTTCAGAAAGGACGTTGCGGAGGGCTCCTTCTTCCAAGGCCTCAGCATGCGCTTGAAGAGGCTGCGATTGGCGCTGAGATTGCCGGGAAAAACAAGTGCGGCGATCTGTCCCGCCGCGGCCAACCGCCGCAGGGCCTCGACGTGCATCGGCAAGGCTGCCCGAATCGCTGCGGCCGATTCGGCCTGGCGATAGAGGCCGTTGCAGTCCAGGGATTCGGCGTAGAAAGCGTACTCTCCGTCCGCGAAACGGGCGCAGGGAAAGGGCCGTCGATTCTTTGCCGCATCCAGAAGATGCCGTCGGAAACGGTCGAGGTATTCGCGCCCCGAGGATACGCCTTCGGAGAAGAGGCAGACTTCCTGTTCGGCGATGGTCGGATCATTGACGGCGATGACCGCGCTGTTGTCGATCCCGGGCAAGTCCAGCCGCCGGAAGCAAAAACCTTTGTCGCTGAATTTCTTCGCCAGGGAGGGCGCGATGTACCTTGAATGTTCCATATCCTGTTTTCAACGCTTCCTTGCCGCGACGGCATAGCTGGTTCCCGAATAGAATTTCGCGATGACCCTTGCGAAGAGGCTGACAACGGGAATCCTTTTCAGGCGGTTCTTGATGTATTCGGAGTGGTAATTCTTGCTCCCGACGATGTCAAACCCGTGCGCCGCCAGGAGATCGGACAGGGATGAAGGTGTGTAGTGATACAGGTGGAAAGGAAGCTGCCATCCGACCCAGCCCGCTCCGTTCTTCTGTCCATCGGTGCCCAGGTAGTTGGGAACGTCGATGACGAGCACGCCGTCCGAGCGCAGCCAGCGGCGCACGCTTTCGAGGTATTCCGCCGGGCGGGGCACGTGTTCGAGGAAGTGCCACATGGTCACGACATCGAGGGAAGCTTCCGGAAAGGCCACCGTTTCGATGCCGCCCGTCCGGATCGGGATGCCGAGTTCCTTCGAGACATAGGCGGAGGCATGGTCGGAGATGTCCGCGCCCTCCACGTCATAGCCGGCGATCCGGCAGGCCAGGAGGAAGTATCCCATACCGCAGCCGATATCCAGGATCTTGCCCGTTCTCTTGTACCGCCGCACAAATTTCACCCGGTGGTCTTCCTGAGAAATTCTGCGTTTCATCTCCGGCGATCCCATGGCAAGTCCATGGCCGTACTGATCGTCGAAGTAATTCTCCGCGTACAGACTCTTCAGTTCTTCCGGACCGGGCCGGGGATCCAGGACGCCGAGCCCGCATTTTTCACAGCGATAGACGGTCCAGCCGTCTCTTTCGACGAGGAGCGTCCGTTGCGTGCCTCCGCAGACTATGCAGGATTCCGGGGTTCGTTCCATGGGATTCAATGCGACCGATCATCCATCTAATCGTTTTCTTCTATGCAACCCCGGGGCGATCGCCGCGGGGGATCGTTTGCGCTGCCGATTTCCATAGCAGGGATGGGGCGGGATTTCCAGATCTATGTCGGACGCACGGCAACGATGCGCCGCCCCTGCCGGGGGAAGATGTCCTAAAGCGTCATCCGGGAGGGGACGCTGCCTCGCGGGCGATGAGGCGGTAGCGGGCCTCCTTCTCCCGGATCTTGTCAGCGTCCGTAGCAAAGGGCCTTTGCAGCTTCAAGGTGAAGAGGCGCCAGCGGGCCTTGAGAAACTCCGCCTTCCGAATGCGCGCAATCGTATCGGGCCGGTAGTGTTTCCCGTAAAAGAGATACTCGGCGCGTATCTTGCGGAGCAGGAGATCCTCCTTCTGAGAGGAGCGCTCGCTCTGCGCGCCGATGTGAACGGCGACCGCCTCTTTCACATAGCCGATTTCATAACCTTCCCTGCGGATGCGCAGGCAGAGGTCCTGATCCTCTCCATACAGGAAGAAGTCTTCGTCAAAACCGCCCAGCCGGCGAACAACATCTGTGCGGGCGATCATTGCCGCCCCGAGCACGCAGGCGATGCGGCCCGGCAGATCCCGCAATTCCTCACGGCAGTGCCGCTGGCCGGGGTAGCGGTAGGAGATCGACGGCTGAAGCGTGCCGTCCGGGTTGAGAATCTTCAGGCCGGCAAGACCCAGGACAGGGCTGCGATCCATCGCCGAGACGGCCCGGTTCAGGGCGTCCGGCTGAAGAGAGGCGTCGGGGTTCAGGAAAAGCACGTACCGCCCGCGGCAGAGCGGCAGCGCTTGGTTGCATGCTGTCCCGAATCCGCGGTTCTTTGTATTGGCGATCAGCCGGACCCAGGGGAATTGCGCGCCGATGAGGCCGGCGCCGCCGTCCGCGGAAGCGTTGTCCACGACGAAAACCTCCGTGCGGCAACCGCGTGAGGCGCGAACGGAGTCGAGGCAAGTTCCGATCAGGTCGGCCGTGTTGTAAGATACGATGACAACGGAAACATCCGGAACCGGAGAGTTTGGGTCCTCTTTCCTGTCGCAGGAGGTCTCGATCATGCCGCATGCATACCGGATCGAAGGGGATTCTTCAACGGGAATATTTGCGGGATCTTCCTTGCCTGCCGGGCAAGGAATTTCGTACCTTCCGCCGTCCCGTGGGCATGCTCTGGGCTCGGCAGGAGGGTCGGCAGGCGATCATCCGAACAGCAATTTCTCGTAGATCGAGGACATCCGTTGAGCGGCGGCCTCCCAATCGTGGGCGCGGGCCGTGCGCAGGGCCTCCTTTGCCATTTGTCCCCTCTGGTTTTCGTCAAGCATGCGGCCGAGGATATCGGCCGTTCCTGCAGAATCCTCCGGGTGTTCCACGATAAACCCGGTTTTCCCGTTTTCGACCAGATCCTTTGCCCCCACGCGGGCGCTGACGACGACGGGGAGCGACGACGCCATGGCCTCCAGGACGGTGAGCCCGAAGGTGTCGAATTCCGAAAGCATGCAGAAGAAATCGGCGGCCCAATACATCCGCACCAGTTCCTCGCGCTCCAGAGCGCCGGTGAAAACAATCCGATCCCCGATTCCCAGGTCGTCTCCCATCCGCTGGTACTTCCGGACGTTGCCGCGGCCGACGACCAGCAGGCGCCAGGGCCGCGCGGATCCCCTGGATTTCAAGGCGGATAGGCCTGCGAGCAGATGGTCGAGGCCCTTGATTTCAAAATTCATGGAAACGAAGAGGATGGCCGCTTCCGATGGAGCGATGCCGTAGCGGCCTCGCGATTCCCCGCGGAGCGTCGCCCTTTGGGGACTGTCGTACCGGTTGAGATCCACACCCGGATGCAGGACCTCCACCCCCGTCGTTTCGGGGTACGCCTTCAGGAAATACTCTTTTGCCAGTCTGGAAACAGAAAGGAAGACCCTGCAACGAGGATTCCGGACAAGGCGCTCCTCCGTCCACGCCGTTGCCCGGTCGTAGAGGCTCGGGCGCTTCCCGCGGACCTCTTCGACCCAGAGGCGGTGAGGGATTCCGTGCATCGTAAAAAGGTCGGCGGCGAAGATCCGGTCGTGCGTGTGGACGAGGTCGAAGCCCTCCGCGCGGATTATTCGATCGGCAAACCACGCGAAACTCGTCGTCGTCAGGAATTTCGGGAAAGAAATGATGGGCGCCCTGTGGAAGGTGACGTGGTCCGAAAGGACTTTCCAGCGGTCGGCGACGACGTGGATGTCATAGGCGGCGTTCCCGGCGATCCTCTCCGTCAATTCAGCGGCGAACTGCTCTGCCCCGCCCACAAGGCCGTACTTGGGGATGACGACGGCAATCTTCTTTCGGTTCTTCTTGAAGTTCGTGGACATGAAATCGGTCCGCCTTCAGACGGCCGGTTTGCCGGCACTGCTTCTTGCCTGCACATCGTCCGGGGGTGCGCCCGGCGGCTCATTCTGCATCCGCCAAAGGACCGTCATCATGGCAAAGATGCTGTACAGGATAATCGCGGGAGGGCCGCTCAGGATGTTTTCGAACATCCCCTGGATAAAGATGGCGACGAAGGTTCCCATGATGCACAGGCTCCAATCCCGGATGAACTCATTTTTCCCGTTGCGAATTAGATGCCATCCCATTTTCGCGAAGGAAAAGAGGACATAGAGAAACAGGGCCAATCCGATGAGACCGGTACGCGTTGCCGTATCGATGAGAATATTGTGGGGAGCATTGTAGAGATGGGTCATCCGATACTTTTCAGGAACCCTTGCGTTGTATTTTTTTAAAAGATTTTCATCGTAGCAGGTCTGCATCCCGAAGCCGACGCCGAAGATCGGATGGTCCTTGATGATCTCGGCGTAACATAACCAGATGCTCAGCCGATGATCGTTTTTCATCTTCTGCCGCATTGCATCCAGTGTGAACCGGTCCTTGATGGGCAGGAACGCTGCTGCAAGAGCGACCGCAATGACACAAAACCACAGGAGGATTTTTTTTCTACGCGGAAAAATAACAGCAATCGCGCCGACCATGGCAAGGATGGCGCTCCTTGCCTGCGTCGCCGCTGTCGCAAACGCCGAAAGGCAGACGAGTGCGATCAGGATGATATTACGGTAGACCTGATTCGTGTCCCTGATGAGGGAGATCGACAAGAGCATGCTGAACAGCGTCAGCAGCGCGATGATATTCGGCGCTATCTCGGGAAAATACAGGCCGAACAAATCGCTAAGTGGTCGATGCAGGATTACATAGTCGTGAATCAACAAAACGAAAATCAGACCGCTTGTGGATATGATGAAGATCCAGAGAAGCGCATGGAATCGTTTTCCCGATGAGAAGAAATTGACGACGATGTAGAAGACAAACAGGTATTTCAGCAAATGCGCATAGATATCGTGAAAAGTATTGGCTTTGTTCAAGGCAAAAAAAAGTCCGAGGCAGCTCCAGATGACGAACAGGGCGAACGGAACCGAAAGGGGAGTCCTGAAAAAGAAGGTCCTCTTTCCCGCAAGAAGCAGAACAAGAAAGAACAGCAGGCACAGATAGAAGCTGATCTCCTTGACGGCCGTCGTGTGCGGGAAGGGGTTGAAAAAAAGAAAGATGCCGATCAGCCACGGGATACACTGCTCAAGAAAATGGCCAAGCCGTTCAGTTGAAAAAACCGTGTCGCGTTTATCCATATTCCTAAATTTCTTTTGAGTATTTGAGAATCGATATCGGAGATTCCGAACGTCGTCAACGGAATGCATAGTGTTGGCCGGGAAGAAAATCGATATCTTCGATCATCGCTCCGGACGTCTCGGCAAATTTTCCGATTCGGCCTGAATCGGGCAGACTCTCGTTATGATCCTGATATGCCAGCAGGATGTGTTTTGCGTCAAACCAGTTTTGCTGCAGGACGTAGTCTTGGGAATATTTTGAACTTTCGCTCAGCGCCCAAGATGAAATAAAGAGGTCGCCCTTGATGTTTACATTTTTCAGGAAGCACAGCGGGACAAGATTGATCGCCCTGCTTCGGATAGTATCTTGCGATGTCCGTAATATATGAGCGCAATCGTTTCCCAATATCGTTGACAAATAGAGCCACTGAAGACAACTGAAAAGAGGTAAATCAATGATGATGTATGTGCCTGCACCGCCTCGAAGGCGGTGAAGCATTTTCATCATATTTCCGTACCCGCCGCCCCATTCGATGATGGACTCCACAGACTTGAGATCAAGATGCGTTGTTTCCGTGAAACGCGTCAGATGATAAAGATGGTGGATGCTGTTATGTGAAGTTAGATATTTCGGATACAATCGACTCGGACTACCCACAGGATCTTCCTGCAGCAGCAGGGAGAGCATTTCCTTGGTTTGTTTCTTTTCCAGGAATGAGACTTCCTGTTTGAACCACCTTCCCCCGGCGTCAACAAACATGGTGTGACCCACAACCGGATCCTTTAAGAAATTGAAGGGAGGATATGGCAAGAGAGTCTTTTCGAGTGCGGAAATGAAATCGTTCCACAGCGGGGTTACATGGTGCGAGATGTCATATTTTTTCAGTTCACCGTATAAGGGGGCAAATTCATGTTTCAATATGTTGAAGGAGGAAACCTGATAGCGCTTGATCTTGGCTAGGCAGGCCTGAGGATGGACTATCTTCATCAAAGGGAGTTTTATGCCGCTGATCTTCTTTGCGTTCTCATGCGAAGGCTTCTTGACCAGTTTATGCCCAGAGATCTTTGTCAGCTCAAAGATTGCACAGCCGTAATGGCACTCAAAGTTGTTCTGAATCGATTCGGCAGTTAGTGGAGCATCATTTATTAGATTGCTTTCATCGCTCACGTAACTGAAACTGTCAATCCTGTAGCTCTGACCAATCAAGTTCAGTAAGTATTCCATGCAAAACACGCGATGCGCATTAAATTCAATCCTTTGTTCTCCAATAGGGACGGAGAAATAGAATTTCCCTTCTTCCTTCAGCATGCGGTAAATGTTCTTCCACCCTATCAGATGTCCATTGTAATCGATCCGATCTCCGTATCTGCCCAAACCGAAGTGCTCCAAGGCATGCAGACACGACACTGAATCACAATAGTTCGCGAGATTGAAGTGGTCGTCCATCAAATCAACATGTCTAAAGGATATATTCTGGATCTTTGACTTCAGGTCTCTTATATCGAAGATCTCAATCTCCCGAAAAGAGGCCACATGCGCGATGAAGCCATCCAGACGTGATCCGATATCGACATGTTTCTCCGGATGGTTTTTGAAGATCTTTTTGGCCACCAGGAGATCTTGGTGAAAATAGTGACCATCGTACGTCCCGATTTCATCGTATAGGTCCGCAACCCGCGGGTTTATCTTCTTGAACGGGAAATCACTTTTGGCATCCTTTGCCTGTCGCTTAAGCGTGGCATAATCTCTCAACAAAGAAGGCAGCCTTCTAAGCAGTGAAGTCAGGGGCACATCTTTTACAATTAGAGTTAGTCTCATTCTAAAACACCACTCCTGTGCTCAGCGGTCTAGTGATGTCAAGATATCGGCGGCATGACGTCACCTTGATAAATTGGGAATAAAATTGTAGCATTCCTGCCATGCAACGGAGTATCATGGTCTGAAACCATTGCCGGAAAACAGCACAGCGACTCGGTCAATAAGCTCCGGGTTCAAGTTCCTTCAGCGGAAGCTTTATATTATATTGATTTGATTGTAAATGGTTTTATACGACATATCATGAGGTTATAAATACGAACAGAATCCCTGTCTCCGTATCCATCATTACCTGCAATGAGCAGCAAAATCTGCCCATGTGCTTACGGAGCGTTTCATTCGCCGATCAGATCGTCGTCGTCGATTCCGGCAGCGGGGACGATACCGTCAAGATCGCCCGCGAGTTCGGCTGCGATGTCTTCGAGGAACCTTGGAAGGGATTCGGCCCGCAAAAACAGCTTGCCGTCGATCGCTGCCGGAATCCCTGGATCCTCGTACTCGATGCGGATGAGAGAATTCCCGAGGAGACGGCCAGGGCCATCGGAGAGATCGTCCTTTCTTCCCAAGAGACGGCTTCAGGGTTCAGCTTTCCCAGAAAGAACTTCTTTCAGGGGCGGTGGATACGACATGCCGGATGGTGGCCGGACCGGATCGTCCGCCTCTTTCGCAGGGGACGCGGAAGAATTTCGCCGGATCCGGTGCATGAATCCGTTGAGGTCGAGGGAGTCATACGGGATCTGGATGTCCCGATCGAGCATTTCACGGAAAGCCGGCTCAGCGAAGTCCTGAAAAAGATTGACCGCTATTCGGCGTTGGGCGCACGAAAAGCCTTTTCTGCCGGTCAGACGTCCTCAGCGCCTGCGGCTTTTTGCCGGGCGATCCTTACCTTTGTTCACGATTACGCAATCCGGGGCGGTTTTCTCGACGGCGCCCCGGGGCTTACACTGGCGGTCACAGATTCCATCAACAAATTCTTCAAGTACGCGAAATTGGCGGAGCTCAACCGCTTGGCCAGGAGGGAAGGCGGGAACGGTCCATCCGTCAACCCCCATCCGTAAACGACCGAGAAACCATCCTCTATATGTCAGGAATCGATATCTCCGTTATCATCGTAAATTGGAATACCAGGGAACTGCTCCGCAATTGCCTGGAATCCGTCTATCGGACCCTATGGAACGGCATCTCCTTCGAAATCTTCGTCGTGGACAATGGATCGACGGATGGAAGCGGGGAGATGGTGAGGAGGGACTTCTCTGCGGTCAGGTTGATCGAGAATGAAATGAACAGGGGTTTTGCAGCGGCCAACAACCAGGCGCTGACTGCGATGTCGGGCCGCTATGCCCTGCTTCTCAATTCCGACGCGGTCCTGGCCGGAAACGCGGTGCCGGAATTGTTTCAATTCATGGAGACCTGCCCTGAGGCCGGCATGGCCTGCGGACAGCTTCTGAACGCCGACGGATCGAATCAGAACTCCATCGCACCGTTTCCAACCCTCTTGACGCTGGCGGTGAATCTTTCCCTGCTGGAATATCTCTTTCCCAAGAGATATCCGAGCAAACGATACCGGCATGATGCGCCGATCGAAATCGAGTCGGGCGTCGGCGCATGCCTGATCCTGAGAAGAAAGGCGCTGGATCAGGTCGGTCTCTTCGATGAGCGGTATTTCTTCTTCTTCGAGGAGACGGATCTCGCCATGAGCATGCGACGGGCAGGCTGGAAGATCTTCCATGTGCCGACCGCCCGCATTTACCATTATCAAGGACAAAGCATTGGTCGGAATGAGAACGCACGCATCCAGTTCTACCGCGCCCGGTACCAATTCCTTAAGAAATGGAAAAGTCCGGTCTATTGCCGCTCCGCCCGGATCGTCATCCTGGCAAGGCTGATCGTGAACTGGCTCTCCACGACGCTGGCGGTTCTTGCCACCCTCGGTTTCATCAGTCCGCTACTGGACAGGTGGCGCATTTACTCCCGCATCATCCGCTGGCATTTTCGCCCCTTTTCTTCTTGACTTAATTCCATTGATAGCGTAGCGTTCGCTATCCGTTCATGCTGTGAACAGGATTGAAATCATTATGTCTATTGCAGAAAGCCCGGACAACCAGCAGAGCGAGGAGATCCTCAAGGTCCTGCGCCTGTTGAAGGACAATCCCGAAATGACTCAGCGGGAGCTTTCTTCCCGTCTCGGACTCAGCCTCGGCAAGACCAATTTTCTGATGAGAGCCGTGGTCAATCGAGGCCTTGTCAAGGTTCAGAATTTCAAAAATTCCCAAAACAAGAATGCCTACCTGTACTACCTCACACCCAGCGGAATGGAGGAAAAGGCGAGAACTACCTATTTCTTCTTGAAGCGAAAGATGAGGGAGTACGAACAACTGGAGGAGGAAATCCGCCAGTTGCGCAAAGAGGCCGTGGATATTGGTACAACAAGCCCGGCCGACGTCCGGAACAAAGATCTTCTTTGATTCGGGAACGGTACGGTGATTGATAGTGCAATGCCGCCTGCTGGATTCGAAGGCTGATCTGTAATCCAGGGGGCGGAGCTGTAAGTAAGCACGTATGACGGTGCGGCCATGGATATTAGTAGGGCTAAGAAAATTTTAGTGACGGGAGCCGACGGATTCATCGGATCGCATCTTACGGAAGAATTGGTAAGGCGAGGATGCGATTTGCGTGCTTTTGTCTTCTATAACTCATTTAATTCATGGGGATGGCTCGACTATCTGGAAGAAGACATCAAGAAAGATATAGAGGTTTTTGCGGGCGATATCAGAGATCCGCATGGCATCAGGAAGGCAATGAAAGGATGTGATTTAGTCTTCCATTTGGCTGCGTTGATTTCCATTCCTTATTCCTACCACTCACCAGCTACATACGTCGATACCAATGTCAAGGGTACTCTGAACATCATACAAACGGCCCAGGACCTTGAGATATCAAAAATTATCCACACATCCACAAGTGAAGTCTACGGTACAGCACGATTTGTGCCTATTACGGAGGAACACCCGTTACAGGGTCAATCGCCGTACGCGGCGAGTAAGATTGGTGCAGATCAGATTGCGATGTCCTTTTTTAATGCATTTCGAACACCTGTAAGCATCGTACGTCCTTTTAATACATATGGGCCGAGGCAGTCGGCACGGGCGGTCATCCCGGCGATAATTATTCAGGTTGCGAAGAAACATGAGAAGATCAAACTGGGATCTCTGCATCCGACGCGAGATTTCAATTATGTGAGAGATACGGTAAACGGTTTCATTGCCGTGGCGGAATCAGATCAGACGATAGGTGAGGTGATAAACATCGGAAGCAACTTTGAGATTTCCATCGGTGAAACGGCGCGAACCATTGCTGAAATAATGAACGCGACTGTAGACATTGCATGCGATGTTCAACGAGTGCGGCCTGAGAATAGCGAAGTTGAAAGGCTCTGGGCGGATAATAGCAAAGCCAAGAGGTTGACAGGATGGACACCTGCCTACGGAGGTATCGAGGGCTTCAAGAGGGGACTGAAAGAGACGGTGATTTGGTTCACTGAAACGGATCATCTGCAGCAGTACAAGCCGGAAATATATAATATATGACTGCACAATTGAACGTCAGAGACATTGTCAATGCCATCAAAAGTGTTGTGCCAAACGACAGAATACCGATAGGCCTTCATGAACCTTGCTTTGGCGGAAAAGAATGGGACTATTTGAAAGACTGCCTTGATTCGACATGGGTCTCCTACGTCGGCCCATATGTAGAGAAATTCGAAGCCATGATTGCAGATTTCACGGGCGCAAACTCAGCGGTGGCGATGGTAAGCGGTACAGCCGCCCTGCACATGTCTCTCAAGTTGGCAGGAGTCGAGCCCGGGGACGAAGTACTTACTCCGGCGCTAACCTTTGTTGCGACAGCTAATGCTGTCACCTACTGCGGCGCATTTCCGCACTTTGTTGATAGTGAAGAGAGGACACTTGGCCTTGATCCATATAAGCTGAAAGACTATTTGTTCACCATTGGTTTGATCAAGCCTAACGGCTGCTTTAATAAATTCTCAGGGCGGCGAATTAAAGCCGTCATTCCCATGCATACTTTCGGTCATCCGATCGATCTTGATCCTTTGGCTGAGGTCTGCAGAGAATATCGGCTCGAGATGATAGAGGACGCTGCAGAATCACTAGGTTCCTACTATAAAGGCGTGCATACAGGAAACTGGGGAAAACTAGCTGTACTCAGTTTCAATGGAAATAAGATAGTCACCACCGGAGGGGGCGGTGCAATCGTAACCAACGACGAGCGCCTCGGTAGACTGGCGAAACACCTTACCTCGACTGCCAAGATTCCCCATCGCTGGAAATACCGACACGATCAGATTGGCTATAACTTTCGGCTTCCCAATATCAATGCGGCCCTGGGCTGCGCCCAACTAGAACAGCTGCCTACTTTTTTAGAACGTAAACGGCAGCTTGCCTGCCAGTACCAAGCGGCATGCCAGCAGGTCGAGGGCATCCGCTTTTTTGAAGAACCGGCTTTTGCCAAGAGCAACTATTGGCTGAACGCCTTTCTTCTGGATGAAGCGTTCTCACATCAACGTGATGACGTCTTGGAGAAAACGAATGAATGCGGCCTCAAAACACGTCCTGCATGGGATCTCTTGAATACGTTGACCTTCTTTGCAGACGCTCCGAAGATGGATCTTAGCTGCGCTAAAAACCTTGCACAGCGACTTATCAATATTCCCAGCAGCGCATTTCTGGGGAAACTGACAGAATGAGATACTTCATGAGAAGAACCGAAGAATCGGGCAAGACGATCACCCTGGAAAGTTGAATGATCATAGAAAAAAAACAGTCAGATCTGAACCATTACAGGCTAGCTTGGCATTTCTTCATGACTGCGAGAGAAGCTCTAGCACATATCCTGCTCCATGAAGAAAAAAAGAAGAAGATACTCTTGCCCGCCTATATCGGATACAGCTCACGCGAAGGTTCAGGGGTATTTGATCCCGTGACCGCCAGTGGGATAGACTACGATTTCTATTCCTTGGATAGATCGCTCAACATAGATCTGGACGACTTGACCAAGAAGATGAACTCGAATAAGGGAAATATCCTCCTCCTGATCCACTATTTTGGCTTCAAAGATATTCATCTGCAGAACATAAGAGATGTCGCACGGCGCAATGACATCGTCATCATTGACGATTTCGCCCATGCATTCTACACCTTCTGGCGGAATCCCACAATTGACTTTGACTACGCTATATTTTCTACGCATAAGATGTTCCCGGTTGAATCGGGAGGTGCGCTCTTGTCAAAGAAACGTGTCAAAAAAAAGAACACACTTTTCTTCAATTACTTTTCTTATGACATTTCCGCGATCATAAGGAAGAGGAGAAGAAATTACAGCATCCTTCTGAAGGGACTGAAACAATTTCCAGAAAGATACGGGATAGAAATTTTACATGAAACGCTTGCTGGCGCGGTTCCACAGTCATTTCCATTGTTGTTGAAGAATGAGCAACTCCGGGACGCTCTGTATTTCGAATTGAACAACCGTGGATACGGTGTCGTCAGCCTCTATCACCAATTGATTTCAGAAATACCGCCGTCTCATGAAAGGGAAATCGACCTGTCCAAGAGAATATTAAATCTTCCGGTCCATCAGGACGCCGACGAAAAACAACTGAGAGGCCTGTTGAGCGAAATGCTCTCGACGCTGGAAGGTTACTGAAATCGAATGGCTAAGAACCTTATTTCCACGGATTTTGAATAACCATGGGAAAAAAAATTTTGACATTGACAGATGAGTATGAATGGAGGTCGATGCTTGACCGTCTCCCGGCCTCACTCCAGGATGTATATTATTTACCGGAATATTATGGATTATTTGAATCGTCGACAACGAAAGCCGAGTGTTTCACATTCTGGGAGGGAGATTCATTCATCCTCTATCCGTATTTGAAAACCGATGTCCGCGAGGTCATCTCCCTCGAAATGAAGGACCGGTATTACGACATAGAAGGTGCCTACGGATATAACGGCTTCGTAGGCAATTCAAACTCAGAAGAGTTCCTGACATCTTTCGCAAGAGAATTTTCGAATCATTGTATTGAAAACAACATCATTGCCGAATTCACGCGTTTTAATCCGCTTTCGGACAATCATCTGCTGGCCAGACATCTGGAGAAAAGGATTGTAAATCAGAACGTTATCGTAGACCTGAGTTTGAGCGAGGAAGAACTGTGGTCGAATTCTTACGAACATGCGTCCAGGAAGAATGTAAATAAAGCAAGAAGAAGTGGATTAACAGTTGCAGCGTTTCACGGCGCAGAAATAAGGAAGGAATGGATCGACAACTTCTATGAGATTTATCTGTCAACGATGGACAGGAACGCTGCCGACCCAAGCTATTATTGGAAGAAGTCGTTCTTCTATGATATCAGCCACCATTTGAGAGACAACAGCATTTTCCTCTTTGCCACGACGTCTGATGGAAAACCAGTATCGGCAGAAGTCATATTGCTGTCGCGGAATCATGCGTACTCATACTTAGGGGGGACACTGAGTGAGCACTATCCCAAAAGACCGAACAATATTTTGAAACATGAGGGGATACTATTGCTTAAGAAGATGGGAATAAAGAAATTTTGTCTGGGCGGTGGTACGATTCCGGACGACGGCATATTCAAATATAAGCAGACATTTGCTAAGAATGGTGCTGTCGACTTTTTTATCGGAATGAAGGTTCATAACGTGCAGGTGTATGAACGACTGTGCAAGAAATGGATGGAGATGTTTCCTGAAAAGGCAGAGAAATATGCAAAGTACCTACTGAAATATAGATACTGAGAATGGCGCTGAAAGACTATATAGATAAGAGGATACTAATCATTGCCGAGGCGGGTGTTAATCACAACGGCAGCATAGATCTCGCTTTCAAACTCGTTGATATCGCGAAAGAAGCAGGTGCTGATGCAGTAAAATTTCAGACGTTCGTTACTGAAAAGAGCATATCAAAGTACAGTGAACTCGCCGAGTACCAAAAGACTAGCATTCGTAATCACATCAGTCAGTTCGAGATGGCAAAGGGTCTCGAACTGACGTTTGAAGAGTTTGATCGCCTCAAGAAATACTGTGATTGGAGGAATATCCTATTTCTCTCGACGCCTGACGAAGAAGAGAGCGTCGACTTTCTTTGCTCACTCGGTGTACCGGTGATGAAGATAGGTTCCGGAGATGCATCGAATATTCCACTCCTAAAGTACATTGCGAAGAAGCGTACACCGTTTATCCTATCCACGGGCATGTGCAACTTAGACGATGTACAGGATGCCTTGGACGCTCTTTTCTCAGAGGGAAATAAAGACGGTGCCCTTCTGCATTGTACTACGGAGTACCCTGCTCCGAAAAACGAAGTCAACTTGAGAGCTATTATTACTCTGCAGGAACAATTCGGTCTCCCGGTTGGATATTCGGACCATACCGAAGGGTATGAAATATCCATTGCAGCCGCAGCATTAGGTGCGCGAATAATTGAAAAGCATTTTACAATCGATAAACGCATGAAGGGGCCTGACCACAGAGCGTCGCTTTCCGCGTCCGAACTGAAGAATATGATCGAGGCCATCAGGCATGTCGAGATGGCGCTGGGTGATGGAAAAAAAGAAACGACTATATGCGAGAAGAATAATATAGTAATAGCGAGAAAGAGTGTCGTCGCTGCCCGAGATATCACTGCGGGCCGCAAGATTACAGAACAGGATGTTTGCATCAAGAAACCTGGCTTCGGGATCAAGCCAAAGGACATCGACAAAATTCCCGGTCGCCGAGCCAGAAAACACATAATGCGCGACGAAGTCATCACATGGGACAAGATAGAGTAAAAAGACGAACGGTGTGCGTCATAACCACGTCTCGGGCTGACTACGGTTCGCTCCGATGCCTCATGAGAGAGATCGAAGCGGATAATACCTTACGACTACAGGTTATTGCAACGGGCGGTCATCTCCTTCCAGAATTTGGCTTGACTTACCGGGAGATCGAGCGGGATGGTTTCAGAATTGATGTAAAGGCGGATATGATGCTGAAGACCGACGATCCCGTGTCCATCGTCAGGTCGATCGGGAGAGGTTGTGGCTTGTTCGCTCGTGGCTTGGAAGAATTGCATCCCGATATTGTTGTCGTGATGGGGGACCGGTTCGAGCTATTATCTATTGCGGCAGCTACATTAATCCTGCGAATTCCTCTTGCTCATCTTTCTGGAGGTGAACTTACTGAAGGCGCAATCGATGATTCGATAAGACATGCGCTGACGAAAATGGCGACGATACACTTTCCAGCTGCCGAACCTTACAGAAGGCGTATTCTTCAGATGGGAGAGGACCCTCGTCGTGTATTCAATTACGGTCACATTGGTCTCGATAATGTGCGGACAATGAGGTTTCTTAAGGCTGAAGAATTGGAGAAGGCCATCAACTTCAAGATAAGGAGACCCACGGCGCTTGTGACTTACCATCCGGTGACCCTAGAAAACAGCTCTGCTGCAGACCAAATGAATGTCCTCTTATCAGTCATCAAATCTTCGAGCATCAATGCAATATTTACCAAGGCAAACTGCGATACGGATGGGAGGTTGATTAACGGCTTAATTAGGAGTTTTTGCGACAATGACCCCGATAAGTACAGGTTTATCGACAACCTCGGGCAGCTGCGCTACCTCAGTTGTCTGAAACACTTGGATCTGATGATAGGCAATTCCTCGAGCGGGCTGTACGAAGGTCCGTCGTTCAAGATACCGGTTGTCAATATAGGCGACCGGCAAAAGGGCAGGCTCAGAGCACTTAATATCATCGACACAAATTGTTCGGAACGAGCCATCAAAAATGGAATTCGTAAAGCTCTGTCACCTGAGTTCAAGGAAACTGCCGCGAAGACAACAAATCCCTACGAGAAAAAGGGCGTCCTGAATGTGGCCAGAAAAATAAAAAACAAACTGAAATCAATCACTCTTCATAAGCAGATACTGAAGAAGAAGTTTTTTGATTTTTCCACGGAGATGACATGAAGAACAGCCGCGCAGTCGGGAGGCTGAAGGATGTCTGGGAAAACACGTTTTCAAGTCAGGAATGGGGCAAGTATCCTGCCGAACCATTGATTCGCTTTGTCGCTCGTAATTTCTATAATAAACAAAGGGATCAGATCCATATCATGGAGATCGGTTGCGGACCAGGCCCAAACATATGGTATTTTGCGAGAGAAGGTTTCAGGGTTTATGGCATAGACATTTCGGAGAATGCAATCAGAAGAGCTACGAATAGGATGAGGGAAGAAGGGCTGAAGGCTGAACTATCCGTAGGTGACATCGAGAAGCTCCCTTTTAAGGACGGTAGCTTTGATTGTGTCGTGGATAATGAGTGCTTATACTGCAGTTCGCGTAGAGTTACGGAGTCAATCTTGGCAGAACTCGTGAGAGTGACAAAAAGGAAGGGTTTCTTTTTCAGCAGGACTTTCACTGATGATATGTATACTGGTAGAATGCACAAGAGGCTTGGAGACATGGAATTTGATGAGGTTTCTGATGGCGTGTTTGCGGGTAAAGGATTGACGCGGCTGATTGACAAATCGGGAATTGAGGAACTCTACGGAAAGTATTTCGAGATATTAACAATCGATAAAATGGAATGCACCTATAACAACGGAACTGCTCGGATTAGCGAATGGATCATCGTGTCGAGAAAGGAATAACGGATACCTCGTCAGAACTACTCACAAATCAGTGACGAAAAAAGTGATCCACCGAGGTCAATGAAAGGAATGAGAAAATGGCATCACGAGATATTCGCCTGAAAGTCAATGCCTCCGACAGTGAACAGGCAATTCGTCGAGAATTCTTTAATCTGTTTCGGAAATCTCCTATACCAGAAAGCGAACTGTTGATGAATCTGCCGCTGTTCATAAAGCGGCAAGATTTGTCCTGCCTTCTCTTCATGAATGAACTTTACAGGAAGATATTGGGAATACACGGCGTCGTGATGGAGTTTGGAGTCAGGTGGGGTCGAAACCTAGCGTTATTTCAGAATTTCCGCGGTATCTATGAGCCCTTCAATCATAATCGCAAAATCATAGGGTTTGATACCTTTGCGGGCTTCCCTTCGACAAGTGAAAAGGACGGCCAAGCCGACATCATGAAGAAAGGCTCTTATAGTGTGACTGACGAATATGAGAAATACCTTGATAGAGTTCTATCTTATCACGAGCAGGAAAGCCCGATCGGGCATATGACAAAATTCGAACTGGTCAAAGGAGATGCCTCAAAGCAGATTGAGGAATATCTAAGAAAGAATCCGGAAACAATTGTCGCGCTTGCCTATTTTGATTTTGACATTTATGAACCCACCGCTTCATGTCTTTCGACGCTGAAGAGCAGAGTTACCAGAGGGACAGTAATCGGATTTGATGAATTGAACGTTCATGACTATCCGGGGGAAACGATCGCGCTCTCCGAGATATTCGGATTGGATCGCTACAGGATATGCCACAGTCTGTACAGTCCAACTCAATCCTACATAGTGATTGAATAATAGGTTTATCGCGCGTTCCTGATATGTACAACAAGAGACTGTTAATCAACGGGAACATCGATATCATCGGTGCGCTGAGGCTGTTAGATGAAACTGCTGAAAAAGTGTTGTTCGTCGTGGATGTCGATGGCAGACTATTGGGAACATTGACAGACGGTGATATCAGGCGGTATTTGCTAAATGGAGGAAGCCTCGAGAACAGCGTTTCGGAAGTTTATAATAAGAACCCGAAGTTTCTCTATGCTGATGAATATTCGCTGGAAAGAGCGAAGACACTCTGCCTCAAATATAAGACGGTATTGCTTCCCATCACTGACAGAGCGAAGAAACTGGTTAATTTGATTTCTTGGGCGAAGATTTTTTCGGGGGACAGCCACAGAGTGATTAGAAGAAGGAAGATTCGCGTCCCCGTTGTCATCATGGCAGGGGGGCGGGGCACGCGTCTTGATCCGTTTACTCGAATATTGCCCAAGCCGCTAATACCGATAGGAGAAAAGCCGATTATCGAAATGATTATTGATAAATTCCGTGAATACGGCATGGACGATTTCTACATCACATTAAATCACAGGTCGAAAATGATCAAGGCCTATTTTGAGGAATTCAAAAAGAAGTACAAAATCACGTATATTGATGAAGAGATGCCGCTCGGGACGGCAGGCAGTCTGAGGTACTTGCCTGAGGCGATACAGGGAGCTTTATTCGTATCTAATTCCGATATCATTGTTGAAGAGGGATATGACAAAATTCTAAAATTCCACAACGCCAATCAAAATGAAATAACGATTGTGGCGTCGATAAAGAATTACATTATTCCCTATGGAGTTTGTGAGATTGAAAATGGTGGAATACTTCGGAAGATCAGCGAGAAACCGAATTTCAGCTTCCTAGTCAACACCGGTATGTATATCGTAAACGCAAGTGTTCTGCCTTTTATCCCGGAAGGGCAATTCTATCACATAACCCAACTCATCGAGGAAGTTAGAGGCCGTGGAAAGAAGATTGGCGTTTTCCCGATAAGCGAAAAATCATGGATAGACATCGGAGAGTGGTCAAAATACAAGGAGGTGTTGAAAAGATTCGGCGGTGATAAATAACTATTCCATTTTGGCGGTAATTCCGGCGCGAAAGGGGAGCAAAGGGGTGCCGGGAAAAAACATTAGATCCCTTTGCGGGGAACCTCTGATTGCATGGACAATTCGCGAAGCGAAAAGGTCAAAATACCTGGATGAGGTCCTGGTGTCGACGGATTGTGAAAGGACTGCCGGAATATCAAGAACCTATGGGGCCACGGTGCCTTTTTTGAGGCCTGAAAGGCTCGCGACGGATACTGCGAAGGCTATGGAGGTCATCCTCCACGCTCTTGATTACCTCCAACGACGAGGTCAATGGTACGATTTGTTAATGTATCTGCAGCCGACATCACCACTGAGAACAGCGGAAGATATTGATGTAGCTACGGAGGTCTTGCTTTCGTCAAATGCGAAAGCGATTGTGTCGGTATCAGAAGCGGATATGAATCCGAACACCGTAAATATTCTCCCATCTGATCGCTGTATGAAAAATTTCTTGAAGCCGGAGTTTGCCAACACGAATAGACAGGATCATCAAGTATATTACAGGATAAACGGAGCAATCTACCTTGCATTCTCACAGTACCTCAAGTCGCACAAAACCTTTTTTGGCAACGAAACATATGCCTATGTCATGAGCCGAGATAGATCGATCGATATAGACAACGAAATTGACTTCAAGTTCGCAGAAATCATGCTTAGTATTGAGAGGAGAGGGTATGAGAGTTCTCCTTGTGGTATATGATAACGATTCTTATATTCATTGGTTTCCGCAGGGCATCGCATACGTCGCGGCGGTTTTGCTGAAGGCTGGGTGCAGCGTCGAAATATACAACCAGGATGTACACCACTATCCGGAAAGTCATCTGACGGAATATCTCAACCGCAATCGGTTTGATGTTGTCGGTCTAGGTTTCATTGGCGGTTATTACCAGTACGGAAAAGCTCTAAAGCTATCTGCTGCGATAAACAATTCCAGGAACAGACCTTTTTACGTTATTGGAGGACACGGGCCGACGCCTGAGCCGGAGTTTTTCCTAAAGAAGACGGGTGCGGATGCGATTGTCATGGGAGAGGGCGAGGCGACCATCGTGGAATTGATGGAAGCCCTCGGGAGGGGTCGCGAACTGCATAATATCAAAGGTATCGCATTCAGAACGGGAAATGGCTATGTCGTGAACGAACGACGCTCTTTGATTGAGGATATCGACAGTATCTCATTACCGGCATATCAACTGTTTCCCATAGACTATTACAGATTGTTCAGAGTGCCCCACGGCACTAATGCCGATTTTGCGATGCCGATGCTATCAGGTAGAGGGTGTCCTTTCAAATGCAATTTCTGCTACCGGATGGATGAAGGTTTCAGACCGAGAAGCAATGAAAGTATTATTGAAGAAATCTGCATACTCAAGGCAAATTATAGCATCACCCATATATGCTTTGGCGACGAGCTTCTGATGTCTTCCAGAGAACGCACCATGTCTCTATGCAGTGATTTCATTAGGAAAAAAATAAATATTAAATGGGACTGCAATGGGCGACTGAACTATGCGCAGAGAGATGTCTTGGAGCTAATGAAGGAAGCGGGCTGCGTTTTTATCAACTATGGGATAGAATCGTTTGATGACGGCATGCTGAAAGTGATGAATAAGGCTTTGAATACAAAGCAGATTATCAAAGGCATTGAGGCAACCTTGGCGGCCGGAATTAGTCCCGGCTACAATATCATATTCGGTAACATCGGGGAGACGAAAGAGATACTGATGAAGGGGGTAGATTTTCTTCTAAAATATGACGATGGTTCTCAGATGAGAACCATTCGTCCGGTTACGCCGTATCCGGGGTCACCCCTTTACTATTATGCGATTGAGAAAGGTTTGCTAAAAGATTGCGAAGACTTCTACGAAAACAAGCACGTAAACTCCGATTTACCCTCCATTAATTTTACACCACTCAGCGATAGAGAGTATTGTCAGTGTCTTCTTGATGCCAATACAAAATTGCTTACAAATTATTATCAAAATAGATTAAACGGCGTCCTGGCGCAGACACGTAATCTATACATGAATAAAGACATTTCCTTCCGTGGATTTCGCCAGTCATGATTTTGACTGGGATGAAGCGATCGATTTCTTTTCTTCAGTAACCTCGATTCGTTAGACGCACATTTTCGATTCTTTGTGATAAGCGAGATTGTTTTCTTTATAGCGTCCCCTCTAGATAAAAGGGATGAAGACCGATTTGGCTTGGAAATCCTCCGTCGTAATGGTTTTGGAGTAGAAGTATGGGATCTCACGAAAATACTAAATCCGGAACGATCTAAATATTATGTGCCTCCCGATAAATGTAACTTCAAAAAATGCTTAGTGTACAGCGACAAGGAAGAGCTAATCGCCGCAATTAGACGACTGAGAGACGCCTTTGTGCTTTCTACTTTAATTTACGATGTGAACACCTATTACATCTTCCGGGCTTTGTCAAAATGCAGAATTCCCTATGGGCTTTATAGTTATAACTATCCCAGTTTCAACATCAAGAAGAAGAGCATCTTCTCAAGAATCAGAAACATTACACCACAAAAGTTGGAAACGTTCTTATTTGCATTGATTCCGTCCAGATATATCGGGGTTCATCCGGCCAGGATCATTCTGGTATTGGGAGGAGAATTCAATTCTCAGAAGTTCGCTGTCGGCAAAACGACGCAGATCTTGTGGTCGCATAATTACGATTACGATGTATATCTGCGGCTCATTAGAAAATCCTCCAGCCATAATGATCGGATGGGCGTGTTTCTAGACCAAGCCTTCCCCTTCCATCCTGATGCCTTGGCGCAGCCATTGTTTAATGCCAATGATTATTATCCGCGTCTGTGCCGTTTCTTTGATGACATCGAGCAGAATCACGGCGTGCATATTGTGATCGCAGCGCATCCACGGTCCCACTATGGAGCGGGTGATAATTTATTCGGTAAGAGACTCGTCGTGCGGGGCAGAACGGCGGAGTTAGTCAATCAGGCTAGTTTTGTGATCCTGCACGACAGCGCATCAATCAATTACGCTGTTCTATTCAAAAAACCGATGATCTTTATTACAACGGATCTTCTGCAGAAGAGCCGACAAGGGCTCACTGAGTTCATGGCAAGTCTCTTTGGCAGGAAAGTCCTAAATATTGATCACTCTCACGATGTCATGTGGGGTGAGATGTTTACACTGAATGAAAAGCTCTATGACGAATACAAAAACACGTATATCAAGAAATCAGGAACTCAGGATACCCCCGCTTGGCAGACATTTGCCGATTTCCTAAAACATAATGACGTGGCTGCAGGGATGTAAGGGTTTATGGGCGAAGAATCTTTTAAGAAGCGCTATGCATTCAAGCTGCTCACCCAACTTGTAGGTTTCGTCATCGGCTTGATAACCCAGGCCGTTGTACCAAGAGCCCTAGGTCCGAGGGCTTACGGTGACTTTAATTTTCTTACCAGTTTTTTTTCACAATTTGTCGGTTTCTTTGATATGGGGACGTCCATTTGTTTCTATACAAAACTTTCCGCTAAACGGGATGATGGTGCGTTGGTCGGCTTCTACAGTATTCTTGTGGTGGTTGTCTCCGTAATCACATTGGTGTTTGTTGTGTCGTCTCACGGTTTCAATCTCTATTCTGTTTTTTGGCCTGATCAGCATGTTCTGTACATTTATCTGGCGGCTGCTTGGGCGTTATTCGTTTGGATCGTTAGCCTCCTCACGATGATGGGTGATGCTTACGGATTGACGGTCGCCGCAGAAAAGGCAAGAATGCTCCAGAGACTTTTGGGAATGCTTCTGCTATTACTTCTATTTATTCTGGATCAGCTTCACCTGACGCAGTTCTTTCTTTATCATTATACTGTGCTATGTTTTTTGGCCATCACATATATCCACATATATAAAGCAAACGGGTATTCGCTCGGTAATCAATGGATTTCTTCTTCCCGGAACAAATTCAAGGTGCATTTCAGAGAATTCTATCTCTATAGTCATCCACTTTTTGTGGTGTCCGCGCTGGCCTTGATATCTGGGATATTTGATCGCTGGATTCTGCAGACTGCAGCCGGCAGCATCCAGCAGGGTTTCTACAGTCTTTCTTATCAAATCGGCGCCATGTGCTTCCTATTTACTGGCGCAATAGCGCCACTGCTACTTCGTGAATTTAGTATTGCTCACGCGAGCAAAGACGTCGAAAAAATGTCTGTTCTTTTTAAAAGCCATTTTCCTGTCCTGTATTCGCTTTCAGCTTTTTTTTCGTGCTTCGTCGCGGTTCAGGCCGATAAGGTCATCCATCTCTTCGGTGGCAACTCATATAAGGGCGCGATTGCCGCAGTGGCGATTATGGCCTTCTATCCGATCCATCAGACATATGGACAACTTACGGCTTCTCTATTCTACGCCACGGGACAAACTGCACTTTACCGGAACATCGGAATCTTTTTCTTGGTCTTGAGTTTACCGCTGACATATTTTCTCATCGCTCCTCACGACAAATGGGGGCTGAATGCCGGAGCTACGGGTTTGGCCATCAAGATGGTTGTCGTGAACGTCATGACGGTTAATGTCCAATTGTATTTCAATACGAAGCTCTTAAACCTCAACTTCTGGCGCTATATTGGTCATCAGATCGTAAATGTTGCAGCACTCCTAATTGCAGCCATTATTTCAGTAGTGCTTCTGGACCATGTCCTATTTTCCGACGGCAGCATTATTACCAATTTCACGCTCTCCGGATGCATTTACGTTGTTCTCGTTTCGGTTATGATTCTCCTGTACCCACCTGTATTCGGTCTTACGCGTGCCGACGTAGCTGTTGCTCTTAAAAGGATTGCGGCTGCGACGAGGTGGGCAGTTCGCTGACATCGCTGCCGAAGAGCGAATCAGACTGTCTGGGAAGTCTGTAACTGTTGCAGTGCTATTTCATTATGATCATAGGTCTTGTTTATCAAATACTTTGCAGAATACCCCGCGGCTTGCCGCGGGGATGAATGCATGCCCTGAGGGGGTTATAAGGGGGAGCGGAGCGTCCCCCTTATCCGCATAGGTCCTTGCGTCGAGATATGATATAGGCGACGCATGGGGATGAAGCGAACGAGTCATGCGGTTTACGATACGAGTTACCACCTAGTGTGGTGTCCGAAGTACCGGAAGAAGATATTCGAGAAGGAGGAGATACGGGGACGAGCGGAGCAACTGATGCGGGAGATTAGTGAGGATTATGGTTTTGAAGTGTCGGAGATAGAAGTAGCAAAGGAACATGTACATATTCTGATTTCGTTTCCCCCGAAGCATTCGATTGGGGAGGTTGTGCGGATTATCAAGAGCAAGAGTGCGAGGCAGTTGTTCCGCGAGTACCCGTCGTTGAAGCGGAGATTGTGGTCTGAGGAGATGTGGGAGGACGGGTATTTTGCGCGGACCGTGGGAGACCGCATGACTCGTGAGGTAGTTGAGAGGTATATTGCTCATCATCGTAGTGAGACGCAAGGACCTGCGCAGCTTGAGTTCACGCTGCGCTGAAGATGCCCCGCGGCTTGCCGCGTGGGAGCTTCACTTTCTGCCGCCTGTTTTTGGCCTTAGGCGCGGCGACATCAACTGGCTTTCCGCCAGGCTGAAGTCGCTTTTTGAGCAGGCCTAACTTATTTCCCCAATTGGCGAGGACTCTGCAAATGACGAGCCTTAAGCAAAGAATGATTAATAAGGAACTAACTGTCGGCTCCTGGATCACGCTGGCCCATCCTGCTATTGCCGAAATAATGGCACGGGCCGGTTTTGACTGGCTGGTTGTCGATTTGGAGCACAGTGTAATTACCATTCGGGAAGCCGGGGAATTGATCCGGGTGATCGATTTGTCCGGAATTGCACCTCTGGTACGTCTTTCGACCAATGATCCCACCCAGATTAAACGTGTAATGGACGCAGGTGCACACGGAGTTATTGTACCGATGGTGAACTCCGCTGAAGAAGCGAAGAAGGCAGTCGACGCGGTGCGCTATCCGCCCAAAGGGCATCGCGGTGTAGGACTGGCTCGTGCACAGGGTTATGGGAGTAGTTTCAAAAAGTATAGAGAATGGTTGGATCAAGAATCGATTGTAATCGTTCAGATTGAACACATTAATGCCGTGGAGAATCTGGACGCGATCATGTCCGTCGAAGGGGTGGATGGGTTTATCGTCGGCCCCTACGATTTATCCGGGTCCTTGGAGACACCGGGGCAGTTCGAGGACCCGTTGATGATCGATGCGATGGGCAGGATTCAGACTTTTGCGCAAACCTCATCCAAGGTTTCCGGTTATCACGTCGTAGAGCCTGTGGTGGCGGAATTACATAAGCGCATGCAGGAGGGATACCGATTTTTGGCCTTTAGTGTTGATTTCCGCATGTTGGATACATGTTGCCGTTCATCAATAAAGAAAATCAGGGAGAAAATATGGCGGAGATGAGCTTCAAGCAAAAAGCGATGAATACGGCGACACTGCTGCTAAAAAGAAGCATTCGACTGATTGGCGGAAGCAGGGCGACGTTGATATCTGCGCATTTGGCGGAAGAGCTTGCTCCGCTGGTCAACAAGGAAACTGGCTATGGAACAATAAGTTTCTTTTGTCCGGGGAAAATGCCTGAGTGGCGCGCTCAAACGCTGCTGACAAAAGAGCCAGAAACGATCGGTTGGATAAATTCTTTCGGAGATAAGGATGTGCTCTGGGATATCGGGGCCAATGTGGGAGTGTACAGTTTATATGCTGCATTAAGAAATGTAACAGTTCTTTCGTTTGAGCCGTCGCCGGCGAATTACTATGTGTTAAACCGCAATATTGAGGTCAACAAGATGGACAAACGAATTTCCGCTTTCTGCATGGCCTTTAATGATGTTACTCAGCTAAATTCCCTCTACATGTTAATCACCGAGCTCGGCGGTGCGCAAAGCTCTTTTGCGGAGCCTGTTAATTGGCGGGGGGAACATTTCACGGCCTCGTTTAAACAAGCGATGATCGGATTCAGCGTCGACGATTTCCTGGAGCAATTCAATCCTGTCTTTCCCAACCATATTAAAATAGATGTCGATGGGATAGAAAATAAAATAATCAAGGGGGCAAAAAAAACGCTGTTGGACAAGAGAGTCAAGTCGCTTCTTGTCGAATTGGACAGCAGCAGGGAGGGCTATTGTCAAGAAGTAGTGGCAACCATTGAAACGGCGGGAATGAAATTTATGAAAAAAGAACATGCGCCCATGTTTGACGAAGGCGAGTATTCCACCGGTTACAATTATATCTTTCGGCGGGTGTAAATGTCCTTCAGAGAAACAAAAATGAAGGGAATATGAATCTCCGAAAGATACTTGATTATTCCCCGGCCGATATTATCTCCTATGTCTGCGCACTTATCCAAAACCACTGGTCGGGGTATTGGGGCACCTTGATGTTCCGGGTGAAAGCAGTTTTCCTGGGCGTCGCAATCCAGGGTAGGGAGGGCCGGTGCTATGGCCCCATTCATATCCGGCGCGCACCCAGGAGTATCATTGCCGTCGGCAGTAATGTTACCATAGTTTCTTCTTCCCCGCGTTGCACCGCCAGTTCTATATATGCACCGGTAAAGCTGTGCACCTTGAGTAAAACAGCGAAGATTATCATCGGGGCTGATGTTGGCTTGAGCGGCACATCGATAACTGCCCGATCAAGAACTATCCAGATAGGGCCGGGAACCATTGTTGCTCCCAATGTGACTATCATGGATTCGGATTACCATGCTCTTTGGCCGCCTAAGCATCGGTCGCTGAATCCGGCACTGGAAAAGGATGAGGACGTGATCATCGGTAGCAATGCCTGGATAGGGAGTTCCTGCCTGATATTGAAGGGTGTCGTGGTGGGAGATAACTCGGTCATTGCTGCGGGAAGCGTTGTGACCAAGGATGTACCGCCCAATGTTTTAGCTGCTGGCATACCGGCTAAGGTTATCAGAGGATTGCCGTGAAGGAGATTTCACTATGAATAATATTATTGCTATTATCCCTGCCAGAATGGCGTCTACCCGTTTCCCCAATAAGCCTCTGGCGAAGATTTTGGACATGCCCATGATCGGGCATGTCTACCAGCGAAGCAGAATGTGTGCAGGGCTGGCAGATGTATGGGTGGCTACTTGTGACCGGGAGATTTTCGATTATATCGAATCCGTGGGAGGGAAGGTCGTCATGACCGGGGACCATCACCAGCGTGCTTCTGACCGGTCCGCGGAGGCCTTGCTGAAGATTGAAGAAGAAACCGGCCAGTCGGTGGACTACGCGGCGATGATTCAGGGCGATGAGCCGATGCTGAATCCGCAAATGATCGATGCGCTTATCGCGCCCTTGCAGAATGATGCCGGTTTGCAGGTTATCAACCTGATTTCGCAGATTGATTCTTTGGAAGAATTTGAAAATAGGAATGTCGTTAAAGTGGTTCTTGATCAGCGCGGTTTTGTCCTCTATTTTTCTCGTGAACCTATTCCTTCGAGAAAGAAGTTTTCCGGTTCGGTTCCCATGTGGAAACAATTGGGAATTATCCTTTTCAGCCGTAAGGCTCTGTTGGACTACACACATATGGCTCCCACACCGCTGGAAATCATCGAATCGGTGGATATGAATCGTTTTCTGGAATACGGCATACAGATCAAAATGATTCCCGTTGCCCATCAGACGTACGGAGTCGATGTCCCGGACGATCTGCCAGCCGTCGAAGATTTGCTGCGGCAGGACCCGCTTACCGGGAAATATATACAGGTCCGGTAAGAATCGATCCTGATTGAGAGGGGATAATATATGACACCTCCAATATTGAAGGTTGGCATTGCCGGTTATGGTATCGTCGGCAAGCGCCGCCGGCAGTGCATTGATCTCAATCCCCATATGCAAACCGTTGCGGTGAGCGATATCAAATTCGATCATGCAGGAACTGCCCCGGACGGGGTCAGGTTCTACACATCATACCAGGGTCTGTTTCAGGAAAAACTGGATGTGCTTTTCGTAAGCCTGCCAAATTATCTTGCCGCGGAGGTGACCATCGCTGGACTGCAGAGAGGTCTGCATGTGTTTTGCGAAAAGCCGCCGGGAAAAACTGTTCAGGATATCCGGGAGGTTATAACGGCGGAAAAGAAACAGCCCCGCTTGAAACTGAAGTACGGCTTCAACCACCGCTACCATGAATCAGTGAAGGAATCCAAGCGTGTCATCGAATCGGGCCAATATGGCGAAATTATAAACATGAGGGGAATCTATGGAAAAAGCAGCATCATCCCGTTTGACAGAGGTTGGCGCGCGGAAAGGCAACAGGCCGGTGGCGGTATACTTCTTGACCAGGGAATTCACATGCTGGACATGATCCGCTATTTCGGTGGTGAATTTGGCGAAGTAAAAAGCTTCGTATCGAACAATTACTGGCATCACGACGTAGAAGATAACGCTTACGCCATCATGCGTAATCGGGAAGGGTGCGTCGCGATGTTGCATTCAACGGCCACCCAATGGCAGCACAAATTCAGGCTTGAGATCACTTTGCGGGATGCGCTGCTGGAGCTGTCCGGCATTCTGTCCGGCTCAAAAAGCTATGGCGATGAAAGTCTGAAAATCATTCCTAAAAAAGACGGCTCTTCCGTTGGTTCGTTTTTTGAGATAACCAATTCTTACCTAGACGACACATCCTGGCAATGTGAGATCGATGAATTCGCCGATATAATTATTGGTGACCTGCAGGTGTATAATGGCAACAGCATTGAGGCCCTCCAGGTTATGGAACTAGTTTATAAAATATACTGCGCTGATGAAAGATGGCGGAAAGAATTTAATATTCAACAGCCATAAATCGGGGTATAGGAGAGGGCATGAATAATATTGATAAATTATGCGAAAACGCCAGTAGCGCGTCGTCGTTTGCCAGGGGTTACTTCTCTTACCTGCAAAAGGCGCTGGATTCCATCGAGCTTGCGTCAATTGACCAGCTCGTGGCGGAGCTTGAAAATGCGCGGGTGCTGGGCAATACAATTTTCATTGTCGGCAACGGCGGGTCGGCCACCACGGCATCGAGCATAGGTAATGACATGGGTTTTGATGTGATAAAAAAGAGCGGCACTGATAAACCATTCCGGGTGCTGGCGCTGACGGACAACATCTCGGTGATTACGGCCATCGCCAATGATGTTGGCTATGAAGATGTGTTTCTGAATCAACTGAAAATTCACTACCGACAGGGAGACAAACTGTTGGCTATTTCTGCCAGTGGCAATTCCCCCAATATCATAGCGGCTGCGGAATGGGTTAAGAAGCAGGGAGGCAGCGTCATCAGTTTTGTTGGGTTTGCCGGCGGCCGGTTGAGGGAAATCTCTGACGTTCTTGTTCATGTGCAAACAGAAGCGGGAGAATATGGGCCGGTCGAGGATGCTCATCTGATATTGAACCACATTCTGGCCCATTGGTTCCAGAACAAGCTCAAGCAAAAAGATTAAGGCGCCAATCAAATCCCCTCTCGGGACATTAAAGGAGATCATTATGTTTAAAGTATTATTTGTTTTCCCTAATGCCGTTATGCAAAACCCGCCTCCGATGAGCATGGCGCTATTTTACGCGTTGGTAAAAAAAATAGAAGGCGTGGAAATAAAATTGTTCGATACGACAAGTTATAATAGGGAGGAGAAAACGTCTGATCAGGCGAAAGAAAAGAATCTTCAGTGCAAGCCATTCAGCCTGGATGAAAGGGGAATTAAATTAAAGACATCAGATGTGTTCGAGGATTTAGCGGGAACCGTCCAGGAATACCGGCCGGATTTGATCGCCGTGTCCTGCAACGAAATTACCGTCAGTCTGGCCTTGGATTTGATGAAGCACGTCAGAGGAAGCAAGGCATTAAAACTGATCGGCGGCGTGTTTCCGACTTTTGCCGCGGAAGAAATTTTGCAGAATGATTTTATTGATATCGCCTGCGTCGGCGAGGGCGAAGAATTCATTGTGGAGTTGATCAATAAATTAATGGCGGGTGAATCGATAAAAGATATCAAGAATCTTTCTTACAAGGAAGCCGGGCGGGTGGTCATCAATCCCCTGCGACGGCCCGTCGAACTGGACAATTTGCCCATGCCTGACTTCTCGATATTTGAGGAAAACCGTTTTTACCGGCCTATGGACGGCAAGGTGTGGAAATTATTTCCGATTGAAACAAGCCGGGGATGTCTTTACAACTGCTCTTTCTGCAATTCTCCTTATCAGAGAAAGCTCTATGAGAAGTACGACTTCAAGAATTATTTTCGGAAAAAAAGTGTGGCGAGAATTTCTCAAGAAATAGAAGATGTAGTGCAAAAGTATCAAGCGGAATACATTTATTTTTTGAGCGACACCCTGCTGGCATTGAAAAACGATGAATTTGCCGAGTTTTGCACAATGTATGAGAAATACAGGCTTCCCTTCTGGTGCCAGAATCGTCCCGAAATGATCACCATGGAAAGGGCCAAAAGACTTAAAGAAATAGGCTGCCACCGGATGTCGATCGGCGTCGAGCATGGCAATGAGGAATTCCGCAAGACAGTATTGAAAAAGCCGACAAAGAATAGAGTTATCATAAAAGCTTTTCAAATACTGGCTGACTGTGGCATTCCCGCCACGATTAATAATATTATCGGCTTCCCTTATGAAACGCGCGAATTGGTGTGGGATACGATCAATTTGAATAGAGCGGTGCAATTTGATACTTCCAATGCAAACGCTTTTACCCCGTTTCACGGAACGGAGCTGTATGATTTATGTATCAAAGAAGGGTATCTGCAAAAAGGGACGCAGGCGAGCTGCATCACCAAGGGTGAATCCTCCCTGAACATGCCGCAATTTTCTTCTGCAGATATTGGCGGTTTGATCAAAACATTTTCCTTGTATGCCCGGATGCCCGAAAAGTACTTCGCCCAAATTGAGCAAGCCGAAAAGAATACGGCGGAAGCAGATGTGATTTTTAATGAATTGAGCGATATTTACAGAAGTTTGTTTTTCAAGAAATAAGATGTCTTAGATTTGCCCGGTACCGCCCCTCGTCCAGGTTTGTCCTGCCGGGCGCGCGTGCTGGACTCTGCGGCGGGATCAGTACCGGCGGTGAATCAATGTCGATGCCGCCTCGGTTCTGTCGGTGGTGGAGTTATCGATGGCCTGGAAAATAGTTATCGGACCTTCATCGTTTGCAGAAATCGACCAGACTCCCCTGAACTGCCTAATCGCGGCCGGCTGTCTGGTGATCGACAATCCGTTTAAGCGGAAACTGACCAAGCAGGAATTGCTGCAGCTCCTGGATGAAGATGTTGTGGGCCTTATTGCCGGCCTAGAAACCATCGACCAGGAGGTTCTGGAAAAAACCGGGTTGCGAGTGGTCTCCCGCGTGGGTGCGGGCGTTTCCAATGTCGATATGGAGGCTGCGCAAAGTCTGGGTATTCCGGTTTTCAATACTCCTGCTGCGCCGGTCAACGCCGTGGCGGAGCTCACAATCGGCGCTCTGCTTGGCCTGCTTAGAATGATTCCCCGGATGGATCAGGCGCTCCGGGAGGGCAAGTGGCAGAAAAAAATCGGCACGCAACTCCTGGGCAAAACAGTCGCTATCATTGGCTTTGGTAGAATTGGCCGGAGAGTGGCTAATCTGCTGACCCCCTTCGGCGTGCAACTCTTAGTTGTCGATCCCTATGTTGACGAAAATGCCTGCGGCGAATGCCGGAAGGTAACCCTCCATGAGGCACTGCCTGAGGCCGATGTCTTTACTCTGCACAGCAGTGGACATGATTGTATTATCGGCGCTAAGGAATTCGCTCATATGAAGCGGGGGAGTTATCTGCTTAATGTGGCTCGCGGCGGCGTTGTTGTGGAGACGGCGCTGGCGGAAGCCTTAGAAGACGGAACCGTAGCGGGTGCTTGGTTGGACACCTTCGAGGAAGAGCCCTACAGAGGAGCGTTAGGAACTTATCCGAATGTTATTTTGACACCCCATGTAGGTTCTTATACCGCGGAATGCCGTCGGCAAATGGAAATGGAAGCCGTCAATAATTTGCTCAATTATTTAAAGGAGCAGGAAGACAAAAATCATGAAGATTGATTTTCAAGGGCAAACGGTGCTCATTACCGGCGCCACCCGAGGCATGGGCAAACAGTTTGCCGCTGATTTCGCAGGACTGGGCGCCAATCTTATCCTGACCGGGACAGATCAAGATAAAATAGACGCCCTGAACCGGGAGGCGTCGCGAGATCAGCAAGCAACGAAAAGATACTATGCTGTTGATTTCACCAAGGGCGACAGCACGACATCTTTCATCGAAGCCATCAATACCTATAAAAAAATAGATGTATGTATTAATAATGCCGGGATTAACCGGATCAACTTCATAGGCGAGGTATTGCTGCAAGACTGGAAAGATATGCTCAATGTAAACCTGGAAGCTCCCTTCCTGGTAACCCGGGCAGTAAGCGCTTTGATGAAACGCAACGGCTATGGACGGATCGTCAATATTGCTTCCATCTTCGGAGTCATAAGCAAAGCGAAGCGTTCCGTTTACACAACAACGAAATTTGCCCTCCGTGGACTGACAACGACGTCCGCCATTGATCTTGCCCCCTATAATATTTTGGTTAATGCTGTCTCGCCCGGTTTTGTGCTGACCGAACTGACCAGGAGTATCTTGAGCGAGAAAGAGATGAAAGACCTAGCTTCACAGGTTCCCCTAGGGCGATTTGCCGAACCGGAGGAGATTTCTCGGGTGGTGCTTTTTCTGGCGAGTTCCGCCAATACTTACCTTACCGGACAGAATATCGTTGTCGACGGTGGATTCACTGATGTTTGATTCTCTGGCTGTCCAATCGCTCTTTCGCAATTATGAAGTGCATTTTAGTAGTGATTTTACACAGCCGCTGAAAGAACTTGTAGCGCAGCGGGCTTTTTTCATCATAGATGCTGTTATCTGGGATCTCTATCACGAAAAACTAAAAGACCTGATCCCGGAGACGTCCTTTTTTATTGTCGAAGCGGCGGAAAGAAACAAGTCCCTCGACAAGTGCCGGGAAATTATTGAAATCCTGGTCGGAAAAGGAGTGCGCCGGAATGAAAAGCTGGTGGCCATAGGCGGCGGGATTGTTCAGGATGTGACTGCTTTCAGTGCTTCGATAACTTACCGGGGCCTGGAGTGGTGTTTTTTCCCGACGACGCTTTTGGCCCAGGCAGATAGTTGCATTGGGGGCAAGACCTCCATTAATCTCGGCGACAAGAAAAACCTCATCGGTAATTTTCATCCTCCTGCACGAATTTATATCGACACTGCCTTTCTGGATACGCTTTCTCTCGATGATATCAAATCCGGCGTCGGAGAGATCATTCATTATTATATATATGCGGCGAGCAATCTTTTTGCCGACCTGATGAGTAATTATAACCGGATAATTGGCGACAGGTATCTGCTACTTAAGTACATCCGTGAAAGCTTGCAGATCAAAAAGACGGTGATTGAAAAGGATGAATTTGATCGGGGGGAGCGTAATAAATTCAACTACGGCCATACATTCGGCCATGCCCTGGAATCTGTTACCGACTATAGGATTAAACATGGTCAGGCTGTAACGGTAGGGATGGATATGGCCAACTATCTTTCCATGGAAATGGGATTCATGAAACCGGCCACATTTCAGGACATCCGGACGGAGTTATTAATAAATTTCCCTGAGTATCCTTGGCGGACCATCGATGTTGACCGGTATTTCCACTTTTTGGCGAAGGATAAGAAGAACGTGGGAAACAATGTCGGCTGCATTCTGGCAAAAGATCACGGCCTTCTTTTTAAAGAGCAGTTGCCAGCTAATGATCAATTTCGGGAATTAATCAAGGATTACTTCTCTGGACAGTTCAGAACAGGAAAGTGAGCTTGGTCAGGCTGGTGCAAGACGGCACGTGCTGCTTTTCCGGGGGGCGCAAAAATCACAGAGAAGAAATGTAACGGGATTATTTTATTGAATCAAGCGCTAGATAAACAGTCGACGTTGCTGATTTGGGACGCAGAAGATGAACCACCCAAAGGGAAGTGGGTGACACTGCTCTGGCGGAGTTATGGCTGTGGCGATAACGATAATGATCAGCGCATCTACTCTCTGCCTCGGATTGTTGAAGAGCAGGCCGACCAGTTGCGCCAGCGTTATCTGACCTGGATATACGATTTAGGAGAAAATCTGATTGATGGCCATCGTTTGGTCGATCACCTGGAGTTGCGTCCTGGATTCAGTTACTGGTGGATGACATTAATCGCGGAAAAGTGCAACGCGTACAAATCATTTCAGATAGTCGATGCTTTGAAACTGCTGGCGCTGGATAGTCTAATTACCCGGCAGGCGATGACGAAGGTAGTGCTGGTCAGTCGTAAAAAAAACCTGGCGCAATCCGTCCATTCCTGGTGTGAGAAAGCCAGGTTTTCATTCGAATGGCGGCCACTGCGGGGGAGGAGGGAAGCCGACTCCTGGATAAAAAGGACTTATCATGCGCTACCGCAGCCAGTGCAGGCGAGCATTTTGCTGGCGCGCTATGTTGCGCAGCGCTGGCCTCTTAAACAGCAGAAAGTGCCTCCAGATAGCGGAGAAAGCGTAAATGAGCTGACGCTTGTCGATTACTTGATTCATCTGGATCAAAAGGCGTTGACCTCGGGACGGTTCGAATCCAACATATGGACGGGTCTCGCCGGCATTCTGGGCCTAGCCGGCGGGAAGATTAACTGGCTGCATCACTACATTCAACATGAAGCGATATCATCAGCGAGCCAAGCCCGAGAATTCATCGCCCGTTTCAACCAAAGCGGCACGGGAAGGCAATTTCATGCCTGTTTGGATAGTGCGTTGAGCCTTGCTGTTGTGATGGCGGCAGTTATCGATTATCTGAGCCTCGTGCGACGGAGCTTCCGCCTGGACAAGATCAGGCGGAGGTTCGTTCCCGCCGCGTCACGGCTTGATTTCTGGCCGCTTTTTCAGGAGGATTGGCTCAATTCGCTGCGCGGTCCGGCGGCCATCTGGAACTGTCTGTGCTTGAATCTTTTGGAGCGCACCATCGGGAATCTGCCGCGCCAGAAAATGGGTATCTATCTTCAGGAGAACCAGGCTTGGGAAATGGCCCTGATTCATGTTTGGCGGGTGGCGGGTCACGGTCCTCTGATCGGTGTTCCGCATGCCACAGTAAGGAATTGGGACTTGCGCTATTTTTATGACCCGCTAACGTATCAGCGGACTGGCAAAAGAGATTTTCCTCTGCCCGATAAATCGGCGCTCAATGGCCCGGCAGCAATGGCGGCCTATCGAAAAGGCGGCTATCCGGAGGAGCAACTGGTGGAGGTGGAAGCTCTGCGGTATCTGTATCTTGCCGACCGGAGAGCTGTCCAAACCGGTGCCCGGGCGACAAAGACGGGTCCTCTGCGCATACTCGTGCTGGGAGATTATCTTTCCGCCGTGACCGTCCAGCAAATGCAATGGCTGGCCAGCGCCGCTCCTTTGCTGTCGCCGGAGACCCGCTACGTCGTCAAGTCCCATCCGAATTGCCCCATAAAAACTGAAGAATACCCATCACTGCGACTCCTCCCGGCCACCGCGCCCTTGCTGGAATTGCTGGCAGACTGCGACGCAGTCTATACGAGTAACATTACTTCCGCGGCGGTGGATGCCTATTGTCAAGGTGTCCCTGTAGTAACGATGCTGGATGGCAATACTTTCAACATGAGTCCCCTGCGCAGCATGGAGGGAGTGATGTATGTCACTACCCCTGCCGAATTGGCCCGGGCGCTCAGAGCATCCCGCAATTGTGTGCGAGTGGCGGCACACCCCTATTTCTGTCTTGACAAGCGGCTGTCACGATGGCGGAAACTATTAGGGCTTGGTCCGGTTGATAACCGGGATTCCGGGGACAAGTGATGAATTAAAAAAGCGTGATGATCATCTAAACAGTATTTATCAATACAAACAAGTTTTTCTCGCAGTGGGCGAATCAGTTGTGTATATGAATGAAAGAGTCATAGCTCTAGCCGCAGTTCTTAGTTTTCTGATCACTGCGCATTTTGCGGGCAGAATTATTCTTCTCCCAGTCAGAAGCTCGTTGAAATCTCAAGCTGTGCATAACCTCTCTGCTTTCGTCATGGGTATAGGTGCAATTGGAATTATAACGGGAATATCAGGTGTGTTATGGGGTTTTTCACCACTCATAATTAAAGTTGTTTATTTTGTTCTGGCCCCGGCCATTATCGTTTACTGGGCATTCACTTTCACAAAGATATCTATACCTCGGTTTTCTTCGAGTCCAATGTCACTACTATTACTACCAATTGTCATCTTTCATTCTCTTGGATATCTTTCCCTGGGATTCTCATATATCTCAGGATCAGATTCATTTTCATATATTTTGATCGCACAGGAGTATTTAAGACAGGGCCTTTTTGCTCCTATGGTATTAGAACCTCTAGGAGAAACAATGCCGATCTTTAAGGTGCCGTGTCTTTTTGAAATGGTCTACCTTACATTATTGGCCATGTCCAATCTGGTTGCAATCTCACTAATTGCCAAAATTCAATTTTTGACTGCCCTGTTCATAGTATTATTTGTTTCAAAAGACATAGGGCATAGTTATACGGCTTGGGCGGCTGTCGCCGTAATCCTGACAGAACCGATCATCGCGTATTTTGCTCAGGAGTCTGCCGACAATTATTTTCTCGCCGTATCCTTCGAGCTACTTTGTCTGTATTATCTCTGGATGTTCTATAACTCGCGAAAAACAATATTATTGGCATATGCGGGGATATTTGCCGGCATGATGGTCTCGACTAAGTTGACGACAATTTACTATTTTGTGGCTGTGGCAGGAGCAATACCATTTCTAATATCATCATCTGTCGAGTCTGCAAAAGGTTCGGTATTAAAAATGATGGGACAGATGAGAACCGCAGGTTGTCTTAAATCAATTGCTGCCTTTTCATTTCCAGCTATTATGGTTGGTGCGATATTTCCACTGCTGATATATGTTAAGACCAATTCTGCAGTCATGGGGATGGATTGGCTTATCAATGAGTTCACGGGTAGCAGTGAAAATTCCTGGACTGATCCTTTCTATAGGATTTTTTATAATCACTATATGAGATATCAGGACCTTTTTGTCACTAATCCCGATCTACCTTATTTCTATGCGGGCATCAAGAAGCTTCTATCCTATTATCTAGTGAATCCGTTTCGAACTCATTTCAGTTCTGATTTCGGCATATTTTCCCACTCGCCAGTATCCTTTGCAATTGGTATCGTTTTCCCTATTTATGTTATTATCTCCAAAAGGACGGACCATTTTTCAAAACTGCTGGCAGGGATCCTCAGCTTTGGATATATTCTAAAACTTATTAGCTATCCTCTATTGGATCCACCTAAAAGTGAAGTATTTCAATTATTGCCTGCAACTATTCTGCTTTCCTGTTGTGTGAACAAATGGCGGAGTACTAATATTCGTGAAGGGACAACCTATAAATACGCGTTGAGAAAGCAACATGCACTTATGAATGGAAATTATGGGATAATAGTGGTGGCTTTAGTGACTATATTGCTGCCTCTGGTGTATATAAA
Source organism: uncultured Syntrophaceae bacterium (assembly GCA_964506465.1). GTDB lineage: Bacteria > Desulfobacterota > Syntrophia > Syntrophales > UBA6109 > UBA6109. The sequence goes on from CAZDLM010000001.1 coordinate 129,888, forward strand.
TGCTTATCGTCTAAAGGATTCATATTTTGATATAAAGACGAACATGCTCGCGCCTGCGGAGACGATGGCCGTGCGGTTCAATCAGCAGTGGTATATAGACAATCTCGCTGACGACGACGTTTTGTTCGGCAGGCGGCCCAACGAGATTTGTTATATTTCTGAGCCTAAAGTCATCCCCTTTTTTTGGGAATCAATGTATTTCGTTCCATGGCGGACTATTGAAAAGAGAATAAATGAGCTTAATGTAACCGTTATATATGATCCATCTGTACCCCCAGGCATTCTCAGTGCTCGTTACAATAACATTATGCCGATAATCGAAAAGAGGGACAAATATCTATTTTGTAAGCTGAATAAGCTTTTTATGCTATATGAACATAATTATCGTGACAAAAATAACTTTTTCAAAAAATATTACACAGCAGTTGGTGCTGATAATGTAGGTCAAATCTATAGACGGATACGGGAGTGAGCCTTGAAAGATATATTAGCGGAAGCAATTGTTATTGTCCCTATTTATAATGAAGCTCTCAATGCAGCGCGTGTCGTGGGCGAACTTAGAGGATATCTGGGCCAGAACGTTGATATTCTCATTGTTGATGATTGTTCGACGGATGGCACAGGAGAGATATTAAGAAATCTTGATGTCATCGTTGTAACCCTGCCATTCAATCTTGGATATTCTGGGGCTTTGCAGACCGGATATAAATATGCTGTCTTGAACGACTATAAGTACGTTATTCAATTCGATGGGGACGGGCAGCATATTGCTGAGGAGATAGGTAAGCTTGTCTCTGAATTTGAAGATAGCCGTGCAGATGTCGTAATTGGGTCGCGTTTTATAGTGAAGGGGCAATATCATTATCCGTTTTTAAAAAAGGTTGCAACTCATTTATTCTGTTTTCTAATAAACATTATTACTGGATCTACTATTTATGATCCTACATCGGGATTTCAGTTACTTAACAGAAAAACGTTCCGGCACTACTCGACACTCAGTAATTTCCCTTATTATCCGGATGCGAATATTATCATAGAAATGCTGCTGAATGGCTACCGGATACGAGAAGTCCATGTTCGCATGAGAGAACGGATTTTTGGTGACAGTATGCATACTGGATTCATAAGGCAGGCAAAATATGTAATAAACTTGTTATACGGTATATTTATTATCATGCTTAAATATCGACCGTCAACATACAAAAGCGAAAACGGAGAATGAATATGTATTATTGGCACTTCGCGATTTTTGGTCTGCTGTTTATTATTTACGTGCTTGCAAAGGTTAAGAATAACAAGCTGTCCGAAGGAAAAAGTATTTTATGGATAATCGGGGGGCTACTGATACTGTTAATATCATTGTTGCCAGAAATAATTGTTCATCTGTCGCTGTTGCTTGGTATTGATTATCCACCGTCGCTTTTATTTTTACTTGGTCTGTTATTTCTGGTGTTTATGACTTTTCAACAGGATCATGAACTGTCGTTGCTAGCGCAGAATATGAAGATACTCGCGCAGCATATTTCGATACTTGAGGAGGCATTAACAGAGTCACAACGTGCCACCGTTAAGGAGCGTCGCAATTCTACAGCTGATGTTGATTGAACCGACTCAGATTGTCAAAAGAAGGATCCTTCTTCTCACAGCTCCGTACCCTATTGAGGAAAGATTGGGAAAGCTTAGTTTTTTGGGTGGTCATCTCCCTTCGATCGGTCTTTTGTATTTGGCAGCGGCGTTGCGGAAGGTATGTTCAGTGGGGATAATTGATGCTGCTTGCAGTAATTTATCAAAGAATGACATCTTCAATGGCATACTGCGGTTTTCTCCCGATATTATCGGTATCTCAGCTGTTACTCCAGCCATAACTCGTGCCCAGGATCTGGCGGCGCTAATCAAACAGTCGTTTCCTCATATTCTTATCGTACTGGGCGGGCCGCATATTACATCGGTACCGCTGGAAACCATGGGGCGTACGCCGGCTGTCGATGTGGGCGTCATCGGCGAAGGAGAGCGCACAATTCAGGAGATTGTGCGCTTCTTTGATGGGACAATGGAAAGCTTGCGGGGTATGCCGGGAACTATTTTACGTTATTCGTCAAACAACGGGCTGGTGATCAATCAACCTAGGGAGCTGATCGCAAACATTGATCAGCTGGGTCTCCCTGCCTATGATCTCATTGCCAGTCAAGATGGAATCATGCCTGCACTGTTCAAAACGAGACGGTTGCCTGCAATACACGCCATTACGTCTCGTGGCTGCACACACAGTTGCACGTTCTGTAATACAAACCTTTTTAATAAGCGTGTGCGTTTTCATTCACCGGAATATGTCGTCAGCCTTGTTAAGTATTTAATGAGTCTTGGTTATCGTGAAATTTCCTTCGAAGATGATAATTTTACTGCGCTCAAGTCAAGACTGGAAAAAGTATGCAGCTATATCATCGATAACAAAATTGATGTTTCCTGGTCAGTGAATGCACGGATTGATACCGTTGATGAAAAAATGCTCTCCCTGATGAAAGAAGCCGGGTGCTGGTACATTTCATATGGGATCGAAAGCGGCAGCCAGGAGACGCTTGATCGAATAAACAAAAAGATTACGCTTGCAGAGATCCGCCGCAAGATTACGATGACACGCCGAATAGGAATATTGGTAAAAGGGTTCTTTATCATTGGCTTTCCGTGGGAGACGAAGCAGAGTATTCAGAACACTATCGATTTTGCACTCTCGCTGAATCTGTCTGATCTGAACGTCTTCCCTCTCACCCCATTTCCTGGTACGGCAATCTATGAACAGGCAAAGACGCGGGGGGCCTTTGATGATGACTGGAGCAGGATGGATTTAAATAAGATTGTTTACGTGCCGCCGGGACTGTCTGATCAGATTGTACTCCGTAAGATCAGAAAACTGCTGCTGCGTTTTTATCTACGTCCGGCAACAATCGCAAGTTATATGCGGCGGGCCGTCGTTGCACGTGAGGTGTTTCTTAAGGTCGCCAAAGGACTTCTGAATATGGGAGATAAGCGAACATCATCAACGACTACGAAGCGGGATATCAGCGATGCAACCTAAAGACCTGTACTGTCCCGAATGCCATAGTACCCTCTCGAAGAGTGCAGGAGAGCTGTGTTGCAGGAAGTGTGTCTGTTCCTATCCGATTATTAGCGGTATTCCTTGTTTCTTCTCGGGCCATGTGAAGCAGACGGAGGATATGACGTTTCAGGCGGACCAGATGTTCAACACAACGCTGACGGCAAAGATATATAACCTAGGTAAAAAGATGATCAGCAGTGACTACCAGCCTCAGAAGCATCTGACCTCATTTATTTCTGCCATAGAGCCTGGAGCTGTTGTTACGGAGTTTGGATCAGGCAACAGAAGACTCATTCCAAACATCATCAATATCGATCTTTTTCCTTTTCCGAACGTGGACATCGTCGCGGACGTGACTAAGACTCCTCTGGGGAGCGAAACCGTGGATTACGTCGTTATCGATGCGGTGTTGGAGCATGTCCCAGAACCCCACAAGGTTGTCGAAGAGATATTCCGCATTATCAGGCGAGGGGGGGCGGTCTATTGCCTTGTTCCGTTTGTTTATCCCTATCACGGTTATCCTCACAATTATTTCAACTTCTCGAAGGATGCGCTGGAATTCCTTTTCCGCAAGTTTTCTTATTGTTCGGTTGAGATTGCCCGTGGTCCGACCAGTGCCTTAACCAACCTGCTTTCGGAGTACATTGCGGTTGCTCTGTCGGGAAAAAGCGCCATGCACTACACCGCTTGGAAGGGCATTGCTCTCGCCCCGATATTTCTTCTGAAGTACTTGGACAAACTCTGGGACAGCAAGGGGCCCGGTTTGCGGATTGCCAACGCATTGTGCGCGATGGTGGTTAAGTGAAATGCAAAGTATGTATAAATTTTGACCAGAGTACTGGATGGATTTTAAAACCAACGTGAAACGAGCATCCGAGTCAAGATTCCGCCAGGCTAATGCCAGTTTTATCATGAGGAAGCCTCTCTTCTTCACCAGAGCTGCGGCTAAATATGCAATGAAGTACATTACCGGCACGGATGTCGTTCGCGGCGTGGTGTTTGCGTCATCCTACAAGTGTAATTTCAAGTGTAGTCACTGCTATGCGGAGCCATTCACTCGTGGCGGAGACAAACCACTCTCGTATGAAGAGAAGATTGCTGTCATCAGAGAATGTGTGGACGCAGGCATTCTTGCATTCGATTTTGTAGGGGGCGAAATAGGACTGTCTGAGGAGTTGAAGCGACTGCTCCCTCACTGCCTGCCGCACAGGACCCATATCTCACTAGCCTCGAACGGCTATGAAATGAACCGTGACAAAATCAGAGAACTCAAAGCTGCTGGTGTCGACAAAATCAGTATCTCTATTGATGCCGGAACACCAGAAGAACATGACGCCTTTCGCAATATGAAAGGATCATTCAAACGGTGCTTTGAAGCGATTGATAACATCCGCAAAGAAAATATGACCCCCGTAATCATTACTTGTGTTTCGCGCGGAAGTACAAGGAAAGAGAGTTTCAAGAAGCTTCTAGATTATGCCATTCACACAAGAACTGAACTTGTGTTCAGCGCTGCTATTCCTTTTGGAAATTGGGCGGGACGAAACGATATCCTCTGTGATGACGAGGATGTAGCATTCATGCGTACGATGCATGACCAATATCCCTTTCTGACTCGAGACTGCTATGAAAATATGGGGAGTATCGGATGTCCTGCCGCAAAGCAAATATTATATATTTCTGAGTATGGGGATGTGATGCCGTGCGCCTTCATGCATATTTCCTTTGGTAATGTTCGGTACGAGTCAATTCACCAGATTCGCGACCGAATGATGAAAGTGCCGGAACTCAAAAGTTATCACCCGATTTGCCTAACTGGAGAGGACAGGGTCTTTATTAAGACCAGGCTCTCGAAACTTTATACATCTGTTTATTACCCTCCAGTGTGTGATGATGTCTTTCCGGAGAAGCGAAGTCTTTTCCATAGTGAAACTGCGAAAACAACCGTCCAAACAAAGTTACGGCCGTGCCCCTTGTGCGGCTCGGAACAGAGCGAATATGTTACCTCGGGGCGGGAGCATGAATTCTACGACACGACAGACGATCTATTCCATGTTGTTCGGTGCATCCGATGCAACCTCGTCTTTCTGAATCCGCGGCCGGATGATTCCATGTTGAATGCGATATATCCGGGCAACTATTATTGTCACAACAAGCCAGCGGCCCATAATGGCAAGTCGCTCCTTTACTGCGTGAAGGAATTCCTCAACACTAGGTTCGGATTTCCCAAAAGGATAGCAAAACTAATCAGAACTCTTTCCGTGACTCCCGGCTCAGTCATGAGAATCCTGGATATAGGCTGCGGTAATGGGAACGCACTTGATGTGTTTAAAAAATATGCAAGACGACCGGTGGACACCACGGGGCTTGATTTCAACGCACGTGCTTTAGAAATTGTCGCAGCAAAAGGACACAGAACTATCCAGGGAAAGCTTGAAGAAGTACCTCTACCAACTGGGATATTCGATATCATTTATTCAAGCAACGTCATAGAACATGTCGGTGATCCGCTTTTGATGATGCAGCGGGCTGCATACGCCCTTAAACCGCAAGGGGTATTTCTCTGCGAAACGCCTAACTTTGATTCGGCTGACGCACGTTGGTTTGCACCCTCAGGGCACTGGGGCGGATTTCACTTTCCGCGTCATTGGACCTTTTTTACCTCTAGAACATTTACCTCTATGGCAGAGAAGGCCGGATTCGAGATCGCACAGATTGACTATCACCCAGTGCCTATTTTCTGGATTTGGACAATGCATTCTATAATTTATCGGGGGAGAGGGAAAAAGAAGCTTGCGGATACGATTTTCCCTCTTTTTGAAGATTCGAATAATTTCAAAAGATCGCTTTTTAATAAAATCATTTTTTCCGCTATGGATATTGTGCTCAAATGCTCTACTGGGAAAACGTCTTTGATGTCCATCGTTATGAGAAAGTCATGAATTACATATTGCCATGTCATTACAATGAATGAAAGCCTTTGATGACAGTACGGTGTGTAAAAGCTTCCGTCATTATCGTTAACTGGAACGGGAGAATGCATCTCTCCGATTGCCTGGAGAGCCTTAGAGCCCAGACGTTCGAGGACTTTGAAACGATTTTGGTGGATAACGGATCGTCTGACAATTCTCTGGATTTTGTGGGCGCCCATTACCCTTGGGTAAAAACTGTCGCCCTGCCTGTTAACCGAGGATTTGCGACCGGAAACAACATCGGTTACTTGCATACATCCGGCGACTATATCGTTACCCTGAATAACGATACTGTAACGGAAACGAAATGGTTAGAGCAATTGATCGGCGTTGTCGAGGACGATTCAGCCGTCGGAATGGTCGCCAGTAGGATCTGCTCTTATTGGGACTATGATGTCATTGATTCTCTGGGGGTCAAACTCTGCTGTGACGGCATGTCACGAGGCGCATTCCGGCTAGGGAGGTTTTCGCTTTTGAAAATTGCAGAAATGGAGGAAATTCTGATGCCAAGTGCCTGCGCGGCACTTTACCGGCGCTCCATGATCGAGTCTATTGGTTTTTTTGACGAAGACTTTTTTGCCTATTGTGAAGATACGGACCTCGGATTACGCGGTAGACTGGCAGGTTGGGGAGCCGTCCTTGCGCGTGATGCAGTAGTATATCATAAATATTCGCAGACGGGCGGAGCGTTTTCTCCGCTCAAACTATATTTGGTAGAGCGGAACCACTATTGGGTAGCGTTCAAAACATACCCTGCTTCGTGGATCGCAGCTATGCCTCTTTGCACAATGTGGCGATATCTTGTACAGGCTCGCGTGGTGCTGGCGCGAAGAGGAGTCGGGAAACAATTCGCCGGAAGTAATTCAAAAAATGTTTACATCAAGGCGATTGCCAAAGGACTGGCGGATGCTTTGAGAACGCTCCCAAAGATTTGGGCTAAACGCAGGATGATTGCCTCGACGAGAATACTTGATGATCATGAGTTTGGTGAGCTGCTTCGCGCCTACAGGCTATCGTTCAGGGAACTATTCGATGCCGGTTGACACGAATCTAAAGAAAGAGGGAATGATCTACCAGCGGCCCCAGTATGCTAAGGGTGGACTGGGCACAAGATATTGGGTTTATCGTGATAAAGTGGTATTAAATTATATTGTCGGAGATCGAATTGTCGACATCGGATGTGGCGAAGGCATAACACTTGAAAAAATGGTTAGGCTTTATCCCGGGAGATGGATTACGGGCATCGATTCGGAACCTGAGAACATTGAAATTTGTCAAGAACACGGGTTGCCCGTTCGATGCGGTACCGTACTTGACCTTCCACTTGAAGACGGTAGCGTCGATTGCGTCCTTTTCCTAGAAGTTATCGAGCATTTGAAAGAGCCGGAACGTGGCCTTGCTGAAATTCATCGGGTACTGAAACCTGGAGGACGACTAATTTTAGTATTTCCGAATGACAGGAATTTCATGCTGGCGCGACTTCTGACCGGCATGCTGAAAGAAGCATTCTATGATGCCGGGCATACACGGCAATGGACTCCACAGGACATCCGAAGAGTCCTACGCAAAATGAGGTTCTCACCGCTTGAGCAAAGAAGCCTTCCATTCTCCTTGTGGTGCATAAGTCTTCATCATCTCGTTATGGCAACCAAATTGTAATCCTTCACATCCTCGCTGCTGCAAATTCCTGCTATGCAAACTCGCTTCCTCTGGATAAATGCCATCAACAGTCTTTCCGAGGTTGAGACACGATATCCGAATCTCGGTATCGGCTATCTCATATCTTCTCTTGAGGCGTCGTTCGGCCGAGGTTATTTTGACTTCAGAATCATCAATTCCAGGATTGATGAAACTCTCGATGGTTTTGCGCCGGACATCGTTGCTATATCGTGTGTAAGTCAGAATTATGGATTGGCGATTCAGTATGCGAAACGCGCTAAAGGGAGGAGCATCCCCGTTTTGATCGGCGGTGTTCACATCTCTTTCCTACCGGAGACACTTTCGCAGGACATGGATATCGGCTGTATAGGTGAGGGTGAGGATACTATTATTGAATTGATGCAGATTTTCGAGAGACACCGTGCCTTTCCGATATCACGACTGGGCGACGTCGCAGGCATCGTTTTCCGAACAGAATCGGGTGCGCTGCGACGCACCTGCCAGAGACTTGCGGTAAGAAACTTGGATTCAATCCCTTATCCAGACCGCAAACTCTTGCAAATATCCTCGCATACATATATGTTTACGTCGCGAGGATGTCCGTATCGTTGCAGGTTTTGCGCTTCTTCCCGATTCTGGGGCAATATCCGTTATTTTTCCTCTGAGAGAGTGGTGGCCGAGATTGAATTACTAGTGAATTCTTTTGGCGCACGATTTATTAGTTTTTTTGATGATCTCTTCACTGCGAACGAAGAGCGTTTTTTCGATATTGTCGATTTGCTTGTTCGGAAAAATATCGTAGGGAAAGTAAAATTTTCCTGTTCTATGAGGGCGAACGCAGTAACGGAGGAGATTGTGGCGGGCCTCAAGAGAATGGGAGTGGTGTCGGTTGGAATGGGCCTTGAATCAGGAAATGAGCGAATCCTTAAGTGGCTCAAAGGCTCGGGCATGACTGTAGATCAGAATCGCAGAGCAGTAAATCTGTTAAGGAAATACGGCATTGTACCAAATGCTTCATTTGTTATTGGATCTCCGGATGAAACAAGAAAAGAAATAATGGAGACTATGAAATTTATTAAATCGGTAGATCTTGGGCTGTTTGATGTATATGTGCTGACTCCATATCCGGGGACGCCGGTATGGGAGTTGGCCAAGGAACGAGGCTTGGTTTCGGAAGATGATGCCATGGATTGGTTTAGACTCAATGTGAATTTTGAGATTAACAAGGATGCGGCGATTATTATGTCGAATACGTTGACGAGGGAGGAGATTGCAGAGGTGTACGGCAAATTCCGCAGGCGACGTCTTATTCACAATTGTGCGATGATCTGGAGGCATCCGATGCTGGCGGATCTCCCTTGCTATTTGGCTAGGACTCTTCGTGAGCGGCTATTCTCGGAGAAGAAACCCGAAGGTTATTGATACATGTGTGGCATATTTGGCTATGTAGGTGAAGAAGCATCGTCCCGTCTCCTGGAGGAAATGGGACGAAGCCTGAGCCATAGAGGACCGGACGATGTGGGCTATTATTCTAAGGAGCGAGATGGAGTCTATTTCGGCCTGCGACGCCTGAGCATTATCGATATAGTGGGCGGCCACCAACCTCTTTCAAATGAGGACGAACAGATTTGGGTGGCCTGCAACGGAGAAATATACAATTATTTGGAACTCCGTGAGGAGCTTATAAGAAAGGGGCATCGTTTTCGTTCCCAGAGTGACGTAGAAGTCCTTGTTCATCTGTATGAAGAGAGAGGTATCGAGTTTTTAGGGGACGTAAATGGGATGTTCGCCCTTATCGTTTATGATAGTGCAGCCAAGAGACTCATCTTGGCTCGGGATAGGATTGGAATCAAGCCTCTTTACTATTCGTGGGATGGAAAAAGTCTTGCTTTCGCCTCGGAGATCAAGGCAATACTTCAGTGTCCTTGGGTGAGTCGTGATCCGGATTGGCGGGCGATCAGTTCTTTTCTTCATCTGCTTTATGTTCCTTCTCCGTACACGGGATTTGAGTCCGTGAGAAAACTCGAATCCGGGACGATGGCCATTCTCGAGAAGAGTACACTGAAATTCAAAACTTACTGGGATGTAATACACCTCCTAAAGGCTGGGCAACATCAAGCCACGTCTCAGGGGGATGCTGCAGACCATCTTCAGGCTCTCTTAAAAGATGCATGTCGGCTGCAACTTCGCAGCGATGTTCCCGTCGGAGCTTTTTTGAGCGGAGGGTTGGACTCATCCGCTGTCGTCGCTCTGTCGAATGTGGGACGCTCGCTGGACATGGATACGTTTACGGTATTCTGGAAAGACGCTTCTGAGAAGATGGATGAGCGTCCTTTTGCCAGAGGCGTTGCGGGGCGGTATGGATGCATTCATCACGAGACTTCGGTCTCATTTGACGATTTTGACCGTTTGCTGCCCCTTCTTGCTTGGCACATGGAAGAACCGAATGCCGATGGTGCCTGTGTCCCGACCTATGTGATTTCCAACTTTGCAAGACAAAAGGCGAAAGTGATTCTGACCGGTGCAGGTGGAGATGAGTTGTTTGCTGGATACGGCTGGTACTATCCCTATTCGAGTTTCAAACTGTTTTTCCATCGACTACTGTGCCCTGACCTCTGGCAACAGAATGCTGGAGTTTATGTCAGTCGCGCCTTTAACTTCCCATGGGCCTTGGTTTTTCCTCCTTATCTGACGGGAACGGCAGCGGCGTTTCTTGAAGAATATTCTGCTGTTTCCGTAAGCGACTCTCTCAACGCGCAGATGGCATTCGACCTGAAATACTGGCTTCAGGATGACGTTCTTCTGTTGACAGATAAGATGAGTATGGCTGCCTCTCTTGAGGCGAGGGTTCCTTTGTTGGATCATCGGATCGTTGAATTGGTGTCCCTCATTCCCTCAGTATGTAAAATAGATGGTCACGATCAGAAGGTCATATTCAAAGCCGCTGTCGGAGAATATTTGCCGGATGATGTTCTGCGCCGTCGCAAAGACGGATTCGGGGCTCCCATCAATTCTTGGGCGGGGGGTCCGCTGAAGAAGACTGCATTCGATTTGTTGGCGCGGGGCGAGTTGATGACGCAGGGTGTGATCAACAAAGGATCATTATGGAGGCTTCGTCATTTTATTTCCATGAAGAAAGAATGGGTGTGGGCTCTGTGGATACTGCTTAACCTAGAGTTGTGGTTCAGGTTTGTTCAAAAGCCAACTTCTCGACCTGAGGGATTGCATCTCAGCGATCTTTAAGCAATGTCGCTAGCTTCTAATGAAATCAAAAGTTATCTGCGGTTTTGCTTTAGGCGCCCTCATTTTTGGGCACGTGTCATTTCCTATATTTACAGACGAGTGAATTTAAGGATCAGCGATAGCCTTCATTCTGTGTTCTCTTTTCGTGGCTATCTTCATCACTACCCGAAGGATATACGGAAAAAAGTTCAAGGGTCCTCAGCTTTTGATCTTCCAACCAGGGACTGGATTGCGCATCTCCCCACTACCGGGTGGCTGCCTCAAAAGGGAGTTGACATAACTGACTGGCCCATTCCCCTCGCAACATATTCTTTCATGTTCAAAGACTTGGATTGGCGCAAGCATGAAGAGGACGAGGAGGATACCTATGCATTGCACCGGTTTACCTGGTTACTCCGGTGGTTGGCCCAAGCGCCTTCTGGGGCAGATTTTTGTGAGGCAGATGGAGCCATATTGGACTGGATCGAACATGTTGCCCCAGCGGAAAACCCGTTGGCCTGGAACGCCTATTCCGTTTCAGAGCGCGTCGTTAATTGGTTACTTTATTTGTGCGCTACAAGAAAACATCGCCGGGTGGATTCACAATTGGCAGGTACAATCGGCGCGTCCCTTTGCGGACATCTGACTTACATTATGGAGCATATGGAATACTATGGGGAATCATATAATAACCATATTCTCAATAATGCACGTGCCTTATATCTTGGCGGGAGAATGTTGCACCTTCAGCAGGCTGCCGACTTGGCGAGGGTCCTCTTTCGGGAGTGCGTCCCGCGATTGATCGATAATGAGGGTTGCCTCTTGGAAGGGTCGTCCCACTATCAGCTTCTATTGACTCGAACAATGATCGAGACATTATGGGCTGCCAGGGTCAGCGAAGATACCGCTTTTGCAGGCTGGTTGGAAGATATCGCGACTTCGATGACTTCCAGCTGCCTCTATCTTGGGAGTGGACTGGATAGCCTTGAGGATACCTTCCCTCGCATAGGGGATGTCTCTCCTGATTATCCGGTTTCCTGGTTCTATCCTGATTCGGAATACGGACGTGATACGGTATCATGGCGCAGACTTTGGGATGACTCTACAACGGAGTCCCTTTTGAAGAAGCAGGCTGGACGAACGAAAGTCTCCGGGACGCTGACGGAGTGGCGATGGATATCCACTCCCGGTGCTGCGTTCAGAGCGCTCGTTCATACACCTCAATCTGGTTTGTACCCTGTTGCACATGGACATCTGGATTTCGGCAGTTTCCAGTTGCATGACGGGGAAAAGTCTGTACTTGTGGATAGGGGCCGCATTTCATATCGTTCGGACAGCCAGGGTATGTATGGTTTTTCTCCGAAGGCGCACAACACAACTTTGATCAACGGACTGCCGCTTGTGCCCGATTGTCGGGGTCTTTTTTCGGCATACAGTGAATACCTTTCAAATGGGACGGGACTATCGATTCACGAAAAGAATGGCCAGAAGACTATTTCATGGGAAACCAACGCCGTTGAGAGAATCGGCACTGGTATGAAATGGGAACGCAATTTGACAATGGAACCCGCTAGGATTGAAAGCTTGGAAAGTGTATCGAACCCTTGTGGCGTTCGCATTCGCTGCGAGTCATATATTCACTGGGCGCCGGAATGGAAGATTCTAGACAATATTGGAGAGCGATCGCGTTGTTTTTTGATCGGGAAGGAGGGAAGGACGTACCAGCTTGAGATCGATTTGACCTCCAATGTCGATAGCACAGTAGAATGGTTTCTGGGCGAGGCCAACAGCCCAGAAGGATGGCAATTTGCCGAATATGGCCTTCGCATCCCCGCTCTAACGATACGTCTGTCTATTTTATCCACACGGGACTGTTCAGCAAGGTTCGTTCTCATTCCTGCATGAATAGAGTTCTCTGGGTCACTTCTTTTTTCCCTCCGCGCGTCAATGTGGCCACAAACCGCAATATCAAGTTTCTCAAATATTTGCCGCAATTTGAATGGGCGCCGTTGGTCGTTTGCCCCGAAGAGAAGCGTGAACACACGAAGGTAAGTCTTCACCTGACGAAACAAATCGGACCGGCTGTGAAGGTTCTTCGGATGCCGCCGGATCCGTT
>CAZDLM010000001.1:142960-184754 GCA_964506465.1 uncultured Syntrophaceae bacterium
CGACCGGGCAAGCCGGAGCACTTTCCTGCGGTTCGCAAGCTATATCACCAATAACGTCGTACCGCCTGACGGCCATGTATTTTGGTGTCTGCAAGTGCTTACGCGAATGGGCGAAGAAATTCGAGAGCATAAGCCAGATCTGGTTTATACCACCTGCAGCCCATTCAGCATCAACTTGATCGGTGCATGGTGCAAGTCCAAATATCAAATACCATGGATAACTGACTTCCGCGATTTGTGGACCCTAAACCCAGATCGCAAACGATTTCTGATTTCATATCATCGAACTGTCTCGAATCTCCTTGAAAAGACCTACCTGAAATACTGCGATGCTTTGGTGGTGAATACGGATGCCAGCAAATTGAGAATGATAGAGAAATACCCATTTCTCGATGGAAAGACATTCATCATTCCTAATGGTTTTGACTCGGAAGACATCCCGTCGCCGATCCGCCCTTCTTGTGAAGGTACTTTCTTCTATAGTGGCTTGATAGACTTGGCCAATGATTATACCCCGTTTCCGATTTTAAAGCTTCTGGCCAAGATGCAGGAGACAGGCGCGCTGAACAACTCTTGCACCTTCCATTACGCGGGTAATGAGGGAACGGTGTTCGGGAATCTTTGTAAACAGGCGGGCCTCTCCGGTAGAGAAAGAATGCACGGTTACCTCGATCATACGAGCTTTTATGGACTGATCCAAACGATGTCATATGTCCTTCTATGCATGCCCTCTGACGCCAATACGTCGTCCTGGGTTCCGGCAAGAGTTTATGATTACATAGGCAACAAGAGCCGAATCATATGTCTTGCGTCTCGCATCAGTGAAGTTGCGAAGATCATAGCGCAATACGGAAACGGTCTTACACTGTTCTACGAAGAAACGGAGGACGTTCAGATGAGAAGACTTCATGAATTCTTGCTGAAGGGCGCGGGCGCGGCATCGGACGAGTTCATTAAGTGTTTTAGTAGAAGAAGTTTAACCATCCGATTGGCAGAATTATTCAACAGGGTCTCAGCTGTCAATGGCAGAAAATAAAGTGAAATGACTGACTTGTCCGATAGCAATAGATTCACGGCTATTCCTTCGTATGCTGATGAGTTGCCAATCTGGTTGCCAACGGGTTTGATCATTGTAACCTGTATCATCTACGAATGGGTCGGAGTCTTTGATCTTAAATTATTTCAGCCCGCCGCAATATTTTTCAAAGTCTCGGTTCCTCTGTTCCTGCTCTTGATTGTTTATCCCGGAAAACTTCATCCCCGCCGGCTGAAGAGATTTATCTATTTTTTTGCCGCTTTCATGTCCTGGGGAGCTTTTGCCACAATCATGTTCAATCCTTCTATGGAAGGTCTTTTACAGTGGTCAAAGTTTTTGTTCCGTTTTCTTTTCTGTGTAGGCGTGTGCCTTTATTTCATGAAACGTCCGTCTTTTCATCCAATGATGGTGATGAAGATCTTGGTTATCATTGGGGTTGCTACTGTCGTTCAATATTTTATTTTGGAAATAATCAGTGCTTTCGGATGGGGGCAAAATTACGTCGATATAGAAATTTCTCAAGGAGGTCGTTATTACGGCCCCCAGGGAATATTGGGCAATGGGACAGCCCAGTTTTCCACTTTTTACAGGTTGCCGAAGTTTCAATTGACCGGATTCTGGATGGAGCCGTCGAATGCGGGGGCCTACTTGTTTATGGCGTCATTCTTAGCTTCGGCGATTTACATTAGAGAATCGCGAAGAATATGGGTGGCTGCCGGCGGCCTGTGCTGCCTGGGAGGGTTCTGTACTTTTTCAAACGGTGTGTATTTCGCAATCGGATTTGCTACATTGATTGGCCATATCATCAACTTCATGCATACGCTGTATATGCCGGACAGGAAGAAATTCCTTCTCATGCTGAGAAGGGCGATAACCTATACCCTTCTAATAGCACTGTCAATATTCCTGATATTCTTTTCACTTTTCGGACGATTTATCGCCGTGAATTACCTACCGGACAACATACCACTGAAGGCGCTTGCAGGTGTCAGAGGTGTTTTGCTCTCGGCACCGGCAACGAAGCCGGCACCGGCAACGGAGCCAGCGCCGATACGGAAGCCAGCGCCGGCGCAGAAGCCAGCAGCGACCCTCAAGGGTTATGTGACATCTTTTGAGAAAACATTAGTAGGACGTACAGAACTGATAAAGAACATTTTCATAGATCGCTCATTCTTTAAAATTTTGGTTGGCGATGGCCTTAGAATTCCAGGAAAAGACGGGGAGGGGCGAGGTACGGTTGTGTCGGCGACAGCACCGATCATGTGGTTATTATTCACGGGAATCATTGGACTGACGACTCTTTTCCTGAGAGAACTGCAAGTGTTTGTGTTTGTCAAACAGTCTTTTCCTCTTTCTGACTTTCAGTTACAGATATTCCAGGCATGGTTGGTGCTTTTCTTTCAGCATATGGCATATGGCACCTGGATGACGCCTCTATATCTTGTATTAATTGCTTTAATATTTTCTTCTTTCAGTGAGAATAATAATTATACTCCAGTGATTCTTTCTCGAACAATATAGAAAAATTAAAATGATAGCCGGCGTGATACATTGCCTATGCAGTTTATTTCAAAAGTAGAATAGAAATGACAAAAGCTATTGCGGTCGTAACAGGCAGTTCGGGAATGATCGGTCTTAAGATAAAACGGGCACTGATTCGAGGAGGATATGAAGTCAGAATCCTAACAAGGAGGAAAGCAGATTGGACCAAAGATGCACAAGTTTACCGCGGCGACCTCGAAAGTGTCGAAATGGAGATCTTGCGAGATATGTTGAGAGGTGCATCTTGCGTTTTTCACTGCGCCGCGGAGTTGCGCGACGAATCGAAGATGTGGGATGTCAACGTATCGGCCACGGAGCGCATCTTGAGTCTCATTCCACAGTCCGGCGTTTCCTACCTCTGCTATTTGAGCAGCGCGGGCGTCGTCGGTTTGACGAAGGGACGTCTCGTGGACGAGGGGAGCGCGTGCAGCCCGCAGAACCGCTACGAAAGGTCCAAATGGGCAGCCGAGCAGTTGGTCGCACGGGGTGTCGCCAACTGCAGCACGGTCATTCTCCGACCGACGGACGTGATTGATGAACAGCGGCCGGGCGCGCTGCGCCTGCCGTTGCAGGCGCGGCTGCGCGACCGGATGGAAGTCTTCCTAAAGGGCAACGAATGTGCTCACATTATTCACGCCGAAGACGTTGCTGACGCAGCCGTATACTTCATGAACAGCGATTTCAAGAATCCTGCAGTCTTTTTTGTGTCCTGCGATCATGAGCCATTCAACACTTTTTCGGGTTTGTGGACGCTCTTTGAAGCGATTGGGAGAGGGCTGCCCATAGAAAGAACGCAGCGAAGGATCAGCCTCCCAATCATCGTGCCCTATATTTTGAGGCGTATCTGGAGGGGGCCCTGCAATTACGGCAATGTCCGTTATTCTTCCAAGAAGCTGCTGGACGCCGGCTTTCGTTTCCGACTTGGCGTGGAGGGAGCAGTCCGCAGCATCGTCGCGTCCCGAGGCGGGAAGGTTGAGACGCCGTGAGCGGCGGCCTGCGGCGGGAGGAGCGGGATGGACCTTCTGGGAGGCCGGTGATTCTCACCTTTATCGGTCATTATCTTCCCGGCTACAAAGCCGGTGGAATCCTGCGCATCACCGTCAATACGGTGGATCACTTGTGCGATGACTTTGAGTTTCGGATCGTCACAAGAGATCATGATCTGGGCGAAGCGCAACGGTATCCCGGTGTGGAGACTGGTCAATGGCAGAAGGTCGGAAATGCGAAGGTGAATTACCTGCCAGCGCAATCCTGCACGATCCGCGGGATCATGGACGTCATAGAAAGCAACCCCCACGACCTATTGTACCTGAACAGCTATTTCGATCCTCTGACGATCAAGACCCTGGCGAACAGAAGGTTTCGGAAGGCGGGTTTCAAGCCCGTGATCGTGGCCCCGTGGGGCGAGTTCGGGTGGGCTTCCTTAAAGCAGAAATATGCGAAGAAGTTCCTTTTCATTTGTGCGGCGAAACTGTGGGGGCTTTACCGGAACGTCACATGGCGCGCCTCAAGCGAGTTCGAAAAAGCGGACATCATGAAGGTCATGGGAGTTCGATCCGAGGAGATTCGCGTCATCGGAGACCTGCCGATCAGGGACATCCCGGACGTATCGGATGCCACCGCTGTCCCGCTGCCAGCGGACAACGGGGCCTTGAGAATCGTGTTCCTGTCGAGAATTTCACGCGAGAAGAATCTGGATTACGCCCTGAAAATTCTCAGGAAAGTAAAGGCGAAGGTCCAGTTTGATATTTACGGTCCGGCGGAGAACGAGGCGTATTGGCGGGAGTGCCAGGAACTGATCCGCCAGTTGCCGTCCAATGTGAAGGCAGACTATTTGGGACGCGTGGAAGCGAATCAGGTCGTGAACGTTTTCGGCCGCTATGATCTCTTTCTCTTCCCGACCGGGGGTGAAGCCTACGGGCACGTGATTGCGGAGTGCCTGACGGCGGGCACTCCCGTTCTTCTCAGTACGGAGACGCCGTGGCGCGGGCTTCAAGACGACGGGTTGGGCTGGGATATCGATTTGACGCAGGAGGATTCCTTTATAGAAGTCATTGAGAAGCAAGCGCTGTTGAGCTATGAGGAGCGTCGGAAAGTACGGTCCGCAGTCCGGCGCAAGACGACGCACCGTCTCCTGGACCCGAAGGTTCTGGAGGCGAACCGGCAGCTTTTCAGGCAGCAGCTCGCATGCTGACGACACTCCGGGCGTTCCCTTTTCCGGGCATGCCGATCAAAAATTCTTTGGGAAGGAATTGATGTGAAACAAGTAGCGTATCGAATCTGTTCAAACTGCATCATGGACACGACGGATCCGAACATATCCTTTGACGAAAGGGGATATTGCGATTACTGCCGCAATTTTTACGAGAACATTCTGCCGAACTGGCACCCCGACGAAAGGGGCGAAGCGGAGCTCGCGTCCATCGCCGAAAGGATCAGGAGGGCCGGAAAAGGCCGGGACCACGACTGCCTGATCGGCGTCAGCGGCGGCGTGGACAGCTCCTATGTCGCATACCTCGCGAAAGAGAAGCTGGGGCTCAGGCCGCTCCTCTTTCACGTCGATGCCGGATGGAATTCGGAGGTGTCGGCGAACAACATTCAGCGGCTGGTGGACGGTCTCGGCCTCGATCTTTTCACGGAGGTCGTGGACTGGGGAGAAATGAAGGATCTGCAGTTGGCGTTCTTCAAGGCCCAGGTCGCCAACGTGGACACGCCTCAGGATCTGGCCTTCTTTTCCGCCCTTTACAACTTTGCGGCGCGGAACGGGTTCCGCTACATTCTGACGGGAGGCAACTTCTCTACGGAGTGCGTCCGCGAACCCCATGATTGGGGCGCCTACTATCCGACGGACATGCGTTTTGTGCGGGACATCCACCGGCGGTACGGCACCCGTCCCCTGAAGACATTTCCGACGGCGGACATCCTCAAGTATCGCCTGTATTATCGATATGGCAAAGGCATCAGAATCGAGCGGCCCCTGAACCATGTGCCGTACATCAAGGAAGACGCCATCGGACTGTTGGTGGAACGTTTCGGCTGGCAGAAGTACGCCCAGAAACATCACGAATCCCGCTTCACGAGGTTCGTGGAATGCTTCTGGCTACCGAGAAAATTCGGGGTGGAACGGCGCAAGGCGCATCTCTCGAGTCTGATCCTGACGAAACAGATGACTCGGGAAGAGGCGCTCGCGCGCATCGCCGAGCCGGAAATCGACGAACAGACGATGATCCAGGATTTTGAATACGTCGCGAAAAAGCTCGATCTGACGGTCGCGGAATTCCAGAAGCTCTTCGAGGGGGAGAATAGAAGCTACCGGGACTACAAGAACAAGATGGCCTTGATCACCCTGGGGACGAATGTGGTGCGGCTGCTTGGAATGGAGAAAAGGGTCATCCGGTGATTGCGATCGTCGACTACGGTCTGGGCAACGTCAAGGCCCTTGCGGACGTCTACAAGAAACTGAATCTTCCGGCGGCGATCGTCCGGCGGGCCGAAGACCTCCGGGGCGCCGCGAAGATCATCCTGCCGGGCGTCGGATCGTTCGATCATGCCATGCAACAGCTGGACAAGTCGGCGATGAGATCAGCGCTGGACGAGATGGCCCTCCGCCGCGGCGTGCCGGTTCTGGGTATCTGCGTCGGCATGCAGATCCTGGCGCTTTCGAGCGAAGAAGGGATTTCCTCCGGCCTTGGCTGGATCGACGGCGAAGTGAAGCGATTCAATTCATCGCCGGGCGGGGCCGCTCTGCGGGTGCCGCACATGGGCTGGAATACCGCAACACCGCGAAAGGAGAACGGCCTGTTCCGGGGACTGGATTCGAACGCGCGTTTCTATTTTCTGCACTCCTATTATTTCCTCTGCCGAAGGCCTGAGGACGTCGTCGCCGAAACCGACTACGGCGGAACATTCGCCTGCGCGGTGAATTCCCGGAATGTGTTCGGCGTCCAGTTTCACCCCGAGAAGAGCCATCACTGGGGACTGCGGCTCCTTGAAAATTTTGCCAGGCTGTAAGAGATGCTGAACCCGAGAATCATTCCCTGTCTGCTGATCCGGAACGGCGGACTCGTCAAGACAGTCCATTTCGGAGACCCGAAGTACGTCGGCGATCCGATCAATGCGGTGCGGATTTTCAACGAAAAGGAAGTCGACGAATTGATTGTTCTCGACATCGACGCGACGGCGAAGCAACGGGAGCCCGACTACAACATGATCGGGCATCTGGCCGCCGAGTGCCGCATGCCGCTGTGCTACGGTGGCGGCGTCGGGACCGCCGAGCAGGTGCAGAAGATCGTTCAGCTCGGCGTGGAAAAGGTGGCGATGAGCGCCGCCGCGATCGCGAAGCCCGGTCTCGTGGCGGAGGCCGCAGCCCGCGTCGGCAATCAGAGTGTGGTCGTCGTGCTGGATGTGAAGAAAGACCGCGACGGCCGGTACGAGGTATGGACGCACAACGGCACAAGGAATACGGGAAAATCGCCGGTGGAGCTGGCGCAGCAGATGGAGACGCAGGGTGCCGGCGAAATCGTTGTCAACTCCATGGACCGCGACGGCGAAATGAAAGGCTACGATATCGTCCTAGCGGGAAAAGTCCGTGACGCGGTCACCGTCCCGGTGATGGTTCTCGGCGGTGCGGGATCCCTTCACGATATCGGAAAATTGATACAATCCTACGGGGTGATCGGTTCAGCCGCGGGCAGCCTGTTTATCTTCAAGGGCGTTTACAGGGCGGTGCTGATCAATTATCCGAACCGGGCGGAAAAGGAAGCGCTGATGGAGCGCTACCACCGTCACAGGGTCGACAAATCTCCGACGTCGAGGTTGCAGCCATGTTCAGAGGCAGGACGCTCCTAATCACAGGCGGTACGGGTTCATTCGGCAACGCCGTGCTGAACCGTTTCCTGAATACCGATGTCAAGGAGATCCGCGTCTTCAGCAGGGACGAGAAGAAGCAGGAAGACATGCGGATCGAATTGAACAATCCGAAGGTCAAATTCTATATCGGCGACGTCCGCAACTACAAAAGCCTCAATTTCGCGATGAACGGCGTCGATTTCATCTTCCACGCCGCCGCGCTCAAGCAGGTTCCGTCCTGCGAATTCTACCCGATGGAAGCGGTGCGGACGAACATTCTCGGAGCGGAGAACGTCTTGAACGCGGCGCTGGCGAACCGGATCAAGAAAGTGATTCTCCTGAGCACGGATAAGGCCGTCTACCCGATCAACGCCATGGGCATCTCGAAAGCGATGATGGAAAAGCTGATGGTGGCCAAAACGCGCACGATCGAGGATGACCAGCGGACTGTGCTCTGCGGAACCCGTTACGGAAACGTTATGGCATCGCGGGGATCCATCATTCCGCTCTTCATCCGACAGATCAAGGAGGGGAAGCCTCTGACGGTCACGGATCCCAACATGACGCGATTCCTGATGTCATTGGACGACGCCGTGGATCTCGTGGTCTATGCGTTCCAGCATGCAAGACAGGGCGAGATTTTTGTCCAGAAGGCGCCGGCCTGCAAGATCGGAGATCTGGCCGTGGCGGTAAGGGAAATATTCCAGAGCGACAACGAAATCAAGATCATCGGAACGCGACACGGCGAGAAACTCTATGAGACGCTGCTCACAAGGGAGGAACTCGCCAAGGCGGAAGATCTCGGCCATTATTACCGCATCGCGCCCGACGACCGGGACCTGAATTACAACAAGTATTTTACGGAAGGCATGGAACAGGTCTCGGCGATGGACGACTACAATTCCCACAATACAGAGAGGCTCGGAATCGAGGAAGTCAAGAAGACACTGTTGAAACTCGATTATATTCAACAGCAGCTGGCTTCCCGAGAAATGAAATGAGGGCGTGCCGATGGAGCGCACCAAAGTCCTGATTTTGGGCGGTACGGGAATGCTGGGGCACGTGCTCTTCAGACACCTGTCCCGGAATGCCGGCTATGACGTATACGCCACAGCGCGAACCCCCGGCCTGATTGCCAGATTCTTCCCCCCGGTTTTGGCCGCCAAGTTCAGACCGGACAGCATCGATGCGGACAATTTCGATACGGTCATCCGCGCCCTGGCCTCGATTCAGCCGACGATCGTTATCAATTGCATCGGCATGATCAAGCAGCAGCCCATGGCGAGCGATCCACTGACGGCGATCACCGTCAATGCGCAGTTGCCCCACCGCATTTCCCTGATCAGCCGCAACGCGAAAGCCCGCATGATCCACATCAGCACGGATTGCGTCTTTGACGGAAGGAAGGGGATGTACACGGAAGACGACGTTCCGAACGCCGAAGATCTGTACGGCAGGACCAAACTGCTCGGCGAAGTCAGCTATCCCCACTGCGTGACGCTGCGGACTTCGATCATCGGCCACGAACTCAAGGGGCGATATGGATTGATCGAATGGTTTCTGGGCCAGACGGGAAGGGTGAGAGGTTACAAGAATGCGATCTACAGCGGATTCCCGACGATTGAGCTCGCCAGAATCATCAGCGACCACGTCCTGCCCGACCGGGAACTGAGCGGCGTCTATCACGTGTCGTCCGCGCCGATATCGAAATACGACCTCCTCAAGATGGTCGCCGAGAGATACGGGAAACAGATCGAGATCGCGCCCGACGAGGATTTTGCCATTGACCGTTCCCTGAACTCGGACCGGTTCCGCTTCCGGATGGGGTATTCCCCCCCTCCCTGGCCGGAATTGATTGACAGGATGTATAGGGACTACGAGACGCACAAGAACCTGCAGTATCGCGATATCGCGGCCGATGCACCCGCCGTGGGCGGGCAGCGCGACAGATGAGGAGCAGCTCTCTATGACAATGAAGGTCATGACCGTTGTCGGCACCCGTCCGGAGATCATTAAGCTCAGCCGGGTCATCCATGAGCTCGACCGCCACGTCGAGCACGTCCTGGTCCACACGGGGCAGAACTACGATTACGAATTGAACGAGATATTCTTCCGCGACCTCGACATCCGGAAGCCGGATGTTTTTCTGGACGCCGCGGGCGGAAGCGCGATGCGTACCGTGGGCAACGCCATTGCCCGGACGGACGATGTGCTGGCGGAAGTACGTCCGGACGCCTTTCTGCTGCTCGGAGATACGAACAGTTGCCTGTCCGCCATTGCCGCGAAGCGCCGCAGGATCCCTGTTTTCCATATGGAGGCGGGAAACCGCTGCTTCGATCAGCGGGTGCCGGAGGAGATCAATCGCCGGATCATCGATCACATCAGCGACATCAACATGACCTATACGGAACATGCCCGGCGGTATCTCCTTGCGGAAGGGCTCAGGCCGGAGACGATCATCAAGACCGGATCCCCCATGAAAGAAGTGCTCGACTTCTACAGGCCGGGTATCGACGCCTCCGGAGTGCTGAAGAAGCTGTCCCTGGAACCGGGCCGTTACTTCGTGGTCAGTGCGCATCGCGAAGAGAACATTGACAGCGACGAGAATTTTGCCGATCTGGTGGCATCCCTGAAAGCCGCGGCGGAAAAATTCCAATTGCCGCTGATCGTCACCACGCATCCCCGGACCAGAAAACGCATGGAGCAGAACGGCACGGGGGAGGTGGATCAGCGCATCCGGTTTCTGAAACCTCTGGGATTCCTGGATTATGTGAAGCTGCAGATGAACGCCTGTTGCGTCGTCTCCGACAGCGGTACGATCACCGAAGAATCCTCCATCCTGGGATTTCCCGCCGTCACGGTTCGCCAGGCCCATGAAAGGCCGGAAGGCATGGACGTGGGAACGCTGATTTTGTGCGGTTTGAAGCCCGGCAGGGTACTGGAGGCCATGGATGTCGCCATGGCCCACTACGCGGAGACAACCCGGCCGTTTGATATTGCTCCGGACTACGCCGTCCAGAACGTCTCGAAGAAAGTCGTCCGCATCATTCTCAGTTATGCCGATTACGTGAACAGAACGGTTTGGTTCAAACCGTCCGAATGTGCAGATCCCACCCGGTCGGAACTGTAGCAAATCCCCCTCATGCGCATCCTCCTTATCGTCGTCTATTACCTCCCCAGCACGATGTCGAGCGCGAAGCTCATTCACGACCTTGCGCTGGAATTCAAGAAGCGGGGTCATGAACCGGCGGTTGTTGCCCCGGACGACAGCATTCCGGAGGACATCGAGCTGACCCGGGAAGAGGGAATTCAGGTGATGCGGGTGCGTGCGGGAAAGATCAAGACGGCGTCGAGACTGACGCGCGGACTCAATGAAGCCATGCTATCGCGCACCCTTTGGGAAAAAGGACGCCGTTTCTTCGAAGATCGGTCCTTTGACCTGATCGTCTATTACTCTCCCACGATCTTCTTCGGATCGCTCGTGGCGAAATTGAAATCACGCTTCGGCTGTTCCTCCTACCTGGTGCTGCGGGATATCTTTCCGCAATGGGCGGTCGACGCCGGCGTGCTGAGGCGCGGACTCGCTTACGCGTATTTCAAGTTCAAAGAACGTCAGAATTACGAAGCGGCCGACATTATCGGCGTCCAATCGCCGGCCAATCTTCGCCATTTCGAGGCGAGAGGACTCGACGGGAAATATCGCCTGGAAGTTCTATACAACTGGACCGCCCTCGAGGAGGACGTCCGGCCGGGCGGAAACCGGCAGCGCTTGGGGCTGAACGGCAAAGTAATTTTCTTCTACGGCGGCAACATCGGCGTCGCCCAGGACGTCGACAACATCGTCCGCCTCGCCGGCGCGCTCCGCAACGAACCGTCCGCCTATTTTCTGCTGGTAGGCAGCGGCAGTGAAGTTCCCAGATTGAGAGAGGTTATTGCGTCGAGCGGCTTGAACAATATCGCCATCCACGATGCCATGGGACAGAAAGAATATCTGGCCCTGCTTGCCGAATGCGACGTAGGCCTCATTTCCCTGGACCGCGGATTGAGAACCCAGAATTTTCCCGGCAAAATGCTCGGATACATGTATCACTCCATGCCCATGCTCGCCAGCGTTAATCCGGGGAACGACCTGAAGACGCTGCTGGAAGACCATGAGGCCGGCCTGGTCTGCATCAACGGCGACGATGAGACGCTTGCTGCACATGCGAGAAGATTGGCGACGGACCGGGAATTGCGCCAGCGGCTGGGGAAGAATGCGCGTTCCCTTCTGGAAAGCACCTTTTCCGTCACAAGGGCGGCGGACCAGATCCTTGCACATTTTGAGAAGCGGAATTGAAATGACAGCATGTCCCCTCGTACTGATCACCGGCGCCACCGGCGCCGTGGGACCGCTGGTCGTCGGGGCTTTCCATGATGAAGGCTACTCCATCCGCACGCTGTCGATCGATCCCCCGCCTCCGGATACCTGGCCGGACGACGTCGATACGCGTATCGGGGATATAACCGACCCGTCGGCTGTGCAGGTGGCGATGGAGGGTGTCGACGCGGTGGTTCATCTGGCCGCTTTGCTCCATATCGTGAATCCGGCGCCGTCGCTCCGGGAGAAGTATGAACGGATCAATGTCGGAGGAACATCGACCGTGATCGCCGCGGCGGCTCGGGCCGGTGCAAAGCGCATCGTTCTCTTCAGCACGATCGCCGTCTACGGATCCTCCGGCGGGCGGATCGTCACCGAGGAAACGCCGCCCAATCCCGACACTTTCTATGCCCGGACGAAGCTTGCGGCGGAGCAGATCGTCCTCGCCGCCAGGGGCGCGGACGGCCGGAAGATCGGCACGGTGCTGCGCCTTGGTGCAGTCTACGGTTCGCGGATCAAGGGCAATTATCAGCGTCTTGTACGATCTCTCGCCGGAGGACGCTTTCTCCCCGTTGGAGACGGATCCAATCGGCGAACGCTGGTTTATGAGAAGGACGTCGCGCGTGCGGCCGTCCTGGCTTCAGCGCGAGACGCTGCGGCGGGGAAGGTCTTCAATGTAACGGACGGTTCCTTCCACGCCATGAAGGAAATTGTCCGTGCCATCTGCGAAGCCCTTGGAAGGGGGACGCCGCGCCTTGCACTGCCGGTTTTGCCGATGCGGTGGACGGCTGGGGTGCTGGAAGATGCTGCAAAACTCTTCGGTGTCGAATCGCCGGTCACGCGGAGCACCATCGACAAATATACGGAAGACATCGCTGTGGATGGCCAGCGTATCCGACGCGACCTTGGCTTCCTGCCCGAGTATGATCTGAAGACGGGCTGGCAGGAAGCGGTTCGGGAAATGAGACTTGCGGGCGGCATATGAATGGCAAGCGCCTGTTCGACGTGACCGTGGCCGCGGCCGCGCTCATTTTTTTTTCCCTGCCGATGCTGTTCATCGCGCTGCTCGTCAAGAGCACTTCCAAAGGGCCTTTGCTCTACTGCTCGGCAAGGGTCGGAATCGATAATCGGACGTTTCAGATGCCGAAGTTTCGTACGATGCGCATCGATACTCCGGTAGTCGCTACACATCTATTGCGCGACGCCGGCCGATATGTCACGCCGGTCGGGTCTTTTCTGCGCAAGTTCAGCCTGGACGAACTGCCCCAGCTCTGGAGCATTCTAAGGGGCGACATGAGTTTCGTGGGACCGCGGCCGGCCTTGTATAATCAGGACGACCTGATCGCCCTCCGCACGGCCGAAGGCGTGCATCGGCTGATGCCGGGTGTCACGGGGTGGGCGCAGGTCAACGGGAGAGACGAACTGGATATCCCCGCCAAGGTAGAATTGGACCGGTACTACCTGAATCACCGCTCGCTGCTCTTCGACGTGAAGATCATGATCATGACCGCAGTCAAGGTTCTGCGGCGGGAGGGAATTTCCCATTGAAGAGTTCCGTCGTTTGCGTCGGCGAGAGAGGGGAAGAAAACGACGATGACGCGTAGCGTAAGCATCCGCGAAAAGTGGGTGACACAATCAGAGATCCGCAACATGTCCATCGAGTGTGCCCGGGTCGGCGGCATCAACCTGTCGCAGGGGGTCTGCGACACGGAGGTGCCGGAGATCGTCCGCCGGGCGGCATGCCAGGCAGTCGAAGACGGCTACAATACCTACACCCGCTACGACGGTCTCGCCGAATTGCGCGATGCGATTTCCCTGAAGTACCGGCGATTATACGGACTCGCAACGGATCCGGAAAGGGAGATCGTCGTGAGCGCGGGCGCGACGGGCGCCTTCTATTGCGCCTGCCTCGCCCTGCTGAACCCGGGCGACGAAGTGATCCTGTTCGAACCCTATTACGGTTACCATGTCAGCACGCTGATTGCGACGGAAGCCGTTCCGGTCTTCGTGAGCATGAAGAACGAAACCTGGACATTCACCGGGGAGGATCTGGAGCAGGCCGTGACGGCGAAGACAAGGGCGATCATGATCAATACGCCGGCCAACCCCTCCGGTAAGGTCTTTTCGCGGGGGGAACTGGAGATCGTGGCGGCGTTCGCGGCGAAACACGACCTCTTTGTCTTCACCGACGAAATCTATGAGCATTTCATCTACGACGGGAGCGCTCACATCTCCCCGGCGACGCTGGAGGGTATGAGGGAACGGACCATAACGATCTCCGGCCTTTCGAAAACCTTCAGCATCACCATGGATGGAGAATCGGTTACTGCATCTGCGATGCGCGCTGGGCGCGCACGATCGGATATTTCAATGACCTGGTATATGTCTGCGCACCGTCGCCGTTGCAGATGGCGTCGGCGAAAGGCATCATTCAGCTTGACGAAGGGTATTATCGTGAGCTTGCGCTGGAATTCCGCTCAAAACGTGATAGGATCTGCACGGCGTTGGCCGATGCAAATCTCCGACCGCATGTGCCGCTGGGCGCTTATTACGTCCTAGCTGACATTTCGGCACTCCCCGGTCGGGACGGCAAGGAGCGAGCGATGTACCTTCTGCAGAAAACCGGGGTAGCCGCTGTCCCCGGCGAGGCCTTCTACGCTGAAGGCGGATCGTCGCTGGCCCGCTTCTGTTTCGCAAAAAACGACCGGGAACTGGATGAAGCCTGCAACCGCCTGCGGCGGTTGAACGTTCGATGAAGAATCTGATTCGCAATCCGAATTTCTACGCCATGCTGCTCTTGGACGCATTTCTCGTGGCGTCGTCCTATTTCCTGTCCTATCTGCTGCGTTATGAAATCAGCGTGCCGCCTGAAGCGGTGGACAGCATCCGCCGGACGCTGCCCTGGATTATTCCGTTCAAGCTGATCGTCTTCTTCGTCTTCAACCTCTATCGCGGCATGTGGCGCTACACGAGCGTGCGGGACTTGAAGAACGTCGTCAAGGCCTCCAGTATCTCGTCGATCGTCATTGTCCTGGCAGTTCTGTTCCTCTTCCGTTTTGAAGGCTTTCCCCGTTCCGTCTTCGCCATCGACTGGGTGCTGACGCTGCTCCTCATCAGTGGGGCCAGGATCGCCGTGCGGCTGATTTTGGCGAACAACGTCTCCTCGTTCTGGAAGTTGCGGCAGCGTGCCCCGGCCAGCCGTCATCTCCTGATCATCGGAGCCGGTGACGCGGGAGAAAAGGCGATCCGAGAGCTTCAGGAGAATCCGAACGTCAGGATGATGCCCATCGGTTTCCTGGATGATGACGAAGCAAAGCAGGGGAAGATGATCCACGGTGTTCCGGTGCTCGGTTTCATCGAAGACATCGAACACCTCCCCGAGCCTTTCGAGGAAATCCTCATTGCGCTGCCCTCCGCCAGCGCGGAGCAGATGCGGAGAATCGTCGCCGCCTGCGAACGCACCGGCAAGCGCTACCGGACAATGCCGGGAATCGGCGAGTTGATCGACGGCAAGGTTTCACTCAAGGCCATACGGGAAGTCACCATCGAGGACATCCTGGGGCGGGACGAGGTGCATCTCAATCAGGATGCCATCCGCAGTTATCTGGAAGGACGCCGGATCCTGGTAACGGGTGCGGGAGGATCGATCGGGAGCGAATTGGTCAGGCAGATCTGCCGTTTCAAGCCGTCAAGGCTCGGCATCCTGGAATTCAGCGAGTTCAATTTGTTCAGCGTGGAGAGCGAATGCCGCCGGCACTTTGCATGGATTCCGGTGAAGAGCCTTCTGGTCGATATTCGCGACCGGTCCGCGCTTTGCCGCGCTTTCGCCGATTTCCGGCCCGAAGTCGTCTTCCATGCGGCTGCCTATAAGCACGTCCCCATACAGGAGGAGCACCCTCACGAGGCTGTGCGCAACAATGTGATCGGTACGAGAAACGTCATCGATTGCGCGATGGCCGCGGAGGTCAAGCGTTTCGTGCTGGTTTCCACGGACAAGGCCGTCCGTCCCACCAGCGTCATGGGAACGACCAAGAGGGTCGCCGAGATGATGGTGGAGTGCCTGAACGGCAATGGCGCCACGCGCTTCATGGCGGTTCGTTTCGGGAACGTCCTCGGGAGTTCCGGGTCGGTGGTGCCGATCTTTCAGCAGCAGATTGCCCAGGGAGGTCCCGTAACCGTCACGCATCCGGAGGTGACGAGGTACTTCATGACCATTCCCGAAGCGGCGCAACTCATTCTTCAGGCGGCGGCGATGGGCGAAGGCGGTGAGACCTTCATCCTGGACATGGGGAAACCCATCCGCATTGCCGATATGGCGCGCGATATGATCCGTCTGCACGGATTCGAACCCGACAGGGATATCCCGATTCAGTACATCGGACTCCGGCCTGGGGAGAAACTGTACGAGGAACTGATTACGGAAGGAGAGGGAATCGTTCAGACTTCTCACGAGAAGATCCGCGTCATCCGCGGCCGAAGCTGTGATGCGAAAAAGCTCGCTGCCGACATCGAAGCGCTCGTCGCCGCTGCCGATCGTGCCGATGCCCTGGCGATCAAGAAGAAGCTTGCTGAAATCGTCCCCGAATACACCCCCCATTTCGATTAGCCCTCAGCCTACATTTCATGAAAATCGCCGAACACTTTGCTCGTTTCCAGGACATCCGCAGGATTCTTGTTGTCCAACTTGGGGATATCGGCGACGTCGTCTGGTCGACGCCCACCTTCCGAGCCGTCAAGGAGCATTACGGCGTGCCCGTTTCAGTAATTGTCCGCGAAGGCAGCGGCGCTCTCCTGACCGCCGATTCTTCCATCCATGAAGTCTTTGAAATCCCTGCCCGCTCACAGAATTGCGTTCAACGGTCGCTGAAACAGATGGCGCTCATCCGTGCTCTCCGCGCCGCACGATTCGACCTGGTTTTCGACCTGCGTTCCGATGACCGGGGCGCGATCATGACCTTTCTGACCGGGGCGCCTCGCAGGGCAAGCCTTTATTACGAAAGAGTCTCCTTCTGGCGAAACCGCCTTTTCACGCACCTGGCAATTCCCAATTCCCCCGGGGAGAGGCATCGCGGCGCCGCGGCGCAGTCGTTACGGATCGTGAGGGCCTTCGGAATACCGACCCCTGACGAAATCCCCCGGCTTTGGGTGGCGGAGGAATCGAGTCTTCAGGTGGATCGCCTGCTGGAGAGAGAGGGAATCGCATCACGGGGGGGCTGGGTTACCCTGAATCCCTTTTCCCGCTGGTCCTACAAGGAGTGGGACCTGCGCAAGTGGTCCGAGGTCATTGATCGTCTGGGCGAGGAATTCCGAGTGGCCACGGTTCTCGTCGGCTCCAAGTCGGAAAGGGAGAGGGCGCAGCAGCTCTGCCGCGAAAGAAGGGCTGTTCACAACCTTGCCGGCAGGACATCACTGGCTGAACTGGCGGCTCTTCTCCAGCGGAGCGTCCTTCACATCGGCGTGGACAGCGCCGCGCCGCACATCGCCGCGGCCGTGGGGACGCCCACGGTCACGATTTACGGCCCGACGGATTGGCACGACTGGGCGCCGATCGGCGAAAACCACCGCGTCGTCGTGTCTCCGCTTCCCTGCGTCCCCTGTTCCCGCAAGGGCTGTGACGGACGGGGGAAAAGCCGATGCCTGGACGATCTGACGGTCGGTGAGGTTATGGAGACGATCCGCGCGGCGCTCAGGGAAGCGGCTTCGCCTCCTCAACAAGCATGATCGGGATGCCGTCTTTGATCTCGTAGAGGAGGCGGCATCTTTCACAGATCAGGCCTGTTTCCGCCTCGTCGAGGCGGAGCTCCCCCTTGCATTTGGGGCAGGCCAGGATTTCAAGCAACTCTTTGTTTATCGCCATCGCGATCCCTTCCTTTCTCCCTTCCCGGTCATCTCTTCCCGTTTCCGCCCATCACTTGAAAAACAGGCTGTACCCGACGACGCCCATGTGGGTGTCGATGCCGCCGTTCGGTTCGGCGAGATCCGCATTAGACATGTGGCGATAGCGGTACCCGACATGCAGAGCCGAGTCCTTCGACAGATAATAGTATATCCCTGCCCCGAAGACGTTGGAAAATAGAAATCCGTTGGCC
This sequence comes from uncultured Syntrophaceae bacterium, assembly GCA_964506465.1. GTDB lineage: Bacteria > Desulfobacterota > Syntrophia > Syntrophales > UBA6109 > UBA6109. The sequence goes on from CAZDLM010000001.1 coordinate 160,833, forward strand.
TGTTTCTTTGTGACGACGGATACGTAATGCGGGCCTGTGCTACCCAAGATATACAGGGATAGGGGTTCGTAGACGGGGTAGGAATATTGGAGACCGACGCCGATTCCTGCCTCGAAATTCGTCGACGGATCGAGGACCGGGTTGACCTGCGGTTCGATAAACGCACTGAGCGTCCCCTGGTGATTCCGCAGCCCCGAAATATACCTTTTCAAATCAGCGCCCAAATGCCCGATCAGGAGGATCGGCCGATAGCGTCCCTCCGGGATATTCCCGCTTCCATATCCCGTCACCACCCCCATTTCCGTAAAGAACGTCCCGCCCGAGCCTTCCCCCCCCTTTCCTTCACTGCCCCAGACGCCGTTTGAGAAGAAGAAAATAAGCGCCAGGATCGCAAAAAGTGCGGCAACACCGCTTCCGGAATGGACCATGATTTTTCGACAGGGTTTCTCTTTCATCGTGACAACGCTCCTTGAACTGCGGCGAATACTTCCTCCACGGAGATGCCGCCCATGCAGGTTTTATGTTCGCAGTTCCTCAGAAAACAGGGACTGCATTCCATCCTCTTTCGGATGACGCGGTGACCCTCGCCGTAGGGACCCGTTCTTGCCGGATCGGTCGGTCCGAAAACGGCGACGACCTTCGTCCCGACGGCGGCGGCGATGTGCATGGGGCCGGAATCCGTCGTGACGACGACTCTTGCCCGCCGGTACAGCTCTGCAAGATCCCGCAGCGTCGTCCGTCCCGCGAGGTCCACGTACGTTTCCCTCATCCGTTCCCGGATCGGCAGCACGGCGCCGCGGTCGGCGCCGGTCAGGATAACGGGAAGGTGGAGATCGCTGCGGATCCGGTCGCAAAGTTCGGCGAAGCGTCCCTCGTCCCAGAGCTTCGTCGGCCATAACGCCTCCGGGCTCACAGCGACAAAGTCCTTTCCCGCCTCGATGCCGGCCCGCTTCATCAGGAGGTCGATGCGCTTCCGGTTTTCTTCTGCGATCGGGATGAAAAATTCCTTCCCGGTGGTCTCCCCGCCAAGATGAGTCACAAAATCGAGATACCGGTCGACGGCGTGTTTCGTCATGTCCTCCGGTATCTTTTCGTTCAGGAAGAGGCCGCTCATCTCCTGCATGCTGTCGTAGCCCAGCCTGCGCTTGCCCCGGCTCAGAAAGACAATGGCGCCGCTCTTGAAAAGCCCGTGGAAGTCGATGACGAGATCGTAGGGCCGGTCGCGGAGTTCCCGGAAGAACGCGCCCATTTCCCGCAGGGGCGATGCAATCTGCCCGTCTCCCATCCGCCGCAGCCATGTCTTGCGGCCGGAGACCAGAACGCGGTCCAGATGGGGATGGCCGCAGAGGAGGTCCGCCGCGGCCTCCTCAACGGCCCAGGTGATGTGGGCGTCGGGAAAGCGTTTCCGCAATGCGGCGAGCGACGGCAGGGTGTGGACGACGTCGCCGATGGCGCTGAGTTTGACGATCAGGATATTCATGCGCTGTTCTTGAGGATCCATCGCACCGCATCCAGGAGGTCCGTTGCCGTGCAGTCGGGGCGGATATTCGACGGAATTTCCGACGCTCCGTACCCGGTTCTGACGAGGACGGCCCTGGTGCCGGCCCGGAGCCCCGTCTCGATATCCTTGAGTGTATCGCCGACGAAATAGGACCGGCTGAGGTCGATATCCAGTTCTTCGGCCGCCCGCCTCAGCATTCCCGTCGCCGGTTTGCGGCAGTCGCAGCTTCTTCGATAATCCCCTATACCCTCCGACGGGTGGTGGGGGCAATAGTAAAATCCGTCGATCTCCGCTCCCTCCCGCCGCAGCTCTTCGCGGATGCGTTCGTGAACGGTCCGGACAAATTCCTCTGTGAAATAGCCCCGCGCCACGCCGGACTGGTTGGTGACGACGACGGCCTTCAGTCTGCTTTCGTTGATCCGCCGTACCGCTTCCGCCACGCCAGGAAGGATGCGCAGCCGCTCCAGGCGGTCGAGGTAGCCGACCTCTTCGTTGATCGTTCCGTCGCGGTCGAGAAAGACGGCGGCAAATTTCTTCTTCCGTTCCATCGTCCGATTCCTTCAGTTCTTTTCCGCCTTTTTCCGCAGAAGGCCCCTGGCGGCTTCCAGTACGTCGTCCGCCGTGATCCTGTCCATGCACCGGAAATCGGTGGGGCAGTCCGTCTTCAGGCAGGGGCTGCAATCGACCTCCCGCCGGACGATGACACTGCGCTTGCCGACGGGCCCCGTCGTCACGGGATTGGTGGAGCCGAAGATCGCGACCGTGGGCACCCCCAGTGCGGCGGCAAGATGCATCAAGCCGGAATCGTTGGAGATGAAAAGATCGCAGTGGGCCATGACCGCGATCGCCTCCTTGAGGCCGGTTTGGCCGGCGATGTCGGCGAGGGGGCCTGTCGTGTGCCGGGCGACGGCCGCGGCGGCGGGTCTGTCGCCGGTGCTTCCGAAGAGGAGGATCGACGCGCCTTCGTCCCGGATCAGACGATCGGCGACGGCGGCGAACCGTTCTGGAAACCACCGCTTGGCGGGGCCGTAGGCCGCTCCGGGGGCGATGCCGACGAGGGGGTGTTTCCCGGCCATGCCCAGGCGATCCAGCAGTTTGTCGGCCAGCAACTCGTGTTCCGGCCCCGTTGCGAGATGGAATTCCTTGCCCCTCTCGCGGCACCCCAGGGCCTTGACCATTTTCAGGTAGTATCGGGTTTGATGGACGTCGCCGCTCCCGGGCGCTTTCTTCACGGCATGGGTCAGCAGCAATGCGCGTCCGTCCGTACCGTATCCGGCGCGGACGGGAATGCGGGCGAGGCAGGAAAGAATGGCCGCTTCGATGGCGTTCTGCAGGAGGATGACGGCGTCGAACCGGCGGACGCGCAACTCCCCGGCCAGGCGAATCAGGCCTCTGATCCCTTCATGGATCCCCGGGCGCTGGTAGAGAATCACCTCGTCGATCTCCGGACACAGCGCATAGACCTCCGCCACCCAGGGCTTTGCCAGGACCGAGACACGCGCGGCCGGAAAGGCGGCCCGCACCGCAGCCAGCGACGGCAGCGTCAACACGGCATCGCCGATCCAGTTGGTTCCGCGGATGAGGATATTTCCGAACCCCGCAAAGGGGCGCAGTGTGATCGTCTCCTTCGTCATTTCGTCATGACCGCCTGGCAGGTTTTCGTCTTCCAGCGTTGATGAACCCACAGCCACTGATCGGGATAACGTCGTACGGTTTCCTCGACGATGCGGGTGTAATTCTGCGTGTTGGCAATGACGTCGTGGGCCTTGTCGCCGGTGCGCACCGTCGGGACCTCCTCGCCGACGACGAAGCGGTACTTGCCGTTCGGCTGGCGGATCAGGAAGGCCGGCACCACCGGCGCCCCCGTATGGAGGGCCAGCAGCGCCAGCCCGTCCGTCGTACAGGCGGGGCGGCCGAAGAAATCGACGAAAACGCCCTCGTGCCAAGCCATGTTCTGATCGACAAGAATACCCAGGACCCCGTTGTTCTTCAGCACCCGGAGCATCTGCCGCATCGCCCGGTCCTTGGCGAGGGGGATGTTGCCCGACGCCGATCGGACGCGGAGAACGAGGCCGTCCAGGAGTTTGCTGTCGAGAGGACGGTAGATCACGGTTACGGGGCTGACCAGGAGGGAGAATACCGCCGCCTCCAATTCCCAGTTGCCGAAGTGGGCTCCGAACATGAGGAGTCCCCGCTTCCTCTCCAGGGCGGCAAGGCACCGTTCGATTCCCTCGGAGTGCTCCACGAACCGGCCGAGCGTCTCCCGCGTCAGCCCGGGGATATCGAAGAATTCCGCCGCCACGATTCCCATGGTCTGGTACACGCCTTTGGCAATGGCGAGGATCTCCGCCATGTCCTTTTCGGGGAAGGCACATTTCAGGTTGTGGGCGGCGATCAGACGCTGCCGCGGCGACAGGTGGTAGAACAGGCCGAACAGTCCGGTGAACAGGCATCTCCGCAGCCTTGGCGGGATCGATCGGAAGGGCGCGAAGATCGCTTGTGACATTCTGCTGTTATCTGCCGTCATGGGTCTCCCGGCGAAGTCGCCTCAAGAGCGACTCGACGAATGGTCCTTCGGAAGGCGACATCGTGATCGCGATGCGAAGCTGTTTCAGTTCGGACAGAAATCCGGGAAAGGCCTCCAGCCGCACCCCGTCTTTTTCCGTCGTGACGATTGCCTCCGCCCCTGCTTCCACCGCTGCCCTGCGAATACCCGCAACGTCCTCATTCCGGTAGGGGTGGTGATCGGGAAAGGCAAGGAACCTGACCACCTGCGCCCGAAGCCGTTCCAGCATCTTTCGGAATGCGTCCGGGGATGCGATGCCCGCAAAAGCCGCGATGCGTTTTCCCCTCAGCGCTGCAAGCGGGAGAGACGATCCGTCCGCGCCGTAAAGATCCCGCGGTTCTCTGCGGCCCGAGAAGATCTCCGCCGGACCGACGTCGAGCGCGACGATCGGATCGGCCGGCACCCCTTGCTCGGCAAGGCCGATGCGGACGATCAGGTCCGCGCGGCGAAGGGCGCCTGCGGGCTCCCGAAGAGGGCCGCGCGGCAGGAGAAAACCGTTTCCGAAGGGCCGGCCGGCATCCACGAGGACGATATCGATGTCGCGATGCAGCCGCCGATGCTGGAATGCGTCGTCGAGGACAAGGACGTCGGCCCCGAAACGACTCAGGGCTTCCCTGCCCGTCAGGACCCGATCCGCCCCGGCAACGACGGGGATGCCGCTCAGGGAGCGCGCGATGAGAAGGGGTTCGTCTCCGGTCTCCGGGTAACGGGTGGAAATGCGCCCGCCGTCCGAGACGATTTCCACGGGCGATCTACTTGCCGATCCGTAGCCGCGGCTCAGGACGCAGGGCCGGAATCCATTTTCCTTCAAAACCCCTGCGAGGAAGATGGTGAAAGGCGTCTTGCCTGTTCCGCCCACGGTCAAGTTGCCGATGCTGACGACGCGGCAGGGGAGCCGATGCTGAGGAAGCGTCTTCCGATCGTACAGGATGTTGCGCAGTCCGACCGCTGCTCCATAGGGAAAGGACAGGAAGGACAAAAGGGGGATCAGCATGCTCCCGCGGTTCTTGCCCGGCGCTTCACTCCAGATCGATTGCAGGACGCTACGCAACTCGGCCATTTTTCCCGTTGTCGCCTTCTTCCCGGAACTGCATCGAGTAGAGCCGAAAGTACTCGCCCTGCAGCGCGATGAGGGATTCGTGCGTCCCCTCCTCGATGATCCGGCCGTTCGCGAGAACGATGATGCGGTCCGCATTGCGGATCGTCGAAAGACGGTGCGCGATCACCAGCGTCGTCCGTCCTTTCATGAGGTTTTCCAGGGCGATCTGCACCTCGCTTTCCGCCTCCGTGTCCAGCGAGGACGTCGCCTCGTCGAGGATGAGAATCGGCGCATCCTTGAGCAGCGCGCGGGCGATCGAGATACGCTGCCGCTCTCCGCCGGAAAGCTTCGCCCCCTGTTCGCCGATGATCGTGTCGTAGCCCTGCGGCAGATTGGCGATGAAATCGTGGGCGTTGGCCGCGCGGGCCGCCCGGACGATGTCTTCCTGCGATTTCTCCCTGCTCCCGTAGGCGATGTTGTTCTGCACGGTGTCGTTGAAGAGGATCGTCTGCTGGGTGACGATGCCGATCTGGGCGCGCAGGGACTCGATCGTCACGTCCCGGATATCGCGGCCGTCGATCAGGATCTGGCCCTCGCCGACATCGTAGAAGCGGGGGATCAGGTTCACCAGCGTGGTCTTTCCGCTGCCGCTCGTTCCCACGAACGCAACGGCTTCCCCCGTGCGGATTGTGAGGCGGATGTCCTTCAAGACGGGCGCGTCTTCGTAGGCAAAGCCCACGTTGCGGATCTCAATGGCCTTTGAAATCCGCGGAAGGGGAAGGGCGTCCGGCTTGTTGCGGATTCCCGGCAGGGCGTCGATCGTGCCGAAGACCCGTTCGGCGCCCGCGATCCCCTGCTGGATCGTGTTGTTGACATTCGTGAGTCTCTTGACCGGCTCGTAAAGCATGATCAGCGCCGTGAGGAAGGAGAAGAACGTGCCCGGCGTGGAGTTGCCCTGGAGGACCTGGTAGCCGCCGTAAAATATGATGACGGCGATCCCGATTCCGCCGAGGAATTCCATGAAGGGACTCGAAAGGGCGCTGATCGAAACGGCCTTCAGGTTGAGGCGGAAGAGGCGTTCGTTCTCTGCGGCGAATCTCGCGTTTTCGTATTCTTCCATGCCGAAGGCCTTGACGATTCTCGTCCCGGCGATCGTTTCCTGGAGGAGGCTGCTCAGCGAACCCCAGGTCAACTGGGTCCGCGTCGAGACGCTGCGCATCTTCTGGCCGAACTTCGCGATGGGATAGATCGTGAGCGGGAAGACGAACATGGCGATGATGGCGAGTTTCCAGTCCTGGTAGAAGATCACGAAGACAAGGCCAATCAGGGTGGAGGAATCCTTGAGAAGGCTCGTAATCGCTTCGGATACCGCTCCCTGGATGAATCCCACGTCGTTGGTGATCCGCGACATCAGGATCCCCGTCGGATTCTTGGTGAAGAAGGCGAGGGACTGCATCTGGATCTGCCGGTACAGACGGTTGCGCAGATCGGCGATGATTCTCAAACCGATGTAGCTCATGAGGATCGTCTGCGAGTAGTTGCAGGCACCCTTGATGAAGTAGATGACAACGACGGCGATGGGGATCCATTTGAGCGTTGCCGCGTCGCGGTTGAAAAAGATGCCGTCGAGGGCGGGTTTCACCAGAAACGCAAGTCCCGATGTGCAGGCGCCGACGGCGAGCATGCATCCCATTGCGACAAGGAAGCGGGCCAGGTAAGGCCTGGCGAGTCGAAGCAACCGTTTGAAGATTTCCATGGAGCGTCCTGACGTTCCTTCTTGCTCAGAGTGATTTCTGCATCGTGGCGAGGGCGATGCGGGCGGCCCGTTCCGAGGCTCCGGCCGTTCCCATGTTCCGGCGCAGCAGGGCCAACTCCCGCTTCATGGCCGACTGCCGGTCCGGGGATTCCAGGATGTCGATCGCTTCGGCCGCCATCCGTTCCGCCCGGGCTTCATCCTGAATCAACTCCGGCACAATCTTCTTTCCGGCGATGATGTTGACGAGGCCGATGCAGGGCACCTTGATGACCACCCGGCCCACGGCATAGGACAGCGCTGATATCTTGTACACGATGATCATCGGTTTTTCCAGCAGAGCGGTCTCCAGGGTGGCCGTTCCCGACGTCACCACGGCCAGGTCGGAAACTGCGACGGCGTCATAGATGTCATCGCGGACAAGCGAGATCCTCGTTCCGAAGGGACGGACGACGTCCTCCACGGTCTGTGCCCGAAGGCTGTCCGCAACGGGCAGCACGAACTGGAGGGATGGCATCCGCCGTTCGAGGATGGCGGCCATCTTCATCATCTCCGGCAGCATCCTCTCCACTTCGGAGGGACGGCTTCCCGGCAGCAGGGCGATCGTCCGGAGCCCCTCCTTCAAACCGAACCTGCGCAGGGCTTCGTCACGGCCGTACCGGGTTTTGACGGCGTCCAGGAGGGGATGGCCGACGAAGGAGACGTCCACACCGGAGGCGCGGTAGAGCTCTTCCTCAAAGGGCAGGATGACGGCCATCTTGTCGACGGTCCGTCCGATCTGTCCGATCCTTCCCTTCCGCCACGCCCACACCTGGGGGCTGATGTAATAGAAAACGGGGATTCCCCTGCTTTTGGCCAGCTTCGCCATCGGCAGATTGAAGTCGGGATAATCGATGAGGATGGCCAAGGCCGGTCTTTCCCGGTCCATGGAGAGCTTCAGTCTCCGCCGGACGCCGAGGATCGCGGGGATCTTCTTGACGACTTCGGTCAGGCCGACAACCGCCATGTCGGCGATATCCGCGGTCAGTTCCACGCCCGCTTCCCGCATTTTTCTTCCGCCCACTCCGTAAAAGAGGAGTCCCGGGTCGAGGGCCTTCATCTGCCGGACAAGGTTCGATCCGTGCAGATCGCCCGAGGCCTCGCCGGCGATGATCAGAATCCGCCGCGGGACGGTTCCGCCGCTTCGGGCGGACTGATCGGGGGACGGGGGGCGCTCAGATTGCATGGTTGATCACGTCACCGATCCGCCGGATCTCCTCTTCCGTCAACTCCGGGAACATGGGAAGGGAGACAACTTCGGCGGCAAGGGCTTCGCTGACGGGCAACCGTTCCGGCTCTCCGAGCAGGGTGACGAAGACTTCCTGCTGATGGAGGGGGATGGGGTAGTAGACGGCGGAGGCGATATCGCTGTCTCTCAACGCCTCCATGACGCGGACCCGGTTCCGGCAGCGGAGCGTGAACTGGTGATAGACATGGCGGCAGCCTTTCTGCTCCGTCGGCAGGGTGATGTCCTCTCGACCGATCGCGGAGCGGTAGAGTTCGGCATTGCGCCGCCGGCTGCCGTTGAAATCGTCGATCCGCCGGAACTTGACCCGGAGGACGGCGGCCTGGATTTCGTCGAGGCGGCTGTTGTATCCGAGGAGGGCGTGCCGATACCTGGAGGCGCTGCCGTGGTTTCGCAGCATCCGGATACGCTCGGCGTACCGGGAGTCGCCGGTGATGACCATCCCGCCGTCGCCGAAGCCGGCCAGGTTCTTGCTCGGGAAAAAGCTGAAACAGCCGCAATCTCCCAGGGTGCCGACCCTGCGTCCGTGATACTCGGCGCCGAACGCCTGCGCGCAATCCTCAACGACCTTGAGACCGTGCCGGCGGGCGAGTTCGAGAATCGGGTCCATTTCGGCGGGATGACCGAACAGGTGAACGGGGATGATGGCCTTTGTCCGCGGCGTAATCTTTTTGGCGATGCAGTCGGGATCGATATTGAACGTATCGGGAAGGACGTCGGCGAAGACGGGAACGGCCTTGATCTGCGAAACGACCTCCGCCGTGGCGATAAAGGTGAACGGCGTCGTAATGACCTCATCGCCTTCCTGGATGCCGCACGCGCGAAGCGCCAGGAGCAGCGCGTCCGTTCCGTTGGCTACGCCGACGGCATGCGGAACGGCGTGATAGGCGGCTATTTCCCGCTCGAGCTGTGAGACGTTTGGGCCGAGGATGAACTGCGTGCTCGAGAGGACCTCCTGGACGGCGCCGTCGATTTCGTCTTTCATCTCGAGGTACTGTCTCTTCAGATCGACCATCGGGATCACAGCATGGCCTCCTGAGTCTTCATGGCCTGGAGAATGGCCAGCCCCAGAGACAGGGACTTCCGCGCCTCCCTGCCGGAAACTTTAGGCTCGCGGCCGCCGGCCGCCGCCTCCAGAAAGGAGCGAATTTCCGCCTCCAGCGGGTCCTGCATCCGGACCTCCACCTTGTTCTCGATGATTTCCGTTTCTCCGTTCCCTTTCTTCTTCCGGCCGAGCGAGACCAGTTCTCTCTTCGCGTAGTCGACTGAGTGATAACCTTCCGCGCCGAAGAAGCGGATCTTCTGCATGGTCTTGCCGGTGACGCGGCTGGCGGTGATGTTGGCGACACAGCCGTTCTCGAAGACGATGCGGGCGTTGGCGATGTCGACCTTTTCCGAGAGAACCGGGATTCCGACCGCCTCGACGCGGCGAAGCGGCGAGTGGACGAAATTCAGGATGATGTCGAGATCGTGGACCATGAGGTCCAGGACCACGTCGACGTCGGTCCCGCGCTCGAAAAACGGGTGGAGGCGGTGCGTCTCGATAAACATGGGGCTGTCGATGACCTGCTCGAGGGCGACGACGGCCGGGTTGAATCGCTCGACGAATCCGACTTGCAGGATGACACCGTTGCGGTCCGCGCGGGCGATGAGATCATCCGCTTCCTCCAGGGTCGTCGCGATCGGCTTCTCGAGCAGGACGTGAACTCCGGCGTCGAGGAAGACGGAGGCCACCGCGTGGTGAAAAGCCGTGGGGACGGCGATGCTGACGGCATCCACGGCCCCGATCATTTCCCGGTAGTCCGTGAAGGCCCGGCATCCGTACAGGTCTGCCGCGCCCTTCGCCCGTTCGGGGGAGATGTCCGAAACGGCCGCGATGGGCGCCTGAAGCTTGTGATATTTCTGCAGGTGGTATGTGCCGAGATGGCCGACACCCACCACTCCGACCTTGTTGATTTTCATAGGCGATTACCGGCAGACCCCCCTGCGGGAGGTCCGGAGAAATTCGACGAACTGGCGGACTTCCGGAAGATCCGGCACTTCCTGCGAAATTCTGGCGATCGCTTCCGACAGAAGGAGGGCGGAACGGAAGACCAGCCGATAGGCCTTCTTGAGCGCCTGGATGGTTTCTTCCGGAAAGCCGCGGCGCCGCAATCCGATCAGGTTGAGGCCGTAGGGTTTCGCGTAGTTCCCCGAGACCATCAGGAAGGGGGGGACATCCTTGGCGACGGCCGAAGCCCCGCCGACGATGCAATGTGCGCCGATCCTCGTGAACTGATGGATGCCCGACATGCCCCCGATGATGGCATAATCCTCGACATGGATATGTCCGGCAAGGTTCGTCGCATTGGCCATGATGATGTTGTTGCCGAGCTTGCAATTGTGGGCGACATGGCAATACGCCATGATGAGATTGCGGTCGCCGATCATGGTCACGCCGATGTCCGCCGATGTCGCGCGATTGATCGTGACGTATTCACGGATCGTATTGAACTTGCCGAGGATGACCTTTGTGACTTCGCCCTTGTACTTCAGGTCCTGGGGTTCGCCGCCGATCGATGCAAACTGGTAGATGCGGCAGCCTTCGCCGATGTCGGTGTGTTCCTGAATCACTGCATGGGGGCCGATGATGCAATTCTTCCCGATGTTCACGAAAGGCCCCACATAGGCATAGGGACCGATCTCGACGCCTTCCTCCAGGAGGGCGTCGGGTGAGATGACGGCCGTGGGATGGATCTTCATGGGTACAAACCTCTTCCTGCTAGAGTGAATTTGAAAGCGCCCTGCCGGGGCGCAGGGCTTTCAGTATGTCCAGAGAACAAGGGCTTCTTCCCGGACAGGCCGACCCTTCAGCCCTTGTCGCGCCCGCCTTTTTTCATTGCCCCGACCGTCTTCTCAAGATTCGAGAGGGTTCGTCTCAACTCGGGAAGCTTGGCGATGCAGGCCTCCGTCCTCAACCATTCACGATGGGGTTTGTGCGGGGCGCCGGCAACCACCGACCCCGGAGGAACATCCTTATGAACACCCGCTCTGGCGGCGATCATCGATCCGTCTCCGATCGTGATGTGGCCGACAATCCCCGCTTGGCCGCCGACAAGGACGCCCCTGCCGATCCTGGCGCTCCCCGAAATGCCGGTTTGCGCCGCCACGATCGAGTTCTCGCCGATGACGACGTTGTGGGCGATCTGCACCAGGTTGTCGATCTTTGCGCCCTGATGGATCCACGTGCGCCCGAACGTTCCGCGATCGATGGTCGTATTGGCGCCGATTTCAACGTCGTCGTCGATCTGCACGATGCCGATCTGAGGGATCTTCTCGTTGTTCTTGCCCGGGGCGGCAAACCCGAAACCGTCACCTCCCACCACCACTCCGGCGTGCAGGATCACCCGCTTGCCAATGAGGCAGCCACGATAGATGGCGACGTTAGGATGGAGGATGCTGTCTTCCCCGACCACTGCTTCCTCGCCGATATAGACGCCGGGGTGCAGAACCGCGCCACGCATGATCTTTGCGCCCTTCGCCACATACACATGCGGACAGAGGGTCGCCTCCGCCGAGACTTCCGCACCCGGATCGACGACGGCGGATGGGCTGATCCCCGGTGCGTGCACCACGGGAGGGTGGAACAGACGCATCAGGACGCCGAGGGTGCGATAGGGATCCGGTACGATCAGGAGGTTCTTTCCCTCGGCCCGGACATCCCGGCCGACGAGAATCGCCGCGGCCTGCGTGGTTTCGATCTGGCGCTTGTAGCGGGGATTGGCGAGGAAGGATAAGTCTCCTTCGCGGGCCTCCTGCAAGGGGCGAATCCCGGTGATCTTGACGCCTCCGTCCCCCTGAACCTCGCCGTTCACGATCCGGGCGATTTCCGCCAGTGTCTTCCTCATTGCCGTGTCCGTCATTCCCGCGGTCTTGTAAAGAGATATCCTATTATTTCTTTGGTTTGTATGTTCGATTGAACTCCTCCGTGACCCGCTTTGTCAGGTCGTTTTCTTTGGAGTGATAGGCGACGGGCACGGCGCTGACATCGATGATCATCGCGAACTTTTCCTTCTCTCCGATCGTATTGGCGACCTTGAGAATCTCCGGGATGAGGGTCTTGGCAAGATCCTGCTCCTTGTTTTGAAGGTCATCGTTGGCGTCTTTCACCATGATCTGGTAGTCGCGGAATTTCTTTTCGTAGGCGGACGTCTTGTCTTTGAAGGCGTTTTCCGTGAGCAGGGGCCGCTGCTTTTCCAGATCTTCCTTGAGCTTGCGGAGCTCATTTTCCTTATCCGTGATGCCGGTCCTGTTCTTTTCAAAGGTTTTCTTGAATTCTTCGGCCGCCTTCTTGCCGGCATTGGACGAGATCATGATTTCCCGGATATCGATAAAGCCGATCCTGTCGGCCGCCGATGCCGCATTCGCCCCGATCAGCAATAGAACCATTGCCAACACGGAAATCGCCAAAGTGGTTCTTCTCATAGGATAATCCCCCTTAAAAAACGTTTCTCAGTCGACACGGGCGCTTCCTGATCAGGGTCCTCCGGCAAGGAGGAAACGCTTTGCAACCCGCGCTCTGAATCTTGCTTGTTTCAGTCCGTTCTCCGGGATCGCCGGAGCCCTTGATGCCTCTTACATGAACATCCCGATCGTGAATTCCCAGCGGCTGGTGGGTTCGTTCTCCTTCGGATCCAAGACGTATCCCCATTCCAGGCGCAGAGGTCCGATGGGCGAATACCAGCGTATGCCCGCCCCGGCCGTCTTTCTCATATCGCCGAGGTTCCAGCCGCTCTCCCAGGTGTTGCCGGTATCGTAGAATACCACTCCCTTCATGCCGGCATTCTTCAGCAGAGGAAAGATGTATTCTACGTTGAAATTCAGCATCGTCAATCCGCCGATGACGTCCCCTGTCGCGGGGTCCCTCGGGCCGACATCCTGCAAACCTCGCAGGGAGTTGATGCCTCCGAGGACATAGCGTTCGTAGACGGGGATTTCCTTCCCTTCGTTGGCGTGCATGAATCCGCCCCGTCCCCGGATGGCAAAGACGGTCTCCAGGGGCAGAGGGTGGAACCACGCGGAGCTGATGCCGTAACGCGTGAAGCTCGTGTCTCCCTGGAGGATGCCGCCGGTATGCTCCACCGAGAAGGTGTTTTTCGAGCCGGTGGATGGGAACATCCAGTCATCGGTGGTATCCCGGACGAGTGAGCCGCTTACCATGCTGGTGACGGTTTTTCCTTGCTGTCTCTTGATGTACGTGGAGGCGTTATCCAGGATGTCCTTGACGTTGTTCTCGCTCAGCCGATAGCCGAGATAACCGGTCCACGGCCCCCAGAGAGGGTACCCAAAGGTCGTTCCGAAACCGTTGGTCTGCAGCGAATAGGTGTCGTAGTCGCGGTTGAAATTCCACAGATCTGTTTTGCTCCACAGAGGTATGTCGAAGAGCCACGGTTCGACGAAAGAAAGCTCGTAGTTGGTCGACCGGGAGCCGTGGCTCGCCTTCAGGGTGAGGGTCTGGCCTCTTCCGAAGAGATTCTGCTGAGCGACCTGCGCCATCAAGAGGACGCTTTCCTGCGCGCTGTAGCCGGCGCCGACGCTGATCATGCCGGTAGGCTTTTCCTTGATGTTGATGGTGACGTCGGTCAACTCCTCGGAGGGTCCCTTTTCCGTTTGGAAATTGACTTCCTCGAAGTACCGAAGCCGATTGAGCTCCATGTAGCTTTCCTTGAGCTTGGTGCTGCTGTACAGGTCGCCTTCGACGACCGAGAGCATACGGCGTATGACCTTATCCCGGGTCTTGGTGTTGCCGGTGATATTGATCCGGTTGAAATAGACCTGGTGGCCTTTGGTAAGGTGGTAGGTCACGTCGACCTTCTGTTCCTTGTCCTGCGGCTGGATCCGGGGGACGACGTCCGCATAGGCGAACCCCTCGTCATTGCAGACCTGTGTAAGATATTCGATATCCTTGAGTACGATTTCCCGATTGTAGAACTCCTGCTTGTTCAGTTTCAATTTATCCAGGAGATCCTTGTGGGGCGTCTTCAGGAGGTCACCCGTTATGTCGACCTTGCCCACCCGGAACTGCTTGCCCTCCTGGATGGAGATCTTGACGGTGATCCCTTTGGCGTCGTAGGAGATCTGCGGTTCCCCCACCTGCGCGTTGATGAAGCCGTTGTTCAGATAGAAGACGTTCAGTTTTGCCACATCCTGCTTGAGCTGTTCGATCTTCAGGATGCCGGAATCCGTCAGAAAATGAAAGATTCCCCACTCATTGGTGGTCATCATGTTCTTCAGCTCTTTGCTGCTGAAGGCGAGATTCCCTTCGAAGAGAATGCTGCGGATATAGAGCTGCTCGTTCTCCTTGATCCGAAAGACGATGCGAAGATCCTTGTCGCCCGCTTTTTCGACCGCATCGGAGACCTCCGCGTTGTAATACCCCTTGCTGTCGTAGAGATTCTTGATCCTCTTGACATCGGCCTTGACCTTCTCCTGGTTGATGATCTGCTTGGCTCGAACGGTTAGAACCCCTTCGATTTCACTGGTCCCGATTTTCTTGTTGCCCTGGATGCTGATTTCGGTGACCTGCGGTTTTTCCTGGAGAAGGAACGTGATGATCTTTCCATCCGGACTTTCCTTGACGTCGGCGCTGACGTCCGTAAAATACCCCATCTTGAAAATCGCCTTGATGTCGGCGTTGAGATCGGCTTCCGAATAGAGGCCTCCCTGGGCGCTCTTCAGAACCTGGTGAATGGCGCCCGATTCAATTCTCCGGTTGCCCTCAAATTCGATTTTGGCGATTCGGTCCTCCAGGGAGATCTTGAGGAGGAGATTCGTCCGCAACTGGGATAGGAGAGAGGTCATCCCCTCCGCGCGACTTCCCTGAGCGATGATGCCGGGCAGGACTTTCCCCGTCCGAATTTCTATCACGCGGACATCGGCGCTGAGCACCTCTCCGAATTCCGACACGCTTCCCATAACGGCGTAATCGGCGCCCGTTTCTTTTGCCGCAGCAGTCGCCGTCACTTCATCGATCCTCTTTCCTCCGAGGACGCGAAGCAACTCCTCCCGATTCACCAGGCGGAAATTCTTCGACCGGCTGATTTCCCTGGCAAGTCCCTGATACACCTCATCCTGTAGGTTTGCGGTCCTGTCCTTGCTGTAGATGTCGAATGGAAAGAGCGCAATCGTTCTGGATACAGCGGCAAATGCGTTGCCGCAGGCCGTGAGGCAGAAGAAAGCGATGAGGAGCGAAAGAAGAAGATTTTTCCCGAAGCAGGTCATCTTCGGGACTCTCCGGACCCTTCCGTACGGTGCCGTCATTTTCAAGGTTCGTATATCCTTCCGTCCCGAAGTCCGATCTGACGGGACATCCGCGATGCCAACATTGGGTTGTGCGTCACAACGACCAGGGTGATTCCTTTCGATTGGTTGAGCGAAACGAGCATATCCTCTATCTTCTTACCGGTCTCCGTGTCAAGGTTTCCGGTCGGCTCATCGGCCAGCAGGATCTCCGGCGACATGATCAGCGCCCGCGCCACGGCAACCCTCTGCTGCTCTCCCCCCGACAGCTCACCCGGTTTGTGCGTCATCCGGTCGCCCAGTCCCACCTCCACCAGGATCTCCTCCGCCTTTTTTCTTGCCTGCCTGACGGACATGCCGCAGATCAGGGCCGGCATCATCGTGTTCTCCAGTCCGGAAAACTCCGGCAGCAGATTGTAAAACTGGAAAACGAACCCGATTTTTCGATTCCGGAATTCGGCAAGCTCTCGTTCCTGTTTCTGGAATACATCGACGCCGTCGAAGAGGACCTGCCCGGACGTCGGTCGATCCAGCGTTCCCAGGGTATGGATCAGCGTGCTCTTTCCCGCCCCTGAAACGCCGACGACCGCAAGAGTCTCCCCGCGGGCGATCTCCAGATTCAGACCCTTGAGCACTTCGATCTTGTTGCCGTCCTTGACAAAGACCTTGCTGAGGTTCGTGAGGCGTATCATTCCGGATTCAGGTCCTTATTCATACCGGAGGGCCTCCGCGGGATCGAGGCGGGAAGCTCTCCAAGAGGGGTAGATCGTCGATAAGAAAGAAATCAGGAGCGTGCCGACGACGATGATGGCGACGTCGCCGTAGTTCACCTTCGAGGGCAGGGTGCTCAAGTAGTACACATCGCTGGGAAGGATCTTGAATCCGAAGAGATTCTCGATCCAGATAGAAACGCGGGACAGGTTGAGCGCAACGGCAAGCCCTGCCGCGGTGCCCAGAATCGTCCCGATGGTCCCGATGATCAATCCCTGGAGGATGAAGATCTTCATGATCCCCCGCGATGTGGCCCCGATCGATTTCAGGATGGCGATGTCCCGGTTCTTTTCCATGACCACCATAATCAGCGTCGTGATGATGTTGAAGGCGGCCACGATGACGATCAGGCTCAGGATGATGAACATGACCCTTTTTTCCAGTTTCAGGGCGGAGAAGAGGTTCTTGTTCATTTCCATCCAGTGGCGGGCCCAGTAGGGGAAGCCGAGCTTCTTTTCGATGCTCTTTGCGATCACGTCCGCACGATCGATATCGCGTACGCGGATTTCCACGCCGGTCACTCTCTCCCCCATGTTCAGGAATTCCTGGCAGTCGGCAAGGGACAGATAGGCCAGCGTCGAGTCGTACTCGTAAAAGCCCGAATCGAAGATGCCCACGACGAGGAACTTCTTCATCCGCGGCACCATGCCCATCGGGGTCGAAGTTCCCAGGGGCGATACGACGAATACGGGCTCGTGCAGGAACAGGCCCAGGTGCTTGGCCAACTCCTTTCCCACGACGATTCCGGGGAGTTTTCGCAGACTTTCGTCGATCGGGAGCGGAGGCCTCTTCTCCAGGGAGAGGTCAAGGAGCCTGCCTTGAACGATCTTTCCCAGATTGATGACCTTCATGGCGTCATCCGTCGAAAGCCCCCGCAGGACGACGCCGGACACGTTCTCGCCGTTCTTGAGCATCACCTGGCTGTAAATGAACGGGGTCGAGGCGGTGACGCCCTCGATTCCGGAAACCTCCTGCATGACCTTGCGGTAATCCTTCATGGTGCCGCTGTATTCCATGAGGACGACGTGGGAGTTGATTCCAAGGATCTTTTCCCGCAGGTCCGTCTCGAATCCATTCATGACGGCCAGGACAATGATGAGGGCGGCTACTCCGAGGAAAATGCCGACGATGGAGATGAGGGTAATGATGGAAACGAAGACCTGCTTCCTCTTCGCCCGCAGATATCTCAAACTGATGAAAAATTCATAGGCCATTCAGTCGCCCTGTCTAACCTTCCCGGGGTCTCATCTGGGGAAAGAGGATGACGTCCCGGATGGACGCGGAGTCGGTCAGCAGCATAACCAGGCGGTCGATCCCGATGCCCTCTCCCGCCGTGGGCGGCATTCCGTACTCCAATGCCGTCACGTAGTCTTCATCCATATCGGGGACTTCCTCGTCGCCGGCTTCCCGCTCCTTGAGCTGAAGGAGAAAACGCTCACGCTGGTCCACGGGGTCGTTGAGCTCGGAAAAGGCGTTGGCGATCTCCTTTCCGTAGATGTACAACTCAAAACGGTCGGTAAGCGATGGGTTCGCGGCATTGCGCCTCGCCAGAGGGGAGACCTCGACGGGGTAATGCGTGACGAAGGTCGGCTGGATGAGCTTCTTTTCCACTTCTTCTTCGAAGATCTTCAGCAGGATCTGACCGCCGGATTCCCCTGCGGAGACCTCCAACCCCATCTTTCGCGCGGCATCGGCGAGCGCCTGTGCGTTCTCGATCTGCTCAGGCGCGATCCCTGCATACTGCCTCACGGCATCCGTCAGGCTCAGGCGCCTCCAGGGGCGGGCGAAATCGATTTCCGTTCCCTGATAGGGAAAACGGAGTCCGCCGAACAACTGCCGGGCGAGGTTTTCGAACATCTCCTCGGTAAGGCACATGAGGTCTTCATAGGTGGCATAGGCCAGATAGAATTCCATCATCGTGAATTCGGGGTTGTGGAAGGTCGAGATTCCCTCGTTCCGGAAGTTTCGATTGATCTCGAACACCCGCTCCATCCCACCCGTGACCAGCCTCTTCAGGTAAAGTTCGGGCGCGATCCGCAGGTAAAGGTCGACATCCAGGGCATTGTGATGGGTCTTGAACGGGCGGGCCGCGGCCCCTCCGGCCTTGGGCTGCATCATCGGCGTTTCGACTTCGAGAAAATCGTGCTCCTCCATGAAACGGCGGATCAGTGAGATGATCTGGCTGCGCTTGTAGAAGACCTCCTGAACCTTCGGATTGACGATCAGGTCCAAATGCCGCTGCCGGTAGCGGGTCTCGACATCCGTCAGGCCGTGCCATTTTTCGGGCAGAGTCAGGATCGACTTTGCGAGCAGGCGCACCTCGTCCGCATCGATTGTCAATTCGCCCGTCCTCGTCCTGCATACACGTCCCGACACGAAGACGATGTCGCCGACGTCGAGTTTCTTGAAGATCGAAAATGCCTTTTCGCCCACATGATCCCTGCGGATATAGATCTGCAGACGTCCCTTGCGATCCTGCAGGCTGACGAATGCCCCCTTGCCGAAATCCCGGATGGCCATCATCCGACCCGCGAGGGAGAACTTCTCTTCCACTTTGGAAAGAGCCTCGTGGTCCACCCCAGCAAAACGCCTGTCGATCGACGCGGTTGTGTCTTTTACCAGAACGTCGTTTGGGTAGAGTTCCACCCCATCCGACTTCAGGGCCGCGATCTTTTCTTTTCTTTTTTTCAGGAGTTCACTGTCCTCCATGGATTTCCACCGTCCGATTAGAATATCAAGCGAATTTGACTATATTTTTTTCCTGTATGTGTCAAGCGGGAATTCGGAGATTCCGGACACGGGACGGACATTTCCATTGCGGCGGCAGGTCGAATCCTGTAAGATCGCAGAAATTTTTCGACGCCGTCCATTTTGGCGGCCGTTGGAGAAGAATTCCGCCGCGGGTACCGTTGCGGCAACACCCGAAAAGGAGGGCAACATGGTCAACAAAGTCATCTTGGTCGGTCGATTGGGAGCTGATCCGGAGGTACGCTACACGCCGGACGGGACGATGGTGACAAATTTCAATCTGGCGACGGACATGCAGTGGAAGGACAAGAACGGCGAGCAGGTTCGGAAAACGGAATGGCACAAGATCGTAACCTACAGGAAACTAGCCGAAATCTGCGGGCAGTATCTTGCCAAGGGAAAGCTTGTCTACGTCGAGGGACGCATCCAGACGCGGTCCTGGGAGGACAAGGAAGGCAATAAGCGTTACACGACGGAAATCATTGCGGCAAATATGCAGATGCTTGACACGAAAGGACAGGCGAAGGGACCGGAAGGGGCGGCAACGAAAGCCGAAGGGGAAGCCGAGCCGCTCCCGGAGGATGTCCCCTTCTGAGGACATCCTACTTCTTGTCGTCTTCTTTTATCTTCTTCGATTCGGGCGTGACGTCGATCTCATCCGGTTCTTTCGATGCCTTTTTGAAATTACGGATGCCTCTGCCCAGTGCGTTGCCGATATCGGGGAGCTTGCCGGCGCCGAAGATTATCAGAATGATCACCAGGATGATCAACAGTTCGGGCATGCCAATTCCAAACATAGAAGACCTCTTTTCAGTCCGGTTTGTTTCCCTGCATGGATTGCAGGAAGACATGCACTGTAGAACACAAGTTTCCGTTTGTCAAACGCAGGCGCCCCCTGACAGATCACGGAAGCGTCAGGTGAACGACCTCCGCCGGTCCGCCCAGCCTTCCCATCGCTTTTCCGTCGAAGGAAATGTCGACGCCGGCGGCGTTTCCGATATCGAGCTGAAACTGCTCCTCGGCAAATCGTTCAATTTTTTCACCAGGGTACAGCATGACCTGATATGAGGGGTTCTGGTCCTCCCGTATCCGCAGCCACGTCACCTCCCTGGCTGCGATGACCACGCGGCGCTTTCCGCTGATGTCCGCAGCGGAGGTCTCGGGTGGTCTAAGCGGGATCCTTGCGAATTTCTTCTCTGACGTATCGGTTGACGGCGCCGACTGCACCGCCGGGGGCGCCCCTTGTTTCGTTTGCGGTTTCTTGGCCTCTGGCGGACTCGGGGGAACGGCTGCCGGAGGTGGCTGCACGGTCTTGTCCTGCACGGTTTCAGGGGCCGGAATAGAAATTTCCGGCTGTTCGATTCGCGGCGCCGCAGGAGGGGGCGCGGCAGTTTGCGGCACTGGTTTGGGGGGCTCTCCGCTCAAGAATATCAACACCGCGGCGATTGCGCCCGCAACGACGAGAAGCCCCAGGGCGAGGGGCCAGCGCTTCTTCGAAACTCCCGCGGCAGGGGACGGCTCTTCTTTCCCTTCGATTTCTTTTTCGGGTTCGTCGCCGCTCTCGTCCGCTTCCGCCGAAACTTTCGGGGCGTTGCGGATTTCCAGATACTTTGCGTACCGGTTCAGGATCGGGGCGCTGTCCACACCGACGATCCGGGCGTAGGTCTTGATGAACGTCCGCGCGCTGACCGGTGCGGGGAGTTTGCCGAAATCTCCGCTTTCGATGGCCTCGAGATTGATGGCACTGATCCGGGTCTGTTCAAATATGTCGCGTAGGGATATTCCTTTGGCCTCACGGATCGCCCGCAGGTCCTCCGGAGCATCCGGCGTCTTGTCGACCGTTGAAGCGGCCTTGGAATCGGGGTCTTTGTTCATGTTTCTCAGTCCGATCAGGAGCGTATTATCCGCCAGCTGTGTTTCTGGGGAAGCGTGTGAAGGAAAGCAAGGGGCTTCCCTGAGAAGCTGCATGATTGGAAAATTTTGTTCGACTTAACATGTATTTGGATCGTAGGCAACAGAAAAACGTCCCCGCCGGCCGGTGCCGGACCGCCAAGGAGTTTCTTCTGGTTTTTTCCGCGGAGATATGGTCGTATACCTCAAAAAATTCCGGGGGCGTCCCCTGATCATGAGGAGTCGGAATGAACCCTTTGCTGAATTTCGCCGTCGAGACGGCGACGGCTGCCGGCAGGCTGCTGAAGTCGAAATTCGGAGGCCCGCTGGCGGTCGATTACAAGGGGGAAATCGACATCGTCACGGAGGCTGACCGCATGTCGGAAACTCTGATCCTGGAAAGCATCCGGCAGCGCTATCCCGATCACGGCATCCTTTCGGAGGAATCACCGGCGTCCGGCATGGGGGCCTCGTATCGCTGGCTTGTCGATCCCCTGGACGGCACAACCAATTACGCCCATGGGTTTCCCGTTTTTTGCGTTTCCATCGCCCTGGAAAGGGAAGGAGAGGTCATCCTCGGGGTCGTTCACAACCCGATGCTGCAGGAGACCTTCACAGCCTTGAAGGGCGGGGGGGCATTCCTCAACGGTCGCCGCGTGAAGGTCTCCGCCGTCCGCACGTTGTCGGACTCTCTGCTGGCAACCGGGTTTCCATACGATATTCGGAACGACAGGAACAACAACCTTGACCTCTTTTCGCGAATGGCGTTATCCGCCCAGGCGATCCGACGTGCGGGCGCGGCTGCTTTGGATTTGTGCTATGTGGCGGCGGGTCGCTTCGACGGCTTCTGGGAACTCAAACTCAAGCCTTGGGATACCGCCGCCGGCTGGCTGCTCGTGACGGAAGCGGGCGGCCGGGTAACCGACCTGGCCGGAGCGCCCTATGCGCTCTCTTCGCCGAATATGCTCGCCTCTAACGGGCTTATCCACGGCGATATGATCCGGGTACTGCAGTCTCCCGCCTGATCCACTGTCCCCCGCCGGATTTCAGCCCCGCCGAACACCGCGCCGGACCTTTTGTGTCCCTTCTCTACCCATCTTGACAAGCCAACTAAGGTGACTATATTACTGACGAGATTAGGTGATTGCTGATGCATATCGTGGGGTTGCGTGTCGGCAATCGCCTGTTGAAGATCTATAAAAACAGGAGGTGGAAGACATGTTTCGGCGTGGACTGTGGGGACTGGGAAGAACGATTGATCCTTTCTGGGAGATGCAGCGCCTGCAGAAAGAGATGAACGATTTGTTTTCCGGCTACGGTCGTGTTTCGGGCCGCGATTATCCCGCCGTGAATGCCTGGGTCGGCGACGACGAAGTCGTGGCAACAGCGGAGTTGCCGGGAATCGATGCCGACAAACTGGAAATATCGGTGGCCGGGGATGTTTTGACCCTGCAGGGAAAAAGAGAGGCCCACAAGATCGAGGAAGGCGACGTTTATCACCGTCAGGAGAGGAGTTTTGGGGAGTTTGCCCGCTCGATCCAACTGCCCTTCCAGGTGAATGCGGATAAGGTTGAAGCCCAATATGAGAAGGGTATTCTGCGTGTGCGTCTGCCCAGGGCGGAAGTCGACAAACCGAAGAAGATTGCGGTCAAATCCGAAAATGCGGGGAGGTGAACTGAACATGTCAACCGATGTGAAAGAACTGAAGAGAGAGGCGCCCGCTCCGGCGGGAATGGAAAGAACACGAAACCGGAAGGTATTCGTTCCCTTTGTAGATATTTACGAAACGAAAGATGAAATTATACTTCTTGCGGATATGCCGGGAGTAGATGAAAAAGGCGTGGACATCACGCTCGAAAAAGATGTCTTGAGTCTCACAGGAACGGTATCCGAGGATCGTTACCCCGGATACAGCATCGGCTATTCGGAGTACGAAAGCGGCGACTTCCGGCGGGCGTTTACGCTCTCCGATGAGGTCGATCGGGATCGGATCGAAGCGTCGATGAAAAATGGGGTTCTTCGCGTTCGGTTGCGCAAGATCGAACCTGCGAAGGCGAAAAAGATCCCCATCCGTTCCGAGTAGAAAAAAATAGGGAAGGAGGGTAAGCCCATGTTGATGTCAAATCTGGTACCTTCAATCTGGCGAAGAGGGCTTTCGCCGGTGCGCGGCGAAGGCGAACGCTCCTTTTATTCTCTTCAGAGGGACATGAACCGCCTCTTCGACGAGGTCTTCGGCGAGCCGACGACGTTCGGCCGTCTCGAGAGTCGGTGGGATGGATTTTCACCGTCGATTGATGCGAGGGAAACCGACAAGGAGGTCATCGTAAAGGCGGAACTCCCCGGAATTGACGAGAAGGATATCGACGTTTCGGTATCGGAGGATTGCCTGACCATCCGGGGCGAGAAGAAGGAGGAAAAAGAGAGGAAAGACGACGGGTATTACCATGTAGAAAGGTCGTACGGCGCTTTCCATCGGGAGATTCCTCTGCCGGCCGGTGTCGACACCAAGGACGTCTATGCCGGTTTCAAGAACGGCGTGCTGACCGTTAAGATGAAAAAGACGGAATCCGCCGAGGACAAGCGAAAGAAGGTAACCATCAAAGCCGAGTAACCAACCGCGCCAGCTCGCTGCCGCTCGGCAGGGGGTTGGCGCACCGCAATCCCTTTGTCATTCTTCTTCCAGGAATTTTACGAGGATTTTTCTGTTCCTCGGTCCGTCGAATTCACAGAAGAACAGGGCCTGCCAGGTTCCCAGGACCAGATCGCCGTCTTCGACCGGCAGGGTCTGGGAGACGCCCACCAACGTGGATTTGACATGAGCCGCGGCGTTGCCTTCGCGATGGCGGTACGCGTTGTCGAGTGGAACGATTCGATTCAGAGAGCTGAGAATATCGGCGGGCACGTCGGGGTCGGCATTTTCGTTGATGGTGACGCCGGCCGTCGTATGGGGGACATAGACGATGCAAAGGCCCACTTGAAGCCCCGTCTCCCGCAGGATCTTCCGGACCCGGTCCGTGATGTCGATCATTTCAGAATGACGGGTCGTCCTGAGGTTGATCTCATGCATGGGCGTTTTCCCCCGCGGCTGAAG
>CAZDLM010000002.1:0-55237 GCA_964506465.1 uncultured Syntrophaceae bacterium
CACACAAGGAATTCGCCCGCTGCGTGGAACGATACGACGGCGAGCGATACGTCAAATCTTTCTCGTGCATGGACCAATACCTGTGCATGGCCTTCGCGCAACTCACCTATCGGGAAGGGCTGAGGGACATCGAGTGCTGTCTTCGCGCCCATCAGACAAAGCTCTATCATATGGGGATGCGCGCCATGATTTCCCGCAGCACGTTGGCGCATGCCAACGAGCATCGCGACTGGCGCATCTGGAGGGACTTCGCCCAAGTGTTGATTCGCGAAGCCCGGGATCTGTACCGTGCGGACAGCTTTGGGGTGGATTTGGTGAACACGGTCTACGCCTTCGACTCCACCACGATCAGCCTCTGCCTGTCGCTCTTTCCGTGGGCGCGATTCCGCAAGAATGCCGGTGCAATCAAAGCACATACGCTGCTCGACTTGCGGGGGGAGATTCCCTGCTGGGTGCATGTCACACCGGGAGAGGTCCACGACGTCAACACCCTGGATCTGCTTCCCGTCGAGTCCGGCTCGTTCTACATCCTCGACCGAGGTTATCTCGACTTCACACGACTGCACGGCATTGCCAACTTGGGTGCATTCTTCATCACCAGAGCCAAGAGCAATACTCGCTATCGTCGACTCTATTCCCGGCCTGTGGACCGCAGCACCGGCCTTCGTTGCGACCAGACCATTATGCTCGTCAACTTCTACGCACACCGGGATTATCCGGACAAGCTGCGCTTGGTCAAGTTCGTCGATCCGGAAACGGGCAAGCGCTTTGCGTTTCTGACCAACAACTTCGCGATTCGCGCCATTACGGTGCCCGAACTGTACCGCTGCCGCTGGCAAGTCGAACTCTTCTTCCGTTGGCTCAAACAGCATCTGCGAATCAAGGCCTTCTACGGAACATCCGAAAATGCGGTGCTCACCCAGATCTGGATCGCCCTCTCGATGTACGTGCTGGTTGCTATCATGAAGAAAAAACTTCATCTGACCAACCTCAGTCTCTACACAATTTTACAGATTCTGAGTGTGTCACTCTTCGAGAAAAAGCCCATTCTCTCGGCACTTGTTCCACCACCATGCACAAAATTGGACAGCTTATCACCCAACCAATTGGAATTATTCAAATGTTAATTGGACAGCCGTGAGTTTTATCTATTTTCAATGATTACACTTCTTGGAGGAATCATATGAGTGAGCAGGTGACATTCGAAACTAACGATTTTGCGATCAACCCTGAGCCGCGGTGCCCTTGCGTCCTACTGCTGGACGTTTCCGGCTCGATGAACGGCCGCCCGCTTGACGAGCTCAATGCCGGTCTAACTACTTTCAAAGATGACCTCGCTGCGGATCCACTCGCGACTAAACGCGTCGAAGTGGGAATCGTCACCTTCGGCCCGGTCAAGGTGGAGTCTCAGTTTATCAGCGCGTCGACCTTCTGCCCGCCAACCTTCCAGGCCCAAGGCGACACCCCAATGGGGGCGGCGATCAACCAGGCACTGAACATGGTAGAAGACCGTAAACGCGAGTACCGCTCAAACGGCATCTCGTACTACCGACCGTGGGTGTTTCTCATCACGGACGGCGCGCCAACTGATTCCTGGCAGACCGCGGCAGCTGCAGTCCACGAGGGTGAGGCTTCGAAAAAGTTCTCGTTCTTCGCTGTCGGTGTGAAGGGTGCCAACATCGATATCCTACGGCAAATCAGCGCCAGGGAACCGTTGATGTTGGACGGCTTGAAGTTTCGTGAGTTGTTCAGCTGGCTTTCGAGCTCGTTACGATCCGTATCACGCTCGACGCTTGGGACCGAAGTGCCGCTTGATACTCCAAAAGGCTGGGCATCGGTGTGAGTTGGCGCGTCGTTTGCGGTTCAGAGGTGGGTACCTCACACACCTCCAGCGGCACTCCGTGCCAAGATAGCTGCTGGGCGCAGGTCGACTTCTTGCCTCCTAAGCAGCCACTTCTGTCGATATTTGTATCGGATGGCGCAGGAAGTGCTACACGAGGAGGTGAGGGTGCCGAGTTTGCCATCGCGGCTGCTGCCACCTTCTTGGCGGAGAAGCGCAAGCAGGACGAGTTTGGGCTAAGCGATATGCTGGCAGCCGACCTCATCTTGGCGGTTCGAGAGCGTATCTATACAGAAGCAGAAGCCGCTGGCCTCAATGCACGTGACTTCGCGTGTACCTTCATTGGGGTGCTGTCTTCCCCAATTGGCACACTAGTTCTGCAGATCGGTGACGGAGCGGCGGTTGTCGACGTTGGGAACGGCCTTGAGGTCGCCGTAGCACCCATGTCCGGCGAGTACGCCAATATGACCCACTTCGTCACCGATGAGGATGCCCTCACTGTCTTGAGTACGAAGACATACCCGGACCGATCCTTGCGCGTCGCAGCGTTCACCGACGGTATCCAGCGCCTAGCCTTGAACATCTTGAGCAACACACCCCATGAGCCATTCTTCACACCATTCTTTAATAGTATGTCGAATGTAACCGCCGAACAGGAAGACCAACTACAGTGCCTGCTCATGAAGTTTCTTGGCAGTCCGGCCGTTAACGAACGAACTGACGATGACAAGACCCTGGCACTAGCTGTGTGGATACCTTGAGGCACCAGCATGGGTAGAACGCTCTTCACCTCGAAGGAGGAGCCAGTTGTACTCGGGCGTGAGCTTGGCAGAGGCGGCGAGGGAGCTGTCTATGAAGTCCCGGGTCTCTCCCGTCAGGTTGCGAAGCTCTACCGAAGGGCGCTGGACTCGAAGAAGCAAGCCAAGCTGAGCTTCATGGCATCGAGCGTCGACAGCCAGTTGCTCAAATATGCGGCCTGGCCGCAAGAGACATTGCATTCTAGTCGTGGTGGCCCTGTTGTCGGCTTCTTGATGCCTATGGTCACCGGCAAAGACCCAATTCACATGGTTTACAGCCCTGCATACCGGCGCCAAGCCCACCCCAAGGTAGCATGGGATTTCCTTCTGTTCGTGGCACGCAATGTCGCTGTATCGTTCGAGACCATTCACGCGCACGGGCATGTCATTGGAGACGTTAATCAGAACAGCTTTATGGTCGGGCGTGACAGCAAAGTCGTGCTTATCGACAGCGACTCGTTCCAGATAAACGCCCGGGGCACCTTGCACTTGTGCGAGGTGGGTGTCTCCCACTTTACCCCTCCTGAACTGCAGTCTCTGTCGTCGTTTCACGGGGTCGCTCGAACGACGAACCACGACAACTTCGGCTTGGCCCTGCTCGTCTTCCACGTCCTCTTTGGAGGGCGGCACCCTTTTTCGGGTGTTCCGCATCACAGTGGGGTGGGCGATTCCCTAGAGAAGGACATCAAGAGTTTTAGATATGCCTACGGGAGGGACAACCAGTCCCGCGGTATCAGTCCACCTCCGCGCTCCATCCCCGTCTCAATTCTCCCAGAAGCGATAGAGGCTATGTTCCACCTGGCTTTTACCGAGCGCGGCGCTTCTGGCGCTCGCCCAACAGCCAAGCAATGGGTCGCTGCACTGGACGAAGTTCGAGGCCACTTGAATAAATGCGGCGCTTCGATCATGCACATCTACACTGACCACCTTATCAAATGTCCATGGTGCGCGCTTGAGGAGCAAGGCGTCGTGTACTTTGTTGACCTTGGCACGACCCTTACACACACGTCAAGCGGCTTCGTTCTCACGCAGGTGTGGGGACTCATTCAAGCCGTCCCCGCACCACCGGCATTGAACGTTCCCATCCCCAGTAGTTACAGAGTCAATGCTCAGCCATTGCCGCACGGTATTCCCGGTAAAGGAATAATTACATTCTATAAACTTATTGCAGTTATGGTAGCAATTGTCATCATAGTGGTGGCACCAGGCGCATGGCTTCTTGGCCTGATAGCAGGTTGGGTGGGATGGACGATAGCGGGCAAAGCAGGATCCACGGAGCGAGCCACTGAGACACAGAGACGTCGAGATGCTCTACAAAGGGCCAAGCAGGAGTATGACCAGATTGTCGAGCGGACAAAGAAGGAAGCAGGCCCTGAGGGCTTCAACGCCCGCAAGGCTGAACTCGCAAAGATTCGCAATGAATTGGAGAAACTGCCGCAGTTGGAGAAGCAGGAAGTTGACAATCTGCACGCCACAGCTCACGAACGTCAGAAGCAGAATTTCTTGGGCAAGTGTTTCATCGATGGCGCGAGCATCCCTGGCGTCGGTCCATCTCGCATGGCAGCCTTGCGGTCCTTCGGTATTGAAACAGCCGCCGACGTCACGCGAAACCGTGTCATGCAAGTACACGGCTTTGGTGTGAGCCTGACTAGGGCAGTCCTTGACTGGAAAGCCAGCTGCGAACGCCGGTTCACGTTCAACTCGGCCGCCGCGGTTTCATCATCCGAACGAAACTCGGTACGGGCCAAATACGCCGCC
This sequence comes from uncultured Syntrophaceae bacterium, assembly GCA_964506465.1. Classification (GTDB taxonomy): domain Bacteria; phylum Desulfobacterota; class Syntrophia; order Syntrophales; family UBA6109; genus UBA6109. Next base: position 4,396 of record CAZDLM010000002.1, read on the forward strand.
AGGCGGGTTTCACTGGAGCAAACCCTTGCGGCCGCACCAACACATCTGCAGCAGTTTCGTCAGCAAGCGGAGGCTAAGTTTGCATCTCTTCGGCCTCAGCTGGAAAGTGCTGCCAAGAATCTGGCTCAAGCCCAAGCCAACCTCTCCAAACTCGAATAGACGCCGACAAGGTTGCTTCTCCAGAGTGCCGGGTCTCTTTTGTCGACGAAGACCAGAAGAAAACCACTTGCGGTCTCTCCGCAGCATCCAACAATTCGATCACGCGGTCGTCCCGGTCGGGCTACCGATGAGCCAAAGTTACTGACTTCAATCCGAAATGCCAGGCACAGTGAAGCACTGACCTCCCCCTTATAGGTAAAGCCGATAGGTGGTAGCAATGCCATTCCTCTTAATCACGGCTGTTGAGTATGGATAGAAGCTGCTATTAATGTAGATCCAGCCTAATTCTCGACTTCAATAAATGATAGAGATGAAGTCAAAGGCGTGGGTAAGCAGGTGCTATCGATAATCAGGATTAGACTCGGACACTGCCCATCAGTTTCGAATATGGACGAGAGCACATCAACACCCTACGGATTTCCGGGAAACCTCGCTCTTTAACACTTCGTTGATGGCATCGCTCAGACTCATGCCCCGCTCCATGTTCCGCTTGATCTCCGAATACTCATCCGCCTTCGTCGTGTACAGAAGCTGTGTGAAACGGTCGACTACCAGCCGTCCAACCGTTATGCCGTCAGGCGTGTAGAGAAAGATTTCCGAATAATTTCCCGAATCCGTGTGGATGGATTTGAGCAATTCATACAACCCTTCCGACAGCGAGATCTTCTGAGATTGCTTGAGCGCCTCGATGCTCTCGGGCCTCTGTCTGAGCAGGAACAGGTAGTCAGAATTTTCCATGATCGCCACTCCGGAAGGTATGCGGTGAAAGTCGTTCACGCTCTGCGTGATGGATATGCACGCCCCGCCGTATTTCCGGAACCGCCGGTATCCAGTCTCCATGAACTGACTCGTGTTCCCGCCTGTGAGGAGGTCCCACGCCTCGTCGATAATGACGAGCTTGTTCTGCTCCCGGTTCATCATCTCCTGCTGGATCTTGTAGATCAGCGTCAGCAGGACCACTTCCTGGAGGTCTTTCTTGGATTTCAGCTCCTCGAGTTCAAGAACGACGAAACTCCTGCTGGCCGAAAACGTGCTTGCACCTTCGAAAAAGGACGCATAGGCGCCGGCAGCCGTAAAGGGAAACAGACGTTTTCCAAGATCAGCCTGCCCTGTGCCCTTTTGCCGGCCAAGATAATTCGCAATGTCCGTCACGGTCATGGATGTGCTCCTCGCCGCAAAGCTCTCCTTTATGGCCTCTTCGAGATTGGCGAGGCTGAGCTCGTCAAGAGGCTCACGCGAGGCCATCTGTGCCAGGATTGCCTTGAGCATCGGCATCTCCTCATTGAGATCCGCAACGCTGCTGAACGGGTTGATGCAGACGTTTGACGCCGTATCGAAGACCATGAAATCTCCGTCGAGGATACTGCAGAGCTTCTCGTAGCTTCTGCCCACGTCGATGACCCAGACCTTGGCGCCGAGTCCCAGATACGACACGATCAGCTCGTTGACGAAGAACGATTTTCCTGCACCCGTACTGGCGACCACTACACTCGAATAGCCCCCGCGCCTGTTGGCAAAGATGTCGATGAACTGCAGCTGGCCTCGCCGGCTGATGAGTGAGAGCACCGGCCTGCCCCCGCCCCTCCAGTCGGCCTGAAGGGGGATGAGTTCCGAGACGTTTGCCGTCGAAAACGTCTTTCTTCTTCGAAGGTCCCGCTGTGCGCCGGACTGGTAGGAGAGCGGCAGTGACTGGATAAGCAGCGGCAGCATGATGTACGTGTCCTCCTGCAGGATGAACCCCATGCCACGGAACAGACTCTGGCAGATCCCTGACATGGTAAATGCTTCCTTGTCGCTTTCGGCATAAAGAAATATATTCAGAAACGAGTAAAACGGCGTTTCACCGTTCTCCAGCGCCACGCTGAACGTATCAAAATTCTCCTTCCGCATCGCCACCTTTGGGAACCATTTCGCGAAGGGTCCGAAGGCCTGGTAACTCGCCATCACTGCCTTGTGCTGCACCTCGCGCCTCACCTTTGAGGCATCCGGGTACTCGCAGTTCAGGGTGATGAAGAAGGGAACGCCTATCTGCCTGACGTTCTGGTAGAGGTCGCCGGTATAATGGATGATCTCGGATATGTCCCATTCGCGGGGATACTGCTTCACGGTGAAACTCTTGCAGTACTTGCGGTCAATCCTGAGGTGATCTCTTTCCACGCATATTTCGGTGTCCGAGAAGATCATCTGGTCTTTCAGCGGGATCTTCGGGTCGTAATACAGGGTATCCCGTACGGAGTGCCCCGGATTCAGTATTTCCGACAGCACGTTGATCAGCCCTTCAGGGCCGAGATCGATGGGATACAGATTGGCCGTGTTCAAGGCCTGGTAGACCGTCTCCTTGATTTGAGGCACAACATCTCTGACATTTTCCTCGTAGCCACGGGGAGTCCGCGAACAGGGGACTACGACCGATACCAATAAACGAAAATCCCGGAGACGGATGTCACAACCCCTGAAGAGTGATTTTTCCACACCCCCGAGAAGAAAGGCCTTCCTTCTTTTTGCCAGGTCGGCATACATCGAATCCCCATGTGCGTTTTCCCGGAGGAGCACATAGCCATCGAGCAGATGGTCAATCCGTCTCGAAGCAAGAAGCGTGAACTGAATCGAGACTCCTGCAGGAAACATGGATTCAAAAAGACCCCTCAGGGCGCTCGCCGTGATGGGATTCGGAAACTGGAGAGGAGAGCATTCGAATACGAAGCCGATGCCGGTATCCAGCACGTACATGAGTTTTTCATGGTTATAGGCAAGATACGGGAGCAGCTCCGACAATGGCTGCCGATCAAGCATGATCCTGGCGGCTCTCAGCGTTTCCAAATGCGCATGTCCTCCTTTCTCAGCATCATGATGGTGAAGGGAACAGTCGAAATCACTCTTGCCCGGCCTTTGCTGATGAGAATTCTCGCTCTCACGGCCCTGCATGGAGCCATCTCCACACCATCCCGGTCAAGGACGTGGACGGGATACTTCGAGCCCGGTTCGAGATGCTGTCTGCCGATGGATCTTTCGTGAGGCATTCTGAAGTCCCGGGAAAAGAAAAGGGCGTACGAAACGGCCGCCGCCATACCCCGCCCTTCTTGCCTCTCCTCCTTGTCAACGACTTTCACCAGCTTTAGAGCAGCGCCGTGACGATGCTGTCGATGATGTTCGGAGTATACTGAACCGCCATGCCGCCGCCGATACCAAGGGCAATGGACATCATCGACTGCCGCACGATGCCGATGGCCATGCCGGTCAGAAAGCAGCCCAGCGCGATGGCTTTCCCCAGGAATCCCTGGGTCCACCCCTGAAGCATTGTATAGATCTCCGTGAATTCAGTGCCGCCGGTACCGGCCATGACCGCGCTCGCCCACACAAGAAGCAGGACGCCGGATACAATGACCACCTCTTTCTTCAACAAGATGCACCTCCTTTTCCATGAGATTGAGGGGAGACAATCCCGGCGCCCCGCAAAGTGCAGGGGTGAAATAGATCTCTGATGCTGATGACGGGCCTGATATCGTGCTACTTCAATTTCAGCGAATCCGCCTTCTTGCCGGTCTTCTCTGACATCTTTCGAGCTGGAGTCTTGGGGATATCGCGTTTTTCCTCGTTCAAGGTTTCTTTCTTCTTTCCCTCTTCCAAAGACTCGGACGGCTCCACGGGACGGAACAGCGGCTGCGGCCCGGAAACCTGCTTTTCCCCGAATATCCACCGGCCCCTCTTGTCCGTTATCTCGCTGTATACGTATTCCGGCTGGTGAAGATCACCGTCGGAATCCTCCCACGGCGCTATCCATATCCGGATCACCTTGGGAGGAATCCGCAGCGGGGGGTCCTCGGCATAACTCAACTTTTTCAGGAGTCCATCCCCGGGATCAGCCGCCTGAGATTCTGAGCCCTTTGTTTCTGCTCCTTTTGGCGTCTCCCCACCATGGCTGCTTCCTTCACCGAGTATTTCCTTTTCATAGACCGCGCCGACGGACTCGCACTGAACGCCCTGCCCCTCGATCACATCCTTGCAGGCAAAGCGGGGAGAACAGGCCAGGGACCCGAACATCAGCACAAGGGCGATGATGGAAAACATCTTATTGCTTTTCACTGCCGCCCCCCTGAATGATCGAGGTCAGTCTCTCCGCATCCATGTACCCGGTGACCACTTTTCCGTTTTCCAGTATGACCGTCGGGGTTCCGGTGATACGGTGTTCTTTGGCAAAACGGATATTGTCCTCAACCGGGTTTTCACACGAGACAACCGGATCTCCAGCGGAAGCGTCACCCGTAAAACAGGCATCAAGCGCTGCCGGCCGGTCTTTCGAACACCAGATTGCGATCGCCTTCTTTTTTGCATCCTGGTGAAGGGACTCAAGCGGATACAAATACACGTAAACGCTTACGTCCTTGAGCTTCTTCAATTCCAGGTGGAGCTTCCTGCAGTAGGGACAGTCGGGATCCGTGAAGACGGCGATGGACCTCTCGCCGTTTCCCATCTTCACGGCATCAGCCTTCCTGAGAGTGGAATAATCGACCCGCAAGAGATCGCTGGCCCTGTCCGCCGTCAGATTCTTCCTGGACTTGAGGTCAATGACGCTTCCGAGGATGAAGTACCTCAGGTTCTTCGTCAGATAAAACACACGGCCATCCGATGTCGCTTCGTAAAGACCGATCTCGTCGAGGTACCGGACGGTATCGATCTTCACGTCCTTCAAGGCCTTCCTGATTTCGTCATCCTGATGGGCATAGCCGTTCAGACAGGTAGCAGCCACCACAATCAGCACAAGCAGGAATCTCCTGACGATCGATGAAGACAAGTTCATTCCTCTTCATTCCTCCTTTCCGAAGTCAGTCTGAAGAAAGTCAGGACTTTGGAGAAGCCGCAATCTTCAGTTCCTGGCCCTTGAGAACCACCACATCGACATGACGTCCGGCATCGATCTCCACAATGGGGAACAGCCGCTCAGCCATTTTCAGATAGTAATCGGCAACCTTGCCCAGGGCATTGCTCGCACCGCCCATCGCCGCGCTCTCCATCACATCACCCCAGTCGTACCGGTTCAGACCCGCGTTGTCCGACAGATTGATCGACACGGAATGTTGGGGTTTCAAAGCAGTCCCCAGTCCGCTCAGCGTCCCCGCAAAGATGGCCATCGCGATCTGCTGCCCCTGCTTGCTCACAAGGCGTCCCCTGAGACCGAGTTTGCCGTCCTCTCCCATGACGTGCCCTTTCAAGGACACATCGATTACCTTACGGTCATTGCGGACACACGAGAGTGTCTCCGTCCTTATGTATGCCCGTTCGTCGGACAGGTTCCCGTAGCCCGCGCCGATGACGAAACATTCCTTGAGATTCATCCTGTACCGGTTCGGAAGAACTCCCAGGTCCGTGATCCCCATCAGAACCGGATAGGGTTCCGAAGGAGAACCTCCCGATGTCGGCGCATCGAGGCCACTTAGCAGCACGGCCTTCATGAAGCTTCCTGAAGGCAGCCATGTACTCGGTTCGGGTTTATCTTTCCTGGCCATGGCCTTGTCGTCCTGTTTCACCTTCGCGTCGTCCTTGAAAACCTTGATCGAGGAACCGGCATCGAACTTTTGCCTGGGCGCTTCGGCGGCAGGCAGGCTTTGGGGTTGAGGAGGAGAACCGGAAATTTGCGGAGCATTGGGCGGAAACGTGGCGGGCCCCACAGCGCCGCCGGCGACGCTGCTTTTTCTTACAGGCAGCGGTGGTGGAACGGCGGGATAGCTTTCCACCTTTCTTGTCTTCTTTGCCGTTTCCTTTGTTTCTTCCATCTCCTTCTGGATTTTTACGATCTGCGCCCTGAGCTCTTCGTTGCTCTTCTCCAGCGCCTTTATGTTCTGCCCTTCGGCCGCCACCCACAGGTCCTTTTCGACCTTCTCCGAAAGCAGCGACATTTTTTTCGTGTGGACAACGCCCTTGTTGGCATTCCTGTCCCTGGCAGAGTCCAGAGCGGCAGATATGGCGATAACCACAGCAACGCCGGCCGCGACAACACAGGATGCAGTGAGGAGCTGTTTTTGCCTGGTCGTCAGGTTTTCGAAGATGTTCATCGATACGTTACCGTCCGTTCCCCGCCATTTTTGGGGCTGGTCAATTCTCGGTATACCCTGCCGGCATACCCGATTCTCTTTGCACGAGAGGAGGCGTTGTAGCAGCCCACGGCCTCCCACGTGTATCCGTGACTCCGGATGCACTGCGCCAGAATCCATGCCCCAACCTTGACGTTCGCGCAGGGATCATCGAGAGACAACCAGAAATCCCGTCCCAGGATCGGCGCCCACGACGAGTTGATCTGCATGAGACCGAAATCGTACGAACCATCGGGGTTATAGTGCAGGGCATCCGGCCTGAGGCCGGACTCCACCTTGGCAATAGTTTGAAGGAGCAATGGTGAAATACCGTAATACGCACCGGCCTCCTCGAAACAGAAACCGTAACCTTCACTCGTCATGACGGTGAAAATCAGCAGAACCGCTCCCCATTGCCGAGACCATAGCGGGAGAGCCACAGTTCTTTTCCATCTATGCAACGGCGTCCACCTGCCGACGCGCCTGGCGATTTTCTTCGTCCTCCTTGGAATCTTGCGCACCTTCTGCGACATCTTTCGCTTCCTCGCCCCTTACGTAATTTGACAACCCCCTGGGACTTCTGTATTCGACCCTGGCGCTCGTCGACAACTTTGCCGTAAGATTGTGGAAATCCGATATCGCATCCGTGATATCGGCCAGGGTCTTTCCGATCTTTTCGAAGTCCAGACATGTGGTCTTGAACTGTATCAGTAGGGAATCGAACCGCTTGAGCAGGAGCGCCATCCGTTTGCCCTCCTCCGTCCTGGGCAAAAATACGTAGGTTGATCTCCTTGCGGCCAGCATCCGCCTGGTTTCCTCGGTTTCCCACTGGGCGCCGTAACCGCCGTCGCCCAGCGACCGTGCCAGTCCTTCGAACCTCGCAATGAACTCCCCCGCGTCCTTGATCGACGAGGCGGCCTCCTGTATGGGGATGTAACTGCCGGCGCGCAGCCGGATCTGATTCACGACCTTGTCGAATCCGAAGAGGATCTTTGTCAGCAAATGCCCCTCGCGTGTCTTGGGGGCAATCACGACGCTCACAGGGTTTTCCAGGAGCCTCATCTTCTTCTCCCGTATCCTGTCTGCGGAAATGCCATCGATCATCCTGATGTGACCTTCCCTTGTCCCTGTTTCCATTCGGCCTCCTTTGCCATTGCACCGGTAAGACAGCCCGGTCAGCGTTCCCTGATGTTGATCGCCACCCCCGTCAGTTTCGAGGCAGTCGCCACGTTTGCCCCTTTCTTTCCCAGGAAGAGCCCGAGGTAAGCGGGATCAACGAAGACATCTGCCTGCCCCATGTGCTGAAAGTATATTACTTCCCTGACTCTGTCGGCGGGTGCAGGAACCAGTGCATTGACCACGTATTCGTCCATTTTGGTGGAGTGTCTCACGAGCGTGATGGTGTCGTCCGTGTACTGTCTGGATCTTCTCAAAAGGGTCAGACAAAGTTTGACCGGATCGTCGCGGTTATTGCTCTCGACGGTGACCTTGGCGAATCCGCTTTGCGAAATCGACGCTGCCCGCCTGACACGTACCCTGCCATCCAGGAGGAGCGGCGCGACAAGAAGTTCCGTCAGTCTGCGGAAATATTGCGGCGATTTCTGCGACAGAAGGATTCGGCTTTCGCCCATAACAAAGACCGAGGCGAACGTACTGTCCCCTACCCGGAAGGTTCTGCCCGCGTATCTTTTCGGTAGGATCGCCGTGACTTCCGTGCCCGCCACCAGGGTCAGGTACGAATCGAAATCCGGAAGCGCCTTGATGATGGTTACCGGCACGAGATGGCCAACTTTTATCATCGCGTAGAGAACACCTCTGATCGCCAAGATGGACGGCGGCGCCTGAAGGCAGAAAACATCTCTATGAAAGAAACTTCAACGCCGGAGGAACGTCAGGAGAGCCGTTCTTCTTCCCGATAGCGGCCGTTATTTTCTTCGCCTTTGCGATGATGTCTTCCGTTTTCCCCTTGACGAATTGTTCCGTCTCGGGATCCCACGTAAAGGTAAGGTGGCTGATGTGATCGCTGATCGTATCCAGTTCGGCTTCCACCGTGTTGAGCCTGCTGACGAGGACTTCCGGCCTGCACAGCTGAACGACAAAACTCCGGCAGGTCTCTTTGTACTCCTTCATTTTGAGAACGACGGCATTCACCTCGGCCTGCCTGCCTTCATACATCCTTTCCGCCTTCTTTTTTTCTTCGCGCATCTTGTCTATCTCGTCGTTCTTTTCCTTGATGAGCACCGACAGATCCCGGACCTTTTCAAGTAATTCGGCCGTTTCCTTCTCGCATTCCTGTCGCAGGGCTTCGCCGGCGTTTTCCTTTGCATCCTCCAGTTCAGACAGTTTCTCTTTGAGAAGCTCCCTGGCCTTTACCTCCCGGTTTTTCATTTCCTGGATGACGGCTTCCTTCTCGGCCAGGGCATGTTTCAATTCTTCCAGTTCATTCCGTTCATCTTCCGCCTTTCCCTGCGATCGCTGTGCGGCACTCCGGTCCGCCCCGTCCAGAAGGCCACCCGATATCTTGTGAAGGGACTCAAGCAGCTCCATCTGCGCTTCCCTGTTGAGGTCAGCCAGCGCCGACATGACGGGGGTTTCGACAATGCCCTGCCTGTATTTATCGAAAAGCTCCGGGAGAAGCCTGCTCTGCCAGTACTTTTCCAGTATAACCCTGGTCTTTTCCTGTTTCACCCTCTTGGCTTCGCGTCGCTGTTCGGGCGTCAGGAACCGCCTGAATATTTCAGTATCGATGGCCGCTTCCACGAGTCCGGGAGAAGTCACGATACAGGGAACCATATCCATTTGGAGATCATTTGCGATGTTCCATCTGTTGTGGCCCGAATAAATCAGATAACAGCCGGCCGATTCTGCATCCTCCGTCACGATGAGCGGCACCTGGATACCGTGCCGTTGAATACTGTCCTTCAGGTCTTCGTATTCATCTTTTTCAAGGGGCGGAAAAGGGTTGTCAGGATTGGGTCTTAATTTATCAGCCGGCAAACGACAGAATTCCATGTGGTGACCTCCTTTTTATCTTGATGGGTTGCTGCTCACGGCGGAGAGTTTACCCGCCACGATGGCCGCTACCTGACCTTGCGCTGTTTGGAGATATTCCAGAAGACGTATGTGGAACGCTGCGCCGACACTGCACCCGAGACTTGCCGCAAGACTTTGCAGATTCCGGTAACTCTTGCCGTTCAAATACACGCGTTTTTCTCTGATCTTTTCGAATCGGTCCGGCTCCACTTGCGTGGCGTCCTCTGCGTATTTCATGAAACTCTCCAGGAACACCCGTGTGCAAAGCAAATGACAGAGATAGTCAGGCACCTTCGCTCTCACATGCTTGATGTTCCGCCTTCCTCCATGATTCCCCTCACCTTTCGACTTTTCCCCAATCATCCGCATGGCAATTTTTCGGCTTTCTTTTCTGGCGAGATGGATCTTGCGATACCGGACCAGCATCTCAAGTTCATTGGGATCGGTGATTTCGACGAGGTAGGCGGTGAAACCATTACAGAGAGGAAGTTTTCTGACGGGAGCCGGTATCTCTCCCCTTTTGGCCAGCAATTGAAGTGTTCTCAGCGGCTTTTCCTTGGCCCATGGTGACACATGTCTGTATTCCTTGAGGGTGCACCATCGGTCCAAATCGGAAATATCATTGTTCTGCCCCCACGGTATCACGCCCTTCTGTCTGTCCTGCTGTTTGATTTCGAATGGATCGGACATAATTCTTACCTCGGAGTAAGGATCGTCCGCCTCTTGACCTTGCGTGTGTGCTGACATTTTGGCTACACGCAATGCGTGTATGCTGACAAATCGGCTACGCGCAATGCGCGTGTGGTGACAATCTGGTTCATCTCACGCAATGGCATTGTCTTTCTGTATTATACTTCCTCACCTCCAAGGGTCCTCTGCATTCCTGGCGGCTTCTTCCCCATCACCTTCTTGGTTTCCCAGTTGGCCGTCGCCGTTTCCGCTGGAAACAGATTCGAGGGATACGAGTCTGGAAAACACTCTCCAGGTTGTTCCAGCGGGCAGCCTTTTTTTGACCTTCTGGAATTCCCTGTAGGACATGATCGAAGGCGCACCATCAGGATCTTTCAGTTCCACCTGTTTGTCTCCCGACGGGCACAGAGCCTCAAAGTGCTTCTGCAGGCACCATGTCAGAAACGTCGAGAATTTCACTTCGCTGTCGGTCCGGAATTTCTTCAGTGCGTACTCGACGGCAAGATACGCCTGGTTCAGAAAATCTTCTTTCCCGTTGACGGGATCCAGTGTCTGGTATCTTCGCGCAATTGACTTGATTAGAGGCAGGTTCTTGACGTATATATCCCAGACGAGCGTCTGGGTGACTGTCGCAGATTTACCGGGTTCATATTCACCAGGTTGCGTGTCGGTCTTCATGGGCATTATCACCTTGGGAGGGGAGGATGTGCCCGGCTCAGAATTCGTACTCTATTTCCATTGCCAATCTCTCAATTTTTCAGAAAACCCAAATCGCTTGGTACTCGCTGAAAGCCTGTCTTTGGCATGCCTTTGTGTATTTCAGCACAAAGTCGTGGAGATACTGCGCGGCCATGGCTTACATGTTGTTCACAACAACCCGCGAGAATTCTGTTTCAGGAACGACGCAGCGCCGGCAGGAGCGGTCGAAAGAGAAAGGAAGCAGTTTTGATGTTTTGTCGTGTTGCTTATTAAATTAAGCGGTGTTATATATTGTTTATTCATATATGTCAATATACGATATTAAATAAATTATGAATACAAATGATTTTATAATAATAACCGATAAACTTAAGAGGCTGAAGGATTTGTGGAGCGACGTCGCCCTCGCAAAGCTTCTCGGCATAAAGCAGCCTTCATTCGCGGAGAGGAAAAGACGCGGATCTCTGCCCTACAAAGAGATTATCGAACTCTGTGGGCAGGAAGGAATATCTCTTGACTGGCTCTTTACCGGCGATGGTTCGATCTGGAGGCCTTCCCGGGGTGACCATGACCAAGCCCCTCCCGGCCGTGATGATTTCGTGTACGTTCCCGCAACGAGCGTCAAACCGGACTCGGGCGCCGAATCGCCCGCAGATAATGACGTTGAACTGACGGTTGGTTTCAGCCGGGAATGGATTCAGCGACATGGCGACCCTAAGCATATGTCCTTGACGAAGGTAACCGGCGACAGTATGGAACCGACGCTTCTGTCGGGCGACATCGTCCTTGTAAACCGCAATCTGAACAGCATCGACCCGCAGGGCGGCATATATGCAATCACCTTGGACAACATCGCAACGATAAAGAGGCTTCAGATCATACACCTCAAGGGGCTGATAAGAATTATCAGCGACAATCCAAAATACGAATCCCTGGAGGCCTCTCCTGACCAGATCACGGTAAATGGCAGAGTCATCTGCTTCGCAAGAACGATGGAGAGGTAGCGCATCCCCGTTCCGGGCGCCGAACGCTCTATCAGAGCGAGAGGTCACGCCCTCCTCTACTGGCGCTTCCTGACGGAGAACGTTTTCCGCCTGGTAGCGGATATGGCCGATCTGCGCGCGATCTTCATTGCGTCGCCGCCAGGCGGCTGTTCGGCATCTCTCCTCTCCAAGGCTCCAGCGAGTATGCGCAGAATATTCGCTGTCATTGCGCGTTCGATGTCGGGAGGAACACGTTTGTACAGGAATGTAACCGTTCTAATCATTTGCCTTAGTATTACTTCCACTGGGAAGGACTGAGGTTTACGGAGGAATCATATGATGTTTTCCACTGAAAACCCGGATGTCGGCATCTGGATAAGAGTATCAACCGAAGATCAGGCCGATGGGGAGTCTCCCAAGAACCACGAAGCAAGAGCCCGCATGTATGCCGAATTCAAGAAATGGCATGTGGTTGACCTTTATGACCTGTCAGGGGTGTCGGGAAAATCCGTCATCGAGCATCCAGAAGCAAGACGGATGTTGCTGGACGTCAAGACCGGCAAGATCAAGGCGCTGATCTTCTCCAAGCTTGCCCGCCTCGCCCGGAATGTCCGTGAGCTCCTCGAAATTTCCGACCATTTTCAGAAATACGGGGCTCACCTCGTCAGCATCGGAGAAAGTATCGATACGTCTTCTCCTGCCGGCCGTCTGCTTTTCACAGTGATCGGTGCACTGGCCCAGTGGGAAAGAGAGGAGACGTCGGCAAGAGTAGCGGCATCCGTCCCCGTCAGAGCTAAGCTGGGGAAACCCATCGGCGGAAAAGGACCTTTTGGATATATGTGGGTAGACAGACGGCTCGTGGTCAACCCAGCGGAAGCTCCGATCGTCAGAGAGCTTTTCTCGACGTTTCTGAAAACGAAGAAGCTGCTGGTTACTGCAAGAAACATGAACTCGATGGGATACAGAACCCGACAAGGGGCGAAATATGGCAAGACCACAGTAAAAAGAATTCTGACCGACCCTACTCACAAAGGAACGAGACGAGCCAACTACTCGAAAAGCAAAGGCGACGGAAAATCTTGGCTCCTGAAACCGGAGTCAGACTGGGTTTACCATGATGTGGAGCCGATCGTTTCCGAGGAGGTCTGGAAAGAGGTAAACGCCATCATCAAAACAAACGCCGCGCCATTCCCCTCCGCCCGCCCATGCCTGACCGGCATCTACACCTTCTCTGGTCTGTTGTATTGCAGAAGATGCGACAAGAAGATGTACGTCATGAAATATCCCGGTATGACGATTCCCCGATATATTTGCAGATGCTGCAAAGCGAAAATCAACGAGGACATCATCATGGAACAATTCAAGAACGGCCTTCGATGCATGTCGGTCGACCCAACGCAGTTAAGGGGTATTCACGAGGACAGTGAAAAATTGGTGCATGAAAAAGAGCAGCAGATCATATCGCTGCAAGCTGAAATCAAACCCATAGACAAGAAGATTGATAGCGTGATCGATCTTTTTTCCGACGGGGCCATAAACAAGAAGCTCCTTACCGATAAGATCGCCGAGCTCCAGAAACGTAAACAGCAGCTGATAAAAACCATCCCCGCCTTGGAAGGCGAGATAGCCTTCATAAAGGCATCCACGCTGCACAAAGATCGTTTACTGTCGAAGGTTCAAAGCATCTCTTCTTTGTGGGATTCGCTCAATCATGATGATGAGATCAAGCTCGTCAAAGAACTTCTGTCAAAGGTTATCTTGGACAAACACAGCCTTACATTCAATTTCTTTTATCTATCTGACTTTATTAAACAATCCATAAACGTCAGCGACAGTTGCACGCCAGATCAGATGTATGCCCCTGCGGATATTTCGGCGATCGGGCCCGGACCTGCCGCTGTTCCATCCAGCAGGTGCGACAGTACCAGGGGCGCGTCTCGGGCCCGCTGATGGACCGCATCGATCTGCACATTGACGTTCCCTCCCTGCCCTACCGGGACCTGACGGGTTCCGCTTCCGGAGAATCTTCCGCATCAATCCGGGAACGGGTGATCCGCGCGCAGCGGATCCAGGAGCGGCGCTTCGGCGGAGGAACGGCCCGTTTCAACGCACACATGGGGGAGCGGGAACTCAAGCGGCATTGCACCATCGACGGCGACTCTCGGCGGCTTCTGGAACTGTCCGTCGAAAGATTGGGATTCTCCGCCCGCGCCTTCAGCCGCATCCTCAAGCTGGCGCGCACGATCGCCGACCTCGAAAACGAGCCCCGCATCCTCTCCCGCCATGTCGCCGAGGCCATCCAGTACCGGAACCTTGATCGCAGCGTGATTTAGTGATATGGGGAAAGACCTTTCCAGGCTGGGACATGGCCGCACGCAATTCAGCGGCGCCCGGCCCACGGCAGGGATTCTCTTCTGAAGAGAACCGTCACGAGGAACGAAAACTCAAGGCCGCAGGAGAAGTGAGCGGCAGACCTGACGCGTCCCGACGAAAGACCGGATGCGCCCAAGAAGAATGGGGAATGGAAGTCATGAAAATCAAGATGAAACCGTTGAGGGAAGACAAGAAGAAAACCAAGCCGGCCGACGAGTCCAAGCTCGGTTTCGGCAAGATCTTTACGGACCACATGTTTACATTGAAATACACCGCCGACAAGGGCTGGCATGATGCGACCATCGGTCCTCATGTCCCTCTGAAGCTGGATCCTACGGCCATGTGCCTGCACTATGCCCAGGAGATCTTCGAGGGCATGAAAGCCTACAGGGGAAAAGACGGCGCCATTTACCTCTTTCGTCCGAAAGAGAATATCAAGCGGATGAACGTCTCGGCCAGGAGGCTCTGCATGCCCGAGCTGGATGAGGAACTCTTCCTCGAGGCCCTCAAGAAACTGGTCCTCCTGGACAAGGACTGGATTCCCAGGGGTCGGGGCACGGCGGCCTATATCCGCCCGACGATGATCGCCACCGAAGCCGCTCTCGGGGTGCATCCGGCCAACGCCTATCTCTTCTTCATCATCATGGGCCCCGTTGGCGCCTATTATGCGGAAGGTTTCGGCCCGACGAAGATTTACGTCAGCGAAGAGTATGTCCGCTCGGCGCCGGGCGGGACGGGCTTCACGAAGGCAGGCGGCAATTACGCGGCAAGCCTCTATGCCAGCAGGATCGCACAGGAAATGGGATACACCCAGGTGCTGTGGCTGGATGCCGTGGAGAGAAGATACGTCGAAGAGGTGGGAACGAGCAATATCTTCTTTCTGATCGGCGACGAGTTGCTGACCCCTCCGCTGGAAGGGACGATCCTGCCGGGCGTTACGCGGGATTCCGTAATCCGCATGGCCAGAAGCTGGAACATGAAAGTCTCCGAAAGGCGTTTTTCCATGGACGAGATCCTCGAGGCCCACCGGGAAGGTCGCCTGAAGGAATCCTTTGCCTCCGGAACGGCGGCGGTCGTCTCGCCGATCGGTCAGTTCTTCTACCGTGGAGAAGTCTTCGTGATCAACGGAGGGAAAACCGGCCCGGTTTCCGAAAGACTCTACAATGAGATCCTTCAGATCCAGTACGGGGAAAAGGACGATCCCTTCGGCTGGCGCATGAAAATATCCTGAGCGAAGACGACGCAGAGCCCGCCGCTGCTGTCTTTGCGGCGGGCTTTTTTCGCAAATCCTCATCCCCAAAGGGCCTTGCCGATGGAATCCACAATGCTGTGGAAAAGGATGTTGACAACGTTGTGGATAACTATCGTAAGTCTTGAATAGTCGCAATTTTATACCGGTTTGCATAAGGGTTAAGCAAACTAATTGATTAATAATTACATGTAGTTATAAAAATCGCACTGTTATCTCCGCTACTTAGAACTTTTCTCGGATGAGATATAAACTCTTAGAAAAAATCGTGCCAGCGAGAAATCATTATCATGAACCGGCAAAACAATATTTCTACATTAAAACGATTTGTTATGTGTTCCCTGGGGATTTTGGCGTTTGGGGCCATTTTCCCGAATCAAGGAACGGCCGCTGCGGAGGAAACCGTATCTCTTACGGAATTGGTCAACCGGCTGCAGGATAACTATGAAAGACTGTCGGACGTAAAAAGTTATTTTATCCAGGAGACAACGATCAAGTCTCTCGGCAAAACGGATCGTGAAGAGGGGGAGTTTTTCTTCAAGAATCGCTCTAGGATGCTCTGGAATTACCTCAAACCAAAATCAAAGAAACTGATCATCAATCCCCAAACCACGTGGCTGTACCTACCGGATGACGGTGTCGCCTACGTGCAGAGCACGGAGAGCATCATGAAATCCCGGATATCCGTGAAGTTCTTTACCGGGCTGGCAAAGATTCAGGATGAATTCGAGATCCGCTTTGCCGTTCCGTCGCCGGTGGACAGCCAGGGTAACTATCTGCTTGAACTTACGGCAAAAGAACCTGACGCCGCCTTGAAGAAACTGTCCATGACCGTAGACAGGGGCCGCTATATCATGACGCAGTTCTCCTTCACCGATGCCTATGGCAACACCACCCGTATACGCCTGCGAAACGTGCAGTGGAATCCCGGCCTGCCTGAAGGAATGTTCGTCTTCCGACCGCCCGCCGGAGTCGAGACCGTCCAAGTTCCATAGTCCGACCGAAGGCATCCTTCGTTTTCCGGTATAATGCCTTGACAATTCCCGTCGTGGTCATTTACATTTACCACTAAATATAGTCATGCGCTGAAATGCCGAAAGGAGGAATCGTTCATGTACAAGAAGGTGCTTATCCCCCTGGATGGATCCCCGCTCGCCGAGTGCGTCCTGGGCCATCTTATTTCCCTGGCGAAGAGCGGGAACGTCGGTGAAGTTGTCCTGATCGGGGTCGTTGAGATTCCACCCGGATGGGCCAAGGAAGGCGTTGATTTTTACGCCGTACGGGACAGCAACATCGAGGAGACAAAGGTCTATTTGGAAAAGGTCAAGAGCGACCTCGTCAAGGAAGGCATCTCCAAGGTATCGATGGAAGTCATGGTGGGCAAACCCGCTGACCTGATCAGCGAAACCGCAAAGAAGATAGGCGTCGATCTGGTCATCATTGCGACGCACGGCCACACGGGAATCAGCAAGTGGGTCTTTGGCAGCGTGGCGGACCGCGTCGTTCACTATTCTCAGGTCCCGGTGATGGTCATCCGTCCCGAAGGCTGCCGTCTGTAATATTTTTTGAAAATTTCCGCATTTGCAGACCTGCCGGCCTGCGGCGCATCAGCACCGCAGGCCGGATCTTGAAAAAGCGGCGGGCAACCCCCTTCTAGGAACGGATTCGCTGTTTTTTTGCATCTTCCCATCGACGAATTTTATCTGTTTCCCAATCGACCTGACGGCACATTCCCCGGAGGAAAGCGATGCCGCATCTATCGATCAAAGATGTCCAGCAGTTGGATCCCGGCAAATCCATGACGCTGGAGTGGCTCGAAACCAACGGAATCGGCGGTTATGCCTCCAGTACACTCTTCCATTGTCACACGAGAAAATACCATGGGCTTCTCGTCGCCGATCTCCGGAATCCCCAGGGCCGTTTCGTACTTCTGTCGAAATTCGAGGATTCCCTGCGCAGCGGCCGGGAAGAGACCTTTCTGTCGATGCACCGCTATCCGGATCTCCTCTTCCCCAATCCCCCCGCAGGACTTCTGGAATTCCATTTGGATCTGCATCCCTCCTTCCTTTACGCGGCCGGGGACTTGCGGATTCGCAAGTCCCTCCTGATGGTCCATGGGAAGGATCGCCTCCTCGTCCGTTACGATCTGGAAGAAGGTCCGGCGGCCGCCGTCCTGGTCATCAAGCCCCTGCTCGCTTTCCGCGGATATCACGACCTCGCCGGAGAGAACTCTTTCTTCCGCAGCGGGATCCGGGACGAGAGGAACGGCTTCAGAATCGATCCCTATGAAGGAATGCCGCCGCTCTACGTCCAGACGAATATCCGCTCGATCTTCCGTCCGTCGCCCGTCTGGTACCGGAATTTCATCTACGAGGAGGAGCGGACCCGCGGGTACGGCTGGAAGGAAGACCTGATGATGCCGGGGATTCTGGAAATCCCCATCAAGAGAGGCGGCGCCGCGATCCTGTCCATTTCCTCCGAGCCCTTCTGCGAGCAGATCAAGAAGACCTGGAACCGCGAAATCGAGCGGAGATCCCTTGCCAGAGGCGAGGATGAGGACTGGGCGAGACGCTTCGCTCCGGAAGAAGACCGGCCCCTTGCGTCGCAGGCGCTGGCCGCCGGCCGCCAGTTTCTGGTCCGGAAACCGCACGACCGCGCCGCCGTCGTGGCCGGTTACCATTGGTTCGGCTCATGGGGGCGCGACACGCTGTGGTCGCTTCCCGGCCTCACATTCTGTCGGGGCCGCCATCGCGAAGGTCTTGAAATCCTGGCCGCGCTCGGCGATCAGGAAAGGGACGGCGTGCTGCCCAACATCCTCTCCGACGATGGCGAGGGCGGCGCCTACAACACCGTGGACGCGTCGCTGATCTTCTTCTGGGCCGTCCAGCAGATGCTGCAGTTCGGCGGGAATCCCGACGACGTCCGGGCCTCGCTGTGGCCGGTGATGAAACGGATCCTTCAACGCTATTCCGAGGGAACGATCTGGGACATTCATGTGGCCGGAAACGGACTCCTGGCTGCGGGCAGTGCCCAAACCCACCTCACGTGGATGGATGCCGTCGTAAACGGCAGGCCCGTAACACCGCGCTGCGGCTTCGCTGTGGACATCAACGTCCTCTGGTACAATGCCCTGTGCTTTGCCCGCGAATTGTCCCGGCGCTTCGGGGACGATTTTTTCGCATTCGACGAATTCATCAGCCGCTTCCGGGAATCCTTCCTCAATACCTTCTGGTATGACGGCGGAGGTTATCTCGGCGACACCTGGAACAACGGCGCCCTCGACATATCGCTGAGGCCGAACATGATCTTCGCCGTTTCGCTGCCGCACTCGCCGCTCGATGCCGGGAAACGCGCCCTGGTCGTTCGGGCGGTGCAGGAGAACCTTCTCACCCCCCGCGGCCTGCGCACGCTCTCTCCGAATGACCCGGCCTATCGCGGCCGCTGCACGGGGGATCAGTCTTCCCGGGATTCCGCCTATCACCAGGGCACGGTCTGGCCGTGGCTGCTGGCTCCCTTCGGCGAGGCCTTCCTGAAGGTTGCCGAAGACAAGATCCGGGCGCGCCGTTTCCTGATCGACCTGCTGAGAGATTTTCTCCGTTCCCATCTGCACGAAGCGGGACTGGGCAGCCTCTCCGAAATCTTTGACGGGGACGCGCCCCACGAGGCGCGCGGATGTATCGCGCAGGCATGGAGCGTCGCGGGGGTTCTCTATCTCTATCGCCTGATCTCCGATACGGCCGATCAGCCATAAGCATAAGAAATCCCCTATTGTTGTTTACTTTCCTCGAATTCTGTGCCAACATTTTTTGCCCGTTTCGGACGTGGAACAAGGGCGGCAGGACCCGGGAAGGGCGTCGCAGAGAAAAGACAAGGAGATCCTCTCCCCATGCGCATCCTCATGTTCGGCTGGGAATTCCCTCCCCATATGAGCGGCGGTCTGGGGACAGCCTGTTACGGAATGACCAAGGCCCTGGTCGGACGGGGCCACCAAATCCTCTTTGTTCTTCCTTCCCCCATCGAAGAGGCGTGCAGCTCCCATGTGGAGCTGTTGTCCGCTTCCGGGATCCCCATATCCGAAGAATCAGAACGCCGCCTCGCGGCGAATTTCGACCTCCGCAGGATTCGTTCGTCCCTTCGCCCCTATATGCGTACGGCCGGAACCGCCGCCCCGCGGGCGCGGCGGAGCGGAGGCCGCTCCTTGGTGGACTTGACCGGGCAGTACGGCCCGGACCTCCTTTCAGAGGTGGTCCGCTATGGGATGGTTGCAGGCGCCGTCGGGGTCGAACGGACCTTCGACGTCATCCACGCCCACGACTGGATGAGCGTCTTCGCCGGTCTCCGGGCGAGAAGCAGCAGCGGGAAACCCCTGATTCTCCACATCCACGCCCTGGAATACGACCGCAGCGGCGAGAACATCAACCGTGACATCTTCGAAATCGAGCGCTGGGGAATGAGTCAGGCCGATGCGGTCGTCGCCGTCAGCCATTACACCAAAGGCAGGATCGTGGAGCTCTACGGCATCCCCGCGGAAAAGATCTTTGTCGTCCACAACGCCGTTTCCCGCTCCGAGGCGCAATCGTCGCTGCAGGTCGTCAAGATCCCCGTGCGGAAGATCGTGCTTTTCCTTGGCCGCATCACGTTTCAGAAGGGGCCGGACTATTTCGTGGAAGCGGCGGCGCGCCTGCTGCGGCAGATCCCCGATCTCACCTTCGTGATGGCCGGCTCCGGCGACATGATGATCCGGATGGTCGAACGCGTCGCGGAACTCGGGATCGGCCAGCACTTTCATTTTACGGGTTTTCTGCGCGGGGAAGACGTCGAGCGGATGTTCGCGATGAGCGACCTGTACGTCATGCCGAGCGTCTCCGAGCCGTTCGGGATTTCCCCGCTGGAGGCGATGATGTACGACGTGCCGGTGATTCTTTCAAAATCCTCCGGCGTCGCGGAAGTCCTCCGCCACGCCCCTCAGGTCGATTTCTGGGACGTCGACGGTTTGGCTGAAAAGATGGCCTCCTTGCTGAGCGACCCGGAGCTCGCCCGGCAGGTCGTGGAAGACTGCCGCACCGAGATGCAACGGATCCACTGGGATCGCGCGGCGGAAGAGCTGGAATCGATCTATCATCGCGTCGTCAAGTCCGGCTGAAGATCCGCGGGGCGGTCGCGTGCACTTTCTCCGCACTTGCCGCGGATCCCGCGCCACGAAAGTCGATGCCTCATGCCGAGCCTCTGCCTGTATTTTGAAGTCCACCAGCCCCGCCGGCTGCGCCATTTCACCGTCTTCGACATCGGCCGTTCGCAGCCTTACGAAGACGAAGCCCAGAACCGCCAGATCCTCGACAAGGTCGCTGAGAAGTGCTACCTGCCCGCCAACGCCGCGATCCAGGATCTGATCCGGAGGCACCGGGGAAAGTTCCGCGTCGCCTATTCGCTCACCGGCGTCATCCTCGAACAACTGGAATCCCGCCGCCCGGACGTCCTGAAGAGCTTTCAGAAACTCGCCCGCACGGGGTGCGTGGAATTCCTCAACGAAACCCATGATCACTCCCTTTGCAGCCTCTATTCCACCCGGGAATTCGAGGCGCAGGTGCGGCTCCATCGGAAGAAGATCAAGGAGCTGTTCGGTCAGGACGCCGTGACCTTCCGCAATACCGAGCTTCTCTACAGCAACGACCTGGCCAAGCGGGTCGCAGCGATGGGTTACAGGGTCGTCCTCGCCGAAGGAACCGAGCGGATCCTCGGCCGCCGGAGCCCCAACGTCGTCTATCGTCCCGACGGCGCCGGGGTGAAGGTTCTTCTCCGGAATTACCGGCTGTCCGACGACATCGCCTTCCGCTTTTCCAACCGCCAGTGGCGCGAATACCCGCTGACGGCCGCCAAATTCGCCCATTGGATCCACCAGAACGCCGACGCGCAGGTCATCAACCTGTTCATGGATTACGAGACCTTCGGGGAACACCAGTGGCAGGACAGCGGCATCTTCGACTTCCTCAGGCAGATGCCTGCCGAAGTCTTTCGACATCCCGATTTCGCATTCCACACACCCTCCGAGATCGCCGATCGCTGCGAACCTTCCGGAACGCTGGACGTTCCCGATGTCGTTTCCTGGGCGGACGTGGAAAGGGACTTGACGGCCTGGCAGGGAAATGCCATGCAGAAGGACGCATTGACCAGCCTCTACGGGATGGAGAAGGACGTGCGCCGGTCGAGGAGCCGGAAACTGCTGAAAGACTGGCGTCTGCTCCAGACGTCCGATCATTTTTACTACATGTGCACCAAGTGGTTCGAAGACGGGGACGTCCACAAGTACTTCAACCCCTATGAATCACCTTACGACGCTTATATCAACTACATGAACATCCTGGATGATTTTTCCTGGAGGCTCAACCGGAAGAAAGCGGCGGCCTGACCGCCGCATCAACGCGGGAACCCATAGAATACGGAAAATGTTCCGCCCGTGGGGAACATTTCCAATGCCCTCTCAAGGAGACGACCCATGGCAAAACAGCGCAGCGGCTATCTGTTCGAAATCAGTTGGGAGGTCTGCAACAAGGTCGGCGGGATCTACACGGTCATCGCAAGCAAGCTCCGCGAGGCCGCCCAGTACTACGGGGACCAGTATCTCCTGTTCGGCCCCGACCTGAAGACGAACATCGATTTCGAGGAGACGGACGAGGAGTGCTGGCCCCGGCTCCGCGAAGCCGCCGCCATCAAGGAAATATCCTGCCGCTGCGGACGCTGGAAGGTCCCGGGCGATCCCAGGGTCATCCTCGTGAGCGCCGGTTCGAAGTACAACAAGGAGCAGCTCCTCTACCGGATCTGGGAGGACTACGGCGTCGATTCCATCGCCGGCGGCTGGGACTATATCGAGCCCGTCATGTTCAGCTACGCCTGCGGCGAGGTGATCGAGATCGCCTACAACCTCATGGCGCGCCCCCACAACCTCCCGGCCGTGGCGCAGGTCCATGAATGGATGTGCGGAGCGGCCCTTCTGTGCCTCAAGAAGAGGGTGCCGGAAATCGGGACGGTTTTCACGACGCATGCCACGATCCTCGGGCGCTCGATGGCCGGTTCGGGCGTGGACATCTACACCGATATGGAACGGATTTCGCCGAAGCGGGAAGCCTCCACCCACAACATCACGGCGAAGTATTCCATGGAGACCGTGTCGGCCCGGGAAGCCGATTGTTTCACGACGGTCAGTGAGATCACCGCCGTCGAGGCGAAGAATTTTCTGGGCCGCGCCCCCGACGTCATCACGACCAACGGCCTGGATATGGAACACATCCCGGATCTTGCGCAGGACCGGGCGCCGGCCCTCCGTGCCCGGGAAAAGCTGCTCGCCGCCGCATCCCGTTTTCTCCGCAAGAACATCTCGCCGGCGACGAAGATCATGGTGATCTCGGGACGGTACGAATTTCACAACAAGGGAATCGACGTCTTTCTGAATGCCCTGGGGCGGCTGGAACGTGAGGCAACCGCCAATGAACCGGTCCTGGCTCTTCTTCTCGTCCTGGGGGGACATACGGACCTGATCCCGTTGTTGCAGAACGACCCGATGAAGCCGGATCAGGGGAACGCCCCGATCGCCACCCATCGACTTCACTACGAGGCGTCGGATCCGATCCTGCAGACCTGCAACCGCCTGGGCCTGAACAACGCCGTCCAGAACAGGGTCAACGTCATCTTCATCCCCGCCTACCTCAGCGGCCATGACGGCCTCCTCGACATGACCTACTACGAGGCCCTCTCCGGCTGCGACCTTGCCGTTTTCCCCTCCTATTACGAACCGTGGGGTTATACGCCGCTGGAGAGCGCCGCCTATGCCGTGCCGACGGTCACCACCGATCAGGCCGGCTTCGGCTTGTGGGTGCAGAACAAGTTCGGCGAGAACAAGGGCGTCATGCTGCTCAAACGCAGAGGGCAGCCGACGTCGGTGATCGAAGACCACTTGTATGCGATCTTCCGGGATTTCCTGACCTGGACGGACCAGGAGAGCATCGAACGCCGCAGGGAGGCCAGGAAAGTGGCCGCGCAATCGAACTGGCGGGACTTCTACAAACTGTATCTGAAGGCCTACGACCGCGCCCTTGCGGTCGCCACTTCCCGCGCCGAGCATCTGGCCGTCGAAATGGAGACACCCGACAAACAGACCTTTGCCGGCGCCATTTCGACTCAGCCCCACTTCCGAACCTTCACGGCGATCGCGAATCTTCCCGAAAAGATCGGCCGGCTGCGTGAGCTTGCCTATAACCTCTGGTGGTCGTGGAACCCGAAGGCCCGCGAACTCTTCATCTCCCTCGACCCCAACCTCTGGAGCCAGATGGGCAACAATCCCGTCCGGATGCTGGAATCGGTCTCGCCGGAACGCCTGCTCGAAGCCGCACAGAACTCGGGCTACATCAGCCAGTACAACCTCACCTTCCAGCAGTTCGACAGCTACATGAACGAGAAGCCTTCGCACCGCCGGGTCCGCGCTTCGCAGGATATCAAGCGATCGTCGCCGGTGGCGTATTTTTCCGCGGAATACGGTCTCCACGAGTGCATCCCCATCTATTCCGGCGGTCTGGGAACGCTATCCGGCGACCATCTGAAGACCGCCAGCGATCTCAACATTCCGCTCGTCGGCGTCGGGATCCTGTACAAGAGCGGCTTCTTCCGGCAGGTCCTCGACCGCAACGGGATTCAGGTCGCGGAATACCCCGAAAATGATTTCTCCAATATGCCGGTGGAGATCGTACGGGACGATCGGGGCAACGAGGTCCAGATCTCCCTGGATCTTCCCGGCCGGACGCTCTTCGCGAATATCTGGGAAGTCAAGGTGGGGCGGGTCTCCCTGTACCTGCTTGACACCGACGTTCCCCGCAACACGGTCCAGGACCGGAAGATCACCTCGCGGCTCTATTACGCGGATCCGCGGACGCGGATCGAGCAGGAGATTCTGCTGGGCATGGGCGGGGTGAGGCTGCTCCGCAAACTGGGAATCCGGCCCTCCGTGTGCCACATCAACGAGGGTCACTCGGCCTTTCTGATCTTCGAGCGGATCTCCATGCTCATGAAGGAGGAAAGGCTGAGCTTTGACGAGGCGGCGGAGGCCGTCCGCGCGGGCACCGTTTTCACGACCCATACGCCCGTCGAGGCCGGCAACGAGCGATTCCCAAAGGAATTGATCGAGCATTATTTCACCAGCTTCGTCAAATGCACCGGCATTTCGTGGTCCAAGTTCTGGGAACTCGGACTCAAGGAGAGCGGAGAGGACAAGCCCTTCTTCATGACCGTCCTCGCCCTGAAGATGAGCTACATGAGCAACGCGGTGAGCCGCGTCCACGGCCAGGTGTCGCGCCGCATGTGGCGGGACGTCTGGAAGGGGTTCCACGAATCGGATATTCCGATCCAGCACGTCACCAACGGCGCCCATCTCCTGTCCTACCTTGCCCCGCGCATGAGGGAGGTCCTGGACGCCTTTCTGGGGATGGACTGGTCGCAGAACATCGCCGACCCGGAACGCTGGGCGAGGATTCAGGACGTCCCTGACACCCTGCTGTGGCGTACGCGTTATGAGATCAAGCAGCGCACCGTTGATTTCATCATCGAACACGTCTCCCGCAACTGGCAGAAGTACGGCTATTCGAAAACCTGGCGGGAAGAGTTGTTTTCCAAGATCAATCCGACCGCCATGTGGATCGGGTTCGCCCGGCGCTTCGCCCCATACAAGCGCGCCGACATGATCCTGTCCAACCTCGATCGCCTGGATCGGATCGTCAACCACAAGACCCATCCGGTCCACATCGTCTTCGCCGGCAAGGCCCATCCGAACGACGAAATGGGGAAGAGCATCCTGAAGAGGGTGGTCGACGTCTGCCGCGACGACCGCTTCCGGGGAAAGATCTTCTTCGTCGAAGACTACGATATCCGGGTCGCGCGGCGGCTTGTCCAGGGCGTCGATGTCTGGCTCAACAACCCGCGGAGGCCGAACGAGGCCAGCGGGACCAGCGGAGAAAAAGTCATCATCAACGGCGTCCTCAACATGAGCGTATCCGACGGGTGGTGGTGCGAGGGATACGACGGGAAGAACGGCTGGGTCGTTGGTCCGGTTGTCCGAGATTACATGGAGGAGACTACGGGAGCGGACGAAGAGGACGCCCAGTCGCTGTTCTCTCTCCTGGAAAATACGGTGGTCCCCATGTACTACGACCGGGAGGTCTCGGGAATTTCCGAAAAATGGGTGCGCACCATCAAATCGTCGATGCAGACGCTCTGTCCGAAATACAACACGGACCGGATGCTGCTGGAATACTACCACGACATGTACGCGCCGACGGCGCGGCGAAGCGCCAAGCTCTCGGCGAATTCGTTTGCGATGACCCGCCAGGTCGCCGATTGGAAACAGAAGATCCCCCTGCGATTTTCTTCGCTGCGCCTGCTGGACATCAGCGTGGAGGGAATCCTGGGAGACACGATTCTGGTGGACAAACCCCTGCGCGTGGCGGTGCGCGTCGATCCCGGGAAGCTCAGCCGCGACGAAATCCTCGTCGAACTGATGATCGGAGAGAAAGACGGGGCCGGATCCATGGCGCCGCCCCTGTGTCTTCCCCTCAAAGCGGACGAAAAGGCGTCCGACGGCGTCCTGACATTTCAGATCGAATACGTGGTCAGGAAGAACGGCTCCTATTTTTACGGCATCCGCGTGCTGCCCTACCGGGAGAGTCTTACGGACAAGCAGGAGACGGGGCTGGTCCTCTGGGGTTAAAGCGGAGCCGTCAACGGCGATGGATCAGCCAGAGGATGACGCTGAGCACGATGCTGACCAGGATGGACGTGGCAAGCGGAAAATAGACGCTGAAATTCTTCCCCTTGAAATACAGATCGCCGGGAAGTCGGCCGATCCAGGGCAGGTAACCCTTCCCGGCGAGCGCCAGGACCAGCCCCAATGCGGCGACGATCAGGCCGACGATGATCAGGATCTTCCCAAGGCTGAACAATTCGTTCATCGATGCCGCTCCTGTCCAGAAATACATCGGTCGCGGCGACGGCGTCAAGGGAATGTCCGGATGCTTGTTCGTCGGAACGTCCATGCCGGTTCGGCGGGTCATTCCGGCAGAACCCGGTGGTCAGGATGACGGAATTGTCTCTGGAAGAAAACGACGTCCATGTCTGGTATGCAACGCCTGATGCTCTCCGGAAGGACGCATTCCTGAGCTCCGGGGACGGCCTCCTGTCGCCGGACGAGGTCGACCGCCAGCAGCGGTTTTCTTCGAAAGCGGCGGGCCTGCTGCATCGTACCGGGCGCGTGCTGGTTCGAACGACGCTGTCGCGGTACGGGGATGTTCCTCCTTCCGCCTGGAAATTCCGGACCGGTCCGAACGGTCGGCCCGAGATCGCCGCCCCGGGCATCTCCGCTCCCCTGCGTTTCAATCTCTCCCACACCGACGGCATGGCCGTCTGCGCCGTAGCGCGGCATCTCGCTGTGGGCATCGATGTGGAGAGCCTCAAGAGACCCTGCCGCTGCGAGCAGATTGCCCGGCGCTTTTTCCCCGAAACGGAAATCAGGGACATCGAATCGCTGCCGCCGGAGGCGCGCCGAAAGAGATTCCTGGAGTTCTGGACGCTACGCGAGGCCTTCCTCAAGGCGGGCGGATGGGGACTGTCGCTGCCTCTGAACAAGATCGCCTTCACCATCCGGCCGGATAAAACAGTGGCCGCCCTCTTCGATCCAACCCTGGGGGAAGATCCCGCGCAGTGGCAGTTTCGCCTCATCCCGCTGCCGCCCGGCCACACGGCGGCGCTGGCCGTGAAGGGACTGGGAGACGATAAGCTTCGACTCGCGGTCCGGCAGGTCTCTTGACTTCACGGAGATCACGCGAACGCGAAATGGCCCCTTGTCGCGGGCACGGCTTTCACCAGTCGAATGGATTCTCCTTCGCGAAATCCGGCGTCAGGGTCCGTTCGTCGACGTCCTGGACGAAGAGTTCTTCGAATCCCAGATCGAGCGCGAAGTTGACGACGCGTTCGTATTCTTCCCTCGTGATCCTCCGGCCGAGCAGGGGGTGATCCTTGACGGAAGGGATGGGTGAATACTGCGACATGAGACTGAGGGGTACGGTAAGCGGTACGACCGAGCTCAGAATCTTCAGCGCCGAGAGGCTGTTTTCGACATGGCCGGGAAGGATCAGGTGCCGGACGATGACGCCGCGAACGGCGATCCCCTCCGCGGACTGAAGCTCATCTCCCGCCTGGCGGATCATCTCCTGCAGCGATGACAAAGCGCAGTGCGAATAGTCCCCCACGCCGGACAGCTCCCCGGCCAGGCGGTCGTCCCCATACTTGAAGTCGGGCAGGTAGACGTCGACGAGGCCCTCCAGCAGGCGCAGGACGTCCGGATCCTCGTAACCGCCGCAGTTGAAAACCAGGGGAAGCTTCAGGCCGTCCTGACGGGCGAGGAGAAGCGCCGGGGCGATTTCCGGCAACTGCGGCGTCGGCGTCACGACTTCGACGTTATGGCACCCCTCTTCCTGGAGGCGGAGCATCGTGCGGGCGAGCTCGTCTGCGCCGAGGACGCTTCCGCCCACCGCATGGCTGATCTGATAGTTCTGGCAGTAGGAACACCGCAGGTTACAGGAGGAGAAGAAGATCGTCCCGGCGCCGCGACTGCCGGAAAGAGGCGGTTCCTCGCCGTGATGCGCCAGGGCGCGGTCAACGTGGATACGGCCGTCGAGACCGCAGAAACCCTTTTCTCCTCTCGTCCGATCGATACCGCAACGCCGCGGACAGAGGGTGCAGTCTCGAAGGATGTCCTTGAGTCGGAGAATATTCGTTTCCATCACGCTGATCGGGTGGTTCAAAGCGGATTCAGCCGCCGGCCCGCCCTGACTCCAAGGCGGCTCAAGAATGCCTGGATGCAAGGCCCCCGAAGTCCTGAGCCCTGAGCCGTACTGGAGGTACGTCGAAGGGCGAAGGACGAGGGAAACGCCGCAGACGGGTGTTTTTCAGCCGCCGGCCAGGGGTTCCACAATCTTCTGCAGCCTGTGGCTTTCGACAAGATCGAGAAACACCTCCCCGAGCGGTGCGGCAACTTCGACGGCCGCATGCCATTTCCGGATGCGCTCCGCCGGGCGATTGATGTAGGTCCGGAAATCATCCCGGTCGGGGATCTTGCCGTCGGGCAGATTTTGGATGAACCCGGCGGTGGGAACGACCATCAGGACGTTGTCGAGGATGCCCTCCGGCACGCGGCGGTAAGCAAGCTTCTTGTCGAGCCAGCCGGGAACGATCCTCTCCTGGTGATGGAAAAAGAGCGTGATCTCGTTATCCTGCCTGGAATAACGATGGGTCAGGTGATAGTCGACCAGTCCGCCGTCGCGGTAGGTCCCGTAGGGTGCGCCGTAGATGTTCTTTACGCCCCCGACGACCAGGGGGATCGCGCCGGAGGCCACGATGGCCGCCTTGAAATTGGCCCCGCTCAAGGGGATATAGCGCCCACGGAAATCGCTCTGCAGGCAGAACTGCGGCGGCACGGCGCCGTGGAAGAAGACAATCCGTTCGGCGAAATGACGGAGGAGCGAACGACGGAAGGCGTTCGCCGCAAAGCAGAACCCCAGGCCAAGCCGCTGGAGAAATCCGTTTTCCGCGGCCACGAGATGACGCGTGCGGGCGGTGATCACGGCCAGCCGGTAATTTTTGTTCGCCAGCGCAAAAGACAGGGCGTCATTTTCGATATAGGTGTCGACGATCCTCCAGAGGGATGCCAGAACCGAAGCCGGCGTGTCGCGCCGGCTGTAGACAGTGTCGATGTAGGCTTCCATGAGCACCCGGTAGGATTTCAGGGCCTCCGGCTGGAGCCAGGCCGCCAGGCGCCAGGCACCCGCCGATGCCCCGACGAGAAGCGTCGGCCGCTTCTTCTTCAAAACGCCTTCACGCAGGAGGGCGCGGTCGAAACCGCAGGAGATCAGCCATCTCGGGCCGACGGCCGGGGCAAAGTAGGCCGCGATATTTCCCCAATCGAAACCGCCGTCGCGAAGAATCGGATAGACGTTTTTCCCGGCAAGGATGCGAATGCGGCTGCTCATGAAAAACCCATGGTAAGAACCCGGCCGTCTCCCCCCTCGCGGCGCCTACCAATGGGCCGGTCCCGAAACCGGAAATCGCCTTGACAGGGTACGGAGCCTTTTGTACAGTGGGCGCCGACCGAAAGAACGCGGCGCCATTCTGTGGCCGTCGAATGGCGGTTCATAACCGAACCCCCGGAATTTGTCAACGAATATCCCCGAACCGAAAGACCTTCGCATGGACATCAAGGCTTACGTAACCGAAACGGCCAGGGAGGCCAAGAGTGCGGCGGGCGTGCTCGCGAACTGCCCGACGGACGCAAAAAATCGCGCTCTTTCCTTCATGGCGGAAGAGATCGTCCAGCAGTCCCCATTCCTCAAGGCCGAAAACGCAAAGGATCTCCGCCGGGCGGAAGCGGCCGGCCTGCCGGGGGCGATGCTGGACCGCCTTTCCCTCAAGGACTCCGTCATCGCGGCGATGGTGAAGGGCCTTCGCGAGGTCAGCGCGCTACCTGATCCCGTCGGGCGGGTAACCTCGATGTGGAAGCGACCCAACGGCCTCGTTGTCGGCCGGATGCGGATTCCCCTGGGCGTGATCGGCATCATCTACGAGGCCCGGCCGAATGTCACGGTGGACGCCGCGGCGCTTTGCCTGAAGGCCGGCAATGCCGTCATCCTTCGGGGCGGATCGGAGGCGATCGACTCCAATGTGGCGATCGCCGGAATCCTCCGGAATGCCCTGCGCCGTGCCGAGCTTCCCGAGGCGTCCATCCGCCTGCTGGAACGGACGGAACGGGAGGCGGTCCATGAACTCCTGCAAAAGGACGAGTACGTGGACCTCATCATCCCGCGCGGCGGCGAGGAGCTTATCCGGGCCGTCGTCAGCGCTTCCAAGATCCCCGTCATCAAGCACTACAAGGGCGTCTGCCACGTCTTCGTGGACGCCTCCGCCGATCCGCAGATGGCCGAAGGCATCTGCATGAACGCAAAGGTGCAGCGACCCGGCGTATGCAATGCCATGGAGACCCTGCTGGTGCACCGGGACATCGCCGAAACCTTCCTGCCGCGTATCGCCCGGCGGTTCCGGGAGGCCGGCGTGCTGCTCAAGGGCTGCGAACGGACCCGCGCAATCCTTCCCGATATCGAGGCCGCAACCGAGGACGATTGGGGCCGCGAATACCTGGATCTGACGCTCTCCGTCCGCGTCGTCGACGATTTCGCCGCCGCCGCCGCCCATATCGAGACGTACGGATCGCTCCACACCGAGGCGATCGTTACGCGCGACTACGGCAATGCGCAGCGTTTCCTGAACGAAATCCAGTCCTCGGCGGTGATGGTCAACGCGTCGACCCGCTTCAACGACGGATTCGAGCTGGGACTGGGCGCCGAGATCGGCATCAGCACGACAAAACTTCACGCCTATGGTCCCATGGGACTCGAGGAGCTGACGACGCAGAAGTTCATCGTCTATGGAAACGGGCAGGTGCGGTCATGAAATGGGGTCTTCTGGGCGGCACCTTCGATCCGATCCACGTCGGCCACCTGCGCTGCGCCGAGGAAGTGCTGGAGATCTTCGACCTGAACCGCATCATCTTCGTGCCGGCCTCTCTGCCCCCTCACAAGCTCGACGCCCGGATCACCCCCTTCCGCCATCGCGAGCAGATGATCAAGCTCGCCATCGACGACAACCCGGTCTTCTCCTTCTCGAGTGTCGAACGGGAAAGGCAGGGGACGTCCTATTCGGTGGAAACGGTGGAGCACTTCCAGCAGAAATACATGAAGGACCTCGAACTGTACTTCATCGTCGGACAGGACGCCTTTCAGGCGATCCGGACCTGGAAGGACTGGCAGAGGCTCCTCACGATGTGCCATTTCGTCGTGATGACGAGGCCGGGCTACGCGAGCATGACGCTGGAGGGGGTTCTGCCGGCGGAATTCTCGTCTTCCTTCGTTTTCGACGAGGAGGCGCAGGGGTACCGCGGCGCGACGGGTCGGATGATCTATTTCCGGCAGGTCACCTTCCTGGACATCTCGTCGAGCGATATCCGCAGACGCGTCCGGGAGGGCAAGTCGATCAGGTATATCGTTCCGGATGCGGTCCGGCATTACCTGGCGAAGCATTCGCTCTACGGCGCCGGCTGAAACCGCCGCCCCAGAACCGGGACGCAGGCGTCTCCGCATCCGGAGGCGCCTGTGTTGTTTTTTGAAATGGGGTCCTTTTACTGAAGACCGCTCAGAAACCGCAGCAGCCAGAAATAGGCGAACATCGCGGTGAACAGGAGGGCGAGTGGAAGGGCGGCGATCCGGTAGACCTGCAGGATGGACAGGCGGAAGTACTGATTCGTCAGCACAAAACACAGGTGCATCGGCGTGAAGAGAACGCCGACGAAGCCGCTGCTGAAGGCCAGCATCATGTAGGGGAGAATATGCGCCCCCTCCCCGAAGGAAACGACGAGGGGAATCAGGATCGGGAGCGTGCTTCCGATGTAGCCGATCGTGATGCCGACAATGCCGCCGACGAAAAAGGGCAGAAGCACGACGATGAGAACGAGGGGCAGTCCCATCGCCGTGAATTCCCGTGCGATCGCCTCGACGGCCCGGCTGTCTTCCATGACGCCCTTGAACAGGAGAATCGCCATCGCCATGTAGATCATGTTGAGCAGCTGCGGGTCCAGCAGGACCTTCTTGAGCTCCGCCGCCTTCATGCGGTTCTGGACCCAGATCCAGCCGATGGCGACACAAAGCGACACGCAAAGGCCGATCTCGATGGCGATCGACAGCTTCGGATTCAGAAGGGAGACCCCCTCGCCCAGACCGAGGCCGCCGACGATGACGATGAGTATGGGCGTGAGTTCTTTCAGGAAAGGGGCGATGGAAGGCCGCGCCGCCCGTTGCCGGCCGTCCTTGTGGCGCATATTGCGTTTGACGGGCATGTATCCGAGCCCGACGGCGAAAAGAGTGATCGGCATCATGGCGATAACGAAGGTCCAGAGGTCGAGATTCGCGAGCGTCGTCGTGAGCAGAACGCCGGGATAGAGCGGCCACCAGTATTCCCAGATATGGCGGAACCACTGATTGATGTACCCCAGTTGGGCCGGCGTCAATTCCGTGTCCTTGCCGATGGACTTCACCATCGGGCAGGAGAAGACGGCGCCGCCGGGCATCGGCAGGAGTCCGATGAGCGCGGGGAAGACAATGATGTTCAGGCGGATGTCCGTGATCAGGCCCTGAAAATTGTTCAGCAGGCGCTTCATCTGCCCGCCGGCCTCCATGCTGTTGCTCAGCACGAGAATCAGTGAGACGACCGCCGAAAGCGCCAGGCTCTTGGGATGCAGGGCCGAGGACACGATCGATTTCGCGATCGCGAGCGGAGGCATGACAAACAGCAGTCCCAGGAGGATCGAACTGCAGAAAAAGGTGTTCCCCAGCGACAGCTTCCTGCGGATGGCAAAAAGCAGAAAAGCGAACACAAGGAGAAGCTTGACGACGGCGGGGATGCTTTCTAAAAATGATATCATGGCATATTTCTCACGAAGGGTGGGGAATAGAATGGAACCGTCTCTTTGTCAAGGCCTTCTTGCCGCGCTGCCGAAGGCCGGCGGGGCCGCGGCGGAGGCCGCAGGCCGCGGAGAACAGGGAATGGAAAACCGGCATCAGGATGGATGGATCCAGGTCGCGGGAATCCGCGATGAGGCGGAGGCGGGTATGCTCGTCCGTGCCGGGGTGACGCAAATCGCGTTCCCCCTCGGGCCGGGCGTCCGGGAAACCGATCTTTCCGAGGACGACACCGCCCGGATCATCACGACGCTCGACACCGCCGTCAGGACAATCCTCATCACCTATCGCAGCGACGCCGGCGCCATCGCCGCCGACTGCGAACGGCTGGGAGTCGCCGGCGTGCAGCTCCACGGCCCGATCGCTGCAGAAGAAATCGCCCTTCTCAGACGAATGCATCCGGGACTCTTCGTCATCCGGAGCCTGATCGTGGGAAGGGAGAGGCCTGAAGCGATCGCACAGGAGATGGCGGCCTGTACTCCTTTTGTCGATGCCTTCCTGACCGATACCTTCGACCCTGAGAGCGGCCGGTCCGGTGCGACGGGACGCGTCCACGACTGGGAAATCAGCCGGCGTCTCGTCGAGACCTCCTCCCGGCCGATCATCCTCGCCGGAGGGCTCCATCCCGGTAACGTCCGGCAGGCGATCCGGCGCGTGCGTCCGGCCGGAGTCGACGCCCACACGGGCCTTGAAGGGACGGATGGACGGAAAGACGCGGCGCTGGTCGCCGCCTTCGTCGCCGAGGCTCGTGCTGGTTTCACGGAGACGGCTGCATGATCCAGGGATGCCTGTACGCGGTCTTTTCCGCCTTCTGCTTCGGGATGATCGCCATCCTGGTCAAGCTCTCATACCAGGCGGGTCTCCGGGACATGCAACTGCTCGCGATCCGCTGGCTCTCGGGGGCCGCCATGCTCTTCTTCTACCTGCTGTTCCGCGATCCCGGCCTCCTGAAGGCGAACCTCCGGACGATCACCAAGGCGGCGGTCCTCGGCGCGGCCTTCCATTTCCTCGGGAGCATGTGTTTCTTCAAGTCGCTCAAGTTTATTCCTGCCGCGACGGCCTCGCTCATCCTGTACTGTTACCCCGTCGTCGTCACGCTGATCTCCGGCGTCGTCTTCCGCATGCGGATCGATCGTTTCGTATCGATTTCACTCATCCTCACGACGGCCGGCTGCGCGCTCGTCTTTTACGACGCCTTCCTCAAGGCCCTCGACACCGCGGGCATTGTCCTGGCCGTCGTCACAATGATCACCTTCTCCGGGTGCATGATCTTCACGCAGATCTTCCTGCGGGGCGAGCGGCCGCTGACGATGTCCTTCTACATGGTCCTCTCCGCGGGCATCGCCTTTACTGTCGCCGGGGGCGGCATCCCCGTCAAGAGCCTCGACGCGCACCAGTGGGCGCTGGCCTTGTCGCTGGGTCTTGTCTCCACGGCGATCGCCTACGTCTTCCACTTCCGCGCCGTCGAGACCGTGGGCAGCGCCTATACCTCGATCTTCTCGACCTTCGAACCCATCACGACCGTAGTCATGGCCTTCGCGGTTCTGGGGGAGGACATCGTCCTCCTGCAGATCGCAGGCGTGCTCCTGATCGTGGCGGGGATCGTGATGCCGAATCTCAGGGAATGGCGGGCGATGAGGCTGCTGCGCTAGGAGGGGTTAAAAGAAGAAGGCGGGAGCGGAGACTCAGGATTTCTCCGCGACCGCTTTGAAGAAGGTGTAGCAGAAGACGCCGTCCCCCCGGGTCGTCCTGTACAGATCGGCGACCCCGCGGTCGAAAGTCTCCCCATCGATCATCCCCGCGGAGACGGCGGGTTCCCGGACGCCTTCGATCATGGCCGTGAAGGTCTTCCGGATGAACCCGTCCACGAGCCTCGGCTTGCCCGCATCGACGTAGACCATCCGCGGGGATACGCGTACCGCGCCGAATCCGGCCTCCGAAAGAAGCGGGTAGAGTTCCCTGCCGATGAGGGCGTTGCCGCCGGACCTGGCCTGCAGTTGAACCTGGCAGCGGATCGCCCGGCGGGCCGCTTCGCTGTCCGGATGGAAATAGGCTGATCCGTGGTCGCCCTCGATGACGGTGATCGTGCCGCCGGTCTTGAGGGCTTCTTTCAACCGCGCCAGTGCGGCGACGGGACGCGGCAGGTGCTCGAGCACAAAGCACACGAAGATGTGGTCGAAGGATTCCGGGGCGAAGGGAAGGCTGAAGATGTCGGCCCGGCAGAAGGCCACGTTGGACAGCCCCGCCGCCGCGGCCGCTCCGTGCGCCTTCCGGACGGACTCCTCCGAGATGTCAACGGAGGTAATCCATGCCTTCGGACTGTTGTTCGCGAGCGTGAGAGTCTGGGCGCCGACCCCGCAACCCGCTTCCAGGACCATGCTCCCCGGGGGATAGGCCGTATCCGCGTGCAGCAGTTCGACCAGGGTCGAGGCCTGGTCCTGCAGCCGAAGGCTCTCCCGGGAATCGTATCCGTGCACGTAGTGTCCGGTCATTTTCTCCCCACAGAAAAAGAGTAGAGACGACATAAGGTCGTCTCTACTCTTGCAGGTCTCCGGGCGATCCGATTTTTCCTGTCGGCATCCGCCCCGGCCGCGGCGGCGGGGCGCAACACCGCATCGAGGCCCTATTTTTTATTTCCCTTCTTTTCCTTCTCCTCTTTTTTGCTCTGTCCCTTATTTTCCTTCTTCTCTAGGAGGAACTGTCCCATCCTGTCGGCCGCAGTGCCTGACGACGATCTCTGCGAGGACATGCTGCTCCCTCCGCCGGAGTCGCCGCTGTTTCCACTGGAGCCGCCGCTCCCTCCGCCCGAACTTCCGCTGGAGCCGCCGCTCTTTCCACTGGATTCGCTGCTGCCGCCTCTGGATGCACCGCCGCCGCTCGTTTCGCCGCCGCCCTTCGACTGTTCAACGGCCCTGCCTGGAGCGGCGTTTTTCGCTGCCTGCGTCTTGATCGTCCGATCCGCCGTTTTGAGATCGAGGGCCTTTGCCGCCTGGCCGGGCGATTTCATGATCAGGCCGGTCGGCAGATCGGCAGCATCGGTCGGAGCCTTGCCCAGGGCCGGCATTTCTCCCCTCTTCCCCTTGCCCCCGATGTCTTTCACTTCGGCTTTCATGTCTGGCTTCAGTTCTCCCTCCGACCGGGACTTTTCCCCCGGCGTAACAGCCTTGATCTTGATGTCCAGTTCAACGTTCGAGATCGGTTTCGGCTGCGCAGGCGGAGTGTCCTTCTTTTCGATGATGGACATGTTTCCAGCCGTAATGGGCACTGTGATATCGGGCTTCGCCGGGTTGTAAGCGTATCCATGCCCCGTGACGAACAGCACACTGGTCACGCCGCCGTGATAGGAGACTATCATGTTGGACCCGCGGATTCCGCAAGTGGCGTTCATGGTGTTGACTTCCAGCTTGTTCTGATCCGGCGAGGCGGTCAGACGCCGGATGAAGCCGACGGAAGAGATCGCCTGTACCATCCCCCTGTGCAGCTTCATCACGCCGGTCGTATTTTCCCCTTCCACCATGTATTTTTGAACCGTGACCCTGGACGAAGCGGCGATTCTCAATATGTTCTGATCGGTAAACGTGATTTCCGCCTTGCTCTTGCTCTTGGTCCTGACGATATCGCCGACTTCAACGGCCTCTCCGGAGAGCAGCGCTTTGGCGGCCGTCGTACCCGCTCTGGTGATATCAACGTTTCCTTCCACGCGAGTGACTTTTCCCGCCGGCGCCGCCATCGCCAACAGCGGCAGGGCGAGCACCAGAATCAGCATTACAGTGATCTGGAACTTTTTCTTTTTCATCTCTTCAACCTCCTTGCACCGGAAGCCGATGCGACCGTCTAGAATTTCAATTCCACACCAACCGTATAGAGATGCTGATTATAGTCGTAGAGATCGATATTGGATTCCCCGCGGGTGAAGTTGTAGAGGGCGTTCAGAGAAACATGCCTGTGTACGTCCCAGATGAGACCCGCCATCGCCGAGTACGTTTTGTCCCGCCTCCTAACGTCGTAAATCGTGTGCTCGTTGCGGTAAATCTGGAAAAATGCCTCGCTTCCCAATTGTCCCCGGACTTCCTTCATGAGGGGGAAGATGACATTGGCTGAAAGACGGTGCCCACAGTAGCTCCAGTTTTCTCCGTCGGCCTTCTGATCGGCGTAACCGTACTTGATGTTCGCCATCCCGCCGTTCTGAAAGAGCCATATCCACCCGACGTAGCTGTCCAGTCCCGATGTGTTCTGATCCTCCTCCGGCAGGATGGGTTCACCGTAGTAATGGTCGTTGGTGTAGGCCCCGTACACTTCGATCAGATGGTTCTGCGAAAGGAGAAAACGGAACAAAGGGCCTACGGAATAGCCGTCATAGTAGGCCTTGTAGCTCGGATCCCTTCGCAGGGCGTGGGTGTAGTTTGCCGACAGGTTGACGGCAAACCGCCCGAAATTGTATCCCGGTGCGGCATAGATGGTGTTGGTGATGGTATCGTGCGATGTGGAGTTCTTCTGGTGCAGCGTATTTCCCACGGCAAAGCCCGCATTGAACAGCCAGGGTCCGGTAAAGACCGGCAGGTAGTCGAGGCGGAAGCTGCTGATCATTGCAAGGCTTCTTTCTTCACCGAGGTCCGGCGCCCCGGTTGACGGGTTCGGTTCCTGAAGCATATTGGTGTCGTATTGGCCCATAAGCCCCAGGGTGATCCTCAAAGGCCTCTCGGTGTAACGGCGCTCCTCCGCAATATCCTGGTAACGACGGGCGTAGGATGCGAGGTCGGACAGCGGATCCTGAGTGACCACGGCCTTCAGGCGCTGCCGGGCCATGTCGTATTCCCTGTTCGCCAGGTGGATCAGTCCGATCTGGTAATCCGCGATCTGCCGGTAGGAAGCATCGAGTCTTCCCGCTTTTTCAAAGGCTTCGACTGCCTCGGTCAGTTTCCCCTCCCTGACCAGGATCGTTCCTCTCAGGTAGGCCGTCTTGGCCGGAAAAGTCCCGTTCGCCTCGCTGATGGCGAGCCATTTTTTCGCCTCTTCCGGATGATCAAGACGGGAAAAGATTTCGGCCAGTTCTGCGGCCGCTTCCTTCACGGGCGGCTTCGCCGCGGCCGACGCGAGAAGCGGCTGCAGGGCCGCGTCGAAATCGCCGGCCTGCTTGTAAGATATCCCTAAGAAGAAAGAGAGCTGGGAGGATTCGAAACCAGTGGCCCGAAGCTGTTGAAATATCTCAATGGCCTCTTCGTAATTCTCTTCGGAATACTGCCGAATGCCCTCCTGCAAGAGCTGCTCCTGCTGACACAGGGCTGGCGAGCTGGACGCTACCCAGAAAAAGAGGATCAGACAGGCGAGAAAGAATCGGGCGTCCTTCTTCATCCAACGTCTCCTTCTGCGCATCGATCGGGAAGAGGAAAAGCCTGCTCCCGCTGCCGGGAAGTCGTTCACGGCTGGGGCGGCGTCTCGTCGAGAATCGGCGCCGTTGCGGAAGCTGCCTGCGACGCCGTTTTCTTGAATGAGTTATTCAATAGACCCAACGCCAAAATAAAGCAAGCCATTTCATGAGCATGCGTCGTCCGTCACTTTTTCAGGACTTCGCGCAGGAAGCGGCCGGTATGGGACCCTTCGACGCGGGCCACCACTTCCGGCGCGCCGGCGGCGACGATCGTCCCGCCGCCCGGCCCGCCCTCCGGCCCCAGGTCGATCACATAGTCGGCGGATTTGATCACATCCAGGTTATGCTCGATGACGACGACCGTATTGCCCTTGTCCACCAGCCGCGTCAGCACTTCCAGGAGGTTGTGGACGTCGGCGAAATGCAGGCCTATCGTCGGCTCGTCGAGGATGTAGAGGGTGTTGCTGTTCGTCTTCTTGCTGAGCTCGCGGGAGAGCTTGATCCGCTGGGCCTCCCCTCCCGACAGCGTCGTCGCCGACTGTCCGAGGCGGATGTAGCCCAGGCCGACGTCCTGCAGGAACTGCAGTTTCGAGCGGATCGCCGGGATGTTCTCGAAAAAGACGAGCGCCTGGCTCACCGTCATGTCCAAAACCTCGGCGATGTTCTTTTCCTTGTAGCGGACCTCGAGGGTGTCCTGGTTGAAACGCCTGCCGCGGCAGACATCGCAGGTGACGTAGACGTCGGGCAGGAAGTGCATCTCGATGCGGATAAGACCGTTCCCCTCGCAGGCCTCGCAGCGTCCGCCCTTGACGTTGAAGCTGAAGCGGCCCGGTTTGTAGCCCCGCATCCGCGCCTCCGGGAGATTCGTGAAGAGGTCGCGGATATGGGCGAAGACGCCGGTATAGGTGACGGGGTTCGAGCGCGGCGTCCGGCCGATGGGCTGCTGGTTCATCATGATGACGCGCTCGATCCCCCCCAGGTCGACGACGCGCTTGATCTTCCCGAAGCCGCCGTAATGATTGCCAAGCTTGCGCGAAACGACCCTGCTGAGCGTCTCGATGACCATGGTGCTCTTGCCGGAACCGGACACGCCCGTCACGGCCGTGAAGAGGCCGACCGGAACGCGGATGTCGATCTCCTTCAGGTTGTGTTCGCGGGCCCCCTCAATGATGATGAAGCGGCCGGTGCTTTTCCGTCGCCGGGCCGGCATCGGAATGGACAGCCTGCCGGAGAGATATCCGCCGGTGAGCGACGTCTCGCTGCGGAGGATTTCTTCCGGCGTCCCCTGGAAGACCACTTCTCCCCCGTCCTGTCCAGCCCCCGGCCCCATGTCGACGATCTGGTCGCAGGAGAGCATCATATCGGCGTCGTGTTCGACGACGAGCACCGTATTCCCCAGGTCCCGCAATCTCTTGAGGGTGGCGATCAGGCGGAGGTTGTCCCGCTGGTGGAGGCCGACCGTCGGCTCGTCGAGGACGTAGAGGACCCCCACCAGGCCGGAGCCGATCTGCGTCGCAAGGCGGATCCGTTGCGCCTCGCCACCCGAGAGCGTTCCCGCCGCGCGGGCGAGGCTCAGGTAATCCATGCCCACGTCGAGCAGAAACTGCAGGCGCTCGCGGATCTCCTTCACGATCCGCTCCGTGATCAGCGTTTCCTGTGACGTCAGCGGCAGGTCGCGGATGAAGACGGCCGCTTCCCTGATCGTGAGGGAACAGAGCTCGTGGATGTTCCTCGCCCCCACCGTCACCGCGAGACTTTCCTTCTTCAGGCGCGCGCCGCCGCAGGTCGGGCAGTCGCGGAGATTGATGTACTGGCTGAGGATGTTCCGCACGGCATTCGAGGTCGTCTCGCGGTAGCGGCGGTCCAGGTGGTTGAGAACGCCCTCGAAGGGCCGCAGGTAGAAGTACCGCCGCCCCTCCCGATCGAAGTGGAAGCGGATCTTCTCCTTGCCGGAGCCGTGCAGGAGAACCTCGCGCACGGCCTCCGGAAGAGCGCTGAAGGGCGTGTTGATGTCGAAGCCGTAGTGTTCCGCCAGCGCTCCCAGCATCTGAAAGTAGTACAGCGAGTGGCGCCCCGCCCAGGGGGCGATCGCCCCTTCGCGCAGGGAAAGCGAACGGTCCGGAACGACCAGATCCTCGTCGAAGAACATCCTCGTCCCGAGGCCGGTGCAGTCCGGGCAGGCGCCGTAAGGGGTGTTGAAGGAGAACATCCGCGGCGTCAGCTCCGTCAGGCTGACGCCGCAGTCAGGACAGGCGTACAGT
Source organism: uncultured Syntrophaceae bacterium (assembly GCA_964506465.1). GTDB lineage: Bacteria > Desulfobacterota > Syntrophia > Syntrophales > UBA6109 > UBA6109. The sequence continues at coordinate 44,876 of CAZDLM010000002.1, forward strand.
TCGCTGAAGAGCATTTCCTCCCGCCCGGGCACCTGAGCCCGGACCAGGCCTTCCGAGAGCTGGGAGGCCATCTCGAGAGAATCCCGCAGGCGTCCGCGGATTCCGGGTTTCATCACGAGGCGGTCGACGATGACGTCGATATCGTGGCGGCGGTTCTTGTCGAGAGCGATGTCCTCTGCCGTCTCCCGGACCGTCCCGTCCACGCGGACGCGGGTGTAGCCGTCGCGGAGCAACTTCCTGAGCTCCTTCTGGAATTCTCCCTTCTTCCCCCTCGCGATCGGCGCCATGAGGAGGAGACGCGAATTCTCGGGCAACTGCAGAAGGGTCTCCACCATGGCATCGATCGTCTGCGCATGGATCTCCCGCCCGCAGAGATGGCAATACGGCACGCCGATGCGCGCATACAGAAGCCGGAGGTAGTCGTAGATTTCGGTGACGGTCCCCACCGTCGAGCGGGGGTTGTGGCCGGAGGACCGCTGCTCGATGGCAATCGCCGGGGACAGCCCCTCGATGGACTCCACGTCCGGCTTGTCCATCTGCCCGATGAACTGCCGGGCGTAGGCGGACAGCGACTCCACATAACGGCGCTGGCCCTCCGCATAAATGGTATCGAAGGCGAGCGACGACTTTCCCGAACCGCTGACGCCGGTGATGACCACCAGCTTGTCCCGGGGAATGTCCACGCTGACATTCTTCAGGTTGTGCTGAGAAGCGCCCTTGACGCGGATAAGGTGCATGCGGAAACCGGAAATTCCTGTGTCTCTCTGATGCGCGAGCGACGCGGCCGATCAGCGGATCTCGATGTGCGATTTCTTGCGCAGGTCCTCGATCCAGCTTTCGTACCGTTTGTCCGCTTTTTCATCTTCGATCTTCCGGCGGATCTCCTCGCGAACGGCCTCGATCGGTTTGAGTCCGGCGCCCCTCTTGTCGGTTACGCGGATGATATGGAAACCCACGGGCGAAGAAATCACGTCGCTGATTTCACCGATCTTGAGGTTGAAGGCGACGGCTTCCACCTCCGGCAGCATGACGCCTTTTTCCACAAAACCGATGTCGCCGCTGGCGGCCGCCGGACCCTGCGAGTAACGGCCCGCCAGAAGTTCGAAAGCCTCACCTTCCCTCAGGCGCTGGCGAATCGCCTCCGCCTCCTGACGGATGGTCCGGATTTGCCCTTCGTCCGCTTTCTTGGGTATCGGCAGGAGGATCTGCTGGATGCGGACGGTCTCCCGGCCTTCGTAGTCGTCGCGATGCTTCTGGTAATAGGCGCCGATCTCCTCATCCGAAATCATGATCATGGATCGGATCTCGCGCCGGACCAGCTTTGTCTTCATCAGGTGATCCCGGAGCTCCCTCCGGTACTCTTCCAGCGTCGCGCCCTCCTTGGCGAGGGAAGCAATGAGGTCCTCCATCCGCATCTTGCGTTGCGCCAGCCCGTCCCGGATCGCCTCGTTGATTTCCTCGTCCTTCAGGACGATCCCGGACTTGCGGGCCTCCTGCCCGATGAGGAGCCTCTCGACCATCCGGTTGAGCACGTGCGGGCGCGCCTCCGCGAGAAGCCTCTCTATATCCTGTCCCTTGTAGGTCACCGCGGTCCTCTGGCGAATGACGTCCAATTCTTCATTGAGGTCGGAGAGCGTGATCACTTCATCGTTGACGACGGCGACGATTCGATCGACAACCGCCGCGCCGGCCGGGGCCGAAAGCGCCCCGAAAAAAAGAAAAAGGGCGGCTATGCCCCTTCCCAGCATCTTCATGATTTTCCCTCCCCTTTGGACGCGCTTTCCTCGAAAAGGATATCGCGAAAAATGCGGACCTGGGCGTTCGCCCGAAGACCTCTGAGCCAGTCCGCGTAGGCCTGCTCTTCTTTCCATCGCCGCGCATCCGCGCGTACGGTTTCATCCATATCCGGCGCCCTTCCGGGGCCCCCTTCGTCCCGTTCGAGGACTTTGAAGACATGATAACCGTAAGGGCTCTTGATGACGCGGCTCAGTCCGCCCACCGGCAGGGAAAAGACCGCCGCATCGATTTCCTCGGGCATCATGCCCCGCGCGAAGAAACCGAGGTCGCCTCCCCGCGCCGCCTCGGGCGCGATTGAAACTTCCTGGGCGACCTTAGCAAAATCCTCCCCTTTCTTCAATCGGCTGCGAACACTTTCCGCCAGGTGTCGCTTCCGCAGGACAATCTGGGCCACCCGCACCCTTTTTTCCCGGACGTAGGCGGCTTTGTTGCGCTCGTAAAAGTCCTCGACCTCTTTGGAGGTGAGGGAGACGTGCGCGTTGACTTCCTGCCGGACGAGCTTTTCCATGAGCATCCTCTGGCGCAGTCCCCTCTTCCACGTTTCGAAATCCACCTTCTCCTGTTTGAGCATCGCGTCGAAACCGGCGGCCGGATATTCCCGGCGCGCCTCCTCGATCCTCGCGGCAAATTCCTCTTCACCGACGGTGAGATGCCGTTCCCGGGCGTGCATCGCCATCAGCTTTTCCTGGATGATGACGTTGAGGATCTCCTCCTTGAACTGCCGAATCGCTTCCGGGCGGCCGGGCGGAAGCACATGGGCCGACGCCGCCTCCTGCCGGTAGCGCCTGTTGAACTCATCGGCTTCGATCTTCTCGCCGTTCACGACGGCAACGACGGGCTTCGCGGCCGGTTCCGTTTTCCGACATCCCGGAACAGCAAGGCATAAAACCGCCGCGGCGACGGCAGTGAGGACCAGCGTCCGGGATCTCGGCCCTGTCGTCTTCATGAGGCCTTCTCCTTCGGGATGATCGGCTTCACCGGCGGACCCGGCGGCAGCGCCGTCAGGATGCGCAGGAAGTTCAAGACGGCTTCGACCAGTTCGCGTCCCTTCAGGTCCGGCATGGGGACGGACAGCTTCAGGTCCGGCTCCAGGCGCAGGCCCCGGATCTCTTTGCGGGCCAACTGGAGAATCCGCAGGGGGTCCAGAGGGCTCTGCTCGTTCAGGGCAATCGACAGGCGTTTACCGTCGTACATCATCCGTTTCCCCTGGATGCTTTTCAAGTGATTTCTGATGCGGATCACGCCGAAAAGGTGCTCGGCCTCGGGCGGGACAAGTCCGTAGCAGTCGGTCAGCTCCTCGCGGATGGCGGAAATCTCCTCGTCCGAGGCCGCCATGGACAACCGCTTGTAGGTCACGAGGCGCAGGTGGACGTCCTCCATATATCCCTCGGGGAGATAGGCGGACAGGCCGAGCTGAATTTCCGGCTTTATCTCCTCTTCCGCCGGGGCCTCCCCCTTGATCTCGCGAATGGCGCTTTCCATGAGCTCTGTGTAGAGCTCGTAGCCGACGGCGGAGATGTGGCCCGACTGCGAGGTACCCAGAAGGTTCCCCGCCCCACGGATGTCCAGGTCGCTCGAGGCGATGCGGAAACCGGAGCCGGGCTCCGAGAAATCCATGATGACCTGCAGGCGCTTCTGCGCATCCCGCGACAGCATCGCGCCGCGCGGCACGAGCAGGTACGCGTACGCGTCTTCCCGGGATCGCCCGACCCGGCCCCGAATCTGGTAGAGCTGCGACAGGCCGAAACAGTCGGCGCGATGGATGATGATCGTGTTGGCCGTCGGGATGTCGAGGCCCGCGCTGATGATCGTCGTGCAGACGAGAACGTCGGTCCGGCCCCGGACGAAGGAGGACATGACGTTCTCGATGTCCTTGGGCTTCATCTGGCCGTGCACGACGCCCACCCGCGCCTCGGGGACGATCCGCTCGACGAACCGCGCCATGCCGTGGATCGAGCGCACCCGATCGTGCAGGAAGAAGACCCTGCCCCCGCGGGCAAGCTCCCGGCGGATCGCATCGCGGATCACGTCCTCGTCGAATTCCAGGACATGCGTCTTGATCGGCCGGCGATCCTCGGGCGGCGTATTGATGATGGACAGGTCGCGGATTCCCACGAGCGACAGGTGCAGGGTCCGCGGGATGGGCGTCGCGCTCAGCGTGAGCACGTCCACCAGCGCCCTCACCTTCTTGAGCTTCTCCTTGTGGGCGACGCCGAAGCGCTGCTCCTCATCAACCACGACGAGGCCCAGGTCCTTGAAGTGCACGTCCTTCTGCAGGAGGCGGTGGGTCCCGATGACGATATCGACGGCGCCCTTCTGCAGGCCTTCGAGGATCGCCGCCGTTTCGGCCTTCGTCTTGAAGCGGTTGAGCGCCTCCACGCGGATCGGGAACGGCGCCATGCGCCGCGCGAACGTCTCGTAGTGCTGCTCGGCGAGGATCGTCGTCGGCACCAGGACCGCCGCCTGCTTGCCGTCCATGACGGCGCGGAAGGCCGCGCGCAAGGCGATCTCCGTCTTGCCGAAGCCGGCGTCGCCGCAGATCAGCCGGTCCATCGGCTTTTCCTCGTCCATGTCCAGGCCGACCTCTTCGACGGCGCGCATCTGGTCGGGCGTCTCCTCGAACTCGAAGGCGGAGCAGAACTCCTCGTACAGCCGGTCGGGTTTCGAGAATGGGTCTCGCCGGACCACCTGGCGGACGGCATAGATGGACACCAGCTCCTCGGCCACCTTGCGGACGGAGGCCTTCACCTTCTCCTTGGCCGCCTCCCAGGACGCGCCCCCCAGCCGCTCGATGCGCGGCTGGTATCCCTCGGGGCCCACGTAGCGCTGGATCATGTCCAGGCGGTCCACGGGGATATAGAGGCGGTCTCCTTCCTGGTACTCGATGAGGAGATAGTCGTTTTCAATCCCCCCGGCGGCCACCTTCTGCAGCCCGCGGTAGAGGCCGATGCCGTGGTCCCGGTGGACGATGAAATCCCCTTCCTTCAGTTCGCCGAAGGACTGGAGGAAGTATCCCTCCCGTTGGGGCCGCCGCTTGCGCTGCCGCACCTTGCGGCCGAAGATCTCCTCCTCCGACAGGACCGCTATCTTCAGGGAGGGGATCCGGAATGCCTTCGCGACGGCGCCGCGGTACAGCAGCAGCCTCCCATGGCCCTCATGCCGCTGGAGCAGTTCGAGGAGGGATTCCGAGGGCCGGCTTCCCGAAAGGCCGTATCCGGACAGGAGGTGGTCCATGTTCTGCAGACTCTCTTCGCCCGGGCAGACGAAGGCGACGAGGTCGCCCTCCCTCAGCCATTCCCGGATCTTCTCCGCCACGGGCAGCAGAGGGCGGTCCTCCTCCTTTCCCTGCCTCTCGAGGATGCCGGGGAAGAAGTCCGTTTCCGTCTTCAGCGCCAAGGCCGCCTCCCCCGCTTCCGCCGCCTTGTCCGGCGCCTCGATGGGCAGATCCTCCATGACGACCCGTGGGAAGGAGGACCACGCCGTCCGCAGCGAATCCAGCTCCAGGGAAAAGGTCCCCTCGGGCGGGCGGAATCTCCCGTCCCGCTCGGCCTTCCCCATCACCGCCGCAACCCTCTTCGCCCACTCCTCGGCGCCCCGTTCGAGCGACAGGGGCTCGTCGAGGACAACGACGGCGTCCCGCGGCAGATAATCGAACAGGCTCCCCAGGGGGCCGTCGTTCGTCGGAGCGCCCTCCCAGGATTCGTAGAAGAGGGAACCGAACAGGGGATTCACCGACGCGGGATCCGCGCCCGAGACGGCTTCGACGAGCCGATTCTTGAGGCTGCCGGCAAGATCGATCTCGTTGGCATAGTGGCGGATATTCGCAGCCGCACGCTTGAGCCTCTCCGGAGAAGAGAGAACGTCCGCGGCCGGATGGAGGAAGAACTCGGCGGATTCCCCCTTCGACCGCTGGGTGGCGGGATTGAAGGGGCGGATCGTTTCCAGCTCGTCGCCGAAGAACTCCAGGCGATAGGGAAGGTCCGAGGCCATCGGATAGATGTCCGCAATGTGGCCGCGGATGCTGAATTCGCCGCGCTCTTCCACGAGCGTGACGCGGGCGTATCCTCCTTCACGGAGCCTGGCGGTCAGTTCGTCTCGCTCGATGGTGTCGCCGACGGAGATAAAGCCGCCATAGGCGTCGAAAACCTTCCGGGGAAGGATCTTCTGCGCCGCGGCGGAGAGGGGCGCGATAACGAGGCGCGGACCGCCGCCCGCCAGCAGCGCGAGGACGTTCATTCGCGCCCTTGTCGCCTCCTTCTGAACGGCAAACATGTCGGTCGTGACGAGGTCCCAGGGCGGAAAGAGCAGGCCCTCCTCCGCGCCGAGGAAGAAGGACAGATCCCGGAGGAGCTCTTCCGCTTCCTTTTCCGATCCGCACAGGACCAGCGTCGTCTTGCGGCGCCGGGAAAACAGGGAGGCCAGGAACATCGCCCTGCCCGATGCCCGCAGGCCGCGCATCCGGACGATGCGTTTCCCGCGGTCCAGTCCGTCCGCAGCCGCATCGAAGACGTCCATGGGCCGAAGCGCCGTCTGTTCAGATTTCTTTTCCATTCCGATCGTTCCCCGCCCGGTCGGGCGGCCCATCTTCCGTCAGAATTTCCGCCGACCTTTTTTGGTTTCTCCGGCGGCACGGAAGACATGAATCGCTGTTCACCTATCCCATAAAACCATTTTGCACAAGAGGGGCACGCGGCGGTGGTTGACAAGAAGAACCCGTTACGTTACGTACTTGGAACGACGCCGCGAGCGAAGAGAAGAAAAGGAGCAAACCGTGAAAGACAAGAGCGATATGATCCGTCCGGAAGACGCGATCCGCAGGATCCTGGGCACGATCTCTCCCCTTCCCTTGGAAAAGGTTGGCATCCTGAAGGCCCTGGGGAGGGTGCTCGGCGAAGACATCGCCGCCGGGCGGGACATCCCGCCGAAAAACAACTCCTCCATGGACGGCTACGCGCTCCGCAACGGCGATACGAAAGGCGCAAGTCGGAAGAAACCCGTCGTCCTTCGCATCATCGAAGACATCCCCGCCGGGTCCATTCCCCGGTTCGCGGTCACCGTCGGAACGGCGGCACGGATTATGACTGGCGCGCCGCTTCCGGAAGGTGCGGATGCCATCTTGAGGATGGAGGACACCGAAAAGGACGGCGACAGCGTGCGGATCTTTGTCGAGGTTGAAAAGGACAACGACGTGCGATTCGCCGGGGAGGACGTCCGCAGCGGCGAGCTCATCATCCCGCGGGGCAGCATTGTGCGGCCCCCGGAGGTCGGCATGCTGGCGGCCCTGGGCCGGGCCTTCGTAAGCGTCCATCAGCGGCCGATCGTGGCGATTCTTGCCACCGGCGATGAATTGGTCGACATCGACGAGCCGGCGTCGCCCTGGAAGATCGTCAGCAGCAACAGCTATTCGCTGGCGGCCGACGTTCTTCACTGCGGCGGCATCCCCCTGCAGATCGGGATCGCCCGGGACAACCGGGAGGATCTGATCGCGAAATTCAAGGCGGCCCTCCGCGCGGATCTGATCGTCTCTTCCGGCGGCGTTTCGGTGGGAGATTACGACCTCGTCAAGGACGTCATGAAGGACGTGGGGAACCGCATGGACTTCTGGCGCGTGGCGATGCGGCCGGGCCGGCCCCTGGCTTTCGGGACCATCGAGGGCATCCCCGTCTTCGGCCTCCCCGGGAACCCCGTTTCCTCTATGGTTTCGTTCGAGCAGTTCGTGCGGCCGTCGATTTTGAAAATGGCAGGAAAGACGAAGATCCACCGGCATATGGCAAAGGCGATCCTCCAGGAGGACGTCCAAACCAAAGAAGGCCTCAAATACTTCATCCGCGGGATCGTGAGCTGGAAGGACGGTGGAGCGGTTGTCAAGACCACCGGCGAGCAGGGATCCGGCATCCTGAAGTCCATGGTGATGGCCAACGCCCTGATCGTGATTCCCGAGGACGTCGCCACGGCCCATGCCGGCGATACGGTCCGGGTCCAGCTTCTGGACGATTCGCTTGATCTGACGGACGTTCCGGGGTATGAATAATCTCAGGTGGTGACGAGCCTGCCGACGCATGGTCTCCATTGCTTGGCCTGTGGCAGGCTGCTTTTTTGAGAACGTGCTCTATTTGAAATCGCCGGTGCCGCAAAAACCATCACGCGGTTGAGCCGCGCCGGCCACTCCTGTCGCGCGGAAGTGCCAAGGTCACTGGTGGGCCTCCCGGACTTCAAATCCGGAGTGGGGGGCTAAAACCCTCCCAGGTGGGTTCGATTCCCATGCACTTCCGCCAATTTATTAATAAAATTCAAGTAGTTGACTTTTCAAAAACGACCCGATACCGATCCGATAAACTGATTTTTTCCTGCTATCAGTCGTTGCAGAAAATACCTTTGAAATGACCAGGCTTCTCTTACCTTCTTTTGGTAATATGAGACCTTATTGCTACAGACCGCCGATCTCTCGCCGGCCTCTGAGGCGTAGAGATTATTATGAAAAGTACATGATTTCAGTATAATACGCGCTCGATGCCGGGACGGGAATCTGGGAAAATGGCGGCATCATGAACATGGATGCCGTTTTTACTACCCGCTTTTGGTAATATGCACCTATTTTGCTATCCAGTGCTGCCGATCTTACCCGCCACAGAAGCGTCGAGATTATTATGAAAATGACATTATTACAGTATATTTAGGGGTTTGTACCGGGGGGGCAGGAAGCTGAAATGGTGATTTTCAGAGCGGTGCAGTGTTTATTGAAGTCAATGGTCGCTGCTGATTTAATTCTATCGCAGAGCACAAAGCGAATTGCTCAGGTGCAAGCGACTGAAAAGCAAAATACGCTTGAACTTGTCTTCACCTACAACTCGTCGACACCGACTTTCCTATTAAGTTGAAAATTACCAGTTGAACTGTTCGTCAGGAGGGTTATGGCTGGAATTATCAAGACGGGAGGTGCCGGGAGGCTATGGCTGACCTCCCGGCGATACAAAAGATGAAGGGCTTTTTTTGTGGCTGGACGGTGTTAAGCAGTCTCGAACCGGGTATCGGATTCCGGACGACAGCCGGCTATTTGGGGGGAAGGTTGACAACGGTCAGCCAAAATTGCTTTATGGCCGCCATCACTTCAACAAAATGTTCGAAGTTCAAAGGCTTGGTTATGTAGCAGTTGGCATATTGGTTGTAACACTTCAGTAAGTCCTCTTCGGCACGCGAAACGGTGAGCACGACAATGGGGATTCTCTTTAAGTTGTCATCCGTCTTTACTTCTTCGAGCACCTCATATCCGCTTTTGCGAGGGAGATTGAGATCTAGGAGGATCAAATCAGGCCGAGGCACGCTGACATACTTTCCCTGCTGGCGAAGGAATGCCATCGCCTCCGCACCATCCCCAACTGTAAAGAGATTACATCTCGCTTTGCTCTCTGCGAGCGCCTCTTCAGCCAGACGCGCGTCTCCGGGATTGTCCTCCACCAGCAGAATGTCCATTACTCTACCCACTGACCCATGCATCGTCGTGTCTCCTTCGCGTGGTGGCAATCCGAAAACAAAAGGTCGAGCCTTCGCCGCATCGGGATTCGCACCATATCTTGCCTTCATGGCGTTCCATGATTCTCTTGCAGATAGCCAGACCGATCCCTGTCCCGGGATAATCTTTTCGGGTATGCAGCCTCTGGAATAGCACAAAAATCTTCTCCAGGTATTCTGGAGCAACTCCGATGCCGTTATCCTGCACCGAGCAAATACAATCTCCACTCTCAATCTTGGCTGAGACGTGAACTGCCGGCACTTTGTCGCCCCGGAACTTGATGGCGTTATCGATCAAGTTCTGAAAGATCTGTGTCAGTTGGCCAATGTCCCCGTAAACAACGGGAAGGGGATCACGAGTTACAATAGCGTTCTTTTCCTTGACGGTCAATTGCAGATTCTCCAATGCCTGGGAGAGCGCCTTGTCCAGACTCGCTTCTTCGAACCTCTGCCCGCGAGTACTGAGACGTGAATATGACAGCAGATCGTTGATCATTCGCTGCATTCTCAAAGCTCCGTCGGAAGCATAGTTGACGAACACATCTGCGTCCTGGTCTAATTTCCCTCTGTACCTCCTGGCTAGCAACTGCACATAGTTTGAAACCATGCGCAGCGGTTCTTGAAGGTCATGGGAGGCGATGTAGGCAAACTGCGCCAACTCCGCGTTGGATCGGGTGAGTTCATCCGTCCTTCTCCGAAGGGCCTCTTCGGTCCTCTTGCGCTCTACCATCTCCGCCATGATCTGGGCATTGGATCGTGCGAGTTCAGCGGTTCGCTCCGTGACCCTGAATTCGAGAATATCGCGCGCCTTTTGGAGTTGCTCGTTGGACTGGTTCAAATCATCCAGAATATTCAAGACCGCCCGCTGGGTCTCCTCCAGCCGTTGCTTTTCCGCATGGAAATCCTCCAGGATATTGAAGGTGGCCTTCTGCGTCATTTCGAGATGCTTCTTCTCACCATCGAAATCATCCAGAATGTTCAAGGCTGCCCGCTGGGTCTCTTCCAGCCGTTGCTTTTCCGCATGGAAATCCTCCAGGATATTGAAGGTGGCCTTCT
>CAZDLM010000002.1:55337-176970 GCA_964506465.1 uncultured Syntrophaceae bacterium
GCGTCATTTCGAGATGCTTCTTCTCACCATCGAAATCATCCAGAATGTTCAGGATCGCCCGCTGGGTCTCTTCCAGCCGCAGCTTTTCCACATGGGAATCATAAAAATAGAGGGACGCCGCCTGGGATTCCAGCAGGAGGTCAACTCCTTCATCGGATTTCTGCTGCATCTCTTTTTTCTCCTGCGTCATGTCACTTCACCCAATCTTCTCTTTAACTCCTCGATTTCCTTCTTGAGCTCGATCATCTTCAGTTCCCGTCCCACCGTGAGCCTCTGGAATCGTTCCAGCTCTGCCAGACGCTCCAGTTCCTTGGTCCTCTGTTCGGCGACCTGGGCCTCAGCTTTTTTTTGAGCCGTGATGTCACGGGCGGCAGCGAACACGCCAAGAGCATTGCCTGCCACGTCTTTGTAGACGCTGGCGTTATACAAGACGTTCGTCAACTTCCCTTCCCCGTGGCGGATCGTGAGGGGGTAGTCCGTCACATAGCCCTTCGCCAGGACCTGCATATATCCCTCCCGAGCGGTCTCGGGTTCGGTGAAGTAGTTAGCGAAATCGGTGCCAATGAGTTTCTCCCGGGAGACGCCCGTGACCTTGATCGTGGCTTCGTTGACATCAGTAATCTTGCCATCGGCGCTGATCGTGACCAGCGGGTCGAGGGACGCCTCGATCAAGCTCCGTGCATACTGGGAGGCCTGCTTCTGGGCTGTGATATCGCGGGCGGCGGCGAACACGCCGACAGTATTGCCTGCCACGTCTTTATAGACGCTGGCGTTATAGAGGACATCCATCAGCTTTCCATTCCTGTGGCGGATCGTGAGGGGGTAGTCCGTCACATAGCCCTTGGCCAGGACCTGCATATATCCCTCCCGAGCGGTCTCGGGTTCGGTGAAGTAGTTAGCGAAATCGGTGCCAATGAGTTTCTCCCGGGAGACGCCCGTGACCTTGATCGTGGCTTCGTTGACATCAGTAATCTTGCCATCGGCGCTGATCGTGACCAGCGGGTCGAGGGACGCCTCGATCAAGCTCCGTGCGTACTGGGAAGCCTGCTTCAAGAACGTGATGTCTCTATCGATGGCCGATAGCCCTATGAGCTTTCCCTCATCGTTTTTTACCGGTGATACCGTAACCAGGACATCGACGGTCGAGCCGTCTTTCCTTTTCCGCTGGGTTTCATAGCGTTCTACTTTGAGCCCCTTCCTGACCTGGTCGATGATGGATTCGAATTCATCGATTCGCTCGGGTGTGCCAATGATCGACATGGGTTTGCCGAGGGCTTCTTTTTCGGCGTACCCGAACATCCTTTCCGCGGCCGGATTCCAACTGGTAATGGTCCCATTGAGGGCCTCGCTGATGACCGCGTCTTCGGATGACTGGACGATGGCCGCAAGGAATCGAAGGTTCTCGTCCAAGGCCCTGTTTCGATTTACAGCATTGCCCGATACTTTTCTATTCGAGTTTCTCTTCATCAAGCGTACCTCCTGCGCTATGCACTTCTGTCGGGTGCGCCACCAAGCTCATAACCAGACAGGTCCTTGCTGTTCCCAGGACAAATCTTGTGTCCTTCACCTACGAGTCAAATATCTGGGCGTATGTGAAAACGTCAGTATTACTCCTTGAAAGCGACATCCTCAATCGGCCCATCGTGTACGGGACGTATGTCCTCATTCCTGCTTAGGAACGGAGAAATAGAAGGTCGCGCCTTTGTCGACCGCAGCTTCCGCCCACACCCTCCCCCATGCCGATGAATGATACGCCGGACCAGGGCCATGCCAATGCCTGGCCCCTCATATTCGCTATCACTATGAAGCCGCTGGAAAGCCCGGAATACCTTGTCGTGGTACTGCATATAGAAGCCGATGCCGTTGTCCTTCACCCAGTAGACTGTTTCGTGTCTTCGTTCGTCTTCGTATCCCCCTACTTAGATGACCGCCGTTGTATCTGGGAAGGTCGTAGTCGGAAAGGATGAGATCGGGGGAGAACTCTTGAATTGCCAGAACAAAGTCTTCTTCAGTCGTCGCGACTTTTGAGACGAAGACTATTCCAGCCTCCTGCAATTCAAATTGGACCAACTCGGCGTCAGCGCGATTATCTTCCAGAATGACGACTCGAAGAGATTCTGACATGTCTGATCCCCGGGAGTTCTGAACGTACCAATCCTTCTCTTCTCGTCGATGATACCACATTACTGTTTGAAAACCTGTAAATTTCAGAGAATTCATCAAGTGCCGATTTCAGGAAGAAGTGCAGAAGTTGTGATTGGTGTGGTCGGCTAGGGCGAAATATCTTTCTTTTTTATGCAATTTTCCCCAAGCGACATCCTCCCTCTCCAAGGCTGGCAAGCTTCCCCTCCTCCGGAGAAGAAACATCGCCTCTCCCTGTCCGTTCAAGATTCTCGGGCCGATAGCAGGGTTCAGCAGCCTTCCGGCCCTATTGCCTTTCCCTTGCTTCTCCGCTTCCCTGTAATCGCCGCTTTCCTTCCCCTTATTCCGGCTTTCCTTCCCGTTGCTTTCGAGTGTTCTTCCTGAGATGCTGTAAAATTCACGGACGATGAAGCTATAGGGAAGCTCTCGCCGTTTCCGACAAGATGGAGGAGGGAGCTGCTCTGATTTGCCGATAAAGCAGGAAGATATTTTTGCACGATTCCGCTAATGTCTTGACATGCATCCAAGGATCGATAAAAATGGAACCGCCATGGAGAAGCGCCTATGAAATATGCCATTCGTCCTCTTATTTGCATCATATTTTTTCTTGCTGGCTGCGCAGAGATTCGGCTGAATCCCCTTCCCGCCCCGCCTGCGACAGCAAAGCTGCGGGTGCTTGTCCTTCCCGTCACGGGATCCAGAGCCCCGGAAAGGGGGCCATGGAGGATGCCTTCTGCCGAGTTTGAGGAAATCGCCTACCACGGCTCAACCGAAATCCTGGAGGAGGTGGGGTTTTACGAAATCATTCCCCCGGAAGATGTTCAGAAAGCGACCGGAGGGAAGGAGATCGATGCGTGGCGGTGGTCAAGAAACGAATGGCAGCTTGCAAGAGACGTGGGGCGGGCGCTTCACGCCGACTACCTCATGATCGTCATGCGGGAATTTACGGGACTGCTCACGGCCAGACTGATCCTGATCAGTACATGGACGGGGAAGCAATACGAAACCGTCGATCATACGGTGACGGGTACCAATTATGAACCCGGTATCGTGGAGGCCTATCGGAAGCAACTGCGCGACGCCCATCAAAAGATCTTCCGCCAGGCCAAGGGAGACATGCTGGAGACGGCCATCCGAAAGGGGAACCCCTCAGCAGGGAAACCGGGATTGCCCGCGCGGGAAGTTGCCCGCAAAGATGAGAAAGCAGCGCCGGCCGCAATATCGAGGGCGGCATCTGAGAAGAAGACCGCTGAGGCCGGTCATGCGTCCGGAAGAATGGCCGGCCCGGGACGACCGGAGGAAAGACAGGCTGCGCTTCCCGGCGAAGCTCCGGGGAAGAAAGTCGGAGGGCCGAAAGCGGACGGGACGGATTCCGCAAGGCAACGATTGCTTATCTACGATTTCCAGACAACCCGCGAACTGAGCACGGTGGCCTTGATCCTCTCGGAAGCGCTGAGGGAGGAATTTTCTGCCTTGGGGCGGTTCGATCTGATCAATCGTGCAGATGCGAACAAGGCGTTGCAGGAACTGAAACTTCAGAAATCAGGACTCGGCGACGATCAACAGACACTGCAGATCGGGAAATGGCTCGTCGCCAACCATACGATCACCGGCACTCTTGGAATCATCGGGAACACACTCATTCTTCAGTCAAGGATGACGGAATTGCAGACCATGAAGATCCTGACACAGGGGTCTATCCGCGCCAGCGTCGGCAAAGAGGAAGATCTCCTACATGCCCTCCCCGGGCTGGTGAAGAAGCTGTACCCTCAGTAGTAGTTTGTCTTCCCTGAGGAGAGGCAATTTTGCAGCAACGGACAGGGAGTCCCGGAATTCAGAACGGAGTCCCAGTTGTGTTTTAGCTGAGCGGTCGATAACGTGACTGCCCCGCATCAACTTCGACAGATACCGTCAAAACGAATCCTGCCTTGATTACCGCCTTCGCCTACAAGTCCTCATTTGAACGTATCCTGCGGCTATGCAAAGTATTTATTGAATTTGTGATTCGTGGCTGATGCATTTGTATGGCACTTTTCAACCCGAACTGTGGTATAAGCCCGCTTCATTTGAAGACCACCAACATTGATGTATAAATATATCATCATTTGCGTATTGGCGAAAGACGACAGTGTCAGACATCAAATCTGAAGTTCCACCAAAACGGAAAAGGGGAAAAGGATTTAGTACTTTCCGCTCATTACGGAATACCGACTATTGCTACCTTTGGATAGGCAATTTCTTAAACGCAGCTGGCTGGTGGATTCAGCAAGTAACCGTTGCTTGGCTGGTGTGGGAGTTATCCGGCTCGGCAACAATGGTGGGAATCACCGCCGGTTTGCGTACCCTGCCGTTTATATTCATGGGGCCTCTCGGTGGGGTATTAGCCGACCGTTTGGATCGCCGCCGTCTCCTAATGATAACGCAAGTGGTTCTGTCTATGATTGTCGTGCTGTTTTCCGGATTGGTGGCGCTGGGCTGGGTCCATGTGTGGCACGCGATGGTATTCAACTTCGTGATGGGATGCGGATTCACAATGAACATGCCTGTTCGTCAATCTCTAGTTGCCAATACCGTGCCACTCGACGATCTGGGCAATGCCATCGCTCTTAATGCAATGGCTAATAACGCCAGCCGTATTTTCGGCCCCGCCATTGGTGGGGTCCTTCTTGTGGCCTTTGGTGCCGCAATCAATTTCCTCTTGCAGGCGTGTTTGTTTCTGTGCATGGTGATGGTAATCTTGCCGATGAAAGTGCCGTATCGAGACACCACTTCAGCGAGTAACGCATCGGTTCTTAGTAACATGAAAGAGGGCGTCCAGTACGTCTTGGGCAATCAGACCATATTCGGACTGCTGATACTGAGCTTTATTCCCGCCCTGTTTGTGATGTCTGTTATTCAGATATTACCAGCATTTACAGATCATGTACTCCATGCCAAAGCCGACATTTATGGCTACTTGATGACGTCTTTCGGAGTCGGTGGCCTACTGGCGACCCTAACCATGGCCTTGTTCGGGAGTATTATTCGTAGTGGCTGGTTGGGTATTGGTGCTCTCTCATGTGCATCCTTCGTCGTTATTCTTTTTTCTCAAACCAGTTTGCTATGGTTTGCTTTCCTCATGCTCTTCATGCTTGGTTTTTGCATGATGACCTTCCGTGTCAACAACAATACTCTTGTACAGACATTGGCTCAAGACGAACTCCGCGGGCGAGTAATGTCTCTCTATCATATGGACCTTGCCCTAGTGCCACTCGGATCCTCTATACTTGGAGCGTGTGCCGACATCTTCTCGATACCTGCTGCAGTGGCAGTGTCTGGCATGCTTGGATTGGCGTTGACGCTCGTGCTCATGGCAAGTGTGAAACAGATGAGGGCTCTGCGGCACATCAGCGTTTAAGGCAAAAACACATTTTGAAATATATGCGCTTTCAATCTGTATTCAATGTCCTAACCAACCATGCCTCATCTCGCTTTGTATTTGAAGCCGTTACATATCCCTTCCGCGCAATACCGGCCCCGATGCCACACCGCACACACGAAATGCGTAACAACGCATTTCTGTGAGCCAAACGCCCATCGCAGTCAACACGCGAGTCTGTGGAGATACATCTCCTTCTTTCGGGGTGGCTGGTCCGGGGAGCCCTGGGGCGGACGGGATCTGTCACAGGAAGGCCAGACTGTCGGATGTGACAGTGAGGGCGGCGGGGATCTGAAACCCATATCTACCGCTGAAAGAAGATCGTCGAGCACCCGAGCTTCCGGAGGGGGGCCAGCGAGAGAGGGGAACGGGGTGAATCGAGTGCAGTAGGTTTGTCCTTGGTCCTCCCCGCAAAGTGAACAGGCCCCTTTTCTTACTGCCGCTCGGTGCGAAAGCGCCCGCGCGACGCGCTGGGAATACTGAAAATTATCAATTGAAAGAAAGCAATGGCATTCAACCCTGACGCTGGACGGTGACGCAACGCAGGAGTGAATCATGGAGGCGTAACCTTGCGTGTCGAACTCTCTTTTTTGAAGATTATTTTCCCCTAATCAGTTGCGGCGTCTGCTCGTTGTTGTATTGCTTCCTGGCAATGCGCTCCACCTGGGGCGCGAGGTAGCCGAACAGGTCGTCCATTTTGAGGGAACCGTCCGAGTTGACGATATCTTCGTTTTTGATGCCCTTGAGCAGATAATAGGTGAACAGCCCATGCCCCTTGTCCTTGTAAGTGGAGCTGATCTGGCTTCCCGAGGCGGCGGCCAGCACCATCACATTCTTGGGAACATCGAAAGAATTTTCCAAATTCATCACCAGTGGCCGCGCACCCTCGGCCAGTACCGACCGGCCGCCCGCTCCCGAAAAGCAGGAATCCAGGGCGACGACGATCTCTTTTGCCGGAAGCTTTCCCAAGGCCTCATACATTCTCTTCAAGGAATATCCCGTCTGGTCTATAAATGAAGGGTCGCCGTCATAGGGAACAAGGTAAGCCCCTCCGTTCTTTGGGTTTGGAGCACCGTGACCGGAATAGTATATAAAAACAGTGCTGCCGGCATCGACATTATTTGACAGCCATTTCTCAAAATATTTTGCCATATCGACATTGGTCGCGTGATCGTTCAATAGCGTAACGACATTTTCTTCTGGATACCCAAGCACCTTCACGAGATAGTCGGCAACAAGTCGAGCATCCTGCGTCGCGAAATCGGCTCTGGGCAGTTTCTGTCGGTAATGTTCAATTCCAATGACGACGGCATAGGAATCTTTGTTTGCGTTCATCTTCATCACGGGCAGTTCATCTATATCTGTCCGGCCCGCTGTTAAGATCTCCGGTACAGTCGATGAAGTTGAGGCAGCCGTCGTCGATCTGTCTTTGCGCGACGTCAGTTGGATGGGGGTTTCGCTTTCATAGATCAGATTGTAACCGGCCAATGCTTTTCGGCCGGTATCCCGGTCGACGATAACCAAATCGGTTTTCGGTAACACTGTCAGCTCAACATAATACGTCGTATCCGCCTTGAAAGTGATATTACGGGGATGCATGCTACGAGCGTTGATATCCACATGTGCCGCTGCGAAATCAACGCTATGCCGGCCGGGTTCAACGACAACCGTCAAATACGTTTTTTCTGCAAGCTGGCCGACAGCTTGCCGATCCACCAATATTTCAAAAAGAACGGCGCTACTGACAAACACGGCACCTCGATAAACATAAAGCAATGCCTTGCCCGAAGGTGGTGAAATGTTTTTCATCTTTAGATCCGCTTCGGACGAAGCAACGGGTACAGAGGCACAACCATTAAGTAGCCCGATTGAGATGAGCAAAAGCACAACAACATATAACGTCTTTTTCTTCATATTATTTTCCCGTGCAAAATAAACCAGTTCTAAAAGTTTTATCGCAATCTGTTCGGCAATGTAAAATATTGAAGTATAAGATTACGGATTTCGTGAACAATACGCGACGACGGCAGGAAGTGATACGTTCTTTCTCCCCAAAAGAGAACATCATGATGTGCTGATGTATAATTATCGTTCTATTGGTGTCAAGGGAGATTTTCACAGGAGTATCGCGGTTTACGCATTGAAGTCCTGCATCTACCCAAATGCATTGGAGAGAAGGTCAACTGAAATACTAGCAATACAGAAGACTGCAAATACACGTCAATAATTTCAGTCTTCGTTGCCGCAAGATAACCGCCCACGCCGGGGAAAAACGGGGCTGTGAGGTTGCCTCCCTTGATGGTTTTGAAAGGATCTCGTCACAGCCCCTGTTCAAAAGATACATTTCTCTGATCAGCTCCAATTCGCCATGCTCGACCCAACCGCCTGACCACTACCTAGTTTGTTTTCTCGTTATTCCACTGGCGATTACCTTTCCGTCCTGGATCAAGAATGTCCTGTAGCCGATATCCATCGAGTTTAGATAATTGTAATATCGTTCTTCTTTGCCGTTACTGAGACTTTTCACGGCAGCCGGTTTCCCCCACACCTGTTCGATCTCTGCCACCGTCGTCGGGTGATTGGAGTAATAAGCTTTACTCATACCCAATTTGTCCTCCGCCAGATTGGCCTGAGCGACCGGTGCTGATGGCAATACACCCGAATTGATGATGCTGCTTGCGACCACCTTTCCGTCCTGGATCAAGAATGCCCGGTAACCGATATCCATGGAGGTCTGATATCTATAGTATCGCTCTTCTTTACCGTTATTGAGGCTTTTCACGGCAGTCGGTTTCCCCCACACCTGTTCGATCTCCGCCACCGTCGTCGGGTGATTGGTGTAATAAGCTTTACTCACACCCAATTTGTCCTCCGGCAGATTGGCCTTAGCTACCGGTGCTGAAGGCAGTTCTCCTGAAGCGATAGTACCCTTGGCAATCACGTTGCCGTCTTTGATCACAAAGTAACGATATCCTAAATCCATCGTGTTCAGATGTTTATAGAATCTTTTCTCTGCCCCATTCTCCATCTTCACGACCGCCGATGGCTTGCCCCATGTGTTCTCAACGTCCTGCAGTGTTTCAGCGCTCGATAACGCAGGAAGAAGTCCCCATGCTGCCATAAGCACCGCGCAGCAACTGACCGTGATTACAGATTTCATTGTCTTTTCCATCTCACACTCCTTGTCGACACAATTTGCCATTCTTTGATTTCCCTGAATCCAAATTCCATCTGCCGCTACCGATTAGTCAATCATGCCCTGCGATCACCTCTCCAACTTGTCTTGATTCTGCAGAAGCAGATAGTGTGCCAGAAGTATTATGTATATATCGTTAAGTATTACGCATAGTTACAAATATGGCATATTATTGACTTGCAACCCGCCATTTCAATATGATAGGTATTCAATCATTCTGATATGGCCATTGTGTCCCTAGAGAGTCATTCTGATTCTGATGAATAAGCAGGTTACAGGAAGGAATTTGACAAAATGCTTTCGCAAGATTTGAAGGTTCAAGAATTACTAAGCTTTGACGTGAAAACCGGTTTCCCACTATTTGGATCCACCCGCATAATAGTTCTTGGTTTGCCTGCATTAATCCGGTTTGAGAATGATCTCATTCACAGTTTGGGCAATGAAAAGGCCTTTCTTATAATGAGCCGGTTTGGCTATGAAGTGGGTATGGCCGAAGCCTTGAACATAACAAACCAATATAATTTTGATACACCCCAAGAGGCGTTAAGGGCGATCACTTCCCTTCAAACGATGGCGGGGTGGGCTCGTCTCGAACTGACGAATGTCGCTTTGAATATGGATAAGAAAACACTCACATTATCTGTTACATGCTGGGACTCTTTTGAGGCCATGCTACGGAAAGAGAGGGGTGGCATTAGCAAGGAACCCGTCTGCCATCTCCTCGCTGGAACGCTCAGTGGCTACGCCAGTGCCATTGTGGGCACAGAAATTTTGGTGACGGAAGTGGCCTGTCAGGCCCAGGACCATGAATTTTGCACATTTGAGGGACGTTCATTGCAGGAATGGGGATTGGACGATCTCACATTCAGACGCAAATTTTCTTTAGCCAATTTAGACGAAGAGCTCATGCGACTTAAGAACAAATTGGAGCAGACTAATGCAGATCTGGTGAGTAAGAATCTGGAAATTAACCGTTTGAGACAGCTTTACGCAAGTGATTCTGATAAAGAATTCACCTCCAGAAGCAGCGCGATGATCAACGTGCAAATTTTGGCAAGAAAAGTGGCCTCAACAAAGGCAACGGTACTTATTCAAGGTGAGAGTGGTACCGGGAAGGAAGTCTTGGCAAGGTTCATTCATGAACACTCGGAAGGCAGAGACAAACCATTCTTGGCCATTAATTGTGCTGCATTACCATCAAATCTCCTGGAATCCGAACTCTTTGGACATGTCAAGGGCGCCTTCACAGGCGCGGACAGCGACAAAAAAGGCCTCTTTGCAGAAGCGGGAGAAGGTACTCTCTTCCTGGATGAAATCGGCGAACTGCCTTTTGACGTACAGCCAAAATTACTGAGGGCTATACAAGAAAGAGAAGTGCGTCCGGTTGGAGGGATAAGAGACATACCCGTAAAGGCGAGGATTATTGCCGCAACAAATCGAGATTTAAAGAAAATGACAACTGAGGGACGTTTTCGGGAAGATCTATACTATCGGTTAGCTGTTTTCCCACTGTTTGTCCCGCCGTTACGGGAAAGGAAGCAGGATATCCTTATCCTCGCACGATCATTTCTGAATCGACTTAAAAAGGATCATCCCGGTTTTTCACCGCAATCTGTCAAGAAAATGGAGACGTATTCATGGCCTGGTAATGTGAGGGAACTTGAGAACTGGGTTGAGCATGCCTTTATCCTGGCCGGCAACGATCAAATAATGCCCGAACACTTTCCTGGTGTAATGCTTCAATCGCAAGATCCTATTTCGGTTTTGACATCAGACTTGCCGACGTGCGAAGAACTCGTGCGCAGATATACCCGGATGGTAATCGAAAGGACACATAGTAGGACAGAAGCCGCGCGGGTTCTTGGAATTGGTTCTGCTACCCTTTGGAGAAGACTGAAGCATTGCCCAGACAATTAGACATGTGAGTTGAATCTCCCGAATATCCGTAGGCGCAAGTATCCCCAAAAGGTAGACATCTCGAAAGTAGAGTTGTTCTGGCAGAATAGCCCCAGGTGCCTATTCCGTTGATTTCGGAACCTGATTCCGAAGGAACCTGTGGCCTTGAGAGAGACGCACGGGCTACTTGCACACTCCTATGGAGTAATCTGCACATTTGCGCCCATCCACCCATGTCGCCCTGCTCAGGTTTGCCTGGCTCAGCGCTGCCCCGCTCAGGTCTGCACCGCTCAGGTCTGCGCTGATCAGTCTTGCCCCGCTTAGGTTTGCATATTGTAGGTCTGGGAGCTATCTCCGTCCAATGGTTATTCAAATGAAGCCTTTAACTATCCTTTAACCTAAACTCGACTTGCCACTGTATCTATACGATATTACATGATAATATTTTTGAGCTGTCGAGTTCGATTCCCATGCACTTCCGCCAATTTATATACAATTATTGACGCTCTGACTCCTCCTGGCGTTCCCCTCTCGAGGGGCGGCGCCGTTGCTGCTGGTCCGGTTGCCTCGTCTGCGGTTGCTGTTGAGTTGGCCGCCGCATCTCCGGTTGACTTTGCCGTTGGCCCTGAAACTGGCGAGGTTCTTTCGGCGGCGCCTGTACCCTCCTTTCCTCTTGCCTTTGCCGCATTTCTTGCCGATGCCTCTGAACTTCGGGCATCTGTTGATACTGTTTCTGCCTCTCGCGCCTCAGAATCTGCCGCTGAGGTTGCGGAGGCGGCTGATAGCTTTCGACACCCCATCTTCTTTGCCTTTCCCAATGCCTGGTGCGCTTCCAATTCTTCCAGTTCTTTTGAAGCCGGTCGTACGGAATCCTTTCATATTCCCAGCGGTGCCCGTGCCAATCGTGGTCCCGATAATAGTCTCTCCACCTCAGGTCGACATCAAAGTAAAAGCTTGGAACGGCGGCATAATAAACCCAGTTGCGGTCATAATAGCGAGATCGATACCAGCGCCCCTCCCAAGGACGCCACCACCAGCCGTTCCAGAAGTAAATGTCTACGTCGATATCCGGGACGACATACACATCGACCGTATCCGGTATCACAACCACATGGGGGGGGCCCGCAAACACGACGAGCGGCGGAAGGGATATTCCTATACTTACGTTGACTTCGGCGATTGCCGAAATGGGCGAAGCAATTACCAACGCCAGAAATACTGCGACCCCGATTGATTTTTTCATTTTTCACCTCCTCTGTCTGGATAAGACTCGTAAAACCTCGAAAGAGAGGCAGAGAAAAATGTTCACAAGCTGGATGCCATGGATTCCATATCACCCGGTGTCACTTGGAAAGAGTCGTGCCCGGACTTCGCCGCTTTCTGCAGGTCAGAAAAACACCGGAGTCTTGAATGCTCCCTGGTCTATTTGAACTGGAAATAACAGAAACGGAATCTTGACTCTATCGGGTGGGGTCTGATTCGTTGCAGCCAAAGGACTGAAACGGGAATCCCAAATGGAGAACAAGGAAGTGAATTACGCACAGAAGCATAGCCATGTTGAGCCGCAAAAAAGGCAAAAGGATGATATTTCTTCGTAACCAGAGCATTTGAAATGGAGGAAGCAGGGGGGCCAGCCTTCTGCCAAGACTGCAACTGCGGCATGGCTGCCCGGGGGGTGTGGAAAAGCAAGCAGGCGGGGCCGGCGGGGAGGATGAAGGGAAAAAACCGTTACCCCCGATGGGAAGCGAGGACGGGCGAGACCGGAACCAAGAGCTGCGGCGATGGCTTTATCAAAAATAGCCTGCTGAACAGCCAAATCGGCTGTTTTCGGAGCAAGATATTCCCCTTCTATCTTTATGCCCAGGTGTTTTTCCAGCAGCTCGACCTGAGCTATGGCTCCGCGGTAGACTTCTTCAACGCCCGACTTTCCCGCCGATTAGAGAAAGACGTCGATGAACTCGGCCGCCGAAACCTGATTTTTGTTTTTGATGGTTCGTTTGCCGTCCGAATAGTGCGTTACGGCGCATTCCCTGAAGCGTGTGCAGTTTCCGTCCCTGTCCGGCTCGAATCCCCGGCACACGCGCAGGACGTCGGGGGATATTTCGTCGATGAGCACGATCTTTCCATCCCCGTCCCGCAGCCTGCCCAGCTCGAACTTTCCGTCGATGACATGAAGGCCCTTTGACGCGAATTCCCCGGAAACGATTTCGGCGATCTGTTTGACAAGTTTCACGGACTGCATAATCTCGTTTTTGGTCAGTGCGCCCGTTTCCTCCAATGCCTCCAGCGTGATCAGGATATCGCTGTCCCCTTTGGTCCACGCCTCGACCACCCTGTGAACATTTTTGCAGGGGGTCACGAAGGGATACCGCCGCCAGAAGCTTCCCGTCGCGTTGTTTCTCCAGGTGAATTCAAGATTCGTCAGCGGTGCTGATCCCGGAAATGCAGGCGATTTCACCTCCATGCCCAGCGGAGCCGCCGGCTCGATGATCATCTCATTGTCGCTGATCGTATCGATATAGTGGGTGGAGACGCCCTTGTCTTTCATCAGTCGAAAGAAGTGCGCGGCAAACCGGCACGCGATGGCGCCTTTTCCTGGGATCTCACCGACGACGACATCATATCCCGGGTCGAAGACGGGTCTGCCTCCCTCCATGTAACCGGTCGCCCGGTCCGTAAATACGAATCGATATTTCCCCTTGTGCGGTCCGTCCGGTATGTTGAAGACGTCTTTCGATTTTCCGCGGTAAACGAGGTTTTTCTCAACCATAGGGGCCTCCTCACAGGTCATGTTGCTCGACTGGGTCTTTGAGCCGTGCGTGCTGACACGCCGACGTTCTTTTACACGAGTGCGTCTCCCCGGGCAAGAAGATTGATGCCCCATTGACGGACAAGGAGACCGCAAGGAGCGGTGTCTTGTGCGTCAATGAAAAGGATGGGTTCTTAGGTGAAGAGGGACAGACATCACCGGCTGTTCCGCAATCTCTTCACAGCCTTAAAAGGAGTCTCTGAATTTTGCCGGCACGTCAATGGTTTTTTGAGTCCTGTAGTCGAAGAAGACCATCGTCGTCTTGACGCGAGCGATTTCTCTGCCGGTTTCTCTGTTCGTCAGAAGGTAATAGAAACTGCAGCTCTTCTTGGTGAAATCAGTCACGGCCGCTTCGATTTTCAGTGTCTCCCCATAGAACGCTTGTGATTTGAAAACGAGCGCAGCATCCGTCATGATCAGACCGGATTCTTTTCTATCGGATTCCAGGAAGCCTATCTTTCTCAGAAAGACCATCATCGCGTCAGTCGTGTACGTGAGAAGCGTGTCGGCGCCGACGTGGTTGCCCGCATTGATATCGCTCCTCCGCACCTGGATCTCCGTTGAGAAATTGAATTCCTTCGGCAACTCCAGCTTCACTCGTGGCATAGTATCCCCTTGACCCGCTGCCGCAACCTGTCGCGGAACATACCCCCGCGTCTTTAAGCCTGTCGTTGCTGGCATCCTTTTTTTAGATGGTTTTTATACCTCGGTCCCGAACAAACCACAAGATACGATGGTGAGGTCGCGGGAAGATCTTACGATCCGCACCTGCAGGTCGCTATCGCGCCGCACAAGATCGAGGGGGGAGCTATTGCGAGTCCCCGCCCTTGCTAAGGAATTTTCGGATTGGAAATCAGCTTTTTCCCGATTTACCCGGATGTTCATTCAGCGTAGCCTCATGTAAAGATGAGAAATGCGGCTGTGTGCTGCAAACGGATGCGGGGGATCGCTTCGGCCGGAAACCGGTGCAACGGGGGCCGTGAACATGACGCTGACGACGCCATGACGTTCACGGTTCGGGAGAGTATCGAACCAGGGAAGGAGGGTGACATGCGAGTAGCACAGACCCGTTCAGTGGATCAGCTTATCGGGGAGCAACTGGCGAAATGGAACGCGGAAAGGCTCAAGAAAAAAAAGGAGACCGCCAAACCGGAGCCCTGCATCACGATTTCGCGGGAACCGGGCAGCGGCGGCAGTGAAATCGCCCGCCGGCTCGCGCGAGACCTCGGCATGGATCTCATCGGGGCACAGATCATTCAGCAGGTGGCTGAGCGGGCGGACATCAGCGAGAAGGTCATCGCGTCTCTCGATGAAAAGGAGGTCCGTCTGCGGGACTCCTGGCTCAGTTCGCTCTTCAGTTCGCGCCACCTGTGGCCGGACGAATACCTGCGCCATCTGACCAAGGTCGTGGGGACGATCGGCAAGCAGGGAAACGCCGTCATCGTCGGACGCGGCAGCCAGTTCATCCTGCCGCCGCAGGAGGCATTTCGCCTCCGGCTGATCGCCCCGCTGGAATTCCGGATTCAGAACGTGATGAAGGACTCGAAATCGGATCTCGAGACCGCAGAACGATACGTTTATAAGACGGAGTCCGAGCGGGATGCCTTTCATCGGAGGCACTTCCACATCGACTGGACCAGCCCCATCTACTATGACCTGGTGGTCAATACAGGATACATCGGCATTGACGGCGCCGTGGAAACTGTCAAGACCGCCCTTGCCGCATGGAAGAAGCGCCAGGGGTACACGTAAGGTGAGGCCGCCCGCCCTGATACAGGCTGACGAGCATGCCCGCGGCGCTGCTGATCGCGTTAATTGGGATTGTCTCAATTGCGGGTGTGCTTGGGCGGATAGGCAAAATCCGGGATGGATCTTGCTCTTTTCTTGAATGCTCTCATCATCACGTCCGTCGGGTCAATCAGGTTCGGCGGCATGATTTCGTTCCAAGACAGCCACTGCTCGGTTCCAGGCGAGTAAAGCTCAAAATGGAGTTGTTTCGTGCCGCTTAAGAAACCGAGAGTCTGTTTCTTCTTTACGACGACGCCGGCCGAGAGCGTCGGCTTTCTCAGCTCTGCGTAATTTGCCACATATCCTCCGTGATCGATGAGCACCGCATAGGTCACCTCCCCATTGCGCCGTTTGTAGAAAGGGGCGATCCTGATCACTCTTCCGTCCTGAATCGCCTTGATGGGCGTGCCTGCGCCCTTGACGGGATAAAGATCTATCCCCGCGTGTCTTCTGGTGTTGCCGTCCCTGGGCGCGCCAAAATAGGGATAATCCTGGGATCCCGATCTCCAGCGTCCGCATTCCTGGGAATCTCGTTTTGTGAAGGGATATTTTAGTGCGCCATCGAAAGGAGGTGCGATTTCTCCGGCCTCCTCCAGACTGCCGGACTGATCGTGCAGGGTGGAAGCGCCTGCACCATGTGCGACGGCCACTGCGATAAGCGCCGTTACGAAGATTGCCGCCAGCGCCATTATGATGAAGTTTCTTCTCTTTTCCCGCATCAATTGCAGCGCTCCGCAACGGGCTCCTGAGAATCGGCGATCGGCCGCACTGGCGGCTCCCTGGAATTTGTAAGAAGGAACCCCTTTCGACTTGACTTAATACCTGATCTTTAGAAGAATCTCTCGTCATCAGCGTATGAGCGAAGCGGAGATGGTATGTCAAGAAAAATTACAGGCTGCACCTGGCATTGAGGATATAGCCGAATGGTCTGCCGGGAGGTGCTGTTGTGAAAAAAGCAGCGAGATACGCGATTGTGATTTCGTGCTGCGCATCCATGGTGTTTGCGGGCTTCGACGTCTTCGCAAAAACAGATGACCGTCGTGCGTTGTCCCCGGTGGTCAATGAACTCAAGACCCTTCTGGACGACAAGCGGCCCGACCTCAAGAATTCCTTAATGAAATTGATCGACGCCGGCGCAAAGGACAAGAACTCCTACTGGCATAAGCGCAACAGCCTGGGCGATTTTTACAGGTTCCTGGATGCGTGGCGAACCTACACTCCTGAGAAGATCTCAAACGCTCAAGACTATTCAGAACGATTCAAGTCCTTGTACACAAAGAGGGATGGAAGGAACAAAACCTATTACATCGATGACGGCATTCGTTTTGTGCGGGACAAAGACTTCACCGACTGGATGCAGAAGTTCGTCCGCGAACGCGGGGCGTTCATGGACAGCAA
Source organism: uncultured Syntrophaceae bacterium (assembly GCA_964506465.1). Classification (GTDB taxonomy): domain Bacteria; phylum Desulfobacterota; class Syntrophia; order Syntrophales; family UBA6109; genus UBA6109. Next base: position 71,985 of record CAZDLM010000002.1, read on the forward strand.
GGAGTCTGCTGCGGCGGCGAACCAAATGATCCGCAATGGCACGCTCGATATGAGCTCGTATGAGATCCCCGAAGGCGGGTTTGCATCCTTCAATGATTTCTTCACGCGCAGATTGAAACCCGGCGCTCGCCCTATTTCGAATCCCAATAACCATAAAGTGCTCATATGCCCTGCGGACTGCCGGGTATCCCCCATCTCCTCAGCCCTTGCCTCCGATCGGGACTTCGAGGTGAAAGGCGACACCTATAATGTCGCAGCGTTGCTTGGAAGCGTCGAACTGGCCGACAGATTCATCGGCGGTGATGCTGTTGTCTGCCTTCTTTACCCCAAGGACTATCACCGCTTCCATGCACCGGTGACGGGCACGATCGCGGCGAAGGGATCTCTGGACGACAAGCATTATTATTACGGTTTCAAAGGTCTCGTAAAATACTTCTCCGAATATCATCGCGCGTACTATCTCATCGACACGAAGAATTCCGGACGGGTGGGGTTTGTGGCAATCGGAATGAGCGACATCAACTCCGTAAATTTGCCCCTTCCCGTCGATGCAAGCCGCGAAATAAAGAAAGGCGAGGAAATTGGCTATTTCGCATACGGCGGCTCCGGAATCGTCATGCTTTTTGAACCAGGCGTTCTCAGGATGTCCCACGACGTCAAGGACCGGAAAGCCGCTTCGCCCAACGGACGCTTTGTGCAGATGGGAACGAAGATAGGGACCTTGAATGCCGAGTAATTCTGAATCCAACCGCCGGAGCAAGAGCTGAACGCCTCCGGCAAATTCAATCGTATTCAGGGAGGGTGAACTGTGCAGTCCATCGAATTGGGAAAGACTCCGTATGTTGTTCAGGAAGGCGACAACGTAGCCATCGCCCTGGACGATCTTTCCGCCGGCGAGGTGCCGATCAAGGGCGGCCGGAACGGGACTCTGCGCTTGACCGGTGGATGGTAATACCGCGGTTTCAAAGTCCTGGTTGAAGGATAAAGTCTTTTTGACTGACTGCCGATAGCACTTGAGTGACGGGACCCTGTTGCGCACGCGTGGAGTCGCTGCCGCCCGATCTTGATGTAGGAAAGGTCAAACAGTTCGATCGAAAGGATGCTGTGATGGAGAAGATCAAGGATCTGTATTTTGAATATTCTGACCGGATCATGACGTGGTACAACGGCCTGGAAGACGTGTTTCAGTACGGTGTGATATTTCTGCTCCTCGTGGCCGGTTTCTTCATCGTCGGATATTTTATCCTATCCCGGATCTCGAAATAGAGTCTGCAACAGCGGGGATCCCGGCGGACCGAAACTTGAGGCCGGAGAGCGCCTGCGCCGCATGAAGCCAAATCCCGTTCAGGACGGGATTTGCAGCATCAGCTCCACTTGACCGCCAACACGGTGATATCTGATTCTCCTGTACCCCGTAACTGGTGGCGTTTGTGCGGAGGCACTTCCATGCATGATCCCTTTGGGATCTTGTGGATCTGACCGTCGATCTCCAGCTCCAATATGCCTTCCAGAACGAGAAACATGTGGCTGTCGGGGTGAGCGTGAGCAGGAACGGGTCCAATTCCCCCGGGTTGAATACTCAGCATCCTGACGGTCACCCCCTTTTCGGGCAGATCCATCAAGGCTCGAGCCTGAAAACCCCGATGCCCTGCAACATCCTCCAGGGGCAATTCCGATATCTTTCTGATCCGCATCGCCGTCTATCCTTCTGATAACCAATCGTATCCTTCTTCCGATTTCACAGCACCGGGCTTCCCGCAGACTTCGTCCACCGCGTGTCTTTCCGGAATACCCTTGACCCGGCTTGAACCTAGAATAATCTCATCAGCCCCTTCCTGTCATCCTCCTCATACCGCATGTACGTATCCAGATCCGGCGTATAGATCAGGACGCGCTTTTCCCCCTTCATGACAACTGTCCCTCCGGCCTCGAGGATCGAGTACCAGATGCCGATCTCCTTGCCCGCATCATCGCGGATGCGGAAGCCATGCAGGGTGAGGAGCAGTTCGCTGGTCTTCTTCTGCATCCCCTGGACCATTTCCTTGAGCGTCCGGGCATTCCCGACTTTCTTCCACAGACCGGATACCAGGGTGTATTCCTTGTTGAGCCCCAGGAGCGCATCGGGATGGGAATCGGAGCCGCTGGAATAATAGTTCATATCCTGGCGAAACTCGAAGCGCTCGAAAGAGCGATCCACGTCCCGATCCGGCTGAAACGACCGCTGCATCCCCGCGCCGGCGCAACCGGCCAGACCGAGGATGAGCACCGCCGCTGCAACCAACAGTATCCTTGAATGCTTTGACATCGTCGTCCCCCATCTCACCCGGCCGACAAGGCCTCGGCGCGGATGCGGTCCTGGATGATGAACTTCAGCAAGTCTTTCGCAAAATCGGAATGGATTTTCATGTCGTCATAATTGGTCGGCCGAACCAGTTTCTGCAGCATCAGCCCGTCGGCATCGAACCAGCGGGCAACCAGGGCGGCGAAGAAGAAGCCACGGCGGTTCAGGATCTCGGTCAAGGCCCCGCTCCATGGCTTATCCAGCGGCAGAAGCACCTGCAGTACCACGGCCCCGGCCGCCGTGTATTTTTTGATAAGACCGGCGATCACTTCATCCACATCTTTTCCCGCTTCAAAAAGCGATATTCTCAGCACCCCTGCACTGGGGATGAAGGTGTCGGCGTAACGGGTCCGGCCTTCTTCCGGCAAAGCCTGCGAACTCGTCTCGAGCTTGCGGACGCGCTTCCCATTCTCATAGATCCGGGTCAGCACCTCCGCATAGGAGGCCGGCAGGAAGATGGTGTGCGGCTTTTCCTTGACAACAAGGTTGCACACGACGGCTCCGACACGGCCGGGAGCCGACTCCTCCGCCGTATAGGATTCCGCCGGCATCACTTCGATTTCAATTCCCGTCTCCTTGACACCTACGTAAAGCGCGGCCTTTTGCATCTTCACGTGATTGGTCACCGATTCACCCCAAAATTCTTCCACCCCTACGGCCGCCGTCAACTCCCGCCCGATATAATCTTGCGTGACATTGCTGAACCCCTTGCCGCGGTATTCCGGCAGGACCATGCCCTGCCCTGCCTCATAGAGCCGGTCGTAGGATTCTTTAAGGCGGTACATGGCGTGATGGGCCAGCACCTTTTCGGCGGCATCCACCACCACCACCCGGTACATCAAACCCGCTTCCTGCTGCTGGATGATGTGCCGGGGATCGTACATTTCCGGAATCGGAAAATGATCTCCGTAAACCTTCCGGTAAAGATCCACCACCGCCTGGGCATCCGAGTTCTCCATGAGGCGGACTCTATAGCCGTCAAATTCTCTTGCCGGAACGCGAAGATTCATCCCCTGCCCCTTTCTTTCCCGATGAGATCGGCGCCGGCGGATCAAGCAGCCGCCGTTTCCGTGAGATCGTTCTGTTTTTATACATCGGCTCCAAATAAACCTCAAGACCCGATGAGCGAGGCGGCGACCGCTGCGCCGCACACTTCGAGTTCATATTCGCTTGGCATCCAACTCCGTTGCTGCCTGCAATTCGTCTTTCAAATTCATATCTTATCAATGTCAATGTGTCGTGTCTTCGCAGGGAAAACCGGCATCCCGCAAAGCCCGATGCGGAATCCCTGAGGGGAGATCCTCGGGCCGAGCCGCGGATCGGGGTCCGCGTGCCAGGACCGAAGATAAGGGTTGACTTTGCCGCAAATAGGCGTACGCTCTGTCCCCACAGTGTGATTGACGTCAAGAGATGAATCTGCCGGCCCTGTCCTCTGTAATGTGACAGGGCCTTTTTTTGACGGCCTGAATGACCGTTCTGCAAAGGGAAAATGAAAGATTTTGCGGGACCGGTCAGAGGGAAATTGGCAGAGGATATTGAAAGGGGCGGCTGGGATAAGATGCTTGGGCAGGAAACAGCCGGCGGCAGCGTATCTCAGGGGTGTGTCACTGGAATTGAAGCTCTTGTCAAGAAATGGAGCAATTGACGATCAGGAGGTTTAGAGAAATGCCGGAAGGAACAGTGAAGTGGTTCAATGACTCAAAGGGGTTCGGATTCATTCAGCATGAAGGCGGGAAAGATCTGTTCGTGCATCATTCCGCGATTCAGGGGGAGGGTTTCAAGTCCCTGTCCGAAGGCGACCGGGTCAGTTTCGATGTTGTCGATGGCCAGAAAGGGCCGGCCGCGGCAAATGTCCGCAAGCTCTAAGAGCGAAGCATCTTGTTCAGAAGAGAGCCCCCGGCGACGGGGGCTTTTTTTGGTGGCCGTCAAAATGCCCAGGGAGAAAGACCGGAGGATCGGCGTTTCACCGTACCCAGAGAAGAAGGCCCATGATGCCGATCGTGCAGGAGACGACGATCTCGAAATGACGCTGGCGGATGCGGCGGTTGATTTTCAGACCGAGAAGAATGCCGGCAACGGCGAAGGGCGCCGAGATCGCGGAAACGTTCAGAACGGATTCGTTCAGGAGACCGTAACAGCCGTAGCTCCCGATGACGACAAAATTCGCGAACAGGAAGAAGCTCTGGAGCATTCCGACGACCTGCTCCTTGGCCCAAGGCTTGAGAGTTGCATAGACGACGACGGGCGGGCCATCCGTTCCGAAGGCGCCGCCGAGGACGCCGCTCAGAAAACCCGCGGGGATCGCCCAAATTCTTGAGAAGTGCAGCTTGAACTCCGGCGCGGAGATCCTGTAGGCCGAATACAGAACGAGCAGCGTCCCCAGGGTCTTCATGATGATCCCCGGCTCCAGGCTCTTGAGAAAGTAGGTGCCGAGCAACGCGCCGGGCGCTGCCGCGGCGATCAGCAGCAGCGAATGGTCCCACATGAGGTTTTTCCGCAGAACGAAGAGGGCCGGGATGCGATTGATCGTGTAACAGAGCACGACGACGGGCGCCGCCCACTTCGGATCGGCGAAGAGAAGAAAAAGGGGCATGGAGAAAAGCGCGCCGCCGAAGCCGGCCAATCCCTGGAGCAGGGCGCCGGCAAAGAGGATCAGCACGCTGAAGAAAACGGTTTCCATTCTTTCCGCAGGAACGGCTTCATTGATCAGCAGGAGCCGTCCGGAGACGGATTACTTGCCCGTCCCCAGATTCATTTTGCTGGCAACAATCTTGCCGCCCGCGTCTTCTTTCACCGGAGCGCCGACGGTAATACGGGCCGCATCCACTTTCCCCAGCGATATCAGTGCCTGTTTCACCGATTCGCCGCGCGCCTGCGCCAGGCGGTTCAGTTCGGCCTCCGTCACGGGAATCTGCGCAGTCAGGCGTTCCAGCATTTCGGCATGAGGCGGCCGCGGCCCCTTCCCCGCCTTCTCGTATTCGGCCCGGAGGGCCTTCATCCCGCCCTGCTTCGCGAATCGTTCGTCGTACAAATCCTCCAGGGCCTTCTGCGCGCGGGGGTTCATGACGTCGACCGGCCCCGGCTCCTGGCCGGCATCCATGCGAAGCTGCATGCGCGCGGCGACATCGCGCCGGATCTGCAATTCCTGCAGCGCGCGGGAATCGACCTTCGGATCGTACCCAGGCGCCACCGTCAGTGCAAGTGCGGGCCGCTTGGCGAGCGCCTGGCCCACCTCCTTGAGTTTCTCCTGCTCCGGCGGCAGCAGCGTCGCCGCGCCGGCGTCGAACTCCACCGCTTCAAGCTTTTCCGAACGGATGCCGAGCAGGTTGCCGAGAGCGCGAAAAGGCGCCGTCACCACCTTCGTCAGCACGTTGACCAGGGCTTTCCAGATGATCCTCCCATAGCTGAACTCCGGATCGTCCAAGTTCCCTGAAATCGGCAGGTCCAGGTCGATGACGCCGTTGGTGTCTTCCAGGATCGCAATCGCGAGGTCGAGCGGCAGTTTCAGGGCCTCGGGGCTGTCGACGCGCTCGCCGAGCTTAATCTTGTTGATTACGACCTTATTCTCGGCCGCGAGTTGCCGCTGCTTGATCTTGTATTCGAGGTCGACGGTGAGTTTCCCGGAGTCGACCTTCCGGCCGGCGAATTTCGCCACGTAGGGCGTCAGCCTGGTCATTTCGAGGTTGCGGAAGGCCAGCCTCATGTCGGTAAAATCGGTCGCCTGAAACGGTTGCAGAGAGCCGCGGACACGGGCGAGGCCGAATTCGTCCACCTTGCCGTCCAGTTCCACCAGGGCCGTCGTCGCCGGGTCATTGGAAATCCCCGTGACGACGCCGCTGAGGTCGTGCATCGTCGTGCCGAACTGCGGCCGCAACGAGAGGTCGGCAAACTCGGCATCGGCGCTGATGATGCGCACGCGGTCAATCCCAACGGGAAACGCGGGCGCCTGAGCGGGCTTCTCCGCCTTCGGTGCATCCTTGGGCGCCTCCGCCTTCTTGGCCTCCGCCTCGCCGCCCTGCTGTCCCGAACTGCGCATGATGCGCTTCAGGTTGATGGACTTGTCTTCAAAAATGATGACCTTCGCGAACGGATTGTCTGCCACGAGTTCGTTCATGTGCAGGCGGTTGGGATCAAGTTTGAACTCCAAGGTGTCGGAATACAGTTTTTCCCAACTGAAGAAAGGCTCGCCGGTTTCCTCTTCGGTAATGGCAAGCTTGTCGACGGTGAAGCCGCCGGTGAAATCCAGTTTTGTGCCCCCGTCTCCCCGCGCGAAGGCGAGCTTGCCGCGGGTGGAGACCGTGCCAGACTTCAGGTCCAGTTTGGCGAACCGGTTGACATAGGGTTCGAAGGGTTCCAGCGAAAAGCCGGAGAGTTTGAGATCGATCCTGCCCGATGCCTTGCCCGGAATGACGCTGCCCCCGACGCTGAAGTTGCCGCCCTGCTTGACGCCGAAACCCGCCTGCACCGGTACGGCCCTGTTCATGTCGAGGCTGAGGTTCTTCGCCGTCACGAAGCCCTTCGTGATGTCGAGTTTCACCGGTTCGGCGGTCGACAAGTCGGTGATGCCGACTTCGATCCCGTCCAGGCTCAGGCGCGCCAGTTGCACATCCATACCCGGCTTCTGATCCGCAGCGGCCGTCTTGGCCGCCGTCTGTTTGGCAGGCGCGGGCTCGGGCGCACCCGGCGCCTTCTTCAGGATCTCCGTCCAGTTGAGGGCCTTGTCCTTGTCCAGAATCACCCGGGTGTTCAGGCCTTTCAATTCCACGGCCTCGATGACCAGCCGGTTGTCCGCAAGATTCAGTTTCGCATTGACGAGGCCGGCCCTCTGCAGCACTGCCGCTTCCTCGGTTCCCGACAGCACCCGTACCGGCCCCAGCGCGGCATTCACCGGGCCGACCTCGATGGCCGTCACCGCGCCCGCCTCGCCCGAAAGCGCGGCGGTCATCCCGAATCCTTCGGCCTTGACGGCAAGCGGCTTCGCGAAGCCCCGGTCGGTAAAATGCGCCGCCCAGTCGGCGAGTCGAATTTCGCGCACGTCGACCTTCCACGGCTGCGCCGGCGCGCCCTTTTCAGTTGCAGGCTGCGCATCGGGCGCCGCGGCAGGCTTCCCGCCAACCGGGGCGAACATGGTCTGCCAATCGAGCGTCCCCTTGGCGTCGCGCGTCGCGGCGAGCTTGCAGCCGGTCAGGCTTACGCTTGCCACGCCGACGCGCCGCTCCGTCAGGTCCAGGTTCGCACCGCCGATCCGCGCCTCGGCAAGTTGCAGAACGGGCGCGCCTCCTCCGCGCGGGGCCAGCGCGAAGCCCAGAACGCTGAGCCCGGCGCCGTCGATCGAAATGGAGGGCTGCGCTGCTCCCGTCTTGTCGGCCGCCATGGCAAAGCGGTAGCGCAGGTCCGCGGCCAGCATACCGGACGAGACTTCAAAATTGCGCTGGACCTTGTCGGCCCGCTGCAGATCGGCGAGCCGTATTCCGGCAAGGGCGATTTCGCCTTTGGACGAAAGCGGGTTCAGGCTGAGATCGCCCTTCAGGATGATCGCGCCGCCCTGCTCCGGAAGCTGGGCCTCGATCCGGTAATTGCCGCGGTCGTCGAGCAGCGTGGACAGGCGGTCGAGCTCGATCCCGAGCGGCTTCAGTGCGGCTTTGAACGGCGGACCCTCGCGGGCCGCATCGGTGAATTCGATATCGCCGTCGGCAATCTTGATGTGATCGATCAGCGCCCGCGCCATGCCGCCTGACGGCTCTTTTTTGCCTTCGCTCTTGCCTTCGCCGAGCTTTGCCGTCAGCGCCGACCAGTTGGTTTTTCCTTCCGGCAGCAGCACGAACGCCACTTGTGGGCGCTGAAGCTGAACGTCCTGGACGCGCAAAGCCCACCGGAACAGCCCCGTGGTTCCGATATTGAGGTAGAGGCGGTCAAAACCTGCGAGGAGCCTGCCGTTCTGTTCGGACAGCTTCAAGCCATCCACAGCGGCTTCGAGGGTGAGAGGGTTAAAACTGACCTTTTGCGCGCTCAGCCGGCTCCCGAGTTTGGTCTCTCCCACCCATGGCAGAAGCTTCTGGGCCAGCGGGTTGACGAGGAAGAAGCCGAAGATCAGGTACAGACCGAAGAGACCCGCCACAATCAAGAACGGCAGGCTCAGAACGATCCTGACGAACCGGGTCTTGAACATGGTAACCTCCTCGTATCGTAAAGAGATGCGGATAAGCTGATGCTATTCGCAAAAGGAACTACGGTCAAGCTGAAGATCGCCGGCGGTCAGCTTTCCGCCATGCGGCATTGCGGCAGCTATCGGAGTTCGGTCCGGTGCCTCTCGTACAGATCATAGTGCCTCTTCAGCATATCCTGAATCGGCAGTTCATAGGGACAGCGTTCCTCGCATGTGCCGCAGAGGGTGCAGAGTTTCACGCTCTCCATGGCCGCCCGGGAAAATTCGACGGCGACAGCCGGCGACATCCGGCCGGCGATAACCTGGTAACCCATCGCCGGGGTGATCATGACGCCGCTGGGACAGGGGTTGCAGTATTCGCAGCGGCGGCAGAATTGTTTGCCGAGTTCCGCCCGGTACGCCTCCATGAGCCGCAGGTCTTTTGCCGTAACCCTGTTCGGATGGCCGTAGAAGGAGACCACCTCATCCACGGCTTCCACGGAATCGAAACCGGGAATCGGTATGACACCGGGGTGCTGGCGCAGGAACTTGAAAGCGACGGCGGCATTGTTGATCATCCCTCCTGCGAATGGTTTCATGGCCAATATTCCCATGCCCCGTTCGAATGCCGCCGCGTGAAGTTCATCCTTCGCGGCATCCTCAATGAAGTTGAACGGGAACTGGATTGTGCTGAAAAGATCGGTCTTGACCAGGCGGACCGCCATGGCGAGATTATGGGATGTGACGCCGATCCAGCGGATCTTGCCTTCCTTCTTCGCCCTTGCCAGGGTCTCCAAAGCTCCATTCGGCGCGGTGACGGCATTCCAGTCATCTTCCTGCGCGATCTGATGCAACTGATAGAGATCGATGTAATCCGTCTTCAACCGGCGCAGGCTCCTTTCGAGGTGCTTATCCGCTTCTGCAGCGGTTCTTTTCAGCGTCTTGGTCGCGAGAACAACGCTTTCGCGCATGCTGGAAAAGGCATCGCCGATCTTGTCCTCGCTGTCGCGGTAGGCGTTGGCCGTATCGTAGAAAGTGATTCCCTTCTCGCAGGCATGGCGCAGGGTAGCCACGGCCGTTCCGTGATCAAGGCGAATGATGGGGATGCATCCGAATCCGAGTTCGGATATGTTCAAGTCCGTTTTGCCCAACCGCACGTAGCGCATACAATTCCTCCATCCTGGATCAACGGCAAGTTTCCGAGAGAGTCCTATCACTCTCCGCGAAGCGCGGCAACCTCCAGACGTAGCCGCCGCTCGCGCTCCGACGGATATCCCCGGGGACAGCAGCGCAGCGCTTGCGGTCGCGCCGTGGAGTTCTCGGCCCTGCGGCGTCGATAAGACTGACAACCTGTCAAAACAATACAATAAATCTGCGCTCTCCTGTTGCCAAAAGTGAAAAGATCCATATTCTATAGAAAGTAAGGGCGGAAGAGGCGTGTGCGCGGCAAAAAGAATGCGAAACGGACAGGTTGCTGTCTGAAATCAGAGAGGAGATGAGGACATATTTACTCCAAAGAGGATACTGGTTCCGACCGACTTTTCGTCGTTTTCCGACAAGGCCCTGAAGAGGGCCGTGGAAATTGCCGAGGAGAAGGGGGCGACGATCTATCTGCTTCACGTAATCGACCAGCAGGTTCAGCAGTGCGCCGCCGACTACTGCATTGACGCAGAAATTGTCAAACAGATGGAGAGGGACGCGAAAAAGAAATCCAAGGAACTCCTTGCGAAGCAGGCATCGTCGGCAACCGCGGGCAAGAACGTAGAGGTTGTATATGACGTGCAAATGGGATATCCTTCAGAGGTCATCGTCGAGGAACAGAAGAAGAAGAGAATCGATCTGATCGTCATCGCTTCGCACGGGAAGACGGGTCTGAAGAAACTTCTTCTCGGGAGCGTTGCGGAAAGAGTTGTCCGCGGGGCGAAGTGTTCCGTGATCGTGGTCAAGTGATCCGAGGGAAAGCCATGCTGCACCAAGGTCAAAGAGGGCGGTTCTTGATGAGACTGCCCTCTTCCTGCTATCCGCGCACTGAAGGATGGAGGATGGATCATGAATCGTGACATGCGCATCTTGATCCTCGAAGATGTACTGGCGGATGCCGATTTGATCCAATTCGAACTTCGGGAGGCCGGTGCGGTCTTTGAGTCGAAATGCGTGTGTGATCGACAATCCTTCACCGAGGCCCTCGATGAGTTTTCCCCCGACATCATCCTTTCGGATTATTCCCTGCCCCAATTCGACGGCCTGTCCGCGCTGAAAATCGCCGTGAACAAGACTCCGGGCGTGCCCTTTGTCTTCGTTTCAGGTGCATTGGGCGAAGAGACGGCCATCGCCCTCCTCAAGCAGGGGGCAACGGATTACGTTCTCAAGAGCCGCTTGTCCCGCCTCGCATCGGTCGTGACACGGGCGCTCCAGGAGGCTGACGAGCGGAGAGAGCGTCAGGCGGCGGAAAAGGCACTCAAGGAGAGGGAACAGGCGCTGGAATTGAAATCCAGATCCCTGGAGGAGGCCAACACGGCCCTGAAGGTCCTGCTTCAGCACCGGCAAGAGGACAAGGCAACGATCGAAGAACAGGTGCTGGCAAATGTCCGGAAGCTGATTCTTCCGCACATCGAGAACCTGAAGCATCTCAAGCTCAATGAAAGTCAGATGGCCCAGGTCGAGATCATCGAGAGGAACCTCCGGGACATCGTGTCTCCCTTCTTATGCACGCTGACTTCCGCCTACCTGGATTTGACCCCGAGGGAAATACAGGTCGCGAACCTTCTCAAGGAGGGGAAGACGACCAAGGAGATGACCGATATCCTGAACATCTCCGCAACCTCGGTGGACTTCCACCGCAAGAATCTCCGCGCCAAATTCGGCATCAAGAACAAGAAGACCAATCTGATGGCGTTTCTTTCATCGCTCCCCGACCGCTAGCTTTTGCACGTCGTTTGAGATCCAAGCCGCAATCCGTGAGGACGGAAGTCCCTGACGGGCTGTTCAAAAAATGGGCCGGCTGCCCGTCAGAGGATCATGAATTGCAGGGCATAGCCTGCAATCAGCGCCAAACCCGTCACGAGGTGAACCCGGATCATCAGCAGATTGGCCGGCGTCATCGCGATGCTGTCATGGTAGTTCTCCCGCAGGATGCGGATCGACTTCACGGCAAGGGGAAGGCTGACCAGGCCCAGGAGCGCGGCGACGGGCGCGATGCGGAGCAGCACCGCGGCGACCAGAATCCCGTAGGCGCAAGCCAGTCCCGCGATGTAGAGCACAATCCCCGTTTTCTTGCCGAAGCGGGCAACGAGGTTCATCTTGCCACCGGCGCGGTCGCTTTCATAATCGGGGATCTCGTTGATGACGATCATGGACCACATCATGAAGCCCAGAACGAGTGAAATGGCCAACGGCTCGGGGGACATACCGCCGCTCTGCACGTAATACGAGCCCAGGCCGATGACGGGCCCGAAATTCACGAGGAGCCCCAGTTCGCCCAGCCCCCGGTAGCCGAATTTGATCGGGGGGAGCGTGTAGAAGACCGAACAGAAAAGCCCGAACAGGCCGAGCGCCAGCACAACCCACCCCTTCGCGAAAGCCAGATAGAAGCCGATGCCTGCCGTGATGCCGAAGCACAGCGATGCGGCGCCAATCATCTGCCTTGTGGAGAGCAATCCCGAGGTCAGGACGCCGCTCCCCCCCGTGTAGGGATTCTTTTCGCCGTCCACCTGATCGTCTACCGAGTGCAGGTAGTCGCAGACGTCATCGAGCATGTTGAGCCCGGCATGGTTGATCGTGACGCCGGCAACGACAAGCAGGAAGGCCCCCAAATCGGCAACCGCGCCGTTGGTCCACGCGATGATGCTGCAGATCATGGCGGGCAGGAAACTGGGGGGCACATAATGGAAGCGGAAGGCCTGGAACCAGACGGCAACTTTCGACCGGTCTTTGGCGGCGGCTCCCCATAGAAGAGAAGGACTCGATCGGATGGTTCTCACTCGCATGATTCGTTCCTATCTGCCGATGGCGTTAGAGGATAACTCTGCAATACAGCAAAATCTGTTTCAATCACCGTAGCCGCCTCCTGTTACCTTCCCGCGGAAAAGCCAGTGCTTGTAGCCGGTATAAACGAGGATGACCGGAAGAAGGATCGCAATGGCGGCAAGCATGAAGATCAAGGTCCGGGGGGAGGATACCGCGGCGTTCTGAATCGTCACCATGTTGGGAATGATATAGGGGTAGAAACCGACGGAGATTCCGGTAAATGAACAGAAGACCAGGATCACGTTCCAGCGGAAAGGCGCCGCCTCCGATCGCCCGAGGCTGCGAAAATACAGGGCGAATGCGACCAGGGCGAGGGCGGGAAAGAGAGCGACGTGGAAAAGCTCCGGCATGGCGCTCCACTTCCGCGCCATGTAGGGATGGCGCGCAATCGTCCAGATGTAGATGACGACGGACACGACAAGCGTCGAAAAGGCGGCGACGGAGGAAACCCGCACGCTGCTCCGCTGGATTTCACCGTCCGTCTTCAGAATAAGGTAATTCGCCCCCAGCATCGCATAGCCGGAGACGACGCCCAGGGTGAAGACGACGGAATAGGGATGGAACCAGCTCCAGATCGTTCCGGTAAAGGTCTGCCCGTCCATGGGAATTCCGTAGAAGATGCCCCCCAGGGTGAAGCCCTGGCAAAGCGCGGTCACGAGGCTGCCGAGGCCGAAGGACAGACTCCAGCGCGAGGGCGTTTCCGAGCGGCCGCGGAACTCGAAGGCCAGGCCGCGGAAGATCAGCCCGAACAGCATCATGGTGATCGGCACGTAAAAGGCGGATAGGGCCACGCTGTAGAAAAGGGGAAAGGCGCCGAAGAGCATCCCTCCGAGCAGAACAAGCCAGGTCTGGTTGTCCTGCCAGTTGCTCTGGAGGCTCGCCATCATCAGACCCCGTTTCGCCTCATCGTGGGAAAAGAGGGAAATGATCCCCACGCCGAGTCCGAGACCGTCGGCAACCGCATAATAGAGGACAAAGAAGCCGATGATCAAAAACCAGATCTGGGCGACGTGAGCTTCAAGCCACTCCATACCGGCCTCCCTCCGAAGAACCGCGTCCTGCAGGGGCTCCTGCCTGCGTGTCCGGCCCGCGGGCGATGATGCGCCGGGCAAAAAAGAAGAAAACGAAGGCAAGAAAGGCATAGACGAGTGCAAACGCAATCAACGATGCGCCCACCGTCCCGGCGGGGATCTGGGAGGCCGATTCCCCCGTCCTGAGCATCCCGTGGATGGCCCAGGGCTGACGGCCGACCTCGCGGGTCACCCACCCCGTCTCCATGGCGAGATAGCTGAGCGGCACGGCCGCTATCCAGGCGCGGAGAAGCCACTTCCGGGCGGAAACGCGTTCCGGATCAAGCCCTCCCCTTCGCCAGACCCACAGCGTCCAGAGCGCGAGCGCAAGAAGGGCAAAGCCGGCGCCCACCATGATCCGGAAGGCATAAAAGGGCAGCGCGACCGGCGGCCGGTCTTCACGCGGGAAATCCCTCAATCCCCGGACCTGCCCGGTGATCGAATGGTCCGTCAGCAGGCTCAGAACGTAGGGGATTTCGATGGACCAGGCATTGTCCTGTCTTTCGGGATCGGGCCAGGCGAGGATCGCGAAAGCGGCCCCCTCCCCCGGCGGATTGGTGTGCCAGTGGGCCTCGAATGCGGCCAGCTTGGCGGGATCGTACTTCTGCACCGCCTGTCCCGCACCGTCGCCGAGCCAGATCTGCAGGGGGGCGATGACGATTGCCGCAAGAACGGCCCATTTGAAGGAAGCAAGGAAGAAGACGGCATGCCTGTTCCTGTAGAGGTACCAGGCGCTCAGCCCCCCCACCACGAAGGCGGAGATCTCGAGGGCGGCCACCCACATGTGGGGAACGTTCCACATCATATCCGGGTTGAAGATCGCCTCCAGATGGCTGGTGACGACGAATTTCCCCTTGTCAAAGAAGCCGCCCCGCGGCGTCTGCATCCACGAATTGGCCACCATGATCCAGAAGGCCGAAAGGGACGCCCCGAGCGCCACCATGGATGTGGCAAACAGGTGCATGCCCGGGGAGACCCTCTTCCACCCGAACATCATGATCCCGATGAAGCTGGCCTCGAGCATGAAGGCCATGGCCGCCTCGTATCCCAGCATGTGCCCGAAGAAATCGCCTCCAGCCTGGGAGAATGCGCTCCAGTTCGTTCCGAACTGGAATTCCATGGGAAAACCCGTGGCCACGCCGATCGCGACGTTGAGAAAGAAAAGACGGCTCCAGTACTTTGCATGGCGAAGATATTCGCCGTTCCCGGTTCGAATCCAGCGGATCTCGAGAAAAACCAGGAAAAGGCTCAGACCGATCGTCACCACCGGCCAGATGATGTGAAACATGGCCGTGAATGCAAATTGCAGCCGCGAGAGTGTGACCGTATTCAGGAGGCTGTCCATGAAGAGTCCTTCAAGAAGAATCGGCCGGCAACTTCCTTCACCGCCCGGGATGAGCATGCCGGCCGTACATTTAACTTATGATATTCTTTAAGAAAAACAATGAGGATTTGCTGGAGGCATAATGGTAGGGATAATCTACCAATCAGGACGTCTTATGGTAGCCATTACTTACCAATAACCAGACGATGGACTCGTATTGCCGGAACCCATCCCTTCATCTATCCTCGGGTCAGGAACGGAGCGGACCGAGGCAAGGGAGGTTCGATATGAAGCTGCTGGTCGTTGATGACAATCCGGATATCCTGGAACTGCTGTCTTCCGCCATGAAGCTTTTCGGCCACACCGTAGATACGGCATGCGATGGCGTCGATGCGGTTTCTCTGCAATCGAACAACCGTTACGACGCGGTCATCACGGATGCCGACATGCCCAGAATGGACGGCTTCAGCCTGTGCAGGGTCGTGAAGGAGCAGTCCCCCAGCATCCGCATTATCGGCATGAGCGGCGCGCGGGGCGAAAAGGCCTTCCGAAACGCCGGTGCGGACGTCTGCCTTTCCAAACCCTTCAGCATCAGCGAATTGAGGGAAGCGGTGGAAAATCGTTCTTCCGCCCCCCTGCTCTGAAGCACATCGAAAAAGAAAGAGGAAGAGATGATGAAGTCTGTGTCCGCTATTCTCACGGGCGCCGTCCTGTGCGCGCTCGTTTATGCCGCCCCCTGCCCGGCGGCCCTGCATACGGAGACGGTCTCTTACGGGCTGGGAGGCGAAACGTTCAAGGGATATCTGGCCTACGACGAGGGAATCAAGGGAATCCGGCCGGTGGTCCTTGTTGTGCATGAATGGTGGGGGCTCAACGACTACGTCAAGAGACGGGCCGATCAACTGGCGGGCCTGGGTTACATCGCCTTTGCCGCCGATATCTATGGGAACGGTTTCGTCACCAAAGACGCGCAGGAGGCGGGAAAATTCGCGGGCAGGTTCAGAAACGACCGCCGGCTTCTCCGCGACCGCGTGGCCGCCGGTTTCGAAATTCTGCTGAGGCATCCTCTGGTCGATGAGAGACGTACGGCCGCGGTCGGCTATTGTTTCGGCGGGACGGCGGTTCTGGAACTCGCCCGGAGCGGCGCACCGGTCGCGGGAACCGTCACGTTCCACGGCGGCCTCGATACACCCACCCCCGGCGATGCAAAGAATATCCGCGGAAAGGTCCTTGCCCTTCACGGAGCCGACGACACCTTCGTCCCGCCCCCGCAGGTCGCCGCTTTTCAGGATGAGATGCGAAAGGCGAAAGTGGACTGGCAGATGGTCTTCTACGGAGGAGCCGTCCACAGCTTCACGAATCCCGATTCCGGTTCGGATCCTTCCCGAGGTGTGGCTTACAACGAAAAAGCGGACAAACGCTCCTGGGAACACATGAGACTCTTCTTTGCAGAGCTGTTCCGATAGCCGCAACGGGCACCAGAGATTTCGCGGAATGCCCTGCGGTATGCCGGCATTCGATCTCCGCACGCCGGTTGTCCGCATCCTATGCGGGCCTCTTCGTCCCCTGCCTTCGCAAATAGCCGTAGCCCCTGACGACCGCGATGAAAAGCGGCACGACGCCCAGGACGATGAAGACTGCATCGGCGGGCAGGCGCGCCCACTCGATCATCGTCCAGAGCCTCTGATCGAGAAATTCCGCGTTTCTGGCATGCCAATAGCCGTTTTCCAGGACGTCCAGGAACTGCAGCACCCCGCCGGGGAAGAGATTGAGAATGACCATCAGCGCAAGGCCGATGTTCAATCCCCAGAAGGAAAGGCGAATCCATTTTTCCACCCCGGTCCATTGATGATCCAAAAGAACCTGGCGCAGGGCGAAGACCATGAAGGCGGCCGCGAACATGCCGAATACGCCCATGAACGCCGAATGGCCGTGATTCGTCGTGAGGAGGGTCCCCACTTCGAAGTAGCTGACGATGGGCATGTTGATGAGAAATCCGAAGATGCCGGCGCCGACGAAATTCCAGAAGCCCACCGCCATGAGGAAATAGAAGGTCCATTTGTGCGGAACCGATACGGCCTGCCCGCAGATGTCGCATTTCCCGCCGGAAAGCTTGACGAAGTCCCAGGCATCCAGGGTGAGGAGGATGAGCGGAACCACCTCCAGCGCCGAGAACATGGCGGAGAGGGCCAGCGTGACATTGGCTTGCCCGGTCCAGTACCAGTGATGGCCGGTGCCGACGATGCCGCCGGCCAGGAAGAGAATGGCGTCGAGATAGATCACCCGCGCGGCCGTGATGCGCCGGATCATCCCCAGTTTGTAGAAGAGAACGGCGATCATGGCAGTGACGAAGAGTTCAAAAAACCCCTCCACCCAGAGATGGACGATCCAGAACCGCCACATATCCACCACGGTGAAATGCGTCTTCCCGGTAAAGAACAGGGCGGGCAGATAAAAGAGGGGAATGGCTGCCGCCGTAAAAAGGAACAGGGAGGCGAGCTCACCCTGCTCGCGGTCCTTCCTCACCGCTCCCACCGTGCGGGCCAGCAGGAACAGCCAGAGCAGCAGCCCCGCAACCAGCAGGAGCTGCCATCCACGTCCAAGGTCGAGATATTCCCATCCCTGGTGGCCGAACCAGAACCAGCCGTCTCCGGCCAACTGGAGGACCCCGAACATCTCGCCGAAGAGACTGCCGAAGACAACCACCGCGAGGGCGGCGAAAAGAAGATTGATCCACCTCGCCTGGCCTGCGGGCTCGGCCTGCCGGAAGGACGACGCCAGGAAGAGGCCGCCGCCGACGTAACTGGTCGCGATCCAGAAAATCGCCGTCTGCAGATGCCACGTCCGAAAGATGTTGCTCGAAAACCAGCGTGACAGGTCCAGCCCGTAAAAGCTCCCCGGATCGACCCGGTAATGCGCCGCCGCGCCGCCGACGAGGACTTGGACAAGGAAGAGCAGGGCCGCCACGGCAAAGAACTTGATGGTCGCCCGCTGCCCATCCGTCGCGGCTCCCGGCAGGAGTTGCGGATGGATATGCCTTCCCGTCCCTTTCCACCCGAGGAAATCAAACTTTCCGAAGGCGAAAAGCACGGCCGCGGTTCCGGCGAGCAGCATCACGAGACTGAGGGCGCTCCAGAGATACGCGTCCGCCGAGGGCCGATTGCCGACGGCAGGGTCATAGGGGAAATTGGCGGTATAGGAGTAATTCTTTCCCGGCCGGTTGGCGACGGAAGCCCAGGACGTCCAGGCAAAGAAGGCGGTCAGTTGCCGGATCTCCTCCGGATCGCGGATCAACCCGGAAAGAAGACCCCGGTTGAGGGCGGGGTCGTCGAAATAGGCCTTCCATTTCCCGATCTGGGTCTGAAACGATGCCGCCTCCGGTGCCGTAAAGACCAGGGAATCGGTATCGGAACTGTAGAGGTTTGCCTTGAGCAGTTGCTGGACTTCGGCTCGCAGCGCCGCCTGCTCCGGCGGCGCAAGGTCCGCCGGTGACCGGCCGTAAAGGGATTGCGAGAGCATCGCCGTGGCGTCAACGGCAAGGGCGTGAAGATATTCCGCTGAAAAGTCCGGTCCCAGATAGGCCCCATGGCCCCATATGCTGCCGTTTTCCATGAGACCGTATTTCAGAAAGATTTCCTGGCCGGCAATGACGTCGTCGCGCGTAAAGATGGTATTCCCCGCCGGATCCAGGACTTTCAGGGGAATCGGCGGAGCGGTGCGGGGCGTGAGGAACGCAATGCCGATCAGGACCGCAAACCCGACGCCGATGACGATGAGGACCGACCTCCGCCACCATGGCGACAGCTCTTCGCCGATGTCTTCCGATTCGCTCATCTTTTCCCGCCTTCGTTTGAAGCTCTCCGGAGCAAGCTCCGGAGAATCTTCGATCCCCAAGGAAGGGATCTTGAACATCATTCGCTCGCTGCCGAATTGGACTGATCCTCCGGAAAAAGACCGGAGGATCGCCGATCCCCAGGGAGGAGACCAGGTTTTTCATTCGCTCGCTTACCCCGCGGCATGCCACGGGGAATGCGCTCGCTGCCGGATTCAGAACTTCTTCAGGATATATTCCGCAATCTGGCGCGCCGTCTTGTCGGAGATCATCTCGGCGTCAAATTTCGTCATGCCCGGCCCGGGGTTCCTCATCTTCTTGACGATATCGTCGGCCGTCCGGATCCCGTTTGCGGCAAGACTCTTCTTATGCAGGCTCTTGGACGGAGTTATGAGATTTTCGCCGTTGGCATGGCAGACGGCGCAATTCGACAGAAAGGCCTCTTCACCCGGAGTGACTGGCTGCGCCTCCGCCGCCATGCCGCTGCACAGCACGACGATAAGGATCACGACCGGGAACAGGAGAAGAATCTTTTTCATATTCGCACCTCGCATGCTCAGGTTTTGCCGTTGCCGGCCCTTGTCGGGCATACTCCCGCCGAAGCGGGAAAGCCCCCCCTTCCCGTAAATGTACCGATGGATCGGGCGGGAGACAACACGGATTGATCGTGGGCCTATTGGTAGGTCCCATCTACCATCCGACACGACACGGCCGCGCTGCATCTTTGCAGCCCTCTCAGAGCTTTTCTCTTCTCAATCTCAGGGAATTTGCGATGACCGAAACGGAGCTGAAGCTCATGGCGGCGGCGGCGATCATGGGACTGAGGAGGAGCCCGAAGAAGGGATACAGCGCACCCGCGGCGACGGGAACGCCCAACACGTTATAGATAAAGGCAAAGAACAAATTCTGTTTGATGTTGCGTATCGTGGCTTTGCTCAGTCGCCTTGCACGGGAAATGCCCCGAAGGTCGCCTTTGACCAGCGTGACGCCGGCACTTTCCATGGCGACGTCGGTCCCGGTACCCATGGCGATGCCCACATCGGCCCGCGCCAGCGCAGGCGCATCGTTTATTCCGTCGCCGGCCATGGCGACAATTTGTCCTCCCTGCTGAAATTCCTTGACCTTCTCTTCTTTTTGGGCCGGCAGAACCCCAGCCGCCACTTCGTCGAGATCGAGCTTTCCGGCAACCGCCTCTGCCGTCGCCCTGTGATCGCCGGTCAACATCACGATCCGGATGCCCTCGGCATGCAGTTGTCGAACCGCCTCGGGAGTGGTCTTCTTGATCGGGTCGGCGACGGCCAGCAAACCGCCTGTCTGGCCGGCGATGCCCACAAGCATGACGGTGTGCCCCTCGGACCGCATGGCCTGGGCCTGTTGCGCGAAGGAGCCCGCGTCCATGCCGAATTCCTCCAGCAACGAGGCGTTACCGAGCACGATCGGTTGGCCGTCAATCTCACCGGAAACGCCCTTGCCGGTATGGGAGGCGAATTTCTCCGCCTTTCTCAAGCGGAGGCCCCGATGGGCGGCGCCTTCGACAATAGCCGCCGCCAGCGGATGTTCGCTTCCCTTCTCCAGAGACGCCGCCAGCAACAACAGCTTGTTTTCATCCATGCCCGGCGCCGCGACAATTTCTGCCAGTTTCGGCCTGCCTTCCGTCAGGGTTCCGGTCTTGTCAACCACGAGGGTCGTGACTTTCCGCAAGGTCTCGATTGCCTCGGCATTTCGAAACAGGACCCCCATGGTCGCACCCTTCCCGGTTGCCACCATGATCGACATGGGCGTTGCCAGGCCCAAAGCACAGGGGCAGGCGATGATCAAGACCGACACGGCGGCGATCAGTGCATGGGCCAGCCGGGGTTCGGGACCGAAGAAGTACCAGATGACAAAGGCGATCAGCGCGATGGCGATCACTGCCGGCACAAAATAGCCCGACACGACGTCGGCGAGTCTCTGTATCGGCGCCCTGCTTCGCTGGGCCTCGGCCACCATCCTGACAATTTGCGACAGCACGGTTTCAGCGCCGACCTTTTGGGCCTCCATGATCAATGAGCCGGCGCCATTGACCGTCGCTCCGATGAGCTGATCCCCCGGGCGTTTCTCGACCGGCATTGCTTCGCCCGAAATCATCGATTCATCGACGCTGCTTGAGCCTTCCAGAACGGTGCCGTCCACGGGAATCTTTTCCCCGGGGCGGACTCTCAGACGATCGCCCTTCATGACCCGTTCCAGCGGAATATCGTGCTCATTTCCGTCGGCATCCATTTTCCTGGCAGTCTTCGGCGCCAGGCCCAACAGCGCCTTCATGGCCGCGCCGGTCCGGCTTCTCGCCCCCAGTTCCAGCACCTGTCCCAGGAGTATCAGCACGACAATGACGCCCGCTGCCTCAAAATAGACCCCCACGGTGCCTTCCGCTGTCCGCATCGCCGCCGGGAAAAGACGCGGAAACAACACGCCGACCAGGCTGTAAATGTAGGCCGCCGAAACCCCGAGTCCGATCAGGGTAAACATGTTCAAGCTTCTGTGAATGACGGACTGGACGGCCCGGACGTAAAAGGGCCACCCGGCCCAAATGACGACCGGCGTCGCGAGGACCAGCTCCAGCCACTGATAGGTCTTGACGGCGGCCAACGTATTCAGAAACGGGCCGCCGGGGACAAGATCGCGCATGGCGATCATCACCAGGGGGAGCGTCAGGATGGCTCCCACAATGAGCCGCCTGCGCATGCCTTCATATTCCGGATTTTTCTCTTCATTCGTCATCGACGCGGTTTTCGGCTCCAATGCCATGCCGCATTTCGGACAGTTCCCAGGCCGGTCTCGGACGATTTCCGGATGCATCGGGCAGGTATATTCGATCTGCGCTGCAGCGGGCGTCGCAGTCCTTGGTTCAAGCGTCATGCCGCATTTCGGACAGGACCCGGGGCCGGCCCGGCGAATCTCGGGGTGCATGGGACAGGTATAAATCGCCGCGCTCTTCGCTGGATCCCTCTCCCGCGAACGCTCCGCATCGGTACGGGCATCCAGATAGGACTCGGGATTCCTGTCAAAGTCCTCTTTGCAGGATTTTGAGCAAAAATAATAGGTGCTGTTCTTGTACGTCGATTTGGCGACAGCGCCGGAGTCTTCGATGGTCATGCCGCAAACAGGATCTGTAACCTTCATGACAAATGGTCCTTCACGCCCGTACCCATGGAAGTGTTCGTGCAGACCGGCCCAAAGATTGGGCATGACCATTTGGACCCGTCGAAAATCATGCTGCGATGAGTCGCTTCATAGTGAATTCCTTTGTGGACCGCTATTCGCCGATGTCCTTTTTCATCTTTTCGAATTCTTCCTTCGTGATTTCGCCCCTGGCGTAACGCGATTTGAGAATCTCCAGCGGGGACTGGCCGTGTTTGTCGGCCGGTTTCTCCTTCCGCAACATCAGAAAGATGACGACGGCGACAAGAATAATAAACGGCACTCCCATGAAAACGCCTCCGAATCCATGGCCTATCATATGATCCCAGCCGCCGCCTGGACCATAGCCCGGACTTGAACACGACACCAACGACGGACCGCTGGAGACCGCGATCAGCAGACTTCTCGTTCCCCTCGTCATCCTGGCGCTCCTTTCACGCAGTTCGACTGATTTTTTGAAGCCCGTCGACCCGGGCACTGCATGGCTCCGGCGGATTCGTCTGTCGAATCACCGGATCTCGATGCTTATTTTCGTGCATTTTCTCCGGCGGGACCATCGGGCAAAGCCTGAAATGACGCCCTCGAAATATCTTAGACCGCGCCGGGGAATGCCTCCCGATCTTCCGGCATGGGTGTCTCTTCCCGATCCCTCTCCGCCTTCCGTTCTTCACTGGTAGCTTTCTCCTACCTTTTTCCTGACTCTTTCTCCGTATTTCCTTCGTCGGGCGAGTGCACTAACTTATCATGAAGATTACACAATCGATTGTGCGTCCCTCGGTCGCGGCCGGCCTTGCCCTGACCTTTCGCTCACAACTGGAGAGTCCATCCTATCGAGTTTTCGAGGAGGCCTCATGGAAGAAACCGGCACAGTCCCGGACGATAAAACAGGCGATGAGATCGGCGCGCGCCGACGGTTCCTCAAATGGGCGACGGGGATCCTCACCCTGCTCTGCGGGACGATTGTAGGCATTCCACTCCTCGGCTCTTTTGTCGGCCCGGCCTTCAGAACCTCGAAAACCTCCTGGATCAAGGTCGGTGATATCGGAACGCTGCCGCTCGGCCGACCCGTCAGCCTGAAGGTCGTCGACATGCACGTCGATGCCTACGTCCGGGAATCAGTGATCCGCCACCTCTGGGCGGTCCGGCACGGCGGCGCCGAGGTCACGGTCTTTTCTCCCACCTGCACGCACCTGGGCTGCCAGTACACCTGGAACGCCGCCAGCGGGCACTTCGAATGTCCCTGCCACGGGAGTGTCTACGCGCTTGATGGGACGGTCCTCGGCGGCCCCGCTCCCCGCCGGCTCGATACCCTGCCGACGCGGGTGGAAAAGGACGGGCTCTATGTCGAATGGAAGCGCTTCAGAAGCGGCGACCCGGAAAAACATCCTGTGTAGGGAGGCATCCCATGTTCTCGCGGCTTGCCGGCCGGATTTTTGATTGGATCGATGAGCGGTGGCCCCTTTCCTTATCCGTCCGCCTGGCCCTGGACGAAGACATGGCCGGGGGCAGCAGCTACGCTTACGTATTCGGCAGCTCCGCCCTCATCGTCTTTCTTCTGCAGGTCGTAACGGGGATCTGGCAGCTCTTCTATTATGTCCCCATCCTCGGCCACGGGTACAACAGCCTGAACTATCTGCGCACGGAAGTGCCCTTCGGCTGGCTGATCCACGGGCTCCACTTCTGGGGGGCCACGGCGATGGTCGTCCTCGTGATGCTCCACATGTCCCAGGTCTTTCTCTGGGGGGCCTACAAACGGCCCCATGAACTCCAGTGGATCAGCGGCGTCTTCCTGTTCCTTCTGACGATGGGGATGAGCCTGACCGGGGGGGCGCTTCCCTGGGACAAGCGCAGCTACTGGCTTGTGGAGGTCGCATCGAGCGCCGCGGGGACGGTTCCGCTTGTCGGCGATTTCATCAAGCGGATCATGCTGGGAGGCGGGGTCATCGGCCAGTTGACGCTCTCCCGGTTCTTCATCCTCCATGCCGCGATCCTCTCCGGCGCCCTGCTCATCCTCGCCGCTTTTCACCTCGTCGCCCTCCGGAAGGTCGGGAATGCGGGTCCATGGGATGAGAGGAAACGCGCGGAGACGGGGCCCTTCTGGCCGGATCAGGTATTCAAGGACGGTCTTGTCGCGAGCCTGATCATCCTGCTCCTTGTGGGCCTGTCGGCCTACCTGCCCCCGCCCTTTGCCGGCATGGCCGACCCCCTGGATGCGTCCTACATCCCCAAGCCCGAATGGAATTTTCTTTTTTTCTATCAGGCCTTGAAGTTCTTCCCGGGCCGTCTCGAGGTGATCGCCACCGTAGGAATTCCCGTCATCGGGACGCTGGTCCTCCTCCTCATCCCCTTCGCGGACAGGGCGCCGGAACGCAGCCCCCTGCGGCGCCCCATCGCCATGGCGGGATGGCTAGCCGCAGTGGTGATGTTCGTCGCCTTCACGCTGGCCGGGGCGTACAGCAAGCCGGAAGGTCTCGAGGCCGTCGCGGCCGCACCCGCTGCGCCCGCCACGTCGGCCGGACCATCGGCCGGTGAAACGGCCGGGAGGGAACTCTTCCAGTCGCTGGGATGCGTCGCCTGCCACCGGATCGGCGGCGCCGGCGGAAGCATCGGTCCGGATCTCTCCGGCGAAGGGCTTCGGGGAAGATCGAAGGATTGGCTGGAAAACCAGATTCGCAACCCGAAGTCCAATAACCCCGCCTCGGTGATGCCGCCGTTCGCGGCGCTGGACCGGGACAAGGTCGGACAGTTGATCGATTACCTGCTCAGCCTCCGGGAGAAGGCGCCGGCAACCGGGCCCGCAGCGGCGGGCGGCGGAACGACCGTACCGGCTGCGGCTGTCCCGGCTACGGCTGTTCCGGCGGGTCCGCAGGGGGGACCCGGCATGGCCGCCGTCATCATCGGCAGCGCCGATCATGGGGCGCTTCTCTTCGCGAACACCTGTGCCTCCTGCCACGGTCCCGAGGGGACCGGCAAGATCACCAACCCCGGCTCCGCGGATGGAACGATTCCGTCTCTGAACCCGGTCGACCCGGACGAATTCGGTCCCGACCCGGAGGGCTTTGCCGAAAAGATCGACCGCTACATCCAGCACGGTTCCCGGCCGGAAGGGCCAAATCCCGGCATCAGCATGCCTCCTTTCGGAGACACCCATGCCCTGACGCAGCAGCAGATCGCCGATATCGAGGCTTACATCCTCCGGCTGAATGGAGTGGACCGGGCTGCCGTCAAGTCTCCCGGGATCGCTCCGGAGATTTTCTTCCTCGCCGCCGCTGTCCTCTTCGTACTGGCCGGATTGACCCTGTGGGGTTGGTGGAGGTTTGCGGGACCCCGCAAAGGAAAGAGAAAGGGGATGGGATCGTGAAGACACTCTTGTCGCTCATCGGCCTTCTGGCCCTGCTTTGCGCCCCGAACGGCTACGGGCATCAGACCCTGACCACCGCCGCCGACGAGAACGGGGAGGTCGGCATCGAGGAGAAGACAGGGCAGGCGATTCCGAAGGATCTCGTTTTCCGCGACGAAGGCGGTGCGAAGGTCCGCTTCGCGGAGCTCCTCGGGAAGCCGGCGATCCTGACCCTCGTTTATTACACCTGCGAACACATCTGTCCCCTCATGCTGAGCGGCCTTTCCCAGGCCCTTCCCAGGCTCGCGAAAACAGCAGGCAGGGACTACCGCGTGCTCACCGTCAGTTTCGACGAAACGGACACCCCGGAAAAGGCCCGGGACGTCAGGAAAAATTACATCAAGGCCGTCGGCCCCGCGTTCCCTGAAGAGGGATGGAAATTTCTCACCGGCGACCGTGACAACATCAAGAGATTGACCGAGTCCGCCGGTTTCCGCTTCAAGAAGGACAAGGTCCACGGATTCGACCATCCCGTCGTCCTGATCTTCCTGTCTCCCGAAGGAAGGATCTCGAAGTATCTCCAGGTGACGCAGTACCAGTACGGCGCCGAATATCCGATCACCTTTTCCTCCTTCGACCTCAACGTCTCGCTCGCCGAGGCGGCCGAGGGGAAGAGCGTGACGGGGCTCCGGAAGGCCCTTCTCTACTGCTTTTCCCACGAGCCGCCGGGGCTGAGCCGGTTCTTCTATTTCATCGGCGTGACCGGACTCGTCACCCTTGCGGCGATGGCGGGCCTCTTCATGTACCTGCAGGCATCGACGCGGCGCTATCGAAGGGGAAAGGAGTACGACCTTGAAAGATAAATCCCCCTCGACAGCCGGCTTCTACGGAAGGACCGGAACAAACCGATGGGTCGTCGCGGAATGGATGATGTCCACCGATCACAAGCGGATCGGCGTCATGTACCTGATGGCGATCCTCTCTTTCTTCTCCGTCGGCGTCGTCCTGGGCTTCATGATCCGCCTGAGCCTCCTGTCTCCGGGCTGGCTCATGGACCAGCAGACCTACAACGAGTTTTTCACGATCCACGGGGTCATCCAGATCTTCCTCTTCATCATCCCGGGCATTCCCGTGGCCTTCGGGAACATCTTCCTGCCCCTCCTGATCGGCGCCCGGGACGTGGCCTTTCCCAGGATCAACCGCCTCTCCTGGTGGCTTTACGTAACCGGGGCGATCCTCGTACTCGCATCCCTCTTCCTGCAGGGCCGGCCGCCCGACACGGGATGGACCTTCTACGCCCCCTACAGCATCCAGACGCCAGCCAACATCTCGACGGCGGTCCTCGGCGTCTTCGTTCTCGGCTTCTCCTCCATCCTCACGGGCCTGAACTTCGTTACGACGATCCACCGGATGCGGGCGCCGGGAATGAAGTGGTTTCGCATGCCGGCCTTCCCCTGGACGCTCTATGCGACCGGCTGGGTACAGATGCTGGCGACGCCGGTCCTGGCCATCACGCTCCTCTTCATCGTCCTGGGGCGTTTCTTCGGCGTCGGATTCTTCGACCCCTCCAAGGGGGGAGACCCGATCCTCTACGAGCACCTCTTCTGGATGTATTCCCATCCCGCCGTCTACATCATGGTCCTGCCGGCCATGGGGATCATCAGCGAGATCATCCCCGTCTTCTCGCGGCGCGTCCTGTTCGGGTACACGGCCATCTGCCTTTCCGCCCTGGGAATCGCCGCCGTCGGCTACTTCGTCTGGGGTCACCACATGTTCACGAGCGGCATGAGCGACACGGCCCGGGTGATCTTCTCCTTCGTCTCCTTTCTCGTCGCCGTGCCGACAGGCGTCAAGATCTTCAACTGGGTCGCGACCCTCTACAAGGGGTCGATCTCCATGGACAGCCCGCTGATCTTCGCCGTCTCCTTCATCTTCCTCTTTTCCATCGGCGGGCTCACGGGCCTTATCATCGGGGCGCTGGCGCCGAATCTCCACCTCCACGGCACCTATTTCATCGTCGGCCATTTTCACTACGTCATGTTCGGCGGGGCCGGCTTTTCCATCCTCGCCGGGCTCCACTACTGGTTTCCCAAGATCACCGGACGGCTGTACAGCGAGAAATACGCCAAGATCGGCTGGCTGAATCTCTTCTTCGGCTTCAACCTCCTCTACTTCAGCATGTTCATCCTCGGGTTCCAGGGCATGCCGCGGCGGTACTTCGACTACCCGCCGGAATACTTCGCGAACCACGTGGCCTCGACCGTCGGGTCGTGGTTTCTGGCCGTCGGCCTCGTCATCATCTTCGCCAACCTGATCCGGTCGGTCTTCAGGGGGCCAAAGGCGCCGGCGAATCCTTGGGGAGGCAGGACGCTCGAATGGACGGTCGCCTCTCCGCCGCCCCATGAGAATTTTGAGCAGTTGCCGGTGGTCGAGCGGGGTCCCTATCGCTATGACGAAGAAGCCGTGAGGTAGAGCCTTGAGCGAGGAAACGGGTCATATCGATTCCGAGGGGAAGAAGATGGGGATGTGGTTTTTCCTCTTCACCGAAATCCTCTTTTTCGGCGGCATGTTTCTGCTCTACTCCGTCTTCCGCCACAAGTTCCCTGCCGACTTTCACCGGGGCGCGGCCGGGGAGGACCTCGTCCTTGGAACGGTCAACACGGCGGTTCTCCTGACGAGCAGTTTTTCCATCGCCCTTTCGATCGCGGCGATCCGGAAAGGGGACAAGATCCTGTCGGCCTGGATGCAGCTCGCAACGATCTTCATGGGGATCGTCTTTCTCGTCATCAAGTATGTCGAGTGGAGCGCCAAGATCGCCGTGGGGATCTATCCCGATTCGCCGGTCCTCCTCGATCTGGGCAAGGGCGAGATCCTCTTCTTCGGGCTCTACTATGTCATGACCGGTCTCCATGGGCTCCACGTCCTCGTCGGTGTGGTGGTCATTGCCTTCATGATCCATTTCACGCGCAGAGAAACGATCCGCCGGGACAACTATGCGCGTCTCGAAAACACCGGCCTCTACTGGCACTTCGTCGACATCGTCTGGATCTATCTCTACCCGCTTTTCTATCTGGTTACGTGAGGAGCCCGCTGTGAAAGAGTCCGTTTCAGGAAATTTCATCGGTCATGCCGGAATCTATACGGCCGTCTGGCTGGCCCTGCTCGTTCTTCTCGCCGCGACCGTCGCGATCGCGAGGCTCCAGCTCCTGGCCCGTTTCAGCGCTCTGGGATCGCTCTTCATCGCATCGCTGAAGGCGGGGCTCGTCCTTGCCTTCTTCATGCATCTCCGGGAGGAGGGAAGATTTCTGAAGGCCATGCTCGCCCTTACTGTTTCCGTCCTGACGCTCCTGATCGGGCTGACCTTTATCGACGTGGTATACCGCTGAGGCAATGTCATGATTCTCGGACCCTCCAATACGACGGGGAAAGTGGACGACGCATTTGTCATCATCGTCGCCTGCTGCGTGATCCTGCTGGCGGCAGTCACCGTCAGCATGGTCGTCTTTCTCTTCAAGTACAACCGGAAGAGGCACCCGCGTCCGGAACACGTTAAGGAGAACATCCCCCTGGAGATCATCTGGACGGTGGTCCCCACGATCCTCGTCCTGCTCATGTTCTACTTCGGCTGGGTCGACTTCGAGCTGATCCGCAATCCTCCCAAAGACTCCCTGACGGTTCAGGTGACGGCGCGCCAGTGGTCCTGGCTCTTCACCTACGACAACGGCAGGCAGCACGACATCCTGAACGTCCCCACCGGAAGGCCGGTGAAGCTCCTCATGACATCCGTCGACGTCCTCCACTGTCTTTTCATCCCCGCCTACCGGATCAAGGAGGATTGCGTCCCCGGGATGACGACCCACCTCTGGTTTACGGCGAATGAAGCGGGGACCTACGACATCTTCTGCACGGAGTATTGCGGCGTGGGCCACTCCCATATGCGCTCGAAGCTCGTCGCGATGACGCCGGAGGATTTCCGGAAGTGGATCGACACCGCGCCGGGGAAATCCCCCGCCGATCTCGGGCCGAGGCTTCTTCAGGCGAAGGGGTGCCTGGGCTGCCATTCCCTGGACGGCAGCGCGAAGGTCGGGCCGACGTTCAAGGGTCTCATCGGAACGGAAGAAACGGTGATCGTCGCCGGCGCGGAACGGAAGATCACGGTGGACAAGGCCTTTGTCCGCGCGCACATCCTGAATCCCCGGGCGGAGACGGTCAAGGGTTTCCCGCCGGTGATGCCTGCGATCCCGATGACGGATGAGGAGCTCGATGCGGTCACAGCCTATCTGGAGACGGTGCGATGACGGTGCGAGAGATCCTCGGCGCATATGCATGCCTCGGCAAGGTGAAGATCTCCTTCCTCGCTTCCCTGTCGGCTGCGGCCGGTCTCCTCCTCGCCGGCGGCACGCCGGGGACAGCGCCGGCCTTGATCGCGGGTGTCTTTCTTCTGGCGTGCGGCGCATCCGCCCTGAACCAGTACCAGGAGCGGGACGCGGATGCCCGGATGGCAAGAACCGCCGCAAGGCCGATCCCGGCGGGCAGGATCCGTTCCACCGCCGCCCTGCGCTTTGCCGCCGTCCTGATCGCCCTGGGCGACGCGCTTCTCTTCCTCGGCGATTCCTGGACGGCGCCGCTGCTCGGGCTCGCCGCGGTCTTCTGGTACAACGGGGTCTATACCCCGCTGAAGGTCCGCAGCGCCTTTGCGGCGATTCCCGGCGCCCTGGTGGGCGCCATTCCGCCCGCGATCGGCTGGACGGCCGGGGGAGGCGGTCTTGGGGACCCGCCGCTCCTGGCGCTATGCTTTTTCTTCTTCATGTGGCAGGTGCCCCATTGCCTTGTTCATCTGGCGGCCTTCGGACAGGAGTACGAGGAGATCGGCCGTCCCTGCCTGACGTCGGTCTTCACCGGGAGGCAGCTCGACCGCCTCACCTTCCAGTGGCTCCTTGCGACGGCGGTGAGCCTGCAGATGATCATCGTCCAGGGGCTGATCGGCTCGCCGCTCATCCAGGCCTCTCTCATTGCCGTTTCGCTCGGGCTTGCCTTTGCAGGAACCCGACTGCTGAAAAGGAACAGGCCCGGTTACCCGGCCCTGTTCCAGGGAATCAATGTCTTCATGCTTGCGGTGTTGCTCCTGATTTATCTCGATGCCGTTCCGCGGCATCTGCCGTAGGGACCCGGCGGCTTCTCTTGACAGGATCTAAAGGGGGCTTATATTAGGGTCAAACCTCGTCACTAGGCCATAGAGGCCGATTCGGCATTCCACGGACGTGGAATCAACCGGTATAAAAAAGTGGACGAGGTTTTTTTATGTCCGGAGAGCGCGCAAGACGCGCGGCCGGGGAAAAGGGGGGATGTTCCCATGAATCGCATCGTTATCGTGACCGGATCGACACGAGGGATCGGCTACGCCACGGCGGCCGAGTTTTTGAAACACGGGGACCGCGTTGTCGTCTTGTGCCGTCACCGCAATCACGTCGAGAAGGCCCTGAAGGAGCTGACGGCTTCCGGCAAGAAGGAAGACGTCCTGGGTCTGGTCGCCGATATTCGGAAGCCCAAAGACGTCGGAAGAATCGTCGATCAGGTCCTGGAGCATTTCGGCCGGATCGATGTCCTCGTCAACAACGCCGGCGTTGCCGTTTACAAACCGATCGAGGAGACGACGGACGACGATTGGGACCGGATTCTCGACACCAATCTCAAGGGCACATTCCTGTTCCTCCGGCGGGTGCTCCCGGTGATGCGCAAACAGCGAAAAGGGATCATCGTCAACATCTCGTCCGGACTCGGCGTTGAGGGGATGGCCGGTTTCTCGGCCTACTGCGCATCGAAATTCGGCGTCGTGGGGCTGACGAAGGTGATCGCCGACGAGGTGGATCTCCCCGGGATCAAGGTCTACGCGGTGCTTCCCGGCGCTGTGGACACGACGCTCGTCGCCGGCAGCGGCCTCGAAATGGATCCCGCCGACCTGCTGAAGCCCGAATACCTGGCCCGCCGCATCTTCGCCGTCGCCGAAGGGAAAGCCTCTTCCGGCTCTCTGGTCGAAGTCTATTCCTGAGGGCTGGCCCGGCGTTCGGCCGGCGCTCTCTTCCCCGCGCGGTCCGCGGCCAGCAGTTGATACATGGCCGGCACGACGAAGAGGGTGAAGAGCGTCCCGATTGCAATGCCGGCCATGATGACCAGCCCCATGTTGTAGCGCCCCTCCGCCCCGGCCCCCGAAGCCGTGACCAGGGGCAGGACCCCCAGCACCATCGCCGCCGTCGTCATCAGGATCGGCCGCAGGCGGATGCTTGCCGCCGCTTCGATGGCCTCCTGCTTTGCGACCCCTTCATTCTGCAGATCGTTGGCGAACCGGACGATCAGGATGCCGTGCTTGCTGATGAGGCCGATGAGGGTGACAAGCCCGACGTCGGTATAGATGTTGAGGCTCGCGCCGCCGATGCCCAGATAGATGAAGATCATCGCCCCGCAGATGGACATGGGCACGCTGATGAGGACGATGAAGGGGTCGCGGAAGCTCTCGAACAGGGCCGCCAGGGTCAGGAAGATGATGATGAGCGCAAAGAAGAACGTCACCAGCAGGGCCTGCGATTCCGTAACGAACTGCCGCGACTGGCCCGCGTAATCGACGTTGTAGCCCTGCGGGAGAATTTCCTTCGATATCCTGTTGAGACCCTCCAGGGCTTCGCCGAGCGTCACGCCGGGGGCCGGAACGGCCGAGATCTTGGCGGCGTTGAGCTGCTGGAAGTGGTTCAGGGCCTCCGGCACCACCGACGTCTTGAGGCGCACGATGGTGGACAGGGGGACCGACGCCCCGCTCGCCGTTCGGAAGGTGTAATCCGGCAGTTGCGACGCGTTCAGCCGGCTCTGCTGCATCACCTGAGGAATCACCTTGTAGGAACGTCCGGCGAGGTCGAAATAGTTGATGTATCCTCCGCCCAGCATGGACGCCAGGGCGGAGCCCACATCGCGGAGGCTCAGCCCCAACTGCGCCGTCTTCTCCCGGTCGATTTCCAGGACCACCTGCGGCCGGTCGATCTTCAGGTCGCAGTCCGCATAGGCGAAGAGGCCGCTTTTCACGGCCCGCTCCAGCAGGGCCTGCGACACCTCGTTGAGGCGGTCGAAGCCCTCCGTCGTGCAGACCAGGAACTGCACGGGCAGTCCGGTGGAGCCGGGGAGGGGCGGCCGCAGAAACGACACGACCTGCGCCCCCGAAATCCCGCCGAGGCGCCTCTGGATCTCCGGGTTCAGTTCCATGGTCGTCCGCTTCCGTTCATCCCAGGGTTTCAATACCATGCCCGCGACGCCCGAGTTGAGGCCGCTGATGCCGTCGAGCTGGAAGATGTGTCCCGTCTCCGGATAGCTCCGGAAGAGTTCGAAGACCTGCCGGCTGTTGAGCTGCGTCTGCTCCAGCGTCGCGTTGGGCGCGGTCGTGATCAGGGAGATGATGATCCCCTGGTCCTCCTGCGGCGCCAGCTCGTTCTTCGCACCGACGAAGAGAAAATAGTTGCTCCCGAGGATGATAACGGCAAAAACGAGCGCCGCCGGCAGATTGCCGAGGACGCCGCGGAGCATCTTTGCATAGCGCTGGCGGATCTGCTCGAAGCGGTCGTTGACGAACATCTCGAAACGGTTGTGGACGCCCTCGCGGGCCCCCTTGAGGAAGCGCGAGCACATCATCGGCGAGAGCGTCAATGCGACCACGGCCGAGACGGCGACCGCGCCGGCGAGGGTATAGGCGAATTCCTTGAAAAGCGCGCCCGTGAGGCCGCCCATGAAACCGATCGGAACATAGACGGCGACCAGCACCACCGAGATGGCGATGATCGGCTGCGCCAGTTCCCGGGCGCCCTCGATCGCCGCGTCCAGCGGCGGCAGGCCGCCTTCCATGTGGCGGTGCGTGTTCTCGACGACGATGATCGCGTCGTCGACGACGAGTCCGATCGCGAGCACCAGGGCGAGCAGCGTCAGCAGGTTGATCGTGTACCCGAAGACGAACATGATGAAGAAGGCCCCGATGAGCGACAGCGGCATGGCGATCGTCGGGATGACCACCGAACGGAAGGAGGCCAGGAAAAGGAAGATCACCAGCGTGACGATGACCAGCGCCTCCACCAGCGTCTGGCTCACCTCCCGGATCGAACTGTTCACGTACTTTGTGGCATCGTAGACGATCCGCCCCTCCAGCCCCTCGGGCAGTTGCGCTTCGATCGGCGGGAAGGCCTTGCGCACGCTGTCGATCACCGTGAGGAGATTCGCGCTGGGCGCCACCCGGATGCCGATATAGGTAGCGCGGTTCCCGTCGAAGGCGACCGCCATGTCGTAGTCTTCGGCGCCGAGCAGGACATTGGCCACATCTCCGAGCCGGACGACGGCGCCGTCTTTCGCTTTGATGATGAGGTCGCGGAACTCGTCGGCCGAATGGAGCGTCGTATCGGCCTGCAGGTTCACGGTGACCATCTGACCCTGGGTCCGCCCGATGGCGGAGATATAGTCGTTGTTGGCCAGCGCCGTCCTCACATCCGTGCCGGTCAGGCCGTAGGCGCTCATCTTCTCGGGATCGAGCCACGCGCGCAGCGCGAAACGCCGCGAACCGAGGACTTCCGCAGTCTGCACGCCTTCGATGGCCTGCAGCTTCGGCTGCACCGCCCGGATCAGGTAGTCGGTAATCCGGTTGCTCGTCATGACCTTGCTGTAGAATCCGATGTACATCGACATGATCGTTTCGCCGATCGCGACCGTGATGACGGGCTGCTGGGAATCCGTCGGAAGCTGGTTCAGGACGGCATTGACCTTGGTATTGATCTCCGTAAGGGCGCTGTTCGGATCGTAGTTGAGGCGGAGAAAGGCCTGGATGACGCTCGAATTCTGCGTGCTGGTCGAGACGAGATAATCGATTCCGTTGGCCTGGGCGATGGAGTTCTCCAGCGGCGTCGTGATGAAGCCGGCGATGACGGACGGATCGGCGCCCGTATAGACGGTTGTCACCGTCACCACGGCGTTCTGGGTAAAGGGGAATTCGCGCACCGCCAGGAGTTCGATGGAGCGGATCCCCAGGACGATGATGAACAGGTTGATCACGATGGCCAGGACGGGGCGCCGTATGAAGAGATCGGTGAAATGCATAGGGTTTCCTTGCGCCTTACTGGTCCACCGGTTTGGGGGCGGCGTCGTTTGCAGGCTGAACCTTGTTGTCGATGATCACCTCGCTGCCCGGCTTGAGCTTGAGCTGGCCGCTCGTGACCACGGTGTCGTCCTTTCCGATGCCGCTCAGAACGGCGACCTGGTCGCCGCGGGTCGGTCCGGCGGTCACGAACACTTGCCGGACCGTCAGGACCGGCTTGCCGTCGGCGCCTTTGCCGCTCTCCTGAACAACGAAGACGGTCTCCCCGTAGGAATTGTAGCTGATGGCCGTCTGGGGCAGCGTCAGGTAGTCTCTGGCGGCCCCGACGCGGACGCTGACGGACGCGAACATTCCCGGCAGCAGTTGCCGCCCGGGGTTGGGAAGGGTCGCCTCCACGGCGACGTTGCGCGTATCCGTTTCCACCTTCGGATTGATCGTGCTGATCCGGCCGCCGAAGCTCCGCCCCGGATATGCATCCGTCGTGGCGGCAACCGCCTGCCCCGGAGAAATCCTCGCCAGTTCCTGCTGGGGCAGGAAGAAATCGATGTACAGGGTGTCAAGGGATTGGAGGGTGACGATCCCGTCCCCGGCCTTGATATACTGCCCCGGATTGACGGCACTGACTCCCAGCCGCCCGGCAAAGGGGGCGCGGATCGTCTTCTTTTCGACGATTGCCGCCTGCTGGGCGACTTGTGCCCTCCTGCCCTTGAGATCTGCGGCATCGGCGTCGAGGGTCGCCTGGCTGACGGCCTGCACGTCAGCCTGCTTCCGATCCCGGTCATAGACGACCTGCGCCAGCTCCGCCGCCGCTTCAAGGGAACGGAGCTGGGCAATGTCCGCATCCGCGTTGAGCTGCACCAGCGCCTGCCCCGCCTTGACCTCTTCGCCCGGACGGAAATGCACCCGGCTCACAAGACCGTCCACTTCGCTGGTCACCTCGACGCCCTTCACGGCCCGAAGGGTGCCGACGGCCTTCAGTTCGGACCGCCAGGAGAGCGTCTCGGCCTTGCGTGCCGTGACGGTGACGGCCGGCGGTTTCATGGAAGCCATGGATTGGCGGATCATCCGGGCCTGGAAGGCCTTGTAGCCGAAGATGCCGCCGAATACGAGGCCCACGACAGCGAGCATGAGGATCATGCCGAGGACCTTCTTTCCGCTGATTTTCCAGTTCATCTTCCCTGCTCCTTGGCGGCTTTGCCGACTGCGGCCCCGTCCGTCGCCGGCCGGTTCCACCACCCGCCCCCCATCGCCTGGAAGAGCGCGGCCGTGTCGGCAAAACGCGCCGCCTGCGCGCGGACCAGCCCGATCCGCGCCGCCTGTTGCTGACTCTGCGCATTGAGCAGCGAGAGATAACTCACCGCACCCAGTTCGAATTGCGCGCGGGTGAGATCGAGGGCGTCCTGCGCCGTCCGGTCGGCCTCCGCCTGCGCCGCAAGCGCGCGCGCATCCGCCTCCAGCGCGCGCAGCACATCCGCGACGTCCCGGAAGGACTCCAGAACCGTCTCCCGGTACTGCGCCACGGCCTGATCGTATACGGCGATGGCGGCGCGGCGCTGCGCCGTCAGGGTTCCGCCGCGAAAAACAGGCTGCAGAAGTCCTGCACCGAAATTCCAAAGGGTGGACGAACTGTCGAAGAGTCCGCCGACCGTATCGGCGGCAGTTCCGAAGCGGCCCGTCAGCGTGATCTGCGGGTAGAGGTTGGCCGTCGCCGCACCCACCCCGGCGCTCGCGGCATGGAGCAGCGCCTCCGCGGCCCGGATATCGGGACGTTGGCGCACCAGGGAAGACGGCAGGCTGACCGGCAGCCGCTCGGGCAGGATCATCTCGTCGAGCTCAAAT
The DNA here is from genome assembly GCA_964506465.1 of uncultured Syntrophaceae bacterium. GTDB lineage: Bacteria > Desulfobacterota > Syntrophia > Syntrophales > UBA6109 > UBA6109. Next base: position 108,197 of record CAZDLM010000002.1, read on the forward strand.
GCGGGCAGTGCGGCCTCGCCGGGGAACCGGCCGACCAGCACGGCCAACTGATGGCGCGTCTGCTCCAGGTCCCTTTCCAGAGGCGGCAGGGTCGCCCGAGTCTGCGCCACCTGCGTCTGCTGCGCCAGGAGATCGGAGCGGGATGCGCCTCCGAGCCGAAGACGGAGGCCGACCAGTTCGAGCTGTTTTTCCTGCGCCGCGAGAATTTCACGGGTCGCCCGGATCTGCGACCGCAGGGATGCCTCCTTCACCGCCGTCGTGACCACGTTGGCGGTGAGCGCGATATGGGCGCCCTCCAGTTGAAATTGCCGGTATTCGATCTCGGATTCGAGGGCCTCCAGGCGGCGTCGCGTGCCGCCGAAGAGATCGAGGGAATAGGAGACGCTCACCGACGCGTTGAAAAGATTGAAGGCGCCCCTGTCGGCGTCTGGCTGTCCGAGCGAAGCCCCCGAGATCTTCTGGCGTGAGGCTGACGTCTCGGCATCCACGCTCGGGAAGAGCGCACCGAATTGAGCGCTGCGGTTTTCCTGGGCCTCGCGGATGCGCGCCTGTGCAAGTGCCAGGGTCGGGCTCCCGGCGAGGGCCTCGCGGATCAGTTTGTCGAGGGAGGGGGAAGAAAACAGCGTCCACCATTCCGCGGGGATGTCCTGTCCGGAAACGAATCGCTGCGAAGCACCTGCCGCGACCGCCGCGGCAGCCGTTTCCGCGGGCAGCGGCGTCGGAGTGTAGACTCCGGTGGCCGGAGGGGCGGGAGAATGGAAATCGGGACCGACGGCCGCGCATCCGGTGAGCACGATGGCCGCGGTCACGGCCGCGAAGATCGTTCGCAATGATGCAGGAAGTTTCACCGTTGTATGCTGACCTCTCACCCGTCGACTTTGACGGAGACTGCCCGGATTCTTGCCGGATCTTCCGATTGGGCCACACGGGACCTAGCCGCCCTTCTAAAGGTAATTCACCTTGACGGACGCGACAACGGGCGAACATCTATGAATTGTTGGCGGGGTGCACCTATGGACATCCCGGCGGGGAAAGGAGTCTTTTCGCCGTCTGCCGGCGGCGGTGCACGCGGGCGCTCCGCCGAGTGCGGGACGGAATATCGCAGCCGCCGCGGGACCGGCGGGAAGACAAGAACCGTCCGGCGTCTTTCTCCGCCCGGACGGCTTCCCTCCTGACCGGACCGGTTTCCTGACGCTTTTCAAGATTACACCGGTAGTCTTTCCTCACCAATTTTCCTCCATTCAAACCTCATTGATAAAACGCCCTCCGCGCCCTACATTTTTAGAAAAGCCGGCAATCCCTGATTCCATGCGGGTTCGGAAGCCGGTCTTCAAACAAGGCGGAAAGGAGAATGGCGATGTTTCGGCGAAAGAGCTTTTGCGCGCTCATGCTGGCGATGGCGTTTCTGCTCGTCTTGGGCGGTCTGAGTCCTCTGCAGTCGGCGGAGTCGGACATGTCGCGTCTGATCAATCTGCTGAAGAGCAAGAACATCCTGACCCAGCAGGAGGCGGACTCCTTGATGACCGAGCTGAACGCCACCAAGCAGAAGGAACGCGAGCAAGTGAAGACGGCGGTGAAGGAGGAGGTGAAAGAGGCGGCCGGCAAGGGCGAATTCCTGCCGCCGGCACTGAAGGGCTTCAAGTTCGGCACGACCATCTATGGGGAGTGGAACAACAAGACGACGGACAACGTCGGTTCCACGAATTCATTCAACCTGAACCGGGCCTATCTCACCCTGACCAAGGACGTGAATGACTGGCTGGCGATGAATGTCACGGCCGATCTCTTCACGTCCGTCGATGCGGACGACAACCGGAACGGCCTGGAGTTGCGGCTGAAATACGCCTATGCCAACCTGAATCTCTTCGGTACGGCAACCCAGCTCGGCATGATTCCCACCCCCTCCGACGCCTACGATTCCGCCATCTGGCCCTATCGCGCGCAGGGACCGAATTTCTTCGACGGCCAGGGGATCCTATCCACCTCCGACCTCGGCGCTTCGATCCAGGGCCCCATCGGCGGTTATCTGGATGAGAGTTACCTGAAGTACGCATCCAAGCAGTTTGCCGGCAAATGGGGCGGATACTTCGTCGGCATTTACAACGGTCCGGGCTACACCAATACGGAGAACAACAACAACAAGGTCGTGTCCGGACTGGCCTATGTCCGCCCGTTCCCCACAATGCCCACTCTGCGGGGGCTGCAGTTGGCCTACACGGGATCCTATGGAAAGAGCAACACGACCTTCGCCGCCGGCTCCGGCGTCGTCACGGACTATCCCGATTTCCGGGCCAACATCGCCCAGGCGTCCTTCCAGCATGAGTACTTCACGGTCATGGGTCAATACTATTGGGGGAAGGGAATGGCGACTTCGTCCGAGGAGAATGACCGCAAGGGTTATCTGGTGGATGCCTTTATGCGCATTCCGACATTGGAAAAGCTCAGGGTGTTCGGAAAGTACTCTTTCTACGATCCCAATACGGACCGGTCCAACGGCTACAAGACGTATGTCGCCGGCCTGTCCTACGACGTGTCTTCGGAGTTCATGCCGTTCGTTGCCTTTGAGCAGCGGATCTTCGACTCGGCCGCCGGAGGAAACGACTATGACAAGTATCAGGTCGGCTTTCAGTTGAAATTCTAGGGTCCCCTATGCCCCTCCCCAGCGACGGAGCCCGATTTGTCGGGACCGCCGCTGCCCCCCGGCGGGGTCTCCGCGAAGAGGCCCCGCTGCAAGGGGGAGGCGAGCTCGTTCGGGGCATGTTCCGCTTCCGGCCTTTCCCGGAAGCGCTCTGCAAACGGAGGTTCTTATGTCGATATCCATCCGCCGCGGCGGGCTGTGCCGTCTCCTTTCCCGGACATTATGGCTGGGGGCGCTGCTCCTGTCCTTCCATGCTTCTCCCGCCCTCGCGGCGGAGAGGACGCAGAACTTCGATCTCAGCACGGCCATCGTGCAGGTGGCGAAGCAGGTCATCCCCTCCGTGGCGCATGTCGAAGTGACGGAGAGCCGGGAGGTGGCCAACCCCCTGCTGCCCTTCGCGGATGACCCGCTTTTCCGGCGCTTCTTCAACGTTCCGCAGATGCCGAAGAAATTCAAACGTGAGACGAAGGGCCTCGGGACGGGCATCATCATCGACGTCCAGGGCCACATCGTGACCAATCACCACGTGGCGGGCGGGGCGACCAAGATCGAAGTGGTGCTTTCCAACGGAGACCGGTATCCCGCCAAACTTGTCGGCACGGATCCGAAAACCGATCTGGCCGTGATCAAGATTTCCGCAAAGGGTCCCGTGCCCTACGCGACCTTCGGAGATTCGGACAAGGTCGAGGTGGGCGAGTGGGTCGTGGCGATCGGGCATCCTCGCGGTCTGGACCAGACCGTCACCCAGGGGATCATCAGCGCGAAGCATCGCGCCGGAATCGCGGATCCCGGCAGTTATCAGGATTTCCTGCAGACCGATGCCGCGATCAATCCCGGGAACAGCGGCGGCCCGCTGCTGAATCTGCGTGGAGAAGTCATCGGGGTCAACGCCGTGATCGTCTCCCAATCGGGAGGCTTCGAGGGGATCGGCTTCACCATCCCCAGCAACATGGCCCTCTACGTCTCCAAGGCGCTGATCGCCCATGGGAAGGTGGTCCGCGGCTGGGCGGGCGTCAGCATCCAGGATTTGACTCCGGAGCTTGCCAAGACCGCCCGCGCCGAATCCGTGAAGGGCGTTTACATTGCCGAAGTGGTCAAGGGTGGACCGGCGGAGAAGGCGGGGATCCGGAAGGGCGACGTGCTGACCGCCTACGGGGGAAAGGACATTGCCGACTCCGTCGCCCTGCGGAACGCCGTCGCGGCGACGCCGGTCGGACAGGACATGAAGGCAGCAATTCTGCGCGACGGGAAGAAAATGGAACTGACGATCCGGATCGAGAATCTCGAAATGATGGCGAAGGCCCTGGCCGCCGATATCAAGGAACGCCTCGGCGTGGAAGTGAGGGCCGTATCGCTCGCAGAGGCGAAGAAGTACAATCTCGACGACAGGCAGGGCGTGGTCATCACCGCCCTGCAGGCGCCGGGATCCCTGGGCGACGCGGGGTTCGAGGTGGGAGATATCATCCTGGGCATCAACAATCAGCCGATCACCGATCTGGATACCTTCGTCCAGCTCGCAAGCGCGCTGAAACCGAATTCGAAGATCATCCTTCTGGCACTCGATCACCGGACCGGGAACATGGGGAACGTCGAGGTGTCGGTCAAATGACCGGCCGGCGGACCGGGATAGAGGGTGATGCGGGCGGCAGACCGCCTCGTGCGACGGCTGCCCCTGCGCTCATCGCTTGCGGGGCGTCATGCGGCTGAAAATTCGCATCTGTCTGGCCCTTGTCCTGCTTCTTGTGCTGACGGCCCTGCCCGGGCGTGCAGCCGGAATGCAGGAGGTTCTGCGCGCAACGCTGGACAACGGGCTCCGCGTGGTGATCGTAAGAAACACGCTGGCCCCCGTGGTCACGACGCAGATGAATTATCTCGCGGGATCGAACGAGGCGCCGGAGGGATTTCCGGGCACGGCGCACGCCCTGGAGCACATGATGTTCCGTGGCAGCCCCGGATTGTCCGCCGAACAGCTTGCCAACATCATTGCGCTCACCGGCGGTCAGTTCAACGCCGACACCCAGCAAACCGTCACGCAGTACTACTTCACTGTTTCCCGGGATCAGCTCGATACGGCGCTTCATGTGGAAGCGGTGCGCATGCGCGGGCTGCTCTGCTCGGAGGACCTGTGGAAACAGGAACGCGGCGCCATCGAGCAGGAAGTGGCGCGGGACCTTTCGAGCCCGGAATACATCCTTTCCATGAAGCTCCTCGAAGGGCTCTTTTCGGGGACGCCTTATGCACACGACGCCCTCGGCACGCGTCCGTCCTTCCAGCGGACGACGGGCGCGATGCTCAAGGAGTTCTACGACCGGTGGTATGCGCCGAACAATGCGGTCCTGGTCATCGCCGGCGACGTCGATCCGCAGAAGACCCTGGCGAAGGTCCGGGAACTTTTCGAGCCGATCCCGCGCCGGACGATACCGGCCAGGCCGGCCGTCGAACTGAAACCCCTGGCGCCCGCAGCCCTGGCGCTGGATACGGATCTGCCTTACGGTCTCGCGGTAGTCGCCTACCGTCTTCCCGGCTTCGACAGCGAGGACTTCGCGGCGGGCCTGATCCTGGCGGATGTGCTGGACAGCCGGCGGGGAAACCTCTACGCCCTCGTTCCCGAGGGAAAGGCCCTTTACACGAATTTCGAAGTCGACGCGCTTCCGAAGGCGGGATTCGGGAATGCCGTGGCGGCCTATCCGCACGGCGGCGACGGAAACGCCCTCGTGACCGCCATCAAAGACACCATCGCCGGGTATGTGAGGGACGGCGTGCCCGCGGACCTCGTGGAGGCGGCGAAACGCCACGAAGCGAACCGGGCCCAGTTCCGGAAGAACTCGGTGCCGGGCCTGGCCAGCGCCTGGTCCCAGGCCGTAGCCGTCGAGGGGAGAACCGCGCCGGACGACGTCATCGCCGCCGTCGAAAAAGTGACGGCCGATGACGTGAACCGCGTCGCGCGGGAGTATCTCAACAACGACACCGCCATCACCGCCGTTCTCACGCCCCGCCCCGCGGAAAAGCCCGCGACGTCGAGGGGCTCCGGCAGGGGCGAGTCTTTTGCCCCGGACCGGATGACGTCCGCCGCACTTCCCGACTGGGCGGAGAAAGCCGACACCGTCCCCGCCCTGCCGCCGTCGAAGGTGAAGCCCGTCGTGACACGGCTTTCCAACGGGATTCGGCTGATCGTCCAGACCGAAAGCATCAGCCCCACGGTCACCGTCATCGGCCGGGTGAAGAACAACACGCATCTCAGCGAGCCGGCCGGCAAGGAGGGGGTCTCTTCCATCCTGGAGGACCTCTTCGACTACGGAACGGTCTCGCTCGACCGGCTGGCCTTCCAGAAGGCGCAGGACGATATCGGCGCCGATATTTCCGTAGGCACATCTTTTTCCTGCCGCTCGTCATCGGGCCGATTCGAGCAGGCCACGAAGCTTCTGGCGGACAATCTGCTGCGGCCCGCCTTGCCCGAAGCCGCCTTCGCCGTCGTCAAGGAGGAGACCATCGCCGCCCTGGCCGGCCGGATTCGAAGCCCGGGCTATCTTTCGGGACGGGCCCTGCGCGAGGGATTGTTTCCGGAGGCGGATCCGGCGCTCCGTGATGCGACGCCCGGAACGGCGGCGGCCGTGTCGCTGCAGGACGTCAAGTCCTACTACCAAAAGGTGTTCCGCCCGGACATGACGACGATCGTCGTGATCGGCGACGTGTCGGCAAAGCGGGTGCGCGCAGCGATCACGAGATATTTCGGCGCGTGGAAAGCGGCGGGTGTGAGCCCGAAAACCGATCTTCCGGCCGTACCGCCAAACAGGCCGTCGCTTGCCGCGGTTCCCGACGCAAGCCGCGTTCAGGATGAGGTCGTGCTCGCCGAGACAATCGGCGTGACGCGATCCCACCCCGACTACTACCGGCTGGAGCTCGGCAACCGCGTGCTGTCCGGCGCCTTCTACGCCTCGCGCCTGTACCGCGATCTGCGCGAAAAGGCCGGCCTGGTCTACACCGTCGGCTCCGTCGTCGAGGCGGGGAAACACCGTTCGCTTTTCAGGATCGTCTACGGCTGCGATCCGCCCAACGTTGCGAAGGCCAGGGCGATGGTGGAAAAGGATCTCGCCGACATGCGGACGGACCCGGTGACACCCGAGGAGTTGAAGCGGGCCAAAATCCTGCTGCTTCGGCAGATCGCGCTTTCCGAGGCGAGCACGGACGCTGTCGCCGGGAGGCTGCTCTCCCTGTCCCTGCAGGACCTGCCTCTCGACGAGACGAGACGCGCCGCCCGGCGATACCGGGATATGACCGCGGCACAGGTGCGCGACGCCTTCAAGAAATGGATACGCCCTGCGGGGTTTGTCCAGGTCACGGTGGGGCCGAACCCCCAGTAGGCGTGCGGCAAGCTCAAGGGAAAGAATCTTCGACCCTGTCTCCGACCATGAAACAGCCAGAGCAAATCCGGAGGCGACTTTCTCCCCTTGACGACATGGGCTGCCGGAGGGCGATCCCATGCGGCAAGGCGCCGGATCGGCCGGCGCGCACGGGAATTCCGCATCAAGGAGGCCGTCACGACAACGGACAAAATCTCGAGCCTGACCACGGGGAGCCTCTGGCGCAACATCTGGCAGCTGTCGTGGCCCATGCTGCTCATCATGATCTTCAACTTCTTCGTGGGCTTCGCCGACATTTACGTGGCGGGGCGCATCGGCCCCGAGGTCCAGGCGGCGGTCGGCTTCGTCAGCCTCCTCTACTTCACCGTCATCATCCTTGCCAATGCCATCAGCATCGGGACCGTTGCCCTGGTCTCACGGGCCGTCGGGGCCGGAGATTTCGGACGGGCGCTCGATGTGGCCAGGCAATCCCTGCTCCTTGGCGGCGCGGTGGCCGTTGCCCTCACCCTCGTCGGCTATCTCTTCGCACGGGAAATCGTCGCCGCAGTGGGATTCCCGGAAGAGATCCGGGAAATCGCCGGCACATTCCTGCGGATCTTCTCTCTCGGCCTGGGGGCGGAGTACATGCTTATCATCTCGAACGCCGTCTTCCGGGCGGGCGGAGACGTGCGGGCGGCCCTGTTGACCATGTTTTTCGCGAGCGTCCTCAACGTCGCCGGGGATTTCCTCCTGGTCTTCGGACTTCCGGGCGTTCCGGGCCTGGGATACCCCGGGATCGCGATCGCAACGGCGATGTCGGCCGCCGTCGGGATGGGAACCAGCTTCTTTCTCTTCTTCCGGGGCCGGTGGCGCTCCCTCTACAGGGGATCCTGGGCGGCGCGTCCGGCGACGATCCGGCAGATCACCGGACTGGGCTGGCCCTCCGCCATGCTGCAGATCGCCTGGAATGCGGGAACGGTCGTCCTGTACAATATCCTGGGCCGCCTCGGGGAGTACAGCATCACCGCGCTCGCGGCCATTGCCAACGGTCTGCGCATCGAGGCCGTGATCTTTCTTCCCGCCTTCGCCCTCAACATGTCGGCTTCGGTTCTCATCGGCCAGAATCTCGGCGCCGGCGATCCCGATCGTGCGGAACGGGTCGGCTGGCGGATCGCCTCGGCAGGCGCGCTGGTCCTGGGCGCGATGGCCGTTGTCGTCTTTATCTGGGCGGAGACCTTTGCCGGCCTCGTGGCGAGGGACCAGGCGGTGCTGGCGGAGACCGCCCGCTACCTCAGGCTCAACATGCTCGCCCAGCCGTTCATCGCCCTGAGCCTCTCCCTGGGCGGCGGCCTCCAGGGAGCCGGAGACACCCGCGGGCCGATGTGGGCGATCGTCGTCGCCATGTGGCTGATCCGGCTGCCGCTTGCCTACGGTCTTGCCATCCTTCTGGGGTTCGGCGCCGTCGGGGTCTGGTGGTCCATGGTGATTTCGATGGCCTGCCAGGGCCTCCTCATGGCCCGGCGATTTGCTTTGGGACGCTGGAAGGAACTTCAACTGAAGTGAAGTCGGAAAGCCGGCTTTTCACGGCGGGCGCCGTGGAAGGGAATTGCCGGAAGGAGGAACCTATGCTGAAGCTTTTCAATTCGCTCGGGAAACGAATGGAGGATTTTCATCCCGCCGATGAGAAGGCCGTGCGCATCTTCACCTGCGGGCCGTCCGTCTACCAGCGGGCCCACATCGGGAACTTCCGCACCTTCCTGTTCGAGGACATCCTCGTCCGCTATCTGAGATACTTGGGTTTCCGGGTGGAGAGGGGAATGAACTTCACCGACATCGAAGACAAGGCCATTGCCGAGGCCCGGAAGAGCGGGCTGACCATCAGCGAACTCACGGAGAAGAACATCGACGAATTTCTCCGGGAAATGAGGCTTCTCGGGATGTCGATGCCCGAGCATATGCCGCGGGCTTCGGACTGCGTCCATGAGGCCGCAGCCATGATTGGACGTCTCCTCGAGATCGGGACCGCCTACCGGCACGGCGGCAACGTCTACTTCGACCCCCTGAAGTTTCCGGGCTTCGGAAAGCTCTTCGGCCTCGACATGAGCCGCTGGCCGACGCGCAAGAGGCGGTTTCACCGCGACACCTATCCCGGCATCCAGTGGAACCTGGGCGACTTCATCCTCTGGCACGGATACCGGAAAGGGGACCCCCTGTTCTGGGATACGCCGATCGGACGGGGACGGCCGTCCTGGAACATCCAGGACCCGAGCATGGTCGCCGCCCACTTTCATGAGACCCTTTCTGTCTACTGCGGCGGCATCGACAACCTCTACCGGCACCACGACTATTCTATCGCCATTCTCGAGTCGCTCCGGCCCTACCCCGTGGCCCGCTTCTGGCTGCACGGCAATCACCTCCTCGTCGCCGGCAGGAAAATGTCCAAGAGCCGCGGAACCCTCGTCTACACGGGTGATCTTCTCAGACAGGGGTACGCCGCCGCCGAGATCCGCTTCTTTCTTCTCTACGGACATTACCGGGACAGACTCTCCTATACGGAAAAAGCCATGGAAGCGGCGGTGGAAAAACTGAGGCGCTTCCAGGAGGAGGTCCGCGAAATATCCGTGAGGGCGGGGCAGGCGTTGCCGGAAGGCGACGCGGCGCGGTGGATTCGTGAGACGTTCCGGCGCCGCATGGACGATGACCTGGATGTGAAGGGCGCCTTCGACGGCATTTCCCGGGAGCTAACGGTACTGCAACGCGGAAATCCGGAGCCGGGAGTCGCCGCCGCCGCTGTCGCGGCGCTCCGGGAGATAGACGGGGTGCTGAAGGTGATCTTTTAGGCCTATCCGCCAAAGAAAAGAGGCGGTATCCGCAAGGATCTCCGCCTCCCGTTCTTTCTCCAAACTTCGCAACGGTCCGCCCCGCGACTTCGGTCGCATGCGGCGTCCGTCCCCTTCCTTCAGACGTCTATGCCGGGGGCAATTCGGTCTTCCCCTCGCGGAAAGCCTCCACGCCCGTTTCGACGGCCTTCTTAAGCCTCTTCTTGTTCTCCATGAGCAGTTCCTTCTCGCGCGTCGCCAGTTCTTCGATCTTCCGCCGCTTCTCCTCGTACTGAGCCTTCGCCTTTTCCAGGAGGTCACGCGTCGTCCTGCCGATCTCCTCCCGCGTCTCTCTTCCGCTCTTGGGAGCATAGAGGATGCCCAGTGCGGCTCCGATCAAGCTGCCGATCAGGAATCCCTTGATGCAATCTTCCGCTGCCATAGAGTTCTCTCCTTTCTGATGTCCATGATTTTCTCTGAAGAATTCCGTTACGCTTATCTTATGGGTGTGTCCGGCCGAACACAACACGGACTGATTGTGGGCCTATTGGCAGGAAGGATCTACCATTGTCACGACAGGACTTGTGCCGCCCTCCTTCGCCGGGAAGCGAGAGCCTGATCGGGGCAAAGGACATTATCGGAATGATTTCGTTGACATATGCTGTCAGAAAGACTACAGTGTCGCCGACGTCTTTTCTTCGTGCCGCGGGAGCGCCGGCTTCCGCGGGCGATTCTCGGGGATTTCTCGGACTCGGCAGGCAGACCGGCAAACCTGACTGACCGAAAAGGGAGCGCGATGGAAAACGCTGCACCCTGCATATGGCCCATCGGCGGCGGGAAGGGCGGGACGGGAAAGAGCTTCTTCACCGGCAGCCTCGGCATTCTGCTCGCGAAGCTCGGCTGCCGGACGCTTCTCGTCGATCTGGACCTGGGCGCGGCAAATCTGCACACGATCATCGGCCTTCCCCATGCGGAAAAGAGCCTCTCGGACTTCATTCGGAAGAAAGTGACGTGCCTCGAAGAGACCGTCGTTCCGACCCCCGTTCCCAATCTCTATCTGATCAGCGGTGCGATGAACGCCCTCGACATCGCCAATCTCGCCCACGAACAGAAGGCGAAGATCCTGAGGAACATCGCAAAACTGCCCTACGATTTCATCCTCCTCGACCTCGGCGCCGGGACCTCCTTCAACACGATCGACTTCTTTCTCCTGTCCGACTCGGGCATCTTCCTCACCACGCCGGAGCCGACTTCCATCGAAAACATCTACCGGCTGATCCGCTCCGTCTATTTCCGGAAGATCCGCCAGATCCTGAAGGCGCATTCTTTCAAGATCCTGGCCGAGGAGGCGCAGCAGCGGAATGAAAAAGCCACCGTCAGCAACCCCGGTCTGCTGCTGGCGATGGTGAAGGAACTGGACCCGGAAAAAGGAATGCTCCTCGAGCGGACGATGGAAGCCTTTTCCTTCAGACTGGCGGTGAACCAGTTCCGCAAGCAGGACAACCCTCATCTGGGAGAGCTGATGTGCGGGATCGTCAGGAAACACCTGGGGTTCAAGATCGACTTCATCGGCAACGTCGCTTTTGACGACCGCGTCCACAACGCCGTCTGCAAGACTTCGCCGTTTCTTGAGCTCTACCCCTACACGCAGACCGCCCTGGACCTCCGGGAATGCTGCCGGCGGCTCCTGCCGGAGAAGGAAGCGCCTTCCGCGGCACAGCGCATTGCGGAGTGATTTCCTCGGAGGGGCAAGGGGCACATGAAAGACTTTCGGAAGCAGAACTACTACGAAAAACTGGAGATCGCCCCCGACGCATCGCCGCTGGAAATCCGCCGCGCCTACAAGAGGGCCTTCGAACTCTACCAGGGCCAGTCCATCGCGAGCTATTCCTTCTTCTCGGAAGAGGAGCGCCGGGAGATTCTCGCCGGGATCGAAGAGGCCTATTTCGCGTTGAGCGACCCGGAAGCGAGGACGGCCTACGACCGCAGCCTGATCGCGGCAGGCCTGATGACGGAGGAAAGCCGATACCGGGATAGAGCGAAAGAGCCCGTTCCCATCTACGATTTCCAGAAAAAGGGCGCGGGCGTTTCCCCGCCGGGCCGCCGCACGGAGGAACTGCGGGACCTCGCTTCGCGAAACCCGGCGATCCGGGAGATCCTTGCCCGGGACGTGCTGACGGGCGAAGACCTCCAGCGGATCAGAACGGCGTTGGCGGTGCCCCTGGAAGAGATCGCCGAAAAGACCAACATCCGGATCGACATCCTGCGGGACATCGAAGCGGGAAACATCGAGAGGCTGCCGCCGCCGGTCTATCTGAAGGGTTTCCTGAAGTCTTACGCACGCTGCCTTGCCGTCGACGAAAACGCCATCGCCGAGGGTTACAGGAGAGGCATGGAAAAGAACGGTTAGTCTTCAGCGCGACGCGCTCCGAGGAAAAGGACGAATGGCGGAAGACGGGAAGAAAGACGGCGATCTCCAGCAGGAACTCGAGAGCCTGTACGAAAAAGTCGCCAGCGTCGATCCGCAGGAGGATGACCGGAAATCGAAGCCCGGCATCGCCGAGTTCGAGGAGCCTGAAGAAACGGGGCCATGGGATCCTCCCGGAAGGGGATTCCGGCTGGACGATAGACTCCGCGCCTTCTGGACCGCCCCACCCTATCCGGGGATTCTCATCTGTGTTTTTCTTCTCCTCGGATCGGTCGGGATTGTGCTGTGGCCCTCTCTCTACCATTACGACGCGATAGATCCCGGAAACGGCGCCTATCCCCTGAGGGTCAACCGCCTGACGGGCGAGGCGACCTATTACGACGGCGGCAAGTGGACCAAGCCGCCGATCGCCGCGAAGGCGCGCAAACCCGAACCGTCCGGGCTGAAAGCCCCTCCCGCCGCCGCATCGCCGCCACCCGTACCGCCTCTGGAAAGGACCGCCGCACCGTTGCCGGTCTCCGCCCAGCCGCCCGCGGCGCAGGCGCCGCCGCCGCCCACGGAAAAGCGGGCGGAGGCCCGTCCGGCCACTCCCCCGGCGCCGGCTGCCCGCAAAGACGTCCATCAGGCGCCCTACGCGATCCAGATCCGCGCTTTCCCGGAAGCGCGAAAAAAAGAGGCCCTGGCGTTCCTGGAAAAACTCGCGAAGGAAAGACCGGACGTCTTCCTGGAAATCGTTTCTCTCGGCACGAAAGGCGTCTGGCACAGAGTCCTGATCGGCGCCTTCGCCACAAAGGAAGAGGCCTCCGCCTACCGCAAGAAGACATCCCTCTCCAGCTCATTCCCCGACAGCTTCATCCAGAAGAGGACCGGGGAAAGACCCTGAGCTCCCCCGCTCCCAGGTTGTTCAGGAATGCCCGGATGCAAGGCTCCCGATGGCCTGAACCGTGAGGCGTACTGGGATGTACGCCGAACGGTGAAGGACGAGGGTCCTGCGATCCCCAGGGAAGAAAAAGTGGGGCTTCATTCGCTCCCTCGTCCCGCGGTAAGATTCGCGGGACTCGCTTGCTGTCGGATTCAACAGCCTCCCATCTTGAATTCCAGACTGTTCAAAAAGGCCCGGATGCAAGGCTCCCGATGGCCTGAACCGTGAGACGTACTGGGATGTACGTCGAACGGTGAAGGGCAAGGGAAACGCCGCAGACGGGCTTTTTTCAACAGTCTGGGGGGAAAAGAACTTGACAACGGTGCATGCATGCAACAAAGTTGCATAAGAGTCCTTTTTCAAGGCGGCGGGAAGATGCAGGGTGTTGCGAAATTGTTGCGGGGTGCGGCTTGTCTGGTTCTGCTGGCTCTGACCGTTTCGCCTGTTCAGGCGGCGGTCAAGGTCTTCGTAAGCATCGCCCCGCAGAAGTACTTCGTGCAGAGAGTGGCGGGAGACCTCGCGGAGGTTTCGGTCCTGATTCCGGCCGGAGCCGATCCCCACACCTTCGAGCCCAAGCCGAAGCAGATGGCCGCTCTCGCGAAGAGCGCCGTTTACTTTGCCGTGGGCATCGATGTCGAAAAGGCGTGGCTGAAAAAGATTGCGGCTGCGAATCCGAAGATGCGCGTGGTTCAAACCGACGACGGGATCGCCAAGATCCCGATGGCCTCCGGCAAAGACGAACCCCACGGGTCCGCGGCCGGTCCCGGCGGGCGCCAGGAGGACCATCGCGCCCACGGCGGTTCCTTGGACCCCCACGTTTGGCTGTCGCCGGAGTTGGTGAAGATCCAGGCCGGGCATATCTTCCGTGCCCTGGTTTCCGTCGATCCGGCAAACCGGACGCGTTACGAAGGCGGCTATCGCCGTTTCCTGGGCGAGCTGGACGCCCTGCATCAGGAGATGAAGACCCTCTTTGCGGGTCGGGGAGGCGAGCGGTTCATGGTCTTTCATCCCTCGTGGGGCTATCTTGCCGACGCCTACGGCCTGGTTCAGGTCCCCGTCGAGGCCGGGGGAAAGGAACCCAAGCCTGCACAGCTTCTGAGACTCGTGCGCGAAGCGAGGGAACACGGCATCAAGGTGATTTTCGTCCAGCCGCAGTTTTCCACGAAAAGCGCCGAACTGCTCTCCAGGGAGATCGGCGGGCAGGCCGTCTACGCCGATCCGCTGGCTGAAAACTGGGCCGAGAACCTGCGCGAAGTCGCCCGGAAATTTCAGGCGGCGGCGCGATGAGGCAACGAGCATGACGGAATCGATCATCGAGGTCCGGGACCTGTGGTTCTCCTTCAACGGGCAGCCCGTCCTCCGCAACGTGAATCTGACGGTGCCGCAGGGAGATTTTCTGGTTGTGATCGGCCCCAACGGCGGCGGGAAGACAACCCTGCTCAAGGTGATGCTGGGCCTGCTCAAGCCCGACCGCGGGACGGTGAGCGTCTTCGGGCTTCCTCCGCACCGGGCGGCCCATCATATCGGCTATGTGCCCCAGAACGTCCATGTCAACAAGACCTTCCCCATCTCGGTTCTCGACGTCGTCCTGATGGGGCGCCTGAGGCCCGGCCGCGGGTGGCCCCGCCACTCGCGCCAGGACCGGGACGCCGCCCGGAAGGCCCTCGAGCAGATGCGCGTGTGGGAATACCGGGACCGCCGCATCGGCGAGCTTTCGGGCGGGCAACTGCAGCGGGTATTCATTGCGCGGGCGCTGGTCGGGAAACCTCAGGTCCTCTTCCTGGATGAGGCCATGGCCAGCATCGACGCACAGAGCCGCGGGGAGTTCTACGAAATCCTGACCGAATTGAACCGGAGCGTCACCATCGTCGCGGTCAGCCACGACATGATGATCCTCTCGAATCAGGTGAAATCCGTCGCCTGCATCAACCGTGAGCTTCACCATCACAATTCCGGAAGCATCACGCAGGAGATGCTGGACGAGACCTATCACTGCCCCGTGGATCTGGTCGCGCACGGCCTCCCCCACCGGGTGCTGGAATGCCACAAGGACAAGTAAAATGTGGGAAGCGCTTCAAACGGACTTTATCCGCAACGCCCTGGTGGCCGGCGTCCTGGTGAGCATCGTCTGCGGGATCATCGGGACGCTCGTCGTGGTGAATCGGATCGTTTTTCTGGCCGGCGGCATCGCCCATGCGGCCTACGGCGGGATCGGCCTCGCGTTCTTCCTCGGCTGGCCCTACGTCGCCGGTACAACGGCCGTTTCACTTCTGTCCGCTGGGATCATGGCCGCCGTTACGATCAAGGCGAAGCACCGGGCCGACGCCATCGTGGGCGTGCTCTGGGCCGTCGGAATGGCCCTCGGCGTCATCCTGCTCGACCTCTCCCCGGGATACAACGCGGACCTGATGAGTTATCTCTTCGGAAGCATCCTGACCGTTCCGGCCTCGGACCTGTGGCAGATGGGGCTGCTCGGGATCGCCGTCATCTCCGTCGTCGCCTGGTATTATAACGACTTTCTGGCGATGTCTTACGACGACGAGTTCGCGCGGCTGCGAAACGTTCCCGTCACGTTCCTCTACTGTCTCCTGCTGGGAATGATCGCTCTCGCAGTGGTGATGATCATCCGCGTCGTGGGGCTCATCCTGGTGATCGCGCTCCTGACGATTCCCCCCTTCATCGCGGAAAAATTCACGGGCTCGCTGCGCGCCATGATGATGGTATCCTCCGTCCTGAGCTGTCTCTTCACGGTTGTCGGGTTCGGGGTGTCCTACGCCCTGAACCTCACCTCCGGGGCAACGATCATCCTCGTCGCGGCCGCCGGGTTCTTCCTGGCGGTCCTGTGGGATCGATGGAGACACAGGCGGCGGAGGAAGACCGGAAAGACGGGGCCGGCGGATCCGATGGAAGGGGCGGAAGGATAGAAAGAATGTGCAGTCGCTGCAACTACGCGGAGCTGATCGAACGAAGCGGCCTGGACCCGACGCCGAACCGCATCCGGGTGCTCGAGACCATCGGGAACAGCGGTTCACCCGTCAGCGCCGGAGACATCGTCGCGGCGGCCCGCCGGACCGCGGGCATCAACCGCGTCACGGTGTACCGCATCCTTGATCTCCTGGTCGGCAGGGGATTGGCGGCGCGCATGGTCGGAGGCGGGAGGAGCCTCGTCTACGGCATGGCGCCCAGTGAAAATCATCCGGCCCATCCCCATTTCCACTGCCGGAATTGCGGTACGATGTCGTGCCTGCAGCCGGGAAGCCTCCAGGTGGACCTCCGCGACATCGAACGGTCCTTCCCCGGCGAGATCCGCGGCGTGGAAATCCGGCTGAGCGGGATCTGCCGGAATTGCCTGAAAAAAAAGCGCCCGCCCAAGAAGACGCCTGAAGGCCGCGGATCCGGATGATCCCTCCGCAGATGGAAGGGAGATGCGCCGCCGCGAAACAAAACCTGTAAAGAATCATGCCCTCCGCGTCCGGGCCGCCGCAGGCCGCAGAAGACGGCCGATGCGAAGCGTCCGGAGACGGCCGGGAAGGGGCTCCCCCCGCGTCGCCGCAGACGAGCCTCCGACGAGCTTGACTACGGAGGTTCGCTTGTGCTACTTCTACGTCACTTTTGGGCGACCGGAAGGATTACGGAACGGGCAATTCCACCTCTACTCGGGAATTCCGACGACGGGAGAAGCGCTTCGGAAGGCCCCACAATTCACCAGACAAAATTCATCTGAAAGACTGCGGGCATGGTCGATTTTTCCCATTTGGACAGCGACGGCAAGGCGAAGATGGTCGACATATCGGATAAGGCGCCGTCGCATCGCGTCGCCGTTGCATGGGGCAGGGTGAAGATGAGACCGGAGACGGTGGCGCTCATCCAGGAAGGCGGGATCCCGAAAGGCGACGTCTTCGGCGTCGCGAAGATCGCCGGGATCATGGCCGCCAAGCGAACCTCCGACCTGATCCCGATGTGCCATCCGCTGGAAGTCACCGGCGTCGAGATTCGCTTCGAAAGCCGCGCGGACGCCGGCGAGATCGAAATCGAGGCCACGGCGAAGACCCACGGAAGGACCGGCGTTGAAATGGAGGCCCTGACGGCCGTCAGCGTCGCCGCTCTGACGATCTACGATATGTGCAAATCCGCCGACCGGGACATTGTCCTGGCTGAAATCTGCCTGGTCCGCAAGGAAGGCGGCAAGAGCGGAACCTACGCCCGGCGGGAGCGGAAACATGACTGAAGAAACGGCGCAAAGCTCCCGCGGGAACATGGTCCCGGACGGCGCAACGTACCGCATTTCGAAACCTTTCCGCATCGCCGTCGCAGTGGATTTGGCGCTGCTTGCGATCCTGATGGGACTGTCCATCTTCTTTGTCGGCTCCAGGACCGAGCGGGCGGCCCTGGCGGTCATTTTCGCGATTCTGCTTCTGATCGGCATCGAGGCCTTTCGCCGGAACGTGCGCGTCACCGGGAAGGGGATTTCCCTCGTAAAGCTGTTCCGCGAAAAGAAATTGAATTGGGAGGACATTACGTACCTTGGCTGCGTGGCGGTGCGGAAGAAGATCTACTTCCTGCTGACGACGACCAAGGGCTTTCATATCTTTTCCAATGCCTATGAACGCTACCCGGAGCTGGTCCAGAAGGTCGTCGATCGTCTTGGACCGGACAAGGTGGAAAAAGAAGTGCTGTCCTACGTGACCGAGCCGCTGTGGAACCGCAGCGACGTGATATCCGCCTGGCTCGCCGCGGCTGTTCTCGCGGGGCTGATCGGATTGAAGTTCCTGTTTACCTAAACGGCATCTTTGCAGAGGCATCGGAAAATCGAGGGGAACGACGCATGAACAAGAAAAGATCTGCTCTGAGAGTCTCCACGGAAGATACGCACTCCTCACCTCTCCAGGTTGTCGAGGGAGTCATGGAGAAGAAACTGGAGGAAGTCGCCACCGTTCTTTTCTCCACGAAAGGCGGCAAGAGCAGACTTTACGAGGACGTCGTTTCGATGGTGGAACGGAGCCTCTTCCGGATCGCCCTGCGCCGGTCGAAGAACGTCAAGAGCACTGCTGCGGCCTATCTGGGCATCAACCGCAACACCTTCCAATCGAAGATGGTCAAGCTGGGACTGAACGGCGACAAGGAATAGGCGCCCGCCGACCCTGCCGCAGGCTTCACGAACCCGAAACGGGAGCATGTTCTTCAAGGGGTTTTGAACATCTCTATGATTTATGAGTTGTGGCGCAAGGTTACGGCATTCTTCGCGGATTGCCGCATTCGCATCGGGGTCAATCCGGACCTCATCGGCGCCCCCGCCCTTGTTTTCTTTCCTCTGACGCCGACCGTCCTTTTCTGCGGCTTGGCCGGGATCCTGACGGTCAAGTTGTCCCCCCCTCCCCGTTCCTTCGATGCGACCCGGACGCTGAACGAGCAGTTCGACGCGGTGCGATCCCACCGCATTTCCACCCTGCTGTCGGGAAGAGCCGCTCCCCGCGACTACCTCGGAGGCCCCGGTCGGCTTGCCGACATGGAGCGTCTCGTGCGCGATCTCAAAGGGGAAGACGTCTTCCGCCGCCTCTTCTTCGATCCCGCCCAATCGGAAAAGCTCTCCGGGATCGTCCGCGCCATGAGCGCGTTCCTGTCTGAAGAGGAAAAGGCTCTGGAGGACGGCGCCGGACAGTTCAACACCCAGGATCTCGAAACCGTCAACGCGAGGCTCGTCCTCCTCAAAGACGTCCTCTGGGCGATCGAACGGGACATTCTCGAAAACATCGGACGAATCGTCCGCCTAGCGGCGGCCGGCGAACGCCGCGACCTCTCGCCGGAGGCCTTCGCCAAATACGGAAAACTCAACCTCCTGCTCAACAGCATCGACCGCCTCGAGGTCCGCGGCCGCGACTCGGCGGGCATCGAGATATCGTTTACCCTGGCCGACCCCGCGGACTTGCGGAAGCTTCTCTCCGAGATCGCCCGCAGAGGCCTCGAAGAGGCCTTCGGGCAGCGGGCAAGATCCGGCGATCTGCGCAGCGGATCCATCCGCGTCTTCCAGGACGGGAAGAACGGGCCGGGGAAGAGCGCCGCAAGCGTTTCCTTCGTCTACAAGACCGCTTCGGTCATCGGAGCGTTGGGCCGAAACGTCCATGAACTCCGCGCGCAGATCGCCGGGGACGAGATCTTCCGGATTTGCGCGGATCTGCCCGTCGACTGCGAGGCGGCGATCGCGCATACGCGGTGGGCCTCGGTCGGCTCCATCACCGAAGAGAATTGCCATCCGATCAGCAACGCAGCGGTCGCCGGCAATGGCGGGCAGACCCGGCCGGCCGTCAGGCGCTACCCTCACTACGGCGAAGGAGACTGGTCGATCGACGTTGTTCTCAACGGCGACGTCGACAATTACCAGCCGCTGCGGGCCGCGCTGGAATCCGGCGGCGATCTCATCGCCCCGGAATTGACGACGGACACGAAGATCATCCCGCTTCAGATCGAAAAATACCTCAAGGAAGGGCATCCTCTGGATGAGGCCTTTCGCCTCGCCGTGAACGATTTCGAAGGGTCCCACGCCATTGCGATGATCAGCAACCTGACGCCGGGAAAGATCTACCTCGCCCTCCGGGGAAGCGGTCAGGCCCTCTACGTGGGAATCGCCCCCGACCGGTACCTCTTCGCATCGGAACTGTACGGCATCGTCGAGGGGACATCGTCCTTCATCAAGATGGACGGCGAACGGACATCCCCGCGCGCGTCCGGCGGCAACGGTCAGATTGTCATTCTCGATCAGGAATCGGCGGGCGGGCTCGACGGCATCCGGGCGTTTTTCTACGACGGCACGCCGCTCGCTCCGGACGAAGGGGCCATTTCAAAGGCCGAGATCACGACCCGCGACATTCATCGCGGCGACTATCCGCATTTCTTTCTCAAGGAAATCACGGAATCCGCCCTGTCCGTCCGCAAGACGCTGCGCGGCAAGTATCGCATCCTCCGGCCGCCGGAGGGCGGCAGAAAGACCGCGTTCAACCTCGGCGATGACGTTCTGCCGCTGCGTCTGCGGGAATCGTTCAGCGCAGGGCGCATCCGGCGCATCCTCGTCATCGGCCACGGCACCGCCGCTGTCGCCGGCGCGGCGGTGGCCGACGCCTTCGAACGCTATCTGAAGGGTTCCGGCATAAGGATCGAAAGCAAGATCGCCTCGGAACTGAGCGGGTTTTCCCCGGACGAAGACCTCTCCGACTCCCTCGTCATCCCGATCACCCAATCGGGAACGACCACCGATACCAACCGGGCCGTCGCCATGGCCGCGGAAAAGGGAGCGACGATCGTCTCCATCGTGAACCGCCGCCAGTCGGATATCACGATGAAGTCGCACGGCGTCTTCTACACCAGCGACGGCCGCGACATCGAGATGTCGGTTGCCTCGACAAAAGCCTTCTATTCCCAGATCGTCGCCGGTCACGTCTTCGCTCTGAATCTTGCACAGATCGCGAGAACGCTGGACGACGAAACGCTGGCGGCCGAGCTGGCGAACCTGGAAGAAGCGCCGGCGCGGATGGCCAACGTGGTGCGCCGGGGAGAGGCGGTCCGGCAATGCGCCGAGACGCTGTACCAGAAACGCTACTGGGCGGTCGTCGGCAGCGGCCCCAACAAGGTCGCGGCGGACGAAATCCGGATCAAGCTCAGCGAACTCTGCTACCGGACGATCTCGTCGGACATCGTGGAAAACAAGAAGCACATCGATCTGTCCGCGGAACCCCTCATCCTGGTCTGCGCCGCCGGAAGTCCGGAGGCGGTGCTCGCCGACATCGCCAAGGACGTCGCGATCTTCAAGGCCCACAAGGCCTCCGTCGCCGTCTTTGCCGATGAGGGTGACGACCGGTTCGACGAGGTGTCGGACGCCGTGCTGCCCCTGCCCCGTTCGGCACCGCCTCTGCCGGTCATCCTCAATACGCTGGCCGGGCACCTGTGGGGCTACTATGCGGCCTGCCGGATCGACGAAGAGGCCGCCTTTCTCAGAGAATTCCGCAGCCGCCTCAATCTCACCATGGTCGAGCAGGCAAGGACCCGCACGAGCATGTACGACGGTCTTTTCGACCGGAACTTCCGCCGGATGGTCCGCGAATTCGCCCGCGAGTTCAACGAGCGGAGACGCCGGGGAGCTTTTTCCGTCACCGGCGTGCGGACGGCCTCGGATGTCGTCCTCCTGCTCAAGTACGCGGTCGGCAAACTCCCGATCGAGGATTTCTGGGAAGACTTCCGGACGGAGGACGACGCCGTCTCACCCGTGGAAATGCTGGACATCGCGCTCGGCCATGCCGTGGACGAACTTTCCCGGCCCATCGACGCCATCCGCCATCAGGCCAAGACGGTCACCGTGGGGACCAGCCGCAAGAAGGAGGAGCCGGTGCGCGGCATCCTCTTCGATCTCCTCAAAGAACTCGGCTTCCCCGCGAAGCGGCTTGTGGGAAAGAACATCATGGCCATAAGCCGGCTCCAGCCGGCCGTCGCCGAGATCAAGGGCTATACGCTCTACGACGTAAACAACCTGGATGCGGAGGGCAACCCGAATGACGCCTCCACGATCGCCATCCGCCGACGGGGCGGAATCTCCTCATCCATGAAGTCCCGTACCGAGAGTTCGGGACGCTTGATGGGGACCAAACGATCGATCGTCAGCACGGGCCATCTGTACGCCGGACGCGGCAAGCTGGACGGCGCGTCGATCGTCATCGTGCCGTTGCTGGGCGAGAGGACGGCCGTCCGGAATCTTCTGCTCCTGCACGTCGCCTACAGGGAAAAGATGACGGTCCATGAAAAGAAGGAAACGCTCGGATACCGCGTCGATGACGTCCGCAACCTCGTCAATGAATACAACCTCCCCTGGGAGGACCGCTATCTGGAGGATTTCTCCCTGGAAGACCTCCTGAGCGATGCCGTGGAAACGCTTGCCGGCCGGATCCGCCGCAGGATCGATCCTGATGCGGCCCCTCCGGAAATCGAAGTCGAAAACTGAAAGGCGGCAGGAAAAACTATGAAAACGAAATTCATCTTCATTACCGGCGGGGTGCTCTCCTCCCTGGGAAAAGGTCTCGCGGCGGCTTCGATCGGCGCGCTCCTGGAGTGCCGGGGCCTGAGGGTGACAAACCAGAAGCTGGATCCTTACATCAACGTCGATCCCGGTACGATGAGCCCCTTTCAGCACGGCGAGGTCTTTGTGACCGACGACGGCGCCGAAACGGACCTCGACCTCGGCCATTACGAACGCTTCACCTCCACAAGAATGGGCAAGTGCAACAATCTCACGACGGGGCAGGTGTACTATTCGGTCATTTCAAAGGAACGCCGGGGCGACTACCTCGGCAAGACCGTCCAGGTCATCCCCCACATCACCAACGAGATCAAGGATTTCATCGGCAAGACGGCCGCCGGGTTCGACGTCGCCATCGTCGAGATCGGCGGAACGGTGGGCGACATCGAGAGCCAGCCGTTTCTCGAGGCGATCCGCCAATTCCGCAATGAGGCGGGAAGGCAGAACGCCATCTTCATCCACCTCACCTGGGTCCCCCTCATCCGGACGGCCGGTGAAGTAAAGACGAAGCCCACGCAGCACAGCGTGAAGGCCCTGCGGGAGATCGGCATCCAGCCGGATATCCTCCTGTGCCGCGCCGAGAATCCCCTCTCCGACGACATCCGCGCCAAGATCGCCCTCTTCTGCAACGTCGAGGTGGAGGCGGTCTTCACCGCCCGGGACGTGAACTGCATCTATGAGGTCCCCCTGAACTTTCACCAGGAGGGCGTGGACCAGAAGATCGTCGACCTGCTCAATATCTGGACCGGCCAGCCCCACCTCGAGGCCTGGGAGGAGGTCGTAGCCAAGATGACGCGGCCGGCCCATGAGGTGACGATCGCCATCGTCGGCAAGTACGTGAACCTGACGGATTCCTACAAGAGCCTCAACGAGGCCCTGACCCACGGCGGCATCGCCAACAACTGCCGCGTGCAGCTCAAGTTCGTCGATTCCGAGAAGATCGAAAAGGAGGGGATCGGCGGCAAGCTGGACGGTGCCGACGGCGTGCTCGTGCCCGGTGGTTTCGGCAATCGCGGCATCGAGGGCATGATATCGGCGATCCGGCACGCACGGGAGAAGAAGATCCCGTTTTTCGGCATCTGCCTCGGCATGCAGATGGCGGTCGTGGAATTCGCACGCAACCTGTGCGGGATGAAGCGGGCGAACAGCTCCGAGTTCGATCCGGAGACGCCCTTCCCGGTCATCGATCTCCTCCCGGAACAGCGCGACGTGAAGGACAAGGGCGCCTCCATGCGGCTGGGATCCTATCCGTGCCGACTCGACCGGGATTCCTTCGCCTTCGACGCCTACGGCTGCGGCGAGATCGAGGAACGGCACCGGCACCGCTACGAATTCAACAACGTCTTCAAGGAAGACCTCCTTCGGCAGGGTCTGCGGATCACGGGGACTTCTCCCGACGGGAAGCTGGTGGAGATCGTGGAACTGAAGGGGCACCCGTGGTTCCTGGGATGCCAGTTCCATCCCGAGTTCAAGTCGCAGCCGACGAACCCGCACCCCCTTTTCAGCCGCTTCATCGGCGCAGCGCTGAAAAAGAAGAAGGCCTCAGCGAAGGGGAAAAAGGCGTCAGCCGGGCGGAAACGATAGAAATGCGCCTGCAAGAAATTGCGCTGGGAATGGCCTGCCCGTAGGGGCGCTTTGGAGATTTTTCGGGGCTCCTGCCTTCGCAGCGAAGCGGCGCCTTCGATGCCACTGTTTGAGGGCGCAAGCCCGAGTTTGGCGTCGGCCGCGCAGCGAGAAGCTGCAGGGTCGAAAAAGATCCAGGCGACCCGGGGCGGGACCTTCCCATAACCTTCACCTCCATCGAAAGGATACGATATGCCTCCCTCCATCAGCTTCCAGGGCGTCTACCCGATTCTGGCGACGCCGTTCCGTGAAGACGAAGGCCTCGACCTCAAATCGCTCGACCGGCTCGTGCGCTTCATGGCCGACATCGGCGTCGACGGCGTCACCGTTCTCGGCGTCCTCGGCGAGGCGAACCGCCTGATCGACGCGGAGCGCGAGGCGGTGATCCGCGCGGCCGTCTCCGCTGCGGCCGGCCGCATTCCCGTCATCGTCGGCGCCAGCCACCCCGGCACGAGCGCCTGCCTCACGCTCTGCCGGACGGCGGAGAGGCTCGGCGCCGCTGCGGTCATGGTCGCGCCTTCGCAGGAACCTGTGCCGAACGAGGGCCGGACCTTCGAGTTCTACCGCCGCATCGCCGCCGGCGTCGGGATCCCTATGGTCGTTCAGGACCACCCGGCATCGACGGGGGTTCATATGTCCGTGCCTCTTCTCCTGAAGCTCGTCGCCGAAATCCCGAATGTCGCCTGCATCAAGGGGGAAGCGCCTCCCACGCCGGTCAAGTTCGCCGCTCTGCGCGAAGGCATGAAGAGCCGTGAGGTACCCATCTTGACGGGGCTCGGCGCCCTGTACGGAATTTTCGATCTGGAGCGGGGATCGAGCGGATTCAACACCGGCTTCGCCTTCCCGGAGGTCCTGATCGCCATGGTCAGGGCGGCGAAGGGCGGAGACATCGAAAGGGCGCGGGAAATCTACGCGCGTTTCCTGCCGCTCGTGGTCTTCGAGCAGCAGCCCGGGATCGCCGTGCGCAAGGAGATCCTGCGTCGGCGCGGCCTGATCGAAAGCGCCAGGGTGCGGCATCCCGGCGCCGGCCTCGACGCCGGCGCGGCCGCGCAGGTTCACGCCCTGCTCGACCGGCTCCTGCCCGGTGTGGACCTGACAGCGCCCCTGGTCATCGACTGACAGGCTGTGGTATCCGGCAGCGATCGTCGTTCTACGGCTGCGCCTCGGGATGTCCGTCAGAATTTGTTGCTGCGGAGGAACTTCGCGGCGTTCTTGAAGAGGGCGAGCCCCATCCCCTCCTCGGGGAGGTCCTCGCGGGTCCAGCGGGGATGGTTGGTCCGGTGCAGGTAGGCCTCCGGATGAGGCATCAGGCCTAGGATCCGGCCCGTCTCGCTGCAGATCCCGGCGATCGCATCCTGGGCGCCGTTGGGATTGGCGGGATAGTCCATCGTCGGCATGCGGCAGTCTTCATGGCTGTATTGGAGGGCGATCCGGTCGTCGCGGTGCAGTCGCTCCAAGGTCTGCTTGTCCCCGGCGATGAATTTCCCCTCGCCGTGGCGGACCGGCAGGTAGAGGCTCTCGATGCCCTTCGTGAAGACGCAGGGAGACAGGCCGTTCACTCGCAAATAGACCCAGCGGTCTTCGAAGCGGCCGGAGTCGTTGTAGGAAAGCGTCACAGACTGGGTGGTGTAGTCGCCGTCGAAGCCGGGAAGCATGCCGAGTTTGACGAGCAATTGGAAGCCGTTGCAGGCGCCGAGGATCAGCTTCCCGTCAGCGATGAAGCGCGAGAACTGCTCGAAGAGGTGCTCTTCTTGCCCGGCGACGCGCGCGTGAAGAATCCGGTTGGCCGCCGCCTTCGCCGACCCCAGGTCATCGCCGTCCAGAAAGCCTCCCGGCAGGTTCAGAAACGAGTAGCCGTCGAGACTCACCCTGCCGCAGAGCAGTTCGCTGATGTGCACGATATCGACGCGATCGAATCCCGCCAAGCGGCAGGCATGCGCCATCTCCACTTCGCAATTCGTGCCGTTTCCCGTGATGACGATGGAACTGAGTTTCCTGTGCATATTGTCTTCTCGATGGATGTCACCCTTCGACGGGCTCAGGGTGACATCCATCTGTCATGCTGAGCTTGTCGAAGCATGAGCCAAGTTTATCCTGAGCTTGCCGAAGTATCGAAGGGCGACATAGCCAATCTTAAAACGCGAGAGTCTCCTGCCAGGCTTTCTTGAGTCCGGCAATCGGCTCCTCGATCACCATCTTCCCCGACAACCCTTCGACCCGCAGCAGCGGCGCCTCCGTGACAACGCCGACCCTGCCGACCGCGCAACGCCCCATTGCCTTCTCGAAGGCCTTCCGGAAGCGCGGCGCGACGGTGACGACGAAACGGCTCGCCGATTCGGAAAAGAGCAGATCGTCCTCGCGCTCGCATCCCTCCGCGGGAACCTCCTTCAGGGAAATCTCCAGGCCGAACCCGCCGGCGAATGCCGTCTCGGCCAAGGCTGCGCCCAGCCCGCCGTCCGAGCAGTCATGACAGGAGGCGACGAGCCCCCGGTCGATCGCGCCGCTCAGGGCCTCGTAGAGCGGTTTCGCCTCTTCGATCCGCACCTGCGGAACGCCGTTCCCGATAAAGCCGTGCCGGGCGAACCACTCGGAACCGCCAAGCTCTCTGCGGGTCTTGCCCAGGACATAGACGAGGTCGCCCGGACGCTTGGCGTCCATGGTGACCGCCTTCCGAACGTCCTCCATCAGCCCCAGGGCGGAGAAGAGGAGCGTCGGCGGGATCGAGATCTTCACGTCGCCGATCATGTAGTCGTTCTTCATGCTGTCCTTGCCGGAGATGCAGGGAACGCCGAAGGCCGTCGTGTATTCGTACAGGGCCTTGTTGGCCCGGACGAGCTGCGCCAGCTTGTATTCCCCGTCGGGCGTTTTTTCGGACTGCACGGGATCGCACCAGCAGAAGTTGTCCAATACGGCGATCCGCTTCAGGTTCCCGCCGACGGCGACGGCGTTGCGAAGCGCCTCGTCCAGCGCGCAGGCGGCCATGGCATAGGCGTCGATGTCGCCGTACCGGGGGCAGATGCCGTTGGAGACGATGATCCCCGCGAAGGAATCCAGCAGCGGGCGGACGACGGCCGCGTCGCCGGGCCCGTCATTTTCGGCGCCCACCAGAGGTTTGATGACGCTCCCGCCCTGGACCTCGTGGTCGTATTGGCGGACGACGGACTCTTTGCTGCAGAGGTTCAGACGCGAAAGCATCCCCTTCAACTCTTCCCCGAGATTCCCGGGCGCGGCGAAACTCGGTTCGGGATGGCGGGGCGGCGTCCAGACCGCCTTGAGCTGCATCGGGGGAAGCCCGGCGTGCAGGAAATCCATGTCGAGGAAGGCGACGGTCTTCTCGCCGTAGCGCACGTGGAATTTCCCGCTGTCCGTATAGCGGCCCAGCACGGTCGCCTCCACATCCATCTTCTTCGCGAGGGCGAGGAAGTCCTCGATCTTGCCCGGTTCGACGGCCAGCGTCATCCGCTCCTGAGACTCGGAGATGAGGATCTCCCAGGGGTTCAGGCCCGCGTATTTCAGCGGCGCCTTCTTGAGGTCGATCTCGCAGCCGCCGGAGAGCCGCGCCGTTTCCCCAACCGAGGAGGACAGGCCGCCGGCGCCGTTGTCGGTGATGCAGCGGTACAGACCGAGGTCGCGTGCCTTGAGGAGGAAATCCGTCATCTTCTTCTGCGTGATGGGGTCCCCGATCTGCACGGCCGTAACGGGCGATCCCTCGTGGAGTTCCTCGGAGGAGAAGGTCGCGCCGTGAATTCCGTCCTTGCCGATGCGCCCGCCCGTCATCACGATCAGGTCTCCGGGGAGGATCTCCTTCAGATGGCTCGGCCGCCCTGCGATCCGGGAGGGCATGATGCCGCCCGTCCCGCAGTAGACGAGAGGCTTTCCCAGGTAGCGCTCGTCGAAGACGAGGCAGCCGTTCACCGTGGGGATGCCGCTCTTGTTGCCGCCGTGCTCGACGCCCTCGCGCACGCCCTCGTAGATCCGGCGGGGGTGAAGGATGCGTTTGGGGAGCGGCTTGTCATAGTTGGGCGGCGCAAAGCAGAAGACGTCCGTATTGAAGATGAGCTTCGCCCCGCGGCCCGTCCCGAAGGGGTCCCGGTTCACGCCGACGATGCCGGTGAGCGCGCCGCCATACGGGTCCAGCGCCGACGGAGAGTTGTGCGTTTCGACCTTGAAGACCAGGCTCCAGTCGTCGTTGAATTTCACGACGCCCGCATTGTCCGTGAAAACCGAAAGCAGCCAGTCGCCGGCGCCAAGGTCCTCGCGGATCTTCTGCGTCGAGCCCTTGATGTACGTGTCGAAGAGCGAGTCGATTCGCTCGGCGCGCTTCCGCCCGTCCCTGTAGGTGATGACGGCGTTGAAGATCTTGTGTTTGCAGTGCTCCGACCAGGTCTGCGCCAGGCACTCGAGCTCGGCGTCCGTGGCAAGGCACGCGAGGCCGACTTTCTCCCTCGCTTTGCCCACGGCCGGATCGCGCAGATAGTCCCGGATGATCTTCATCTCCTGCAGCGTCAGGGCCAGCATGCCGTCGGCGCTGATCCGCTGAAGCTCGGCATCGGAGACGTGAAGATCGATGAAATCGACCTGGGGACAGTCCGTGCCGGTCACATGCGGAACGTAGGGCGCGATCCCCCGGTCGGGATTCCACGTCCTGCCGTCGACAATCTCGAATCGCTCGATCAATTCGTTCGCCAGAAGGTTGGTCGCGATCTTTTCGATATCCGCCCGGGTCAGGACGTCCAGGACGCAGCGGTCCCGCACGGCCGTAATGAGGTACTGACGCGATGTGTAGACCGGAATGGCCCGCTCGCCTCTTTTCCCGAGGAGGAGTCCGATCGCCTCACGCGCCGTTTTTCCGACGTTGTCCGTGACGCCGGGCCGGTAGCCGACCTCGATCAGCCAGTCGAAGCTCCCCGACGGCGCGAGTCCGCGGTCGATCGCGGCCGTCTGGATGACGGGATCGGAAAGAGGCCCACGGGCCGCGCGGTTCAGCGACTCGGAATCGAGATCGCCGTCGAGCGTATAAACTTCGACCGTCCGGACACGGTCGACGGGAATGCACAGGTGTTCGACGATCCGGCGTTTGATCTTCTCTCCGAGGGCGTCGCGGATGCCCTCCTTCAATCCGATTTCGATGCGATGCGCCATAGCCCTTTTTCAAAAAATCGTTTGCTGACGGCCGTCCTTCCGAAAGCGCTGCGGTTCAATGGCCGCGGCGATTTCCCCTGCTTGTGTCCTTCTCTCCCGCACCGGTCCTCGCCTGTAATCGCCCGCTTTGCCGGGCCTGCGCTCTCGCGAAGGTGCTTCTTCCTACCCCAGGAGACGGAAATTTGCAATGGGACTTCTCCGGATGGGACCCGCGGATGCGATCCTCCCCTGGCGGTGCGACCTCCCCCGCAGTTCAGATCTCACGCGTCCCGAAAGCCGTAATCAACGTGCCGCCGAGACTGACGGTAATGGCGACGAGCTTCAACAGAATCCCGAAATAGGGAACCCAGCCGACGACCATCAGCAGGACAACCCCCCACATAACATCGCGGAAGGGACCGGGGATGGGGGAACGGAAGAGACGACCCCGTATCTTTCTGCCGATCATCATGGCGAGCGCGGTCAGTCCCGGCAGGATCAGACACAGGACAAGAAACGGGATCCAGAGCAGAAGGAAAATGCCGATCACGGAAATGACGAGCAGGATGATCAAATTGACGATGAGAACCCCGCCGAGGACTCCCCAGAAAGTCACGCGGACTGGGTTCCGCGCAATGGCTTCGCCGATGGCGTTCACATGCCGGGGAGCGAATGTCACGAGGAGAAAGGAGAGAAGGAGGACCGCTGTGAAGATCAACAGGGAAATAACGGCGAAGACCCAGGACCAGCCCTCCCAGTCTCCGCTCAAGGCCTCGGAAATGGCGGCGGACATATTGGAGGTGTTGATCTCGGTCAGATCTCCGCCGACTTCCGCACCTCGGGCAGCCACGACAATGCCGCCGATCGCGACGACATTGCCCTCCACGGAAGCGCCCTTGCCCAGGACGACAGAGCCCCCGATCGCCACGGCATGACCCGTCACCGTGCCATCGACGGTGAGCTGTCCCCATACGGTCACGGCGTGATGTACGGTTTTTCCCTCTTCCACCGTGGCATCGGAGCCGATCCTGAAAAGGCTCTTTGGATGCGCCGAGGCATCGGCTGACGTCGAGAACGCGACAAGAAGGAGCAGAATCATGAGCGGCAGTCGTCCGATTTTCAATTCAGTCCCCCAAACCTCTCACACCCTCTGCCTGGCCGTGTGTTTCAAGCTCCCATCGCTTAAGAGCGCGTAGTATAGGAAAAGGGACAGGTCCCTGTCAACGACAAACAAAAAAACCGGGGGAATCCGACGGTGGATTCCCCCGGCAACGCAAGGGGGTGAAATGTGAAGCGTGAAACTACATCCTCATTCTCGAAGGCAGGAACGTGGAAAGATCCGGCCAGACGACGAAGAGGATCAGGGCGGCGACCATGATCATAAGGAAGGGCCAGACACCCTTGACCACTTCCTCCAGTTTTTCCTTGGCCATCGCCGAGACGACAAAGAGATTGAGGCCGACCGGCGGCGTGATCATGGCCAGTTCCATGTTGACGGTCATGACGACGCAGAACTGGACGATGGGGATATCCAGCGCCCGGATGACGGGCAGCAGGATGGGCAGCGTGATCAGGGTGATTGACACGGCCTCGAGGAAAGTCCCCATGACGAAGAACATGAGCTGCGTCACGAAGAAGAACATCCATTTGCTGACCTTCGCCGCCGTGATCGCCAGCAGCACCTGCTGCGGAATCTGCTTCGCCGTCAGGAAGAGCGAAAAGACCATGGCCGCGGCGATGATGAGGTAGATCATCGAGGAGATGTTGATCGATTCCACGAGGATCTTCCGGATGCCGCCCCACTTCAGTTCACGATAGACGAAGATGGAGACGATCAGCGTGTAGAAAACCGAAAGAACGGCCGCCTCCGTCGGGGTGACGATGCCCGAATAGATGCTGCCCAGGATGAAGAAAGGCAGGAACATGCCGGGGAGGGCCTTGAAAGTGGCTTTCTGGCGCTCTGGCCACGTCGCCTTGGCGGTCTTCGTCATCTTCTGCCGTTGGGCATAAATGACCGCACTCACGACGAGGATGCCGGCCAGGATGATGCCCGGGATCATCCCCGCGGCGAAAAGTTCGCCGATGGAATACTCGGCGACGATGCCGAAGATGACCATGGTCACGCTTGGCGGGATGAGGATGCCGAGCGTTCCCGAGGCGGCCACGAGTCCCATGGCGTAGCGCTTCGAGTAGCCGTTCTCGATCATCGCCGGGAGCATGATGGCGCCGATGGCCGCCGCCGTCGCCGGGCTCGATCCCGAAATCGCGGCGAAGATCGCACAGGCGCAGATGGTCACGACGGCCAGGCCGCCAGGAAGATGCCCGACCCAAGTACGCAGGGCGGCGATGAGGTATTTGGAGATTCCGCCGTGGGACATGACGACGCCGGCGAAGACGAAGGACGGAATCGCCAGGAGCGGCGGAGACAGCAGCGCCGCAAACATCCGCTGGGCGATCATGTAGAGGCTAAAATCCGTGGTGGTCGCTAGGACGATGATCGCCGCCGTGGCAAGAGCGACAGCGATGGGAACGTTCAGGCAGAAGAGAAAGATGAATATCCCGAAGAGAATCGCAGTTTCCATCAGACGATCGCTCCTTTCTCCATGCCGTCGCTCCAGGCCTTTCCGCCGTCCTTGAACATGAAGAGGAGCTTCTGCAGGAAGCGGGCGCCGAACATGATCCCGCTAACCGGCATGACGAAATTGACGATCCACAGGGGGAACATGCTGTCCGTAGAACCCTGGCCTGTCTGCCAGTAGTCGGCCACAAGCAGGATGCCAAAGTACGTGTAGAAAACGCAGAATGCCAGGCCGAGGCTGTGGGCGAACATGCTGACGTAGCGCTTCAGCCAGACCGGCATCATGTCATAGAACATATCCACCTTGATATGGTGGTTCGTCCGGAGGGCGACGGACATGCCGATAAACGTACCCCACACGACGAAATAGACGGAAAACTCATCCAGAAGCGAATGCGGCATTCCCCAGACGTAACGCAACGTAACATTGATCATGATGAGCGTCAGACCGATAAAGAGGAGGAGGCCCGACGTCCATTCTTCGAAGGCTTCGTAGAATCTCGACCATTTACTTTTTTCCGCACCCATCGTTCAAAAACCTCCGCAAGCAAAAGGGAGATAAAGAACGGGGCGGGCCGCTTTCGCAACCCGCCCCGCGATCGCCGTTACTTCAAACTCATGGCATATTCGATATTGTCTTTCCCAATCTTGCTTTCGTACTGTTTGTACAGAGGACTCAGGGCCTTGATGAACTCCTGCCGTTCAGCCGGCGTGAGGGTGTAGATCTGCACGCTCTTGTCCTTCTTCATGATCTCCAAGCTCTTGGTGTCCATTTCCATCGACAGTTTTCTTTCATACTCGGTGGCCGCGTCCATGGCCGCCATGAAGATCTTCTGCTGGTCCGGCTTCAGGCTATCCCAGAACTTCACGTTCGTCAGGACGGAATAGTCGATGCGGGTGAAGTTGCCGATAGTGAGGTACTTGGCGACTTCGTAGAATTTCTGGGTTTCGTGGTTGTTGAAGGTGTTGTCCAGTCCGTCGATGGCATGGCTGTTGAGGGCCTGGTAGACTTCGGCAAATGCCATCGTCTGCGAGCCGGCGCCCAGGGCCTTGTTGCGGGCATCGAGCAAGCCGCCGCTCTGGACGCGGAGTTTCAGGCCTTTGAAATCGGCCGGTTTCTTCAGGGGGCGTTTGGCGTTGAGGAACTGCGTGAAGCCGTTCGGCCAATGGGCGAGGCCGAGGAATCCGGCGCGGCGCAAGGAGTTGAAGAGCGTCTTGCCCTTTTCGGATTTCCAGAATGCCGCAACCGCGTCGTCGGTGGCAAACAGGAAGGGCATGTCGACGATCTGGAACTGGGGGTTGAAGCCGACCAGCTTGGTCATGGAGGGCGCGATCAACTGGACGTTGTTCGCGCGCAGGGCCTCGAGTTCCTCCTTGTCGCCGTACAACTGCGAGGAGGGGAAAACCTTCACGTCGAAGATCCCGCTCTTGTCGAGGATCTCCTTGAACTTCATCGACGCCTGTCCTTTCGGCGTCAAGTCCGCGACAACATGGGAGAATTTTACTTCGATCTTCTTTTCGGCTGCGATGGCGGACGTAGCCACAAACATCATTGCAAGACAAAGCACTGCCGCCAGACCCAACCACTTCTTCGCGGTAAGACTTTTCATCGACATCCTCCTTTTTTTCAAAAAAAGTTAAACGTTTTCCAACCTTGCAGCACGATACGAATATTCTTAGCGCCGCCGGAATCAGCGGCGCCCCCCCCTCGTTCTTGCGTCTTCGGTTGTCTCGATCACCTCCTCGAATAGATATTTTCTTATCCGGATCAGTCCCTATTTTCCCACGGTATGTGGAGGGGCCTGGATCGCCGGTTTTCGCTCCGCGTTTTCAGGCAGGTGCCATACCTTTGCACAGGGTTCTTTCCCGCTCAGGTTGAAGTACTCGCGGACGAGTTCCTTCTTCATGAGCTGGATGGCCCGCGCCGGATCGACGCCTTTGGGACAGACGTTGGAGCATTCCCCGGCGTAGTGGCAATTGTAGGCCCCGTGCGACGCCGCAACGATGTCCTTCCTTTCCTTCGCGCCGTCGTCTCTGGAGTCAACACAGTAGCGGTAGATCTGGGTGATCGGCATGGGCCCCAGATACTGCCGGTCCGTCGCCATCGTCGGACAGCCTGCCATACAGGCGCCGCACTTGATGCAGTAGGTGAACTGGAGGAACTTTTCCAACTGATGCTGACTCTGGAAAAATTCTCCGGACGGTTCTTCCATTTCCTTCCGGTCGCTCCGTTTGATATACGGCTGGATGCGCTGGTGCACTTCGAACATCGGCACCAGATCCGGCACCAGGTCCCGGATGATCGAAAAGTTCGGGAGGGGCGCGACCGTCAGAACGCTCTGTGTGATATCCAGGATCTGCGTATTGCAGGCGAGCGTCGGCTTGCCGTTGATCAGCATGCCGCAGGAGCCGCAAACACCCATCCGGCAGGAGAAGCGGAACGCTAATGTCGGATCCTGCGTCTCCTTGATCCGATGGAGTCCGTCCAGGACCGTCATCCCGGGCTCCACCTGAAGGTTGTACTGCTGCTCTCTGGGCTCTTCATCTCTTGCCGGATCGAAGCGACGGATATAAAAAGTGATGTTGGTCTTCTTCTCTTCTTTTTCCATGGTTTCATCCTTCCTATAGGGCTGCACCCAGCGTCTTGGCCGCGATGGCGGCGTAGGCGCCGACAATGAAAAGGACCACCCCGACGATCCACAGCGTGACCGTCAGCGACCGCTGGCAGGCCTTGCCGATCCCCAGCTCGAAAACGATCGTCCGCAAGCCGTAGAAACCGTGATAAAGCACTGCCGCCAGCAGCAGGATGTATGCGGTCATGAAGAAGGCGGAATGGCTGCGGAAGGCCACGTTTTCCCACGCCACGGCTTCCGCGCCGGCCGGGTTGAAGATCCCGACGATCCCGCTCAGATGGACTACCGCCATGTGGAGCCCGCCCAGAACAAAGATGACGAGCCCGGCAATCAAAAACCAGATCCAGTATGCTGTCTCTCTCATTGCGAAGCTCCCTTCATCCCAAGAAAAAGATATTGAATCCCCCGGCGATGATGAAGACCGCGGAAAGAACCATGGCGATCACCATCAGCGGACGCTGGGTATTCAAGGACGATCTGTACGGATAGACCGGCTCTTCGGCCTTCCCCACCGCCAGTCCCCATTCGATGAGGACCAGACGGATGCCGTTGAGGGCGTGGAAGGCGAAGCCAATGACAATGAAAAATTCCCCGACCTTGAAAAACGGATGTTTGAGCGTTTCCATCGCCCCGTTCCATGTCTCCGGTCCGAAAATGCGCAGCGAACTCTCGAAGATATGCATCAGGAAGAACAGCAGCAATCCCAACCCGGCCACGCGGTGGATGATGTACAGATAGCGCTCGAAACCCCATCGACCGCCTCCGAGCCACCCCAGAATTCCAATATGGTTGTCGAATTTCTTGAAGTTTGCCATCGTGTCCCCCTTAATATTTCCGCTCAACCGGTTTCCACTTGGTGATGGCTACCGGCTTGTAAGAGAGTTTCGGCCCGTCCTGACTGTACGTGACCAGCGAGTGCTTCAGCCACTTCTCGTCATCACGTGTCGGGAAATCCGTGCGCGCATGCGCCCCGCGGGATTCCTCACGCGCCAGAGCAGCCGTTAGAAGCGCCTCGGCCAGATTCAGGAGATTTTCCACTTCCAGGGCATTGATCAGGTTGGTGTTGTAAACCTGCCCCTTGTCCTGGATCGAGATGCGCTGGTACCGCTGTTTGAGGTCCTGAACCTTCTTCAGACCTTCGCTCATGCTCTTGGCCGTGCGGTAGACACCGGCGTGCTGGTCCATCGCGACGCGGAGTTCTTTCTTGATGTCGTACTGGTTTTCCGTGCCCTTGCGGTTCAGGAGTTCGCCGAAGATGCGGGCATATTCGTCATCGATGCGATCTCCCCGCAATTTCGGCATGGGCGGATCGGCATTGAGGAACTTGACGATTTCCGCTCCCGTGATCCCGCCCCAGACGAGGCACTCCGCCGTGGAATTGCAGCCGAGACGATTGGCGCCGTGCATGGAGTGGCAGGCCACCTCGCCGGCCGCCCACACCCCCTTGACCTTCGTCGCGCCGTTGATGTCCGCTTCGATTCCGCCCATGCTGTAGTGGGCAACCGGACGGACCGGAATCGGCTTCAGGATCGGATCGAGTCCGAGGAACTTCATGCAGACTTCGCGGATCAGGGGAAGGCAGTGATTGATCTTCTCCGCTCCCAGGTGCGTGAGATCGAGGTGGACGTAGTCGAGTCCGTCCGGGCCCTTGAAACCGCGGCCCTCCAGGATCTCTGTCATTTCCGACCGGGAAACGATATCGCGCGGCGCCAGTTCCATGAATTTCGCGGCATACTTTTCCATGAGGCGCTTGCCTTCGGTGTTCTTCAGGTATCCGCCCTCCCCGCGGCAGGCCTCGGTCATGAGAATGCCCGATGGGACAAGCCCCGTGGGATGGAACTGGAGGAACTCAGGATCTTCGATGCACATCCCGGCCTTGTACGCCAGCGCCTGCCCGTCGCCGCTGACGGTCTGCGAATACGTGGTGAACCCATAGAGTGTTCCCAAGCCGCCGGTGGCGATCAACAGGGCCTTCGCCCGCAGCACCATGAATTTCCCGGTCGGCATGAAGATGCCGGCAAGCCCGCAGAATTCGCCGTTTTCCACGAGGATGGACGTCGCGAAGAATTCGTCGTAGCGCGAAAAATTCTTGTACTGCATGAAGGTGTCGTAGAGCGTCTGCACCTCGAAGAAGCCGGTCTTGTCCGCCGCCATGGTCGCCCGCGGAAAGCTGTGCCCTCCGAATGGGCGCTGCTGGATGCTGCCGTTCGGACGTCTCGACCATGGCATTCCCCAGTGATCCATGAGCAGGATCTCTTTGGGGCTGGTCTCGACAAACCGGTCAACGACATCCTGATCGGCGAGGAAGTCGGCGCCTTTCACCGTGTCCCAGGCGTGGAGTTCCAGGTTGTCTCCCTCTTCCTCCCGGAGAACGGCCGCCGTGCCGCCTTCGGCGCACACCGAGTGCGGGCGCTGGATCTGAACCTTGGAGACGAGTCCGATATTGATCGCATCATCGGACTTGCGGGCGATCTCGACGGCGGCCCGCAATCCCGCCAAGCCCGTTCCGAATATCAATACATCGTGAGTGACAATTTCCGTTTCTCTTCCACCGTATCCGGTAGTTTTCATATCCACCCACCTTTATCGAGTATTGTGGTCAGTCTTTCCGGTATTTTTTCGCACCCTCCACGTAAAGGTCGTTTCCCTTGGTGTCGTTGATGACGACCGCGGGAAAATTCTCGACCTCCAACCGATGGATGGCTTCCGGTCCCAAATCCTCATAGGCGACGACCGTTGCCTTCTTGATGCTTCTGGCCAGGACCGCGCCGGCACCGCCCGTGGCACCGAAGTAGATGGCTTTGTATTTCTTCATCGCTTCGATGACTTCGGGAGCGCGGTTTCCCTTGCCGATCATGCCCTTCATCCCCAATTCCATCAATTTCGGGGCGTAGGCGTCCATGCGGTAGCTCGTCGTCGGTCCCGCAGAGCCGATGGGTTTTCCGGGTCTTGCGGGCGCCGGACCAACGTAGTAGATGATCTGTCCCTTGACATCGATGGGCAGTTCCTTGCCCTCTTTGATGAGATCGGTCAGCCGTTTATGAGCCGCATCCCTTCCCGTGTAAATGACGCCGGTGATCAGGACCTTGTCGCCGATCTTCAATTTGTCGACGTCATCATTGCTCAGAGGTGTCTTCAGTTGAATCTCGTTTGCCATGCTATTCCTCCATTAGATCGTCGCTTCCTTGTGCCTGTTTGCATGACACTGTACGTTCACCGCCAATGGCAGGCTGGCAATGTGACAAGGCTCGACTTCGAAGAAGACATCCAGCGCCGTCGTCGTGCCGCCATATCCCATGGGTCCGATACCGAGTTTGTTGATCCTCTCCAGGACCTCCTGCTCTATCTTGGCGATCTTCGGATCGGGATTGCGCTGCCCCACCTTCCGCAACAATGCCTTCTTGGCCAGGATCGCCGTTCTCTCGAATGTCCCCCCGATCCCGACACCGACAACCGTCGGAGGACAGGGATTGGAACCGGCCTCCTTCATGCGGTTGACGACAAAATCCTTGATGCCTTCGATGCCCGCCGAGGGCGCCAGCATGTGTACGCGGCTCATGTTCTCCGCTCCGCCGCCCTTGGGAACGGCCATGATCCTGATCTTGTCGCCGGGAACGATGTCATAGTGGACGATCGCCGGGGTATTGTCTCCCGTATTCTTTCTGGTAAACGGATCACAGGATGATTTTCTCAGGTAGCCGTCCTTGTAGGCCTGGCGGACGCCCTCGTTGAGGGCTTCCCTGATGTTCCCGCCCACGATGTGGACATCCTGACCGATATCGACGAACAGGACGGCAAGACCTGTGTCCTGGCAGATCGGATATTCGCCTTCCGCGGAAATCCCGACGTTCTGCTTGAGTTCCTTCAGAACTTCCTTTGCGACGGGCGATTCGTCCTTCTGAATCCCCTTGTCGAAGGCGTCCACGATGTCTTGACCGATATGGTAATTTGCATCAATCAGCAGTTTTTTTACTGTGGGTACGATTTCGCTGACGTGGACCTCTCTCATGATAACCCCCTATCTATTTGGCCTGTGCAATCGCCTTCTTGAGCGCCTTTTCCAGCATGCTGATGGGCGGTTTCCTGATGAAGCCCTTCGCCATCAGGGTGTCCGTCAGCTTTCTCGATTCGGAGATGTCGTCGTAGGCTTTCTTGTAAACTTCTTTGGCGGTCATTTTCACCCGGGCAACGCCGTCCTTGATGGCCTGCATGGCGACGTCCCTGGCTTCGGAGGGGAAGACTTCCCATTCCGTCATCTTCGGGACGATGTCATCGGGATTGATGCCGCGCTTCTCGGCCGTCTTCGCCAGACACTTGGCGGCGGCGATCGCCATCCCATCCGTGATCTTCGACGCCTTCACCAGGGAGGCACCCTTGAGGATGCCGGGGAAGCCGATGGAGTTGTTCACCTGGTTGGGGAAATCGCCGCGGCCGGTGGCCACGACGTAGGCGCCCGCTTCTTTTGCCTCATAAGGATAGATTTCGGGAACGGGGTTGGCGCAGCAAAAAACGATGGACTTCTTCGCCATGGTCTTCACCCACTCGCCTTTGATGACACCCGGTCCCGGCGTGGAAAGCGAAATCAGCACGTCGGCGCCCTTCATGGCATCCTGAATATTGTTGACCCTCTTGGGGTTTGTCGCCTCGCAGATCTCCCACTTTCGGTAGTAGCGCTTGTCGGCCTCGATGTCCTTGCGGCCCTTGTGCAACCCGCCCTTGGAATCGCACATAACGATGTTGTCCGGATCGGCGCCCGCCGCCAGGATCAGACGGACGATCGTCGTGTTGGAGGCGCCGGCGCCGAAGAAGGCCATCTTCACCTTGTTCATCTGTTTCCCGGCGACCTTCAGGGCGTTGATCAAGCCGCCGAGGGTCACGCAGGCGGTGCCCTGCGCGTCGTCATGCCAGACGGGAATTTCACACTCTTCGCGGAGGGTGTCGAGGACCTTGAAGCAGTTCGGCTGGGAGATGTCTTCAAGATTGACCGCGCCGACGCTCGGCTGCAACATCTTCACGAACTCGATGATCTTGTCGGCGTCGTGCTCACCCTTGGCATTGTAGCTGTTCACGCAAAGGGCAATCGCGTCCAGACCGCCCAGATACTTGATCAGGAACGCCTTGCCTTCCATGACGCCCAAGCCCCCCGGAGGCGTGCAGTCGCCGTCGCCGAGAACACGCGTAGAATCGCTGACTACCGCGACGAGGTTCGCGCGGTTGGAGAGTTCGAAGGAGAGAGCATTGTCGTCACGGATCGAAGTCGAAATTTTCGATACGCCGGGGCTGTAGTAAACGTTGAACCAGTTGAAGCTGTACAGACCGGCCTTCGGGACCGTCATCATCTTGCCGCCATAGAATCTGTGCGCTTCCAGGGCCAGTTCTTTCAGAAAAATCGTCTGCCCTTTGGCAACCTGCGCAGGCGTGAAGGTCTTCGGGAAAGCCTTCTTCAGGTCCTTCATCTTGAGATCGATTTTGGCCATGCTGAAGTACTCCTTTCTTTCGGAAGAATTAAGGATTCAAAGACTTGTTTTGAAACGTTGGGAAATGGAACTTGGAAGAGCTGCACTTTTCAAACGTGTCCGCCATGAATATATACGCACTTTATAAATGCATTGACCTTTTATAATAATGAAATGCAATAGTCAAGAAAAAAAGGGTGATGATTCCGCAGTCAATAAATCATTACAACAATTGAATATTATTTGTTATTTCACGAACGCAACTCCGGATTGGATTTTCAAATGGTAATCATTTTTTACCAGGATTGGTAAGTCGTTTTTACCATCACGGAGCGATAGCAGGCATCGAATTATAGGAGATATCTTGTTGGCCGACAGTGCTCATTGCATCCGACGGCCCCTGCCCTTATAATGGCATTCACCCTCAGCCTTCGGAACGCCACAAAGCGGATCATCGGCTGGATTTCAAAAGGAGGTCAAGGCACCCATGTTCAAACACATTTTGGTTCCCGTAGATTTTTCGCATAAGAACAAGAAGGCCGTCGACGTCGCGATGAGGATGGCCTCTTGCTCAGGCGCATCGGTGACGCTTCTCCACGTAATCCAGACGGTGGCCGATGTCGATTTCTCCGAGCTTGAGGCCTTTTACAGAAGAATGGAGAACCGCGCCGTTCGTGCGCTCGACAGGCTGGCGGCTTCCCACAAGGACCCCGCTGTCAGCATCCGCAAAGAGATCATCTTCGGCGACCGCGTGAAAGAGATCTTGAAATACGTGGCGGCCCGCAAGGTGGACGTCGTCGTTATGAACTCCCACCGCATCGATCCCAAAAACCTGACACAGGGCTGGGGCACCATCAGCTACAAGGTGGTGTTGCTGTGTCCGTCACCCGTGATGCTCGTGAAATAGATTATCCTCAAAGGAGTGGCGTTTCATGAAGCCGTTGTTGTATTGCCGCGCGACTGTTTCCGTCTTGATGCTGTGCCTTCTCACCATTCTTTCCGGATGCGCGGAGATCCGCTTGAACACGCTTCCGTCACCGCCGCCGACGGCGAAACTCCGCGTCGTGGTGCTTCCCATGACGACGGGTCATCATCCGCTCGGGGCGTGGCTCGTGTCCGAGAAGGACTTTGCGGAATATCAGTATCGAAGCGTGTCAAGAATGCTTCGGATCAAGGGCATCTACAGCGTGGTCCCGCGGGAAGAAGTCCTTGCCGTGACGGCGAATCAAAAGATCGAAGGTTGGCAATGGGCAAGACAAGACTGGAAGCTTGCGAAGGAGGCCGGACGCGCGCTTCACGCCGATTATGTATTGATTTATGAGCGGACCTACGCGGGAGCGATTGTCAACAAACTGGTATTGATCAGTCTTTCGACGGGCAGGGTATTCGAGGAAACCATGCTCATGCCTGCAGCCTCCGGATCTCATCTGGCGGCTATGGGCGACTCCGTGGAAATCGTCAGGACCGCCTACCGGGAAATATTCATGGCAGCCAAAGGTGATATGTTTTCGACGGCCATCCGGAAAGGGAAAGCCATCAGCCCACCGGCTGAACGAAAAGCACCCGAACGCAGCACATTCGATACTACGAAGAAGCGTCCCCATCCCTCCGCAGGACCGATTGAAAGAATGAAGCCTCCGGAAAGTGAAACACTGAAGATGCCGCCCACTGTTTCACCACCGGCTGTTAACGCCAAAGCAGTGGATGCGCAGACAGGCGAACCGGGCAAAGATAAACTCCCCGCCGGTCTCCAGGCCACGATCGACAAACAACAGGTCGACACGGCAGGAAGGCACCGCCTCGTCGTATACGATTTCGACGCTGTCGGTCAGCTCGATGTCGTCGCTATGGTCCTCACCGAGGCGTTGCGGGAGGAGCTCCACGAACTCGGCAGATTCCTGTTGGTGAACCGGGAGGACATCGTTCAGGTGATGGACGAATTGAAACTGCAGCAATCGGGAATGGTGGATGAAACCCAGGCCGTCCAAATGGGAAAATGGCTGGCGGCGAATGAAACCGTGACCGGGAAACTGGCCCAACTGGGAAATCTGTACGTGCTGCAGGCGAAGCGGACGGACGTCAAGACGCTGGGAACCCTCGGCATCGGATCGCTGAAGAGTTCCGCGGGCAGGGAGGAGGAACTGCTCAACGGGCTGCCTTCCCTGGCGAGAAAACTGGCCGGCCTTCCGTAGCCGCCGGAAACAGTCCGCTACGAGCGCGAAGACCCG
Organism: uncultured Syntrophaceae bacterium; assembly: GCA_964506465.1. Lineage (GTDB taxonomy): Bacteria > Desulfobacterota > Syntrophia > Syntrophales > UBA6109 > UBA6109. The sequence goes on from CAZDLM010000002.1 coordinate 150,041, forward strand.
GATGGGCCGCCTGATCCATCCGGCTCTTTCTTCTTCTCTGCACGCAATCTGTTACCCTGCGCCGCGGCGATTACAGAGCCCCGATGTCCCGGAGGATCTTCTCCAGGGACTTCCTCTCCTCGGGATTCAACCGTTTCTGAGGCGGCATGGGAGGCCCCACGGGAAACCCCTGCATCTCTAGACCCGCCTTCACGCAGGCGGAGAGCGAAAAGCGCTGGAAGGCGACATTGATGGACCATTGTTTGATCTGCAGGCGCGCCGCATCTTCCCATCTTCCCTGTTTGGCCGTCTCGTAAAGTTCGATGCTCTGCTTGGGAATGATGCAAGCGGGGCCGGACATCCAACCCACGCCGCCGATCAAAAACATGAACAGCGGCACCGAAGAGGTGTCGCTGAAGATCCTGATGCGGTTTCCGAGCGCGGACACGATGGACATGACCTTGCCGACGTTGCCGGAAGCATCCTTCAGGTACTGGATGTTCGGTTCTTCGGCGAGCTGCTTCAGAGCGTCCACCGTGAAATCCCAGGTCTGGAATTTCGGGTTCGTGTAAAGCGTGATGGGGCAGGCGACCGCCCTGGCGATGGCGCGGAAGTGGCCGACGACCTGCGGCTCGCCCAGGGGGAAATAGCTGGGCATGATGGTCAGGATGCCGTCCACGCCCAATTTTTCGATTTCTGTCGCTTCTCGGACAGCTCCCTGTGTGGACGTGCTGCAGATCCCCGCAACGACGGGAACTCGTCCGGCAGCCGCGCTCATGACGATCTCCACGGTCCTCTTTCTCGTGGTCCAATCGAGGTAGGGCGCTTCGCCGGTGCTGCCCAGCGGCGTGACACCGTGGACGCCCTGGCGGATCAGATGATCGACAACGTCCGCCAGGACCTGCTCCTTGAGGCGCCCCTCTTCATCCAGGGGAGTAACAAGGTAGGGGAAGATCCCGTGAAATTCTTTTGCGGCCATGACATACCTCCTCCGTTCTCATCGGTCGGCATACCCCTCGATGATCGGCGCGCCGATCATTGGAAAAGTTCGTTTGCGTCCGCGATCTCTTCGAGGCTCATCACCTTGTCGACGATCCTGTCCATCTGAGACTCGGGAAGAATCCCGCCGGCAAGGCCTTTGAATTTCGCGACCAGTTCGGACGCCGTCAGGGGATTTTCCGGATCTCCCTTCGGGTACTCGTTATAGGACTCCAGCTTCCGCCCGTCGGAAAGGACGATCGTGACGCGGGCGGGCCACTTGCGTGGGTAAAGTTTCGTCAATTCGGGAACCTCGGCAAAATGGACTTTCGCCATGAGGTCCCTGATGTCCGGGTTGGCCAGGCGGGACTCGTCGAAGTCGTCCAGGCGGACGTGGCCGAAGGTCAGCGCCGTAGCGGTGCAGAACGGCAGGTTGAATTTTGCCAGGTAAGGCGACTTGGCCTCGACATTGCCCAGAAGGTCGATCGCCGCCTGATAGACCTCGATCCGAATTTCCTTCACGTCCGACGGCTTCAGCGTCTTGCCGCCCGTCGCCAGCAGCACGGCGTCGATGGCGGAGTGGGTATGTCCGCAGGAGGCATGAAACTTGATGGAATTGCGGTCGGTGTGAAAGATTTTCCCGAGGTCGGCCGTGCACTTGTCTTCATCGAAATTCTTCGACGTGGCCCGGAAAAACCCCTTGTCCCCTTCCAGGATCCTGCGGGCGCCCGTGAATCCCTCCTTCGCCAGCAGCGCCGCGAGAAGGCCGTTCATCGCCGCCTTGCCGGGGTGCAGTTGCTTGCTCATGGCGCATTCGACCAGGAACTCCCATAGACCGGCCGCCTGTGTTCCGGCCGAGCCGAGCGCCCATGCGAACTGATCCCTGTTCAGGCCCAGCAGCTTCGCCGCGCCCGCCGCCGCTCCGTACGTCCCGCACGTCGCCGTCGTATGCCAGGAATAATAATGACTCGTCCCTACGGCCAGGGCAACACGGATGCCGACCTCGTAACCGGCGGAAGCGGCAAGGATCAGCTCCTTGCCCGAGGCGTGCTGCCGCTCTCCGAGCGCAAGGACCGCGGGAAGAATCGCGCACGCCGGATGCAGGATGGACTCCCGGTGCAGGTCATCCATCTCGACGACATGAGAGGTGGCGCCGTTGACCAGAGCCGCCAGGGCGCAGCTTGTCTTGGCGCCGTCGGGGATGGAGGTGGATTCGGGATTGCCGCCCAGACCGCGGGCGACGTTCCGAATCATCCGGACCGGCGGCAGGTCCCTGCCCGCATAAGCCGAGCCCAGCCAGTCCAGAATATATCCCTTCACGTTATCGACATGCGCTTTCCCCAGGTCTTCGAAACGAAGCCCACAGAAATATTCGGCCAGTCGGTCGGCAAGGATTTCTTTCGACATGCGCTCCCTCCTCCTTGTAAAGTTCAGCGGACGACTGCAACCGTCGCCCTGCGTTCGGTGGTCCCGCTCACCTAAAAATCCCCTTCCTTCGCCAGGGCGATAAAGTGGGCCACGTCGATCTTTTTCGGACAGACGTGCGTACAGGCCTTCGAGGTGTGGCAGCGGTAGACGCCTTCTTCGCTGTACAGGAGATCCAGCCGCTCGTCCTTCGCCGTTTCCCGCGTATCCATCATGCGGACGATGCTGGCCATGGCGGCGTTGGGACCGATAAAGCTCTTGTGGGAACTGATGCACGCCGTGGCGCAGCAGAAACAGTTGATGCAGCGCGTGGCGTCTTCGTACTTGGCAATTTCCTGCGGGGAGATGATGTGCTCCGTGACGCCGGGCGGAAGCTGCTTGGGGGAAATGACATAAGGCTTCGCGCGATGGACGCGTTCGTAGGCCTTTTCCCAGTCGACGACCAGGTCCCGGATCACCGGAGCGACCGTCACCGGCTCGATCTTGAATTCCGAGGTGCCGAACAGCTCCACGGCATTTTCCACCAGGAGCTCGCAGGCCAGCATCGGCCGGCCGTTGATCTTCACGGAACAGCTCCCGCACTGTCCGTGTTCGCAGGATGACGCCCAGCTCAGGGTGGCATCCTGTTCGACGTTGATTCTCCGGAACAGATCCACGAAGCGCAGAATCGCTCCGGCTTCCAGCTTGTAGGTCTGGAACCAGGTCTTATCCGTATCGGGATCATAGCGTTTGATCGTCAGGGTCAGCGAGAAGATCTTGGACATAACTTCCTCCTAGGTTTGCGGCGAAGAAGCCGTCATCAATACTTCCTCGGGATGATCTTGAAGTGCTCGGAATATTCCCCCTTGGCCTCGAAGAGGCTCATGTCGATGGGACGCTTTCCGAAGGTCACCTTGCCGAATTCGGTCATGGACACGAGGGTGTGATACTGGAAATCGTCGCTCCGCACCGGGTAGTCCTCCCGGAAGTGCGCCCCGCGCGATTCCTTCCTCAGCAGGGCCCCCTGCGCGATCGTCATGGCGTTGTCCAGCAGATTGTCCAGTTCCCAGCGTTCGAACAGTTCCTGGTTCCATCTCGCGTCGCGGACCGATACCGACGTCTTCTCGGCCCGTTCCTTGAATGTCAGCAGTTCCTGGATCGCTTCCCCGACGCCCTTTTCGTGGCGGAACACGCCCACCTTGCGCGTCATCATGTCGCGCATTTCGAGACGCACCCGCCCGATATTTTCCTTTCCCGTGCCCGCCAGATACGACGAGAAGAGGGCCAGGCTCGCCTCGCCCGCGTCTTTGGGGGCGGAAACCTGTTTTTCCGACAGATAGGACTCGACGCGCTCCCCCACGTAGCGTCCCATGGTGAGGAGCTCCAGGAGCGAATTCGTTCCCAGGCGGTTGAAGCCGTGGAAGCTCGCGCAGGCGCATTCGCCGACGGCGAAGAGTCCCGGCACGATCTGGCCGGCGCTGCCCTGGACTTCTCCGAACGCATTCGTCGGGATGCCGCCCATATGGTAATGGTTGGAAGGCCGGACCGGGCAGAGCTGCGTGCGCGAATCGAGGTTGACGTAGGTCTTGAAGAAGCTCGCGACTTCCTTGAGCTTGACTTCGTGGACGTAGTCCGGCAGGTGGCGAAGATCGATCCAGACATGCTCGATCTGGTGATCGGGATTCATGATGCCCCGTCCCTCCCGGATTTCCGTCTCGATGGAGCGGGCCACGATGTCCCGCGGCGCAAGATTCTTCATCTTGGGCGCATAGCGGTCCATAAAGGGCTCCATGTCCTTGTTGCGGAGGATCCCGCCTTCGCTGCGCAGGGCCTCGCTGGCAAGGATGCCGGGCCCCACGATGCCCGTCGGATGGAACTGGACGGCCTCGGGATCCATGACCGGCAGACCCGCCCGGAGAATCACGGCAATCCCGTCGCCCGTATTGCCGCGGCAGTTTGTCGTAATGCGAAAAACCTGTCCCGAGCCGCCCGTCGCCAGAACGGTGGCCTTGGCCAGCACCGTGACGAATTCACCTTCCCGGATCTTGTAGAGAACCGCCCCGACGCAGACTCCTTCGTTGAAAAGGAGTTCCGTGACGACGGCGGAGTTGATGAAGGTCGATCCGTGCTTGAGCGCCTCGCCCCAGGCGGTGTCCATCATGCCCTTACCCGTGCGGTCGGCCTCAAAAACGGCCCGGAAGGAGTCCCCCTTGCCGAATTCGATGGTATGCCCGCCGAACTGACGTTTGCTGATGTTCCCTTCTTCATTCCGGCTCAGATGCATCCCGTGACCCTCAAGCCAGCGGATCTCGTCCCAGCCGCCCTCAACGATCTTCTTGACCACGTCCTGGTCGGAAGAACAGTCTCCCCCTTTCCAAGTGTCAAACATATGGTAGATCGGCTTGTCCGTTTTGTCCTTCGGATCGACGGCGGCCAGCCCGCCCTGAGCCGTGCTCGTATGGGACTTCTGCGGGTGCGACACCTTCGTTACCGCGAAAATCTTCAGATTCGGCTTGTGTTCGAGAAGGTGCGCAGCGCAGCGCAGACCCGCGCCGCCGGCTCCGACGATCAGGACATCACAGTTCAGCGTTGAAGAGATTTGCAGCTTGTTTCCCATCGCGCGTCCCCCTTTTCTTTAGATGAACAGAGTCAACTTCAGCGCCAGAAAGGCGAATACGACGACAACGACGGCGATCAGGGCCGTCACAGCCGTCCGGGCCGCCCCGGCGGAGAGGTAATCCGTAGCGATCGAATAGAGGCCGTAGCCGGTATGGTACAGCGCCGAGACCGCGAGCACCAGATCGACAAACCGGATGAAGACGTTCTGCATGCGGGCGACCACCGCCTGCGCCTCTTGCGCCATCGCGGGGTTCAGATGAGAGAAAACCAAATGCGCCGGAACTGCAATGATCAGGAAGGCGCCGCTGATCCGCTGGAGCTTCCACCAGGCCGAGTGTTTGGTATTCCAGATGCGGGACGCGACGGCGTACGCCGTAGCCAGGCCGGCGAAGAATGCCAGCAGCCAGAAGAAGACCGCCGAAACGTTCTGATTGTTCATCAGCATGAGGATGCCGAGCAGGAGAGCATACGAGACGGTCAGGCCGAATGTCCAGCGGATCATCGTCTCGTCGTTGCGGCTTCCGAACGATTCGTAAAGAATCAGGCGCCCCCCGTTCAGGGCGTGAAAACCGACCATCAGCGATGAGGCCCAGGCAAAGAATACGACGATCGGCAGATACATCACCCTCATCTTCGCGTCGTAGACCGACGGCGTGGAAAGCGATGAAAGGGTATAAAGGTGAACGCCCAGGTAAATGACCAGGCCGATCCCCGTCAGCCGATGCAGCCAGCTGACGACGTAGTTCCACCCGTGAGTCTTCGCGTAGCAGGAAAGAATGGGCAATTTCTCGAGAACCTGCAGCAGCGTGGTGCCGAGCCCGCGGCGCTCCTCCAGAACCTTCATAATCCTATCCCCCCCAGATGTGAAAGAAAGTTTCAGACGACGGGAACCCGGTCCTGACGTCGACGCCTTGTCATCGACGCATGAAACCGGGTCATGAACGGAAAACTGCCGCTTTATAACGACGAAGCCGCAATGTGTCAAGCATTATCACTTTCGTACGGCCGCGCTTTCCCGACTGACCTTTCGGATATTAATAGAGTTTTGTGTACTCAAAATCCTCGGCGATGCCGAGTGAGCGATACGCCTCACGGCGGTTTGCCTCGATCCTGAGGTCCAGACGGTTGAAATGGTTGTTTCCCTCCGTGTCGATGTCCACGAGGAATGGACCCAGTTCTTCGATCTCCAGTTGCCAGGCCGCTTCGATACTTCCCAGCTCCTCCAGCCAATGGACGCCCCGTACACGGATCCGGTCCACAAAAAGCTGCGGCGTCACTCCCAGCGGTGTTGCATGAATGCAGCCGAGTTCCTTCATGGCCGCCATGGTGGCCTTCCCCATCGTTGTCTTGCCGACAATCGCCCGCAGTCCCCATTCGCGGACCGATCTCGCGCCCCATTTTTCGAAGCGGATACTCGACGTCGGGACGAGCCCTACCAGGCGCCACGCGCCGCCCTCGGGCAGGATGATGGGACCGGTATGGATCAGGAGATTTCTTTCGCCCGTGGAAAACGGCAGGGCATGGGCCTCGTCGAAGACATACCGCTGCAGGCGGGAACGGCATGTCCAGGCGGGCCCGGAGAAATAGACCCTGTCGCCGATCCGGAGAGCCCGGATGTCCGCTTCCTGCAGCGGAACGCGCAGGCGCACTTCAGGCATGAGCGGCCTCCCTTTCGAACCAGCCGGGATCGTCAAGATGTTCCACGGAGCCGTCCGGATGAATGCAGGTTGTTGCGCGTCGCGCGATCCAGCAGTTCGCGCTCATGGCGAGCGCGATGCCCGCGATGTGGGTCAGGGCGTATTCGACGTGTACGGCAAACACCGAGGTCCGCCCTCCTGCGCCCATGGCGCCGATGCCCAGCGTGTTGATGGCTCCGGTGAGCTCCTCTTCCAGTCTTGCCATGTCCGGTTCCGGGTGGCGGCTGCCGATGATGCGCAGCACTGCCGCCTGCTTGGCCAGTTCGGCGGCGATATCGAAAGTGCCCCCGATCCCGATCCCCACAATCGCCGGGGGACAGATCGCCCCGGTGCGCGCCCCCGCCGCGTACCAGTCGATAACGGACTTGCGAATCCCCGCGAGGCCGTCGGCAAAGGCGATCATACGGTATCGCGTCCCGCCCAGACACTCGGACCCGCCTCCCTTGGCGACGAATGTGACCTGCAGATCCCCGCCGGGCACGAAACGGTATGTCATGCCGGGGATATTCATCCCGACGTTGTCGCCGGGGTCCGCACCGGTGAGGGGATGCTTCATGGTCGCGCGCAGAACCCCTTCGCGCGTCGCTTTCCTCACCGCATCCCTCGCAAGTTCGGCAAGGGAAAGGAGGCCCCCGGGGAGACAGGCCCTATGGCCTATCTTGAAGAAGAACAGGGGCCATCCCGTATCAGGGCAGGCGGGGGAACAGCGCTCGGCGGACAGATCCAGAGAGCGAAGCGTTTCCGAGAAGGCGCTGCAGGAGAGGTCGGAGTCCTCGACGGCGATCGCCCGTTCGAAGGCGCGCCGGACATCGGGAGACACTCGGCAGGAACTCCTGCGGATTGTATCGAAGATCGCCTCGGACAGGACGGATGATGTCAGCATGATCCCCGCACCGAACAGCTTTTGAAAAATAACCTCTTCCGTGAAACTACAGACCGGATTCTTCTTTCCTGGCGCTTGTCCGGGCAGCGATCCCGTCGGCCTTGGCGACGGTTTCCATCCCCATCTTGTACATCGCGACATCAATCATCTTGCCGTCGAGGGTGGCGGCACCTTTTCCTTCGGCCTCCGCCTTCAGATAGGCATCGATCATCCGCCGGCTCAAAGCCACGTCTTCCTCGGACGGTGAAAATACGCGGTTCAAGGTCTCGACCTGCCGCGGATGAATCGCCAGTTTTCCCTTGAAGCCCATCAGCCGGACCGTGTTGGCTTCGCGATCCAGCCTCTCCTGATCGGTCAGGAGCCCGAAGAACGGCGTATCGATGGCAAGAATGCCGGAAGTGGCAGCCGCAACGGAGATCGTCGAACGGGGATATGCCAGGAACGGCGCATAGTCGTCGGGAGTCATCCTGGTGACGGCAAACCCCGCGCCCATTTCGCGCATGAAGTCGGCGGCGCCGAACGCAAGCCCCGCGACCCGGTCGCTTGCCGCGGCGATTTCCGCGGCGTTCTGGACGCCCTTCGGAGATTCCAGAAGGGGCAGAATCACGGTTCTCTTCTTCTGTTGATTCACCTTCTCCGCATCGGCAAGAAGCTCTGCGACCTCCTGAATGTCCTCTTTCGTTTCCGTCTTCGCAAGCATGATCCCGTCCAATTCCTCCCGGACGATGATCTTGATGTCCTCGGCAGTCAGTCCCTGCGTCTGAAGGGAGTTTATGCGGACCAGCACATCGATCCCCTGTTTCTTGTACAGCGGGGAAATGTCCCTCGCAAATGCGCGCCCGGTTTCCTTCTCCGCCATGGGGCAGGCATCTTCCAGATCGATGATGACAGCGTCTTCCTGTCCCGTGGCGGCCTTGTTGAGCATCTTCCAGTTGTTGGCCGGTACAAAGAGCAATGATCTCCAGATTCTTACATCAGCCATTCTGCACCCCTCCTTCTCTTGCGTTCAAAAAGATTTTCTTCAGCACGGGACCGCCGCTGTATGCAGAATGCGGGATGCCCCGTCAGAGCGCCCGCTCTTCCTTCTAGAAAGCGCGCTCTCTCCCTCGCGGCGGCACCGGCATGGGGGATTCCCGGCGGGCATAACCGCACCTGGGAAGAAGACAAGCAAAAGATGAGGGAGCGGATGATTCTTGTCTCATGGAAAGCGCCCCCGGCCTGATGGCCGGGGGCACGCACGGGCCGAAGAGCTTTCAGGCGACGGCGCCTGCCGCCTTCAATTTGGTGATTTCTTCATCGGAGAACCCGAGGCCCTTCATCAGGTCCGCCGTATGCTGTCCCAATTCGGGTGCCGGGCAGGCGATCTCGGCCTTGGTCTTGGAGAGCTTTATGGGGTTGTTCATGACCTTGATCTTTCCGTACTTTGGATGGTCCCACTCCACGAAAAAATCATTTGCAATCGCCTGCTCGTCTTTCGTCACTTCCAGCGGCGTGGCGGCGGGCGACCAGATGCACTTGTTCGCATTCAGTTTTTCTCTCAATTCCGCCAGCGGCCTCGCCTTGAAGTACTCTTCGATGATTTTCACCAGTTCCGCGGCGTTCTGAGCCCGGGCTGCCTGGGTAACAAACTTCGGATCGCTCTCGAGATCGGGCCGGTCGATCGCCTTGCAGAAGCCCGCCCAGTAGGTCTGCGAATTCGTCATCCCGAGCATGATCCAGCGGCCATCCCGCGTGGGATAGACGTTGCGGATGGGATTGCCCATGGTCTTGCGTTGCGGCCGCACGACATCCTCGCCGGAAACCAGACAGCCGGCGATGTCAAAGCCCAGCACCCAGCTGGCCGTGTTGTACAGGGAAATCTCGACGGCCTGCGCGACCCCCGTCTTCTCGCGGATATAGAGGGCGGCCAGCATGCCGGCCAGAAGGCTCAGGGACGTGATGCTGTCGCCGTAGCAGGGACGAGAGATGTTCGGCGCTGAATCGGCATCGTGCATGAGATCCATGACACCGCTGCGCGCCCAGAAACCCACGGTATCGTAACCGCCGGCATTCGCCTCGGGGCCCTTGGTCCCGTAACCGGTCAGATTTGCGTAAATCAGCTTCGGGTTGAGTTTGGACATGGCTTCGTACGTGAGGTTGAATTTCTTCATCTCGTACGGCCTGAGGTTGTTGACGAAGATATCGGCGGAGGCGATGAGTTTGTGCAACACGGCCTGACCTTCCGCCGAGGCCAGGTTGATGCAGATGCTCTTCTTGTTGCGATCCGCATGTTCCCAATAATAGTTCATGGGATGCGGTTTCGCCCACCCGGCCATTCCCTGTCCGAGGACATGCCGCCAGTTATCTCCCTTCCCGGGCGGTTCAACATGAACCACCTCCGCACCCCAACTGCCCAGGAGCACCCCCGGAAGCGGCATTGCCACGGCCCCCCCCACTTCCACGATACGGATTCCTTCCAACTCTCTTGCCATACCTTCCCCCCTTCCAATGTAGTCTGAAAATCCATTCACGGCCGGACGCCGGGACTCCCCGCCCGCCGAATATTCGCGCCGGAGGAGCGCCGCCGATCATCTTGCCGCTGTTCAGTTCCAAGGCGAAAGCCCTTGCTGACAAAGGGTTGTGAGGAATACTCCGGCGATCTTCTATCTTCAAAAGGGGGAAATGTCAACGCCGATATCGAAAAGGAACCGCACACGATCGTATAACGATAAAACAAACCATCGGCCCGATGTCCATTCGATGACGGGTTGAGGGCTTCTGAAATGAACCCCTCACCTAGGGCTTGCGGCTTTTCCTCTCGCGACGTGAGGCCGCCGGTTGCGCGCCCTCATGGCGCCGGTTGGAAGGGCATCGCAGCGAAGGGGATCGGAGAAAAACCGGAGGGTGTTCATGGAGTGGAACGACCGACCATGCAAAGCGCCGCCGCGTCCCCTACCGGGGCAGAGGCGTCGGCTGATACCAGCGGTTCCGGTCGGCGTCATAAAACCACTTGTCGGGGAATCCGCGCTTCCGGATGTACGTCGGATGCTCCACCCAGGAGATCAGTTCCTGATAGGCCTGATGAATTTTTCGGAAGGTCGATGGATCTCCGCCCAGATCCGGGTGGTGGATCTTCGCCTGCGTCCGGTAGGCGTTCTTGATCAGGCCGGGAAGCTCCGGAGAAGACATCTGCGCGGCCCCCAGTTTCAGATATGACAGCGCCGCGCCCTTTACGTTCGGAATCCTTAGCTCGACGGGCTTCACGGTATGGCTGTCTTCGTGATTTCTGAACGCGCGATCGAGAACGCTTCGCGAGGCGAGATAATACTTGTTCGTTCTTCCCTTCTCGGCCCACCAGATCCTGCCAAGGGAATCCGCCATCCTGCTGAAATCCTCTCGAGGCTTTCCTGCCGCCGTACGCGGATAGAAGAAACTGAAGATCTCCTTCGATCCGGAGATCATGATGTCCAGGATCACGAGATCGTCGGAAAAATGAAAGGTGGCAAACCGCGCATTCAGGGCCTGGATCAGGCCCGTCCGCATCTCCAACTGCTGGCGAAGCTTCTGCCGGCAATCAACCGAGCAATACCGGCGCCGGGCCATTCCCTCCGTCGTCCCGCACGAAAGACACCTCCGGCGTTGCAGAGTCCTGTGAATCGGAGAACAGCCCGGTTCTTTCCGTTTGGAGAAACGGACAAAGGCCTTCCCGGAGGGGACAAGGTGCGTACCGGCGTCCATGTCACTCGATCCTCCAGACCGTCCCGGAGGGGGAATCCTGGATGACGACTTTCCTGGCGGCCAGGAGTTCCCGGATTTCATCCGCGCGCCGCCAGTCCTTCCCTGCACGGGCCTTCGTTCGTTCTTCCACGAGATGCTCGATCTCGCCGGCGTCCAGACCCAGTTGCGCGATTTTCCGCTCCCTGTCCTGCAGAAAGTAGGCGTCCGGTTCTTCTCGAAGCAGGCCCAGCACGGCGCCGATCTTCTCGAAGACGGCCCGTACTCCCGCCATCAGCGGCGCCGTCGCGCCGGATGCTGCTTTCCCGGCGAAGCGCCCGTTGAGATATCGGGAAGTTTCAAAGAGATGCCCGATTGCCCGGGCCGTATTGAAGTCATCCTCCATCGCGGCGTGGAAATTCCGCTCCAATTCCGTCAGACGTCCGGAAATCTCCTCTCCATGGGAGGCGGCGGACCCGCGCTGGGCCGTCTCCGCCGCCGCGCCGAGATCCCGTGCAGATTTGAGCGTGCCGTAGAGCCGGTTGAGCCCCGATCTCGCTTCCTCCATCGCCTCGTTTGAGAAGTCAAGAGGACTGCGGTAATGGCCCTGCAGCATGAAGAGCCGCAGCACTTCCGGGTGATAGTTTCTCAGGATCTCCTTGATCGTAAAGACATTGCCGAGCGACTTCGACATCTTCTCGCTGTTGACGCGCACGAATCCGTTGTGCATCCAGTAAGCGGCCAGCGGCTTCCCCGTCGCCCCTTCGGACTGCGCGATCTCGTTCTCATGATGAGGGAAGATGAGGTCCGCGCCGCCGCCGTGGATATCGAATTGCTCGCCAAGATATCTCTGGCTCATCACGGAGCACTCGATATGCCAGCCCGGCCTTCCCGTTCCCCAGGGGCTCTCCCAGAAAGGCTCGCCGGCTTTGCTCGCTTTCCAAAGGGCGAAATCCAGCGGATTCTGTTTTCGCTCGTTGACTTCGACCCTCGCACCGGCAAGCAGTTCTTCGGTGCTTCTTCCAGAGAGTTTTCCGTAGGACCGGAACCGCTCGACGGCATAGTAGACGTTCCCGTCCACCACGTAGGCGAGGCCGGAATCCACGAGCCGCTGGATCAGCCGGATCATGCCGTCGATGTTCTCGGTCGCTCTCGGCGCGACAGTCGGCGGCGCGACGCCGAGGGCGCGCATGTCTTCGTCATGTTCGGCAATATAGCGCTCCGCGATCGCCGCAATGCCGAGGCCGAGTCGGTTGGCCTTTTCGATGATCTTGTCGTCCACATCGGTAAAATTCTTCACATACGTGACCGCGTACCCGCGCTCGCGAAGATATCGCACGACCACGTCGAACACGACGGCCGACCGGGCGTGGCCCACATGGCAGACGTCATAGGCCGTGATCCCGCAGACGTAGAGACCGACCTTCCCCTTCGAGAGAGGGACAAATTCCTCTTTGCGCTTGGTCTGGGTGTTATAGATCTTCAGAGCCATCTTTCTTCTTTCCCCCGTCCTGACGCCGTCGGGGGGCGATCCCTCTCCCGCGTCCGTGGGAAAATCCCGCGGCGGCATCCGTACCTTCCGGCAGCGGAAAATCCTTCCGTTGCCGTGCAACCCGGCGCCCCGCGAGGTCGATTGTGTTTACGGGAACAGCGGACAGAAGTCAAGACCGGTCGTTTCCGGGAACCCGCACATCAGATTCATGTTCTGGACCGCCTGACCGGATGCCCCCTTGATGAGGTTGTCGATTGCCGCAACGACAATCACCCGCCTCGTCCTCTTGTCCACGGCGACGCCGATATCGCAATAGTTGGATCCCCGGACAGAAGAGACGTTCGGGAAACTCCCGGCGGGGAAGACCCTCACAAACGGCTCATCCCGATAAAACGTTTGATACGCCGCCAGAACCTCGCCCGCCTCGGCGTCCTTCGCGAGCGATGCGTAGATCGTGCTCAGAATGCCCCGATTCACGGGCAGGAGGTGCGGCGTGAAGGTGATGCGGATCTCGCGCCCCGCCAGCGCGCTGAGTTCCTGCTCGATTTCCGGCGTATGTCGATGGTTTCCGATCTTGTAGGCTTTGAAGCCGCCTTCCACTTCGCAGAAAAGGGACCCGATCTGCGGTTCCCGGCCCGCCCCGCTGACGCCGGATTTCGAATCGGCAATGATCGAGCCCGTATCGACGAAATTTCCTTTCAGGAGCGGCGCCATCCCCAGAATGACGCTGGTCGGATAGCAGCCGGGATTCGCCACCAGTCGGGCCTCCCGAATCTTTTCCCGATACCGTTCGGGCAGTCCGTACACCGCCTTCTGAAGCACGTCCTCCGCACGGTGTTTCCCGTACCATTGCGCGTAACATTCGCTGTCCCGAAGTCGGAAGTCGGCACTGAGGTCGATCAATTTCCGTCCGGTCTCCAGAAAAGCGGCGGCGAAATCCATGGCGACTCCGTGCGGAACGGCAAGGAAGACGACATCGACGTTCTCAGCGAGCTGCTGAGGCTTGAGATCCGTGAAAGACAGTTCGGTCAATCCGGTGAAGGATGGATACACGTCCCGGACGGGCCGGCCGGCGAAACGCCGCGACGTCACGGCCTCGACACGGACCTTCCCGTGCCGCAGAAGAATCCTCAAGAGCTCCTGACCCGTATAGCCGCTTGCGCCGAAAATACCCACCCTAACCATAGTCCACCTTCTTTCCTTCAAGATCGCCGCCGCCAAAAATAAAAAAGGGGGCCGGAGCCCCCTTCCCTTTGCAGATTACCTCTTGGAAAACTGGAAACGTTTTCTGGCTCCCGGCTGGCCGTATTTCTTTCGCTCCTTGATGCGGGAATCCCGCGTCAGGAATCCGGCTTTTTTCAGAATCGATCGGAGCTGTGCGTCGTAATCCACCAGCGCCTTCGAGATTCCATGTTTGACGGCTCCCGCCTGCCCGGACATCCCGCCGCCCTGGACATTGACGTAGAAATCGAGTTTGCCTTCCTGGCCTGTCAGACCCAGCGGCTGCCGGATCATCATCTTGAGGCTGTCCCGCGTGAAGTAGTCGTCAAAATTTCTCTTATTGACGACCAGGACGCCGGTTCCCTCTTTCATGTAGACCCTGGCGACGGCATTCTTTCTTTTCCCAGTTGCGTAAATCCGTTTCTCGGTCATAAGTCTCTCCAAAACACCAGCAGATCGTGGTTTTTCCGCCTTCCGCTGTCAGTCAGATGGAAAGCGGTTTCGGGCACTGGGCATCGTGGGGGTGGACGCCGCCCGCGTATACCTTGAGTTTTTTCAGCATTTTCCGCCCGAGCGAGTTCTTCGGAAGCATCCCCTTAACGGCCTCTTTGATCAGAAAGGTCGGATTGTCCTGGAGGATCTTCCCGGCGACTTTCTGTTTGATTCCTCCCGGGTAACCGGAGTGGTGATAATAGACCTTGTCCGCCAGCTTTTTCCCCGTCAGCAGAATCTTTTCCGCGTTCACAACGACGATGAAATCTCCCGTATCCTGGTGCGGCGTATAGATCGGCTTGTGCTTTCCCCGCAGTCTGCCGGCGATTTCACTCGCCAGTCTTCCCAGGACCCGTCCCTGTGCGTCGACGACAAACCAGTCTCTGCGAACGCTCTCTGTAGTTGCCTGAAAGGTTTTCATATGTTCACCAATACGGAAAAAATTTAAGGAGTAGTAGTTACGCAATCTCCGTTCGTTTGTCAAGAAAAAATCGTGGCGTGTCAAGCCAAAGTAGAAATGTCCTATTTGGTTAATAGGCAGATGCTTTGGCTGGCATCCAGTTTTTCCAACTTTTCCTCCAAGGGTGATTTTCTGAAGGTTTGGAAGGCCGGTTGTCCTGTCTGATGATGGGCTTGGTCGCCACCTCCTTTTGAGGTCTTTCCTTGATTTCCCTGTGCTTCAAAGATACGCCCTTGCTGATGACCACCAGAGATCCATCGGTCCTTTCCTCGACCATCACCTTCTTGCCGCCCTGTTCCTCCAACTGGTAAAGCCTGCCATCGAGAGCGATCGTGTTGTCTTTGCGGATGGTTCTTTCGGTCTTGATGCACAGATACTTGTCCACATCGACTTGGCGGGGAAGTCTGATATGGGCATCGGCTTCATCGGCTGGGTACACCCTGAATCGCTCATTGTACCTTGGCAGATAGGCCTCAAGAAAGGCATTGGCCTCTTCTTTGCTTTTGATGCCTTGCAACCGCATCTCCTTGAGGAGCCTGTCCTGAAGCACCCCGAAGAGTCTCTCGATCCTCCCTTTGGCCTGGGGAGACAGGGCATGAATCACCTCTACCCCCAACTCCTTCAGTGCCCTCTCAAACTGGCTCAAAGCCTCCACACCTTCGATCTCATCCCATTCCGTCAGCTTCTTCGACGATTTATAGGTCGTGTGTCTGTCCAGATATACACTCATCGGAAACCCATAGCGCTCCACATAACCCTTGAAACTGTCCATGGCCGGCAGGGTCCCCTCGTAACCATAAAAGCGCCCATAAACGGTGCTCGTGGCGTCATCGATATACCCCATCAACACCAGCTTCGGACCCCGCCCCTCCAGCCAGTTATGGTGTGACCCGTCCATCTGGATCATCTGACCAAAACAAGACCGCTTCCGCCTCTTCTTCCAATACCCCTCCTCGATGAGCCAATTCCGCAACGTCTCATCGCTCACCCTGATCCCATTACACTCCAAAAGCTTCTCCGTCGCCAACGTGGGACCAAAGTCAGGATAACGCTCCCCGTAAAGCAGCAATACCTGCTCTCTCAACTCCTCCGAAAACCTCCGGTTTGATGGACGCCCTCGCAATCCATGGATCACACCCCCATCCCCTCTCTCTCGAACTGCTTTCCCCAACCTCCTCACCTGACGCTCACTGAGCTTTAACGCCGAGGCTGCTGCCTTCTCTGTGGTGTGCTTGCCCATCACCAAATGCACCACCTTCAAACGCCTTACCTCCCCTAAACTCATAACGATCATGTCCCTCCGGCCATAATCCTTCCTCCCTTCCGGACAGATTACCGCCTCAGAACAGGACATTTCTACTTTGCTAAAATAGGACATTCTCATTTTGGCGGGACAGAAAAAATCGTGGCGGATCGATATCCTTCAGAAGCCGGCTTTCCCCAGTCCGAAGAGGACAAACATGACTGTGAAACGGCGGTCGTTGGGGGTATTCGAATAGGCGAAATCAACGCTCCAGCACTGTTTCTTGTATTTGCCTCCGTAAGTTTCCTCTACGATCTTATTGTCGAACTTGTTCTGCCGGATCAGATAATTTGCCTCCAGCCGCTCCGTGACAACGGCCCTGAGCGCAACGTTGATTTCCGCGATCGCATTCATCGTGTACCGGTAGCCGAGAACGACACTGTCCCCGCGCGCGTCGGTGAGCCCCAGGTCGTAGTTCGTCTGCGTCCAGTCTCCCGAATTGACAGAGTATTGGTTTTTCGCGGAAAAACTCACGAGCGGATGCGGAAGGACGTCCAGTTCCAGGTTCACAACGCTGAAGGGCCGGCGGGCCGGCCCCGGATCCTGCACGTCGCGGCGCGATTCCCGGATATCGAAGGTTTGAAAGAGCTTGAAGTAGAGGAATTCGCGATAGGACGACTTGCCGTTCGGTTCTTTGAGTTTCGCCATCAGAGTATTGGTGACCCCATAGGTAATCGTGTGTTGTTCGGCCACCCGGGCTACGAAATCAGGGGCGTCGTCCTGAAATTCATAGGGAGTGTAGACGTAGGATATCTCCGGACGGATGCCGTGCCGGATCTTGTCCACGGTCTTTCCCCCGACGGAAAAGATGCGATGAACCTCGGACGACATCGTGGTTCCGAGACTGTACAACGTCCGATCCCCCTGCCTGCTCAAGCCCGCAACAGAGGTATTGTCATCCCGGCTCCATGCGGACCCCTTGAGCAGCAATTGCGGTGTAAACTGTGCGTAATCGCCGAACGTGAGCGGCAGGGACACGATGGGCTGAAGATCGTAGAAATGGCCTTTCTGGCCCTCGGTCCGGTAATAGTAGTCGTAGGTCGTTGTGAATTCCAGGTATGTGGGCCCTCCCAAGATGGGCCGTTTGGTCCCCGTCAGGATGATTTCGGGATATCTCTGCAGCGTCGCGTCGTTGTTGACCGCCGCGAAATTGTCCGTGTACTGGCCAAGGACCGTCAGGTTGTATAAGTCCCAGTTGCGGACGAAGCGCACGGTGGAATCCAGCAATGCCAGGGTTTCGTCTCCCAGAAAAGACACCCGTTCGAATTTCTTGCGATCATCGGTTGAATAGTGGTCGAGATAGTAGTTCCATCCTGTAAAATCCCGAAAATACCAAGGATCGGAGACTTTCCGGATGTCGGCGCGGAGGTAGCTGTTGTCGGGAAAGGTCGTCTGATGGTTCCAGTACAAGGACCAGCGGCTCTCATTGTCCTGCCAGTTCGGCCTGATATCTTCGGTCGGATCATCGAACTGTTTCCGGTCCTTCATATAGTCCGCATAGAAGGTGCCGAAGGATTGCTCGCTGGCGGCGTAGCGGAATTCCACCCCTTCCTTAAAGCCCCTTTTTTCCATGTAGCGCTGGAAAAATGTCGCATCCGTATTCTCCGAAATGGCCCAGTAGAATGGGACCTCCAGATCCAGTCCGCTATTCTTCATCGAATAGGCAAACCTCGGGAGGAGGAGTCCGGACTGCCGCGTCGTTTTTGCAGGGAAAAGAAAATACGGCATATACAGAATGGGCACATCGCTGACGTAGAATTTGCCGTGCTTGAGCGTTCCGTATCCGTCGACGGTGACGTCCATTTCGCTCGATCGGATTCGCCAATCGGGCACGTCCCCGTCGCACGTCGTCATGGCTGCATCCGTCGCGCGGTAGGTTTCCTCCCCTCTCTTTTCGATGGTGGTCCCTTCGAGATAGAAATGGTTTTCGGCGAGAAACATCTTTCCCTGATAGACAACGCCCCGGCGATCCTGCGTGTTGAAGACGGCCCTGGCGCCCTCGATCACGTCCTTCTCCCCCCGAAGCACCACGTTTCCTTCGGCGGTAGCGATGTTCGTTTTCCTG
This sequence comes from uncultured Syntrophaceae bacterium, assembly GCA_964506465.1. GTDB lineage: Bacteria > Desulfobacterota > Syntrophia > Syntrophales > UBA6109 > UBA6109. Next base: position 168,327 of record CAZDLM010000002.1, read on the forward strand.
TCCAGTGCGACCGTGTCGGCCGTCAGGGTGTTCCCTTCATAACGGACCACGACGTTGCCGCTCGCCGTGACGACATCCTGTTCCTCATCGTAGGCGATGTTGTCGGCTTCGATCGCCACCGGCTTGTCCCCCTGGAGGGCCTCCAATGCCTGAACGACCGTCGGCGGCAGGAAGAACAGGAGGCACAGCCACAGCAGGATTGCACAAAGGGGCGGTCTTCTTGATGACGGCAGAACCGCCGTGGCTGCCCGGCTCCGCATCCCTTTCCTCCGACTTTCCTCCATCACCCGATCCCCGCACCAGATGCGTAGAAGCTCTACGGCAGACGGCCCGCGCGAAAGGCCTTCTTGATATCGCCGACGAGATACAGCGAGCCGGCGATGCAAATCAAGTCATTTTCTTCCGCCGCGTCCAGAGCCGATCTTACGGCCCGGACGGGATTCGGCTCCACGATGATGTCTTCAGGGTCCTTCTTCACCAGGGGAAGCAACGCCGCCGGTTCCACCGCCCTCTCGCTCCCCGGTCGAGTCAGGATCATAACGTCTGCGATGGAGCTGATCTTGCCGATCATGGCGAATCGATCCTTATCCGACAGGACCCCGAAGACCACGAACAGTCTCTGGAAGGAAAAATCCCTTTGCAGGACACCGCACAGCGCGGAGATCCCGTCGGGATTGTGAGCTCCGTCCAGGAGAACGGTCGGATGACGCTGCAGGACCTCGACCCGCCCCTCCCAACGGGTCCTCTCCAATCCGGAGCGGATCAGAGAATCCTCAACCGGATAACCGCATTCGCCGAGCCGTTCGACCACTCCGAGTGCGAGTGCCGCGTTGGCGTATTGATGCCGCCCGCGCAACGGGCATCGGAGGCCGGATTGCCGACTGCCGGAGAAGCCCCGATACGAAAACAGCCCGTCCGGACTGACCCGGATCTTCAAGTCGCGGCCCAGTCTCAGCAGACGGGCATTTCGATCCCTGCAGATCTTCTCCAGAACGTCCAGGACGGGAATCTGCTTCGCCCCGGTGATGCAAATGCCGCCCTGCTTGATGATTCCACCCTTCTCGGCGGCGATTTGTTCCAGGCGATCTCCGAGATATTCCTGATGTTCGAGAGCGATATTGGTGATGATGGATACGAGGGGGTCGACCACGTTGGTCGCGTCCAGGCGGCCTCCGAGTCCGACCTCCATTACGGCCATGTTGACGCGCGCCCGGGAAAAATGAAGGAAAGCAACGGCCGTCAGAAATTCGAAATAGGTCAACTCCTCTTCCTGGCAGGACTGGACGATTTCCATGCATGCCTGCATAGACTTCATGGAAATCACCTGTTCCCCGATGCGGATCCTTTCCCTCACATCCACCAGATGGGGAGACGTATACCAACCCGCGCGATATCCGCCCGCCGAGAGCATGGATGCGGTCATGGCGGTCACAGAACCCTTCCCGTTTGTTCCTGAGACGATGACAGCGGGATAATCTCGATGAGGATCGCCCAGACGCTTCAGAAGACGGACCATCCGATCCAACCCCAGCCGGATTTCGGACGGATTTTTCCTCTTCAATTCGGCAAGCCAGGAATTCTTCATATCACCGTGATAAGAAGCAGGCCGGCAATGCTGCGCGGCTTTTGAACGGCGATTGTGACGCTCCGCGGAGAAGCCTTTGCAGCTCTTGCCGCTTTAGGCCGCCGGATAAAAGAAAACCATGGCGTAGCGCCTTGATCGGGCACTTCACCATGGTCAAGGATCCGGCAACAGGCCGGGGCCGGTGGCCGGTGTTCTCCAAGGCGGGGGAACCGTCATGCCACCGTCACCGTCCAGAAGCGTTATTCTTCGACGATCTTGAAAACCTCATCACCGGGACGAACCCTGTCGGTCACCTTGATCCCGATGAAGTCTCCTGCGACCGCCTTTGCCACCTTCTGGTTGTTGACCTCCATGGAATCAATCGGCATGTTGAAATTCGTCGTGTGGCCGGTGAATTTCAAGATATCACCCACCTGCACCTCGCCTTCAGTGATCTTTACCGCCGCAACCGAAGGTTTGGAGAAGAATTTGACCACTTCGCCGATCTTCTTATCCGCCATGGCGCTCACCTCGCTTTTGCTTGTTGCCGGCGGTCTCCTCACCGGCCGTCCGACGTACCGCATCCATACGGCGTTTCTCCGTATGCGGGATATATATCCTTTTCCTGAAAAAAAACAAGGAAAAACAAAAAAGGCGGGGGCTCCGCAGAGCCCACCGCCCCTTTCGGCAGATCGTTCGTCACTTTTCCGCAGCGTCCTTCTCAACAGTCTTCTCGGCGGCCTTCTTCTTGGCCCTTCCCTTCTTTTCTTCACCGGGGAGAAATTCGACGACGGAAAGCGGCGCATTGTCACCATTGCGGTATCCTGTCTTGACAACGCGCGTGTAACCGCCGGAGCGGTCCTTGTAGCGAAGAGAAAGCTGCTCAAACAGTTTCTTCACCATCGCCTTATCGCGCACAACGGCCAACGCCTGTCTCCGCGCATGCAGGTCACCCTTCTTTCCCAGGGTGATCATCTTTTCCGCCACGATTCTCAGTTCTTTGGCTTTGACATCCGTGGTCCTGACTTTTTCATGGCGGATAAAAGAAGTCACCATGTTCCGCAGCATGGCGATCCGATGGCTGGATGTCCTGCCCATTTTTTTTACGTATCGTCCGTGACGCATGAAACGTTCCTTTCCCGAATTCGCTCCGCTCGTGCCCTATGCTTCTTCTTCGTCCCGCTGCTTTTCCGCTGCGTTGGCGTTCCAGGGCGGAAAATCGAACTTCATCCCGAAGCCGAGTCCTTGCTCGGCAAGGATCTCCTTGATTTCATTAAGCGATTTTCTTCCAAAATTCTTCGTCTTCAGCATTTCCGCTTCCGTCTTCTGCACCAGTTCCCCGATCAGGTTGATCCCTGCGTTCTTGAGACAATTCGCGGACCGCACGGAAAGCTCAAGATCGTCCACGTGGCGCAGGAGAAGTTCGTTGATATTCTCTTCCTTCTCACCGTCCTGAGGGCCTTCCTCCTCATCTTCTTCACTGAAGTTGATGAAGATATCCATCTGGTGTTTCAGGATCTTCGCCGCATAGGCCAGTGCGTCGGCCGGCAGAACGCTGCCGTCCGTCCAGATCTCCAGAACGAGCCGGTCATAGTCGGCAATCTGCCCCACACGCGCATGGGTTACGGTGTAATTGACTTTCTGGATCGGCGAATAAAGGGCGTCGATATTGATCGTCCCTTCCGGCTGATCCGCATCCTTTCCCCTCTGGGCGGGGACATACCCCTTGCCCATCTTCACCACCATTTCCGCTTTGAGGGCGGCATCGCCCGTGAGCGTGGCGATGACATGATCGGGATTGAGAATCTCGACCGTCTCGTCGCAGATAATGTCACCGGCCGTCAAGACGCCTTCTTTCTTCGAGTCGATGCGAATGGTCCTGGGCCCGTCCTGATGAAGATGAAGCCGGACCCCCTTGAGATTCAGGATAATGTCTGTCACATCCTCTTTGACGCCGGGGATGGTGGAAAATTCGTGCAGGACGCCCTCGAAATTCACGGAAACGATGGCCGCCCCGTGAATGGACGACAGCAGAATCCTCCGCAAGGCGTTGCCGAGGGTGATTCCAAAACCGCGTTCCAGCGGCTGGCAGGTGAACTCTGCGTAAAAGCGAGTGCTCGTCGATTCGTCGACCTCAATCCTCTTGGGCTGTATCAAACTTCGCCAATTTCTCTGCATAGTTGCAATCCCTTGCTGTAAGGTAGTCTGTAATGGATCCGATCGGCTACTTCGAATACAGCTCAACCACCAATTGTTCTCGAACCGGCATCGTGAGTTCATCCCGTGCGGGAAGCGACTTCACAAGTCCCTTGAAATTCCCTTTATCCAACGACAGCCATTGGGGGACGCCCCGCCGGGCAACGATTTCCATCGCCTCAAGAATCCTGGGCATGGTGCGGCTCTTCTGCCGGACCTCAATCTCGTCGCCGGCTTTCACCAGATAGGACGGAATATCGACGGATTTCCCGCCCACCAGGAAGTGACCGTGCCGGACAAGCAGCCGCGCTTCCGTGCGGGAATTGGCAAAACCCATGCGGAAAACCATGTTATCGAGTCGCCTCTCCAGGAACAGCAGGAGATTTGTACCGGTAATGCCTTTCTGCCTGTCCGCCTTTTCGAAGTACCCCTTGAACTGGCTTTCCAGAACTCCGTACATCCTTTTGAGTTTCTGTTTTTCACGAAGCTGAATGCCGTAATCCGTCGGTTTCTTCCTCATCTGACCGTGTTCGCCAGGTGCATAACCTCGACGTTCAAAGGCGCATTTCTCCGTGTAGCAGCGGTCCCCCTTGAGGAACAGTTTCAGCCCTTCTCTTCTGCACTGCCTGCAGACGGACTCTCGATATCTTGCCAAGCAATCCTCCCTATCCTATCTCATGAAAGCGTTATGAAATCGTGAACTCCCGCCCGCGATCACACCCGCCGCCGCTTGGGCGGTCGGCACCCGTTGTGCGGAATGGGAGTGACGTCCCTTATCAACGTGATTTTCAGCCCTGCCACCTGCAGAGACCGCAAGGCGGATTCTCTTCCCGATCCCGGACCTTTCACGTAGACCTGAACGGTCCTCAAACCGTGTTCCTTGGCCTTCTTCACCGCGTCTTCGGCAGCCATCTGGGCCGCAAACGGCGTGCTTTTCCGGGAGCCCTTGAATCCCTGCATACCCGCTGAAGACCAGGCGATGACGTTGCCGCTCAGATCCGTAATCGTGATGATCGTGTTATTAAATGTCGATTGGATGTGCGCGACACCTTCCGTGATGTTCTTCTTCTCCCGTTTTTTCCCCGTCTTTTTTGCTGCCTTAACCACGTTCACCCTCCGGAGGCATTGATGGAATTCGCCGTTATTTCTTCTTGCCCGCGATTGATCTGCGGGGACCTTTCCTCGTCCGCGCATTCGTATGCGATCTCTGTCCTCGTACGGGAAGTCCCTTCCGATGTCTCAAACCGCGGTATGTCCCGACGTCCATCAAACGCTTGATGGCCATGGACGTATCACGCCGCAGATCCCCCTCGACCTTGATCTCGCGATCGATGATATTTCTGATGGCGGAAATCTCCGCGTCGGCCAGAATATCGGTCTTCGTATCCGGATTCACGCCGGCCATCGCCAAGATTTCCTTCGCCTTCGACCTGCCGATCCCATAGATATAGGTCAGCGCGATTTCCATCCGCTTGTTCTTCGGCAAATCCACCCCTGCAATGCGTGCCACTGATGACCTCCTGAAGTAATTATCCCTGGCGCTGCTTATGCTTCGGGTTCTCGCAAATGACCCGCAGAACGCCTTTTCTCTTGACGATCTTGCATTTTTCGCACATTTTTTTTACGGATGATCTGACTTTCACTTTTCCACCTCGCAACTCCCATTCCGTGGTCGGGCCTCACTCCCGATGGTTATCCGAACACCTATTTTGTGCGGTACGTGATTCTTCCCCGCGTCAGGTCGTACGGAGAAAGCTCCACCGTCACCTTGTCTCCGGGAAGGATCTTGATGAAATGCATTCTCATCTTTCCCGAAATATGCGCAAGCACACGGTGCCCGTTCTCCAGCTCGACGCGGAACATGGCATTCGGCAAGGGCTCGATCACCCGGCCTTCCACTTCGATGGGTTCTTCTTTCGCCATACCTTTTTTCGCCATCTGCCGGCCTGCTCAGGCCAGCCTGCTCAGTATTTCTGGGCCGTTGTCCGTAATCGCGATCGAGTGTTCGAAGTGGGCGGACAGCTTCCCATCTTCCGCCACGACCGTCCAGCCGTCGTCCAAGATCCTTACTCGGTACGTACCTTCATTCACCATCGGTTCGATCGCCAGCACCATGCCGGCCTTCAGTTCGATGCCCCGGCCGCGGCTGCCGTAATTGGGAATCTGCGGTTCCTCGTGCATGCTCCTCCCGATTCCGTGTCCGACAAAATCCCTCACGACGGAGAAGCCGTTTTCCTCCACGTGCGCCTGCACCGCCGCGGAGATGTCGCCGAGGCGATTGCCAGCCACGGCTTCGTCGATACCCTCATAGAGGGATTGCTCCGTCACCTGAATCAGGCGACGCGCCACACTGGACACCTCTCCGACGGGAACCGTAATGGCCGCATCCCCGTAATACCCTTTGTGATAAATCCCGAAGTCCAGACTCACAATATCCCCGTCCAGCAACACACGCTCCGACGGCATCCCGTGGACGACTTCCGAATTCACCGATGTACAAAGAGCAAACGGGTAACCCCGGTAACCGCGAAACGCCGGTTTCGCCATTCTCTTGCGGGCCAGCATCTCCGAAAGGCTGTTCAGTTCGAGCGTCGTGACACCGGGTTTCACCCGCTCTTTCAGTTCCCGCAGAATCTCGGCTACAATGGTACTGCTCGCTCGGATCTTCTCAATTTCGTCGGCCTGCTTTAGGATGATCATCTCTCACAGATCCCCCGGCTTTCGCGGCGATCAGCGCCGCTTCGCCAGCCGACCCTTCTTCATGAATCCTTCATACTGTCTCGTCAGAAGGTGCGTCTCAATCTGTCCCGCCGTATCCAGCGCGACACCGACGACGATCAACAGTGCCGTTCCTCCAAAATAGAACGGGACGTTGAAATACCCAATGAGAATGCTGGGAAGAACGCATACTGCCGAAACGTAAATCGCGCCGCTGAAGGTAAGCTTCGACAAGATATCATCGATATATTCCGCGGTCTTCTTGCCGGGCCGGATTCCCGGGACATATCCCCCGTATTTCTTCATGTTGTCGGCGACGTCGATCGGGTTAAAGATGACCGCCGTGTAAAAATAGCAGAAAAAGACGATGAAAGCGACGTACAGAGACTCATACCCAATCCGCCCCGGAACAAGGATGGCTGCGACCGTCTTCATCCAGGGGTGATCGACAAAATTCGCGATGGTTGCCGGAAACATGATGATGGACGATGCGAAGATCGGTGGAATGACTCCTGAGGTATTGATCTTCAGCGGCAAATGGGTCGACTGCCCGCCGTATACTTTCCGTCCGACAACCCTTTTTGCATACTGAACCGGTATGCGGCGCTGACCGCTTTCCATGAAGACGATTACCCCGACGACCGCGACCATGAGGACGATCAGGATGATAATGAAGAAGAAGCCCATCTCGCCCGCGGAAAGCAGCCGGAATGTGCTCAGAATCGCTTCCGGGCCCCGGCAAACGATCCCGGCGAAGATGATGAGCGATATGCCGTTTCCGATCCCGCGCTCCGTGATCTGCTCACCCAGCCACATGATGAAGGCCGTACCGGCCGTCAGGGTGATGACCGTCATCATCCGGAATCCCCAGCCCGGATCGATGACGATGGATACGCCGGTCGGCCCCGCCATGTTCTCCAAGCCGACCGCGATGCCGAATCCCTGAATAATGCTCAGGATCACCGTCCCGTAACGGGTATACTGCGTGATCTTTCGCCGGCCCGCCTCTCCTTCTTTCGAGAGCCTCTCCAGATGGGGGATGGCTACGGTGAGGAGTTGCAGGATGATCGAAGCGCTGATGTAGGGCATAATGCCCAGGGCAAATACGGACAGGTTGCTGAGCGCGCCTCCTGCAAACATGTCGAACAAACCGAGGAGGGATCCTCTGGCCTGATCGAAGAATGCCGCCAAGGCCGTCGTATCGATGCCCGGCGTCGGCACATGTGCTCCGATCCGATATACGGCCAGGAGTACAAACGACATCAGGATCCGCTTCTGCAGCTCCGGAATCTTGGAGATATTCTTCAGTCCGTCCAGCAACTCAGGCTACCTCGATCACCGTACCGCCAGCCGCCTCAATTTTCTTCCTCGCGCTGCGGCTGATGTATTCCATCTTGATGGACAGGGGATGGGGGAGTTCTCCCCGCCCCAGTATCTTGATCCTCTCCGCGCCGCTGAAAACGATGCCTTCGCGGACCAGCGCCTCCGCGTCGACGACGGATCCCTTCGGAAATTCCCTCAACTGATCCAGGTTGACCGTCGCGAATTCGCGGCGAAACGGATTCTTGAACCCGCGCTTCGGCAGTCTCCGGGCGAGGGGCATCTGGCCGCCCTCGAAGCCGCGTCGGACTTTTCCGCCGGACCGCGCCCTCTGTCCCTTGTCGCCGCGCCCGGACGTGCCTCCGTGCCCGGATCCATCTCCGCGCCCGAGTCGCTTCCTGTTGTGACTTGCACCTGCAGGTGCTTTCAAGGTTCCCAGGTTCATGCCTTCGTTTCCTCAACTTCCTCTATCGATACCAGGTGCCGGACCTGGGTGATCATTCCGCGAATCTCGGGACAATCCTTCAGGAGAATCGTCCGACCCATCCGCCCCAATCCCATGCCCCGCAGCACCTTCCGCTGCTTTTCCGGTCTTCCGATGAAACTGTGCACCTGCGTGATCTTAATCATCTTCGCCACAGCCAACCCCTTCCGTTAGACAATATCCGCAACGGATCTTCCCCGAAGCCCGGCAATGGCTTCCGGATCCTTCAATCGGCTGAGCCCGTCAAGCGTTGCCTTGATGAGGTTATGGGGATTGTGCGATCCGAGGCACTTGGTGCGGATGTTCTGGACTCCGGCAACTTCTAGGATGGCACGAACGGCGCCGCCCGCGATGAGACCGGT
>CAZDLM010000003.1:0-30002 GCA_964506465.1 uncultured Syntrophaceae bacterium
GAGCGGCTGAAGGAGCACGACTGGAAATCGTGTGTACGCCCCCAAAGGTGTACCGGGGGTTCGAATCCCCCTCTCTCCGCCATGGAAGTGCATAGAGTTGCGATGGCCGGGCCCCGTGCAACGGAGGATTGCAAACCCCGTCAGGTCCGGAAGGAAGCAGCGGTAGCAAGTTCCGATGTGTGCCGCGGGTAACCCGGCTGTCACCTCTATGTCCCTCCGCAGTGATGCGGTCCCGAATCGCCTTTTCACTTCAGTGGATTATGCCGGAAGATTATCTTGTATTGGCCCGCAAATGGCGGCCGCAGGTCTTTGAGGACGTCGTCGGCCAGGAGTCCGTGGTCCGGACGCTCCAAAATGCCGTCGACCAGGGGCGGATTGCGCACGCCTATCTCTTCTGCGGTCCGCGGGGCGTAGGGAAGACCTCCATCGCCCGGATTCTGGCCAAGTCGCTGAACTGCGAAAAGGGTCCCACCTCCCAGCCTTGCCAGGTCTGCACGTGCTGTCGGGAGATTACGGAGGGCGTCTCCCTCGACGTCCAGGAGATCGACGGCGCCTCCAACCGCGGCATCGACGAGGTCCGTGAGCTCCGTGAAAACGTCAAATTTTCCCCGCTGTCCGGCCGCTACAAGATCTACATCATCGACGAAGTCCACATGCTGACGCGGGAGGCCTTCAACGCCCTGCTCAAGACCCTCGAAGAGCCGCCCCGGCACGTCGTTTTTGTCTTCGCCACGACGGAAACGCACAAGGTGCCCGCCACCATCGTTTCCCGCTGCCAGCGTTTCGAGTTCCGCCGGATCCCCGGCGGAAAGATCGCGGAGAGCCTGGCGCGAATCGCCGCGAAGGAAGGGATCCGCATCAGCGCCGAAGGCCTGAGATGGATCTCCGATGCGGGCGATGGAAGCCTGCGGGACGCCGAAAGCATTTTCGATCAGGTCATCTCCTATGCGGGAACGGAAGTTGCCGATTCCGACGTCGGCGAATTGCTCGGCCGCACGAACCGGCGTTTCCTGCTGCAGCTTGCGGAGGCGGTCCTGCAACACGATGCCGGCGCGTGCCTGAGGGTTCTTGGCGACGCCTATGACGCGGGACTGGATATGAAATATCTTCATCAGATCCTGCTTTCCTTCTTCCGCAACCTCCTCCTCCTGAAGATCTCCACTGCGGCGCAGGCGCTGGTCGAGGGTTCCGCGGAGGAACTCAATGAGATGCGCCGCTTGACGGAAAAGTCCAGCCGGGAGACGCTGCAGAAGCTGCTCGACATGATGATGGCTGAGGAAGATGCCGTCCGCAGGACGCAGGAGCCGCGGATTCTCCTGGAGGCGCTCCTCGTCCGCATGGCCTATGTCGAACCGATGGCCCCGTTCGAAGAGGTCCTCGCCCGGATGGAGGATCTGGAGAAGAGACTGGCGGGGGGGGTGGCGGAAGAGCCGGCGCCGTACGCGGGCAGGCCGTCGGCGCCCCCGCGCCGCGCGGAGACGGCGGGAGCGGGAGCATCCGCGGCGGCTTCCGGGACGGCGGACCGGGAGGAAATCGCGCCGGACACGGACCCGGAGGCGCGATGGCTTGCGTTCAAGGATTTTCTGAAAAAGCAGAGCTTCCCCCTCTGGTCGAAGATCGAACAGGGAAAGCTGCTCCTCTGCGAGGAGGGCCGGCTGAGAATCGGATTCCCCAAGGGGTTCCTCTACGACGATGTCAGCGGGAAGGACGCCACGGACCGCCTGACCGAGATCGCCGGGACAGTCTTCGGGCGAAAGACGCAGGTCCTGATCGAGATGCTGCCCGCCGATGCCGAAACGCAGCATTCCGCGCCGCAGGCCAACGGCAATTCGAGAAACCACAGAAACAGCGAGGTGCGGCGCGAGGCCCTCAGCCAGCCCCTCCTCCAGAAGATCCTGGATGTCTTCGACGGCGCGGAAGTCAAGGAAGTGATCCCCCGGTCTTCCTGATCGCCGCGGCCGCCGGAGCGGCTTGCGGGGTTGAACGGAATTTCATCGTACGGAGGTAAGAAAACGGTGGCGCAGAATTTTGGAAATATCATGAAGCAGGCAAAACAGTTGCAGGAGAGGATGGCCCGTCTCCAGGAGGAACTGGGAACGCGGACGGTGGAAGCGTCGTCGGGGGGCGGCATGGTCTCCGTCGTCGTCAACGGCAAGAGCGAGGTCATTTCCCTGAAGATCGAACCCGAGGTGCTCGGCGGCGGCGACGCCGAGATGCTGCAGGATCTGATCCTGGCGGCCGTCAACGAGGGAATCCGCAAGGCGCAGGCCATGGTTTCCTCGGAGATGGCCAAGCTCACCGGCGGCCTGAGCATTCCGGGGATGATGTAGGGGATGCGCAGATGAAGAACGGCTACGCCCTTCCGATTCAACGTCTGATTCAGGAACTCGGACGGCTTCCGGGCATCGGAGAGAAGACGGCGACGAGATTGGCCATGTTCCTCCTGCGCTGCCCGGAGGAGGACGCCCTGCGCCTTGCCGAGAGCGTGGTGGAGGTCAAACGCAAGATACGTTTCTGTACGACCTGCTTTCACCTTTCCGAAGGCGATCTCTGCGAAATCTGCCGAAATCCCTCACGCGATCGCGGGATCGTCTGCGTCGTCGAGGATCCTGATTCTTTGTTCGCCATCGAAGAAAGCGGCACGTACCGGGGGCTCTACCACGTCCTCCACGGCGTTCTCGCCCCGCTGGACGGCGTCGGGCCGGAAGATCTGAAGATCCGCGAACTCCTGGAACGCGTGGATCAGGGAACGATCCAGGAAATCATTCTGGCGACGAATCCGACCGTCCAGGGGGAATCCACGGCGCTCCTGATCATGAAGATGCTGGGGGAGCGCACGGTCCGCGTGACGAGGATTGCCCAGGGGATGCCCGTAGGCGGCGACCTCAAGTACACGGACCGGATGACTCTCGCCAAATCCATTGAATGCCGCCGCTGCATGTAATTCCTGCCCGCCCCGCCTGCAGTCTCGCGCGAACCGAATTATCGGAAATGCCCATCCATGCTCGGTTTCCTCCGGGCGGCGGCGCAATCGGTGCGCGGAGCTTTACGAAATCGGCGGCAGGGGCCGCACTATAAACAAAATATATGCGGACATAAAAAATTCTATTGACAGAGGATAGCAGTTGATATAAGAAGCCCGTGGCGTCAAGGGGGCTTCGCCCCACCGCCGGTGGCATCTGGCGATTCAATATCCTTACGCTACATCGATTTCCTCTTCATAGATTGGATCAACGGTGGGAAGAATTCCGTGGTCAGTCCGCACAAAGCATCGACGAACAGGTCAGAGGCAGACGTTCGTTCGTGCGGCTGTATCTGTCCGGAAGAGGCATCAATCCTAATTGGGAGATAAATAGCATGATCGAAATTAGATGGCATGGCAGGGGCGGTCAAGGTGCTGTCACATCGGTGGAATTGCTCGCCTTGGCTGCTATCGGGGAGGGAAGGTTCGCCCAGGGATTTCCGAGTTTCGGCCCCGAGCGGAGAGGCGCTCCCGTGGCGGCGTTCAATCGTGTGGCCGAAGAGCGGATCCGGGTGCGATCCGGCGTTTACAACCCGGATGTCGTCGTCGTCCTCGACGAGTCGCTGGTGGGCCTGGTGAACGTAGCCGAAGGCTTGAAGCCGGACGGAGTGCTGATCGTCAATACGACGAAGTCGGCAAAGGAAATTCGGGATATTGTGAAGTTCGCCGGCCGCATTGCAATCGTCGATGCCACGGGGATCGCGTGGAAAGAATTGGGGGTTCCGATCACGAATACCACGATGTTGGGGGCGTTGGTGGGAGTGACGAAGGTGGTGAAATTCGATTCGTTGAAGGGACCCATCGATCATCGGTTCGGCAGGATCGCGGCGAAGAACTTCGCGGCCGCCAAAAGCGCCCATGATCAGGTGAAAATCTACAATACATAATCGAGACGGGATCGAGGTATCACAATGGCAGAAAAAAAATGGCCAGAAACCTGGCAGGAAGTGAATCCGGGCTGCATGGTGTTTCGTCCGGGAAGCGCTCGGGACTACCATACCGGAAGCTGGAGAGCGAAGCGACCCATCTACGACAATAAGAAATGCATCAAGTGCGGGGTGTGCTTCATGTTTTGCCCGGAAGGATGCATTACGGAAGACAAGGACGGGTATTTCACGGCGAATCTGGATTACTGCAAGGGCTGCGGTATTTGCGCCTTTGAATGTTGGCCGGGTGCGATCGAAATGGTCAATGAGGAGGGCTGAGAATAATGGGTAAACGAATCGGTATGGAAATCGCTCTTGCCGCGGCCGAGGCGGCGGCATTGTGCAGACCGGACGTGATTGCGGCCTATCCCATTACACCCAACACGCACATTCCGGAGCATCTGTCGGACATCGTGGCCGAGGGAAGGCTCGACGCCGAGTTCATCTGCGTGGAGTCCGAGCATTCCGCCATCAGCGCCTGCTGCGGCGCTTCCGGCGCCGGCGCGCGAACGTACACCGCCACGAGTTCTCAGGGCCTTTTGTTCATGCAGGAGGTGCTTCCCATCGTTTCGGCCATGAGGCTGCCGGTGATCATGGCGATCGGGAATCGTGCGGTGTCCGGCCCCATCAACATCTGGAACGACCACAGCGACATCATGTACCAGCGCGACACCGGCTGGGTGTCCCTGTTTGCGGCCAACGGCCAGGAAACGGTGGACATGATGATTCAGGCCTTCAAAATCGGCGAACACCGGGACGTCATGCTGCCGGTCAACATCAACCTTGACGGCTTCCAGCTCACCCACGTCGTGGAACCGATCCTCATGCCCGATCAGGAGGAGGTGGACCGCTTCCTGCCGCCCTATAAGCCCCTCGCTCAGTTGCATCCGGACAAACCGATGTCCATGGGGGCGCTGGGCCTTCCGGAGATCTTCACCGAAGCGATGCGTTCCAAAGAAGATGCGATCCTCCGATCCAAGAAGGTCATCCTCGACGTCTGGAAGGAATGGGAACAGCAGTTCGGCCGCAAGTATGAGCCCGTCGAGTCCTACAAGACGGAGGGCGCGGAAACCCTGCTGCTGACCATGGGTTCCATGGGCGAGACGGCGGAGATCGCCGTCGACGAAATGCGCAAGGACGGGATCCCGGTGGGTCTCGTGAAACTCAAGTTGTGGCGGCCTTTCCCCTTCGAAGAGCTGCGGAAGGCGGTGAAAGGGGCGAAGTCCCTGGCCGTCATGGATCGCGCGCTTTCCTGCGGCGGTCCCGGCGGCCCCGTGTTCGCCGAAATCCGGTCGGCCCTGTACGATGCGCCGAAGAAACCCAAGACGCTGAACTTCATCATCGGCTTGGGCGGGCGCGACGTGACGGTGATGGATTTCGTCGAAATGGCGAAGAAAACAGCCTCGGCGAAGAAACTGAACCCCGAGGACGCCTATGAACTTTATGGAGTAAGGGAATGAGCACTGCAAATCCTGAAGCCAAAAAACTGTTTGAAAATTTCGATCTCTACGCCCCGAAACTGATCGAGAAGATGGAGTACTTCAGCCCCGGTCACCGCGCGTGCCAGGGCTGCGGAGAGGCGCTGGCGATCCGCATGATGTGCAAGGCGCTCGGCCGGGACACGGTTATCGCCAATGCCACGGGCTGCATGGAGGTCATCTCCAGCCTCTATCCGACGACCGCCTGGAACCTGCCCTGGATCCACGTGGCGTTTCCGAATGCCGGAGCGGTGGGGTCGGGCGTCGAGGCGGGTCTCAAAGCCCTGCGGCGCAAGGGGAAGATCCCCAATCGCTACGTCAAGACGGTGGCCATCGGCGGCGACGGCGGAACCGTGGACATCGGCTTCCAGGCCCTGTCCGGGGCGATGGAGCGCGGACATGACATGTTGTATGTCTGCTTCGACAACGAGGCGTACATGAACACCGGCATCCAGCGTTCCGGCGCGACGCCCTTCGGCTCGTCCACGACGACGGCACCCGCCGGCAAGGCGAGCATCGGGAACAAGACCTGGAAGAAGAACGTGGCCGAAATCATGGTGGCGCATAATTTGCCCTACGTCGCGACCGCCTGCCACAGCTATCCCATCGACTTCATGAACAAGGTGAAGAAGGCCCGCAGCATCAAGGGGCCCGCGTATATCCACTGCCTGGCCGTATGTCCGACGGGCTGGCGTTCCACTTCCGAGAGCTGCATCAAGATGGGCAGGCTGGCCGTGCAGACGGGCATCTTCCCCCTCTACGAAGTGGAGTACGGAAAATACAAGATCACCGTGGACCCGCCGGAGAAGCTTCGCCCCGTGTCGGATTACATCAAGCTGCAGGGGCGGTTCCGCCATCTCACGCCGGATCAGATCAAGGACATCCAGGCGCGCGTCCTCATGGAGTACAACAAGCTGATGAACAAGGTGAACTGCTCGAAGTCTTGGGACGAGCTGAAGGCCGTCTAAAAATTTTCGCGAAGCGGCACAACAGACTATCGAAAAGGGGTAGCACTCGATGGAAGAGAAGATCAAAAGCATCGTCAAGAAATACGGCTCTGACAAGAGTTACATCGTCCCCATCCTCCAGGATGTGCAGAAGGAGTTCAACTACCTTCCCAAAGAGGCTCTCGATGCGGTTTGCGCGCAGCTCGATGTTTCCACAAGCCGCGTCTATGAAGTGGCGACCTTCTACAAGGCCTTCAGTCTCAAGCCCCGCGGCCGGCATCACCTGATGCTCTGCCTCGGAACGGCCTGCCATGTTCGCGGCGCCTCGATGATCGACAACCACATCCAGACGACGTTGGGGCTGAAGTCCGGCGAGACCTCGGCGGACATGGAATTCACCTTCGAGACGGTAGGGTGCCTCGGCGCCTGCGCGCTGGGACCCATCCTGGTGGTGGACGGTGAGTACCACGGCCACATGAACATCGCGAAGACGACGAAAATCCTCAAGAACTTAGGAAAAAAGGTAGAGGCTGATGATGAGAAAGCTTAAAACGTTCGACGGAGTCGAAAAACTCAGGAGTGAGCTTCAGAAGGGGCGGGACCCGAAGAAACCCTGCATGACCGTTTGCGTCGGCACGGGCTGCCTCGCCTACGGGACGCAGAAACTGGTGGACAGCCTCAAGGTCGAACTCGAGAAGCGCAAGCTTCAGGACAAGATCGATCTGCGGATGTCCGGCTGCCACGGCTTCTGCGAACGCGGGCCCATGATGGTCATCTACCCCCAGAAGATTTTTTACCAGCGCATCGGCCTCAACGATGCGGCCGAGATCATCGACAAGACGATTCTCAAAGGTGAGATCATCGACAGGCTTCTCTATGTAGACCCGATGACGAAGGAGAAGATCGTCTACGAGCACGACTGCCCGTTCTACAAGAAGCAGATGCGTCTCGTCTTCGGCATGAACGGCCAGATCAGCCCCACCAGCATCGACGATTACATCGCGGTCGGCGGCTACAGCGCACTGGTCAAGGCCCTCCAGAAGATGAAACCGGAGGCCGTCGTCCAGGAAGTGATCAAGGCGAACCTGCGCGGGCGAGGAGGCGGAGGTTTTCCCACCGGCTGGAAATGGGATGAGACCCGCAAAGCGGAGGGCGACCCCAAGTATGTCATCTGCAACGCCGACGAGGGCGATCCCGGGGCGTACATGGACCGCAGCCTTCTCGAGGGCAATCCCCATCTGGTCCTCGAAGGGATGATCATCGGCGCCTACGGGATCGGATCGAGCAACGGCTACATCTACGTCCGCAACGAATATCCGCTGGCCGTTGAGAACATCACGAAGGCGATCCAGACGGCGCGCGAATACGGCCTCCTGGGCGAGAATATCCTCGGTTCGGGCTATAGCTTCGACGTCAAGATCAACCGCGGCGGCGGCGCCTTTGTCTGCGGCGAGTCCTCCGCGCTGTTCGCCTCCCTGGAAGGCCGTGCGGGCGAGCCGCGCGTGAAGTACATCCACGCGACGCACAAAGGCCTCTGGGACAAGCCGACCAACCTCAACAACGTCGAGACCTGGGCCAACGTCCCATTCATCATCAACCGCGGCGCGGATTGGTTCGGGAGCATCGGCACGGCCGGCAGCAAGGGCACGAAGATCTTCTCGCTCGTCGGCAAGATCAACAACACCGGCCTCGTGGAAGTTCCGATGGGCATGAAGCTCCGCGAGATCGTCTTCGACATCGGCGGCGGCGTTCCCAACGGCCGGAAGTTCAAGGCCGTCCAGACGGGCGGTCCCTCCGGCGGCTGCATCCCCGAGAAGCATCTGGACAGCCCGATCGACTTCGACGAACTGACGAAACTCGGCTCCATGATGGGGTCCGGCGGCATGATCGTCATGGACGACCGGAACTGCATGGTCGACGTGGCCCGCTACTTCCTGTCGTTCCTGGAAATCGAGTCCTGCGGGAAGTGCACCCCCTGCCGTGAAGGCGTGCGCCGGATGAAGGAGATCCTCACCGACATCTGCGAGGGGCGGGGACAGGAAGGGGACGTCGAGCTGCTGGATTCGCTCGCCAAGGCGATCGTCGACGGCGCCCTGTGCGCCCTCGGAAACAGCGCCCCGAACCCGGTCATCAGCACCATTCGGTATTTCCGCGACGAGTACGACGCCCACATCCGGCAGAAGAAGTGCCCGGCGGGCGTCTGCAAGAAACTGATCACCTATCGGATCGACGCGAAGAAGTGCACCGGTTGCGGCCTCTGCGTGAAGGTGTGCGCGGTCGGCGCGACGAGCGGCGAGCGCAAGAAGCCCCACGCGATCGACGCCGCGAAGTGCACCAGGTGCGGCGCCTGCATGGAGAGCTGCAAATTCGAAGCGATAATCGTTGAATAAGGGATATCAAAAATGGATAGAGTAAAATTCACAATCGACGGAAAAGAAGTTGAGGCGGAAAAGGGCGCGCACCTGCTGGACGTCGCCCGCGCAAACGGCGTCCGGATCCCGACCTTGTGCTGGCACGAGTCGATCGAGTCCCCCGGCGCCTGCCGGATGTGCGTGGTCGAGGTGAAGCAGGGCAAGCGGACGCGGATCGTGACGTCCTGCCTGTACCCTGTCGCCGAGGGCATCGAAGTCAAAACGCAGACCGACCGGGTGAAGCACGTCCGCAAGGTCGTCCTGCAGCTCCAGATGGCGCGCTGCCCGGAATCGAAGATGCTCAAGGACATGGCCGCCGAAATGGGGATTCAGCCCGAGCCCCGTTTCAAGCCGGACAAGACCGACAACACCTGCATCCTCTGCCGCATGTGCGTCCGCACCTGCGAGCAGATCGTCGGCGTGAGCGCGATCGGGTTCTCCTACCGCGGCACCGAGAAAGTCGTCGGGACGCCGTTCAAGGAGGAGAGCAAGGTCTGCATCGGCTGCGGCGCCTGCGCGTTTGTCTGCCCCACCCACCACATCAAGATGACGGGGACCCCCGAAGAGCGTTCGATCTGGGGCCGGGATTTCAAGATGATGAAATGCAAGACCTGCGGGAACTACTTTGCCCCGGTCGACCAGCTCGAATGGATCAGCAAGAAGACGGGCGTGCCGATCGACAAGCTCAGCGTCTGCCAGGCCTGCAAATAGCGGTTCGTCCGCATCGACAGGAACCAAAACGCCGGTGAGGGGGAACCTACATCGGCGTTTCTTTTTTATTCATGCGGCGGCTAACAGAGCGGGTCCTGTCCGACGGGTCAGCCTGGCCATGTGACGATATCGCGCTGATTAGACGAATACTTATTAATACATACAAAACTCCACTTCGACGGTTGAATGTACTCGGTGATTTCCGCATGGCTGTATGTTATCTCGACTACATTGAGAATAAGGATCGATGCTTGCTATTGCGCAGACGGCGGCACCGGTAACGGGATTGATTTTTTTGGAGATGAGGGATCCCACTCCAGGAACATATTGAGAACATAAGGTAAGTGTCTCGTTGACATCGAGTGCCTCATGGCATATAAAAAAAAGATGTCTTCGATGCGTATCAAGAACGGATCATCGTCAATTACAGAGAGGAGGAGCAAAGGTATGTGCACCGTAGTCAGTGCTGATTATCTCTTGGCGACTATTCTCTCGATGAAGGAGACTGTGCCATTCAATGCTCTCAGAGAACTCCGCAGCAAAATTCAACGCTCTTCGACAAATCTGTCGGTTGACATCTCCGCTCGTTCAATAGACGCAGCATTGGAATATTATCCCGAGATCTTCAAGAAAGAAAATGAGTATATCGCGCGAGCTCAGGATTGGGAAAACTACCTAAGATCGAATTACCTAAAGAACGAGTTTACCAGCTCCGTGCCTAAGCGCGTTCATCGAATTGTCCAAAAAGCCATCTCTGCATCGATACCATAAGGAAACCGAAAAACTCTGACATGCCGTGACAATATGATCAAGGCTAGTCACAAAAACAAAGAGTTCCGTGATCCTGTGCACGGTTATATCACTGTGCCCGCCGATTGGTGTGAGGCATTCATCGACACCGCAATTTTCCAGCGTCTTCGGCATGTCGAGCAAACCATGATGGGCTTTCTATATCCATCCGCACGCCATGATAGGTTTACACATTCGCTTGGTGTTTACCACTTGGCCAAGATCGCGTTCGAATGTCTGCAAGTCAACACCAATCCTGACATCCTTGACGGCATTGATTTGAATCAATACAAGGCGGCATTTCTCGCCGCCGCACTAATGCATGATTGCGCCCATGCCAGTTTTTCTCACACTTTTGAATATCTATACGACAAAAGGAGAAGGCAATCCGACCAATATCCGAAAGCGGAAAAGTTTCTTTTTGAAAATGCGAATTCGGCCTTCATTAAAGATTTTCCCTCTCCTGGCCCAGCTCCCCATGAAAATTTTAGCGCAGCGATCTTTTTGAAAGACTTTAGAAAACATTTCGCGCGCTTAGCACCGGGGTCTGATCCAGTTCTCGTGGCACGGATGATCACCGGTTGTATCCATAAGAAGTGCCCAACGGTTCGTACTCAAGTGGAAAACTGTTTAATCAGATTAATCAATGGGAGTACCGTTGATGTGGACAAATTGGATTATATCCTGCGTGATACTTGGGCATCCGGGGTCGATAACGTTTCTATAGATGTACTGAGGCTACTTTCAGCCCTGGAAATTGTGGCGACACCGAGTGGATTTCTTGACGTTGCTTTTCGGAAATCAGCTTTGAATGTTGTGCAAAGCGTTATTGATGGAAGGAATTATCTCTATCGTTGGATATACTCGCATCATACGGTTTGTTACTACAGCGGTGTTCTTCGCAGTGCTGTTGAAGAATTGAACAAAGCCATATCGCCTAAGACTAATCCGGAAGCATTTCTGGATGCAATTTCTTGTGAGAAAGTCTTTGAATGCCCAGTGCCAGTGGGATCAAAAGTGTTTTACCTGCCTTGTGATGACGATATCTTCAGTTTGCTGAAAACGAGCAGGAACAGGAAGACACGCCTGGGTAAATTGGCTGACGAGCTGATAAGCAGAAAACCTTCACGAATTCCTTTGTGGAAAACAGCACCAGAATTTGAAATTCTATTTAGCAACCGAAACGCTAAAGAAAGGAGCGCAATTCGGAAAGACGTAAAGAATTTGTTGAAAGATGTTCTTGGCGCCAAGGCAGCTAATGAAGTGATGGTCGAGGACGCAAAATCAAAGATGCTAGATCTGATGAATTTTGACGAAAGTAGACTATGGATAAAATTTGGCGCATTGCTTGATAATCGAGTTATGTCTTTCCAGGATATCGCCAAGACTTGGCAAGAGGAAGTGCCCAAAAAAAATCCGACGGCATTTTATGTTTTTATCCCGCGAGAAGCTAAAGCAAAAGTGTCCAAATGCATAAAGAAGCTTACGCAAGCACCTGTGTCCGGCTAAGAAGTAAGTCATTTATAGACCGCTCGGATCAAGATTCCAGAAAAGAGATTGTTCCACACGCCAGTATGGGCCTGATTGTCAAATGCGAGAAATGTGAGTTCCGTATCACTCACGAAGATCTCTCCTGCCCAGCTTGTGGAGCACTGACTTTCTGGCTGTCATTAACTACCGCTCGAAAGCTGTTCTACGGCCACTGTCTTTGAACTCACTGACTTCAATAAAAAACGTCATCCAGCATTACAAATACAAGTCCTGATGGAGCATGATCATGCCAGATCAATGAATGCGGTTTGAAACGTGCAAACACTTGTGAGACCAAACTGTAAGATTGCTCATGATCCGCTAGTACGAATCGGTCGAGCTTCCGCAGGACCAGGTCAAGATCAACGGCCGAGTCATTTGGTTCGGGAGGGAAATGTAGAAGCAAAAACGTCTTCTTCAGGAGGAAAGAATGATGTCGCTACTCAGAGTCATTGTTTTTCTCGTTCCAATCTTTTTTAGCGGCTGCGATAAACCTACCGAGATAGTCTTTGGACCAGAACCACTCAAACAAATAACTGAACAGGCGGACCGATTCAAAGCGTTGCCCGAAGAAGACAGAGTGCTCCTGTTCACCTATCTGACGACGACCGAGATGGGAAAGATTTTCGGGGCGGATATAAAACCGGCAACTGGCAGGACCGTCGGAGAGGTACTCAAGGATGCCCGAGAATGGAAGAAAAAAATGGTCGCTCAAGAAGAGGAGGCAAAAAAGCGCCTGGCGGAACAAGAAGCCTTGAAGAAGAAGGCTCTCGCTGAGCGCAAGGCCGTAATCGACAGGATCGCTTCATGCGTCGTCGTTGCCGTCACCGACAAGATAGTCCGCCCGAAAGACTATGACGCCGGCCGCTACGGTGATTTGCTGGTCATTGGTTACGCGCTTGAAAATAAATCAAATAAAACGATCCGGCAGGTGAAGGGCCATGCTTTCTTCTACGATGCGACGGGAGACGAAATCGGGTCTCTGCCGGTTGATTTTGACAGCCGGATCCCGGCGGGGAAGACCATCAAGACGACGACTGGCATGGGCTGGAAGCTGAATCAATTCATGCACGGCAAGATTGAAAAGATCGCGGAACGCGATTTCGGCTCCATGAAGACCAAGTTTGAAGCCGAGGCCATAGCCTTCGATGACGGAGAGGTCCTGAAGGCGCCGGCCGTGAAATAGCATTGCTTGTTCATTTTTCATGGAAGGAAGGGGCCAAAGCATGGCTAAATTCCAATCGATGACCTCGGAGAATCAAGTCCGAGTCGACGAGAAGGAATGTGAACTGATCCGGAATGGATATAGACGAGTTCCAGCACTGCAGGATCTGCAGCCGTTAGAGTACCACCGGAGTGATTATACCGGCACACCCGATTCTTTTGAAGGGCCAAAGCATTATCGTATCAAGTGGTGTGAACCGGATTAGAAGGCGCAAAGGAAGGAGGGAATCTATGTCAAAACCGCGCGACACCTACAAGTACCACTTCAAAATCGGTAACAAGATCGTCCACAGCGGCATAACCAATGATCTTGAACGGCGAGAGGGAGAGCATCAGCAAGAATGGCCCAACGGGCATATCAAACAGGTCGGCAATATATCGACTGAGGACGGCGCACGTGAGTGGGAAGACGGGCAGAAGAAGGCATAACCGGAGGAGGAAGAACTGGAACCTTGAAAGAGTTGGACACTGTTGTCGCTCGATTCAAGAAGAATGTGGATGCCGTACTTACGCTGTCGAATCTTGATCGCCAGATAACTGAGTTCGCCATATCGGCCATCGAGAAGCGCGACGAGCGTTTACAGAAGGCTCATGTGGACAACGCGCGGATGCTGGCGGGGAATACACTGCAGCAGCTGAAAAATATCAGGATGAACGACTCTTTGCGCCCCGGGTTCCAAGCGCTGGTTAACCAAAGCGTTGTTTTGTTGGCATCATACTTCGCGTCGGGAATGGCCGATCTGTTTAGCTCAGCAGTTCCGATTGCCTTGACAGCGTCTCCGACTGAAAAGCTTCTCACCCATGAGATACGCCTCAAGGTTCGAGAAGCTCGGGAAATGAACTACGAGCTGAAGCATAACCTTGCCGAACTCATTATCACTGCGGCCGACATTAGTTTTCAGGACACAAAAAGCATTGCTCGGTCGTTCAGTGATTACATGGGCATCGATATCGTCCAAAACGAAGATGTAAATAACATCATTGCTGGTCTGTCTTGTCGTCACGTGATCGTCCATAGCGGCGGCGTGGTCGACCGTCGCTGTGTGAGCTATCTTAAAGGCGCACAGCCTCGGCATCTGAAGGTTGACATACGGGTAGGAGATCGGATTCAGTTTAATACAGAGGAGGTCGCGGTTCTATCGAAAGCAATGACGCGATACATCGAGAACGTGACGACTCTGCTTGAAAAGAAGCTTGGTTTCGCAGGCTCTCTGCCCAATTAAATGAGGCAGCAAATCTTCCAGGCCCTCAGCCTGATGTGACGTTCTGCCCGTTTACGGGGAATCCGTAAAGGACATCCCGCGGGATGCCATAAAATCGAAGGGATACGTTCGAAAAAACGGGAGCGATTCCGAGGATACGCATACCTATGAATGCCAGGCCTGTAAGAGACGCTTAGAAATAAACCAGGACCGGTAAGCATGTTTGAAATGAACGACCTCATCGAAAAGGTGTTGTCTGCGCGTCGTGAGTCAAAGCACATCGAATTTAAGGGAGCTTTGGACTTTACGATACCAAGTGCCTGGCCGGAGATTGTAAAAGACATCGTCGCGCTTGCAAACTCGGGAGGGGGAGCCATAGCCATCGGTCTGGACAATTTGGGAAATCCCACCAACACCGACATATCTCAAGTGTTAGGGTGTGATCCTGCCGCGATGACTGATCATATCTGCAAGTATACGGGGGTCAATTTTAGCAGTTTTGAGATTATGGAGCGATCAAAGGACGGTAGGCGAATTGCCATAATTACCATCTCCGGCGTAACCGTACCCGTGGTCTTCAATAAGCCAGGGACTTACAAGGTTGATAGCAAAAATCAAAGAACGGCCTTCTCTGCCGGCACTGTTTATTTTCGGCATGGTGCAAAGAGTGAACCGGGAAATACAGATGATATCCGCATGGTTATAGAGAGGCAAATTGAGTCTATGCGGAAATCGTTGCTGAAAGGCGTTCGAAAAGTCGTTCAGGCACCTCTAGGCAGTCGTATTCTTGCCTATGGACCTTCCGTTGAGATACATGAATCCGTATCACCTACCGCAAAAGCCATACGCATTGTAGATGATCCAGACGCCCCTGCCTATCGTAAGATCGACTATGATGTTACTCACCCTCACAGGCAAAGGGACGTGATTCAGAAAGTCAATGAAGCCCTGGGTGGAGAGATGAAGATCAACCAGTGGGACATCCAATGCGTCAAACGGTTATGTAATATCGAAGGGAATGAAGCCTTTTGCCACAGGGGAAAGTTCGCCATGGGCGCTCAGTATACTGACCGGTTCGTTGAATGGCTCATTAGCCAATATCGAACAGACACCGATTTCTTTGTTAAATGCAGACATCGCGTTTATGAGATGACACGCTGAAGGTCTGTAGTCGCTTTAATATTCCCGAATCAAGTCCGGAGACATGACGGAAAGGGGATAAATGGCATACGCAGATCACGTGGATAAGAATCTCTGGGATGAACGCTACAATTGGCTTCGTGAAACAGAAGAAAAAGAAGCAGGGGCGTATGGATGTGTATTCCTGAGTTCTCAAGCGGTACTTCTTGCCTACGATGTTGAGATAGCATTCTGTGCCGGGGCTTGGTTATCCGTAATCGTTCTGGCTCACGCCGCCATCGACGCGACAATCCGAGATATGGAATCAGGAGATTATAAAGGCAATTCAAAGAAAGTCTTTGGAGAAGACAAGGAACTTCAATGGCTCAGGTTGACAAGAAACAGATTAGTGCATGTTTCCTCTCCTGATAGTCCACGAGCTTTACCCGAGGAGGCCGAGAACGATGTCGCTTCTTACCAAGAGTCCTTAGAGTCGCCGGCAAGGCGTGCTGTAAAACTTATGTTTCGGTCTCTCTATGAAAATAAGGGCACCTAAAATAACTCAACAGACCCGTTCCCCCGATGAGGCATCTGTAGAGATTGAGGATCAAAATAATCGGCTTTGCGTCTCTGTTGGCGGCCAGAACACACCAAGTACAAGCCAAGTGTTATAGGGTAAGACTGTTCCCATAAAGAAACGAGTGTCCCGTGAACCATTACAAATCTCATATAGAAACTTCTTTCTTACACTTTCCGCCGCAGCTTTGGCGTCTCCTAATCTTTCGGTTTCCCTAAGCCAAAGGACTCCTGCTTCCCAATCGGTTAGAGATGCTTTATGGGGTATCCCATTGCTATCTTCGCATTCGAAAATATACTGGAATTTATATGGTATCTTCCGAAGAGCTTTGCGCTCGCCGAAGAGCAGCAGCTGATTAAGGGCTGCCTCTTGCGCAGGTTTCCATTCGGCATCAGCATTAGAGATGGCTAAGTCTAAAATCCGCTTTGGTCTGACAATTCCCAATGATGTCATATCCTGGTCATATTTCTGCATAAGCTGCTTGTAGGTATTCACCGGCAACGGATCAATTACACTTCTGCGCGTATCCCATCCATTGTTTGTTGGCAAAATTTCCTGGAGAGTAATTGAATTAAGGTCTGGACGATGGCTCTCTTTTCTTGAGTCTCCTTTGTGGCCATTACTATCCAGCACCACACTAATCCATTGGTACTTCCTAAATTGCTTTTCTGGCGGTAGGTATCGATAATTAATAGGATAGAGACGAACCCATTCCCTCTTCTCAGTTATTCCTGCCGTACAAACAAGCTCGTCGTGAGACCGCGATGGGTGAGGGTATGTCAGAACTGTAATGAGAACCCGCACAGGTTTTTCCAGATACATTCCGTACCCCCTTGAGGTGTATTATCGGAAGATCTATAGATTTGGAAATTGCAATTGCGAGTCGATGTCTGTGGCATTGATTTGGATCGCTCTCCATACACATCAAAGTAGTGGCCTTTTCTTTAATTAAAGAAATAGCTTGTCTTATAATTTTCTTCTGTTTACTGAGGACTTCGGAATCGTATTGATTAAATAATTTTTGATAATCTTCCTTTGTGGTCAGTTCCCGACGGAGATGAGGGGGTATCCCAAGCTCAGGAATATGAAAATACTCAATCCCTATATTCTCGCAGAGTCCTTTAAGCGTTTTTTTATGAAAGCCATAGCGCCGCGATATAGGATTATTTCTGACGTCAATAATTCGTGAAATACCCACCTTCAGTAAGTCGTTTAAGAATCCGTCTATCGATCTACCTTCATATCCTGTTGTGTAAATGGCAGGATTTGCACAGGGACGTTGCATGCGGCGCCTTTCTGGATATGCGCTGTTAACCGTGAACCATTCGTATCGATCATAAACTAAATCTAACAATTCAAATTCAGTCAGTTTTTCATATTTCTTTAGTAGTGAGCGTATTTCCCGCTGTGTCTGCCATGGTATTGAGCCAAAACGCCTATTTCCGAAAGAGGTGAGCGACCACTTGTCCTCTTCAGCATTGGATATGTAACCTTCTCGAACGAGTTTGTCGATTTCATGCCTCAACGAAAAACTATAAGGGCCATAATGATAAGGGAAAAATTCATAGTAGGAATTTCCACCTTTACTTTCTGTCTCAGTCGCCATCAAGAAACACAATTTCACCAGCTGAAGATGGCTTATGCCCCCCCCGACGCAATTAATTAGTGATATTATTAACTCTTGCCGATGCAGCATCACGATTCCTTGATACAGAGAATGATTTTTATGAAGATTATAGTAAAGCAGGGAACTGTCAAGGATATTCCTGATAATTTTTCGAGATTCATTTGATTCCGGGCCAAAATTTTCTTCCTTCCAACCAAGTGTAAAGCATCGTGGAAGTGAGTTATCTTAACTTCGGGTACTTAGTTACCTCACCCCTCCACACCAACCTTCAACAAGCCGGAAAATGTCCGGAGGCTGATGGAAGAGAGTCTGGGGCGCATGCTCCGGGGTTCCGTCGAGCAGAAGGCAACGCTTCAGGAATTTGCCGGGGTTCACGGAAAGGGATATTTCTTCTTTCTCACAGACAAGGCGCCCAAGCCGGGTGAATATCCGTATGCCGTGCGGACAGGCCTCGGGGTGGGCGACCTCTTGCTGAGCGCCACGGTCCTTTGCAGATCGAAGAATTCGGAAGGAATCACCTCGACGATCAGGGCTCTTCAGGAAGCACGGCAGGCCAGATAGGAGGCAGCGGCGCCGTTCCTATGGCAGGTGTTTGATAATATCTTCCGCGGCCCTCTTGATGGTCGTCTTGAGCGTGACCGTATTTTCGGTGACTGTGTCGACGGCGTAGTGCATTTCCTGTACGCCCTCCCACGCGATGGAGCCGGTCTCGATGTTCCAGATTTGAAAGAACAGCCTCACGTGCGCATATTTCGTCACGATCATGCGCAGTCCCAGGAATCCAAACCGCTCCGTTGCGCCCTGGACGAAATTCATGAGCTTCAGTTGCGCCACGTATCCCGTCTTTGTCGCTTCGCCCACCTTCCTCAGCATGTCATGGCCGAATAATCCCGTGTTGCGATACTCCTCGATCATGTGCTTGTAGTCGTCGGCGAGGCCGGCCTGACTCAGGGCGTTCAGGGTTTCCGGGAGGCCGACGCACCGCACGGCGGGCCGTTCCTTGCTCAGGACTTCGGCAAATATGAGGGCGAGCGCCTGCTTCTCCTCTTCCTGGCCGGTGATCGTGGACGGCGTCAGAAATGCGACGCCCTGCTTGGCGAGATCTTCCGCGCTGAGCGAAATCTGATGATGGTCGGTCGCGTCATACACCTGGGGCAGAAAGCAGGACGACACCACGCCCGCCATGACCAGCAGCATCAGCCATCGTGTTTTTTCAATCCGCTTCATAGTCCTATCCTCCGAAACGGCTACTCCCCCTGATGACCGCCGTCCTGAGACGGCCCGTGCACATACTCGATCAGATCGGCGTTGATGGAGCCGATCAGGACCTTGCTCTTCATCCGGACGATCATCTTGCGGCTGTCGTCGGTCAGCCAGAAGTAGACATCCCCTTTCCTTCGAAAGATCCCCTCGAATTTGAAGAGCGGCTTGACGACGATCGTGTTGAAGGCGCCTGCGGGCGTCTCGATGCGTTCCTTGCGGAGGACCTGGGCGAGGACCTCCCAAAGCTTCTTGTCGTCGAAGACCTCGAAGGTGATCGTCTTTCCGACCGCGAGTTCCTTCGTCCGGAAGTAGTAATAGGCGGAAAGGGAATCAGAGACGAAGGCGGGAA
Organism: uncultured Syntrophaceae bacterium; assembly: GCA_964506465.1. Lineage (GTDB taxonomy): Bacteria > Desulfobacterota > Syntrophia > Syntrophales > UBA6109 > UBA6109. The sequence continues at coordinate 19,176 of CAZDLM010000003.1, forward strand.
TGTCGCAGATGGAGACTTCGCCGTTCTTCGTGAAGGTCGCCTTGCGCTCGGCGTAGTCAAAGATGATCTCCTTGTCGCTCCGGTACGTGCCCTCTTCCTGGCGAACCACGTACCTGTAAGGTGCGAGCGTGTCCGCAAATAGAAGAGAGTGGATCCGGTCCCGCACCGGGTAAAAAGCATCGACAAACTCATTGGAAGTCGTGACGGCGGAAATGCCGTACATCTTCCTCCCGCCGAGATATCCGGCATCCGAGGCCTCCATCACCGTTTTCCCCGCCGGAATGCCGAGCCACGACAGCCTGAACACGAGCCGTTCCCCGTTCCACAGTACCGGCGGGGAGGCGAAGGACTCTGCCGCGGCGCCGGCGGAAAGAATGAAAAAGGCCAGAATGCAGGGCAAGGCCCTGTTCCGGAAACCGCTCAAGGGCAACCTCCCTGCCGGTGACCGCTTCCGCAATCATCAAATAGGGGCCTGGCGGCCGATCCTCCCCATTCTGCGGCCGCGGCCGCACCGGTTCCCGGTCTCCCGCGCGGCCCGCCGGACCCCGCGGTTCGCGAACGTCGGAAACCGGGCGATTCCTATGAAATACAAGAATGCGGTCCGATGCACCATCGGGGATACCCTGATTCGTCGTAGGGTATTTCGTACATCGCTTCAGGGCCGGCCCCCGCCAATTTGCACGTCCGGATTTATTTTCTGCGTCGCCTCGTGTAGAATCCTTCCCGCGAAGAAGTCGCGCCGGGGGCATATCGGGAACTTGTTTTCTCGGACGGGGGAGAGTCCCGCAGCAGGGGAGAGAGGTCCATGAAGGGGCAGAACCGATCGGAGATTGCAGCGGGTGCACGGGTGAAGGTGGTTCAGAAGCAGGATCAGCGGACCGGCGCACTTACGGAAGGCATTGTCCGGGATATTCTCACCAGGTCCGCCCACCACCCCCACGGCATCAAGGTGCGTCTGGAGAGCGGCATCGTCGGCCGGGTGAAAGATGTCCTGGGGACATGAAGGGTTTGAACGGACGGCAGAAGGAGGCAGGCATGCGGATTTTCGTCGGTACGGGCGCATTGAAATGGGCGCTGTCCCTGTTCTTGTTGTTTTCGACGCTGGGTGCGGGCTTCGCTCTGGGGGATTCGGGCGAGAAGAGCGCGGAACTGAAATTTGTCGCGGAATACCAGGGGGGAAAGCTTTTCAAGGCGGGCGACGTCCGCGTCCCGGTGCTGACGGGCAGTTACCGTCAGATGGGGCTGCAGTACGGGGCCCTTCTGAAGGACGATCTGCAGGCGATGCACACCGCCATCGGCGAGGTCTTTCTGAATAATCCGGACGAAAAGAGAAGGATGCCCGCGGAAAGGCTGAATACGATCGCCTGGGCCCTGTTCGACCGCTACCCCCAGCGCTACAAGGAGATCCTGCTCGGAATGGCGGAGACCTCCGGCCTCGGGCTGCACAAGATGCTTCTCGTCAACGCGCTCGAGTGGTTCCCGAAGATCAACAAACTGTCTTACGGCAAGTGTTCCGGCATCGCGGTCTGGGGTCCCTATACCAAAGGCCCGGTCGTATTCGGGAGAAATGACGATGACGATCCGGCCTACCTGGCCTTCGCCCGCCCGGTCGTGGCCGTTTTCAAGCCGAACGACGGGAGCATCCCCTCGGCCCTGATCAACTATCCCGGCGTGATCTACAACGCGACGGGGATGAACGCCGACGGCCTGTTCATGGAGCTGAATTCCGGGAACGAGATGGGCTTCGCCCTGGGCCGCACGTCCATTTTCACGACGCTGTTCCTGTATCTGCAGGAGTACCACAATCTCGCCGAGCTGGACCGCGCCATGCGTTCCACCCTGACGGACATGAGCTCCATTGTGACGGTGGCCGATCCGACCCGCGCGTATTCCTACGAATGCTCGCTCTGGGATACGAAGCGGCGCGACCAGGACGCCGAGGGAATCGTTGCGGCGGCGAACGAATACTCGCATCCGGACTGGAATATCACGCCGTCGGACCCGGCGACGGACCCCGGTGCGAACCAGCGCCGGAAGGGAAACCTTTTGAAGCTCGGCGCCAAGTTCAAGGGAGCGATCACTCCGGAAGTGATGATGAAGGATATCATGGACATCGATATCAAGAACGGCGGGGCTACCCACGGCGGGACCATCTTCCAGGTTGTCGCCGCGCCGGCGGATCGGAAGGTCTGGGTAAAGGTGCCCAAACGGGTGGAGTGGACGGAAGTCTCGTTGGAGCCGCTGTTCCGAATGAAATAGAGAGTCCTTCCCGGCGCTTGCGCGCGGTCCGTCGTCATCCGGCCCCGATCGAGTCCCGATCGGGGCCGAACGTTTTTGATGAGCCGCCAGCCTCCCCCGGTCATGGAGGAGGCCGTCTCCCCGGTTCCGCTGCCTGCTCTTTGCATTATCTGCGGCGGTGCGGCCCCGGCGGGTCAACAGAGATATTTTGACTTGAAACCGGGGCGTCTTTTGTGCAAAAGGGCGTCTGAGCTTATCGGCGCGCGGGCGCCGAATTTTTTTTGAAGGGAATGTGCAGTCTATGGCGATTTTCGAATACGGCGAGTACAGGAACGAATACGATCCCCCCGACAACCTGGTGGAGATCTTCGAAAACAGCGTCGCCCGGTATCCGGACAACCCGCTGATCGGCGAAAAGGACGGCGCGGGCGAGTACCAATGGGTGACCTACGGCCAGATCGCGCTCCGGGTGAACAATCTGCGGGCGGGTCTGGCCGCGATCGGGGTCAAGGCGGGCGACGCCGTCGGAATCATCGCGAACAACCGGAAGGAGTGGCTCATCGGGGAGATGGCCGTGCAGGGCCTGGGCGCCATGTACGTCCCCATGTACGAAAAAGAGCTGGTGTCCATGTGGAAATACATCGTCAAGGACGCCGAGATCAAGATCCTCTTCGTATCCAAGCCGGAAGTGCTGCAGAAGGTCAAGGACTTCCCGCGCGACATCCCCACCCTGAAACAGATCTTCCTGATCGAGGGCGCGGGGGAGGGCTCCATGGAGGCGCTCGAGAGGCGGGGCGCGGAAAAGCGGGTCCCCGCCCGGAGGCCGAAGCACTCGGACATCGCGCTGCTGATCTACACCTCGGGCACCACGGGCGAACCCAAGGGCGTCCTCCTTTCCCACGGCAATCTGGCGGAAAACGTCAAGGCCGGGCTCGCCTGGTTCACGAACCTGAACGAGAAAAGCCGGTGCATCTCCATGCTCCCCTGGGCGCACTCCTTCGGAATCACGGCCGATCTGCACGCCTTCCTCATGCGGGGCGCTTCCATCGGCATCATGGGATCGGTGGAGACCCTCATCGACGACCTTCCCAAGGTCCGTCCCACCTTCATGATCACCGTGCCCCGGATCTTCAACAAGGTCTACAACGGCGTGTGGGCGAAGATGCGGGAGGCGGGCGGCGTGAAGCTGAAGCTCTTCGAAATGGCGCTTGCGGCCGCGAACGCCAAGCGGGAGACGGGAAAGATCGGCTTGAAATTCAAGATCCTGGACCGGATTGTCCTGAAGAAGATCCGGGACCGCTTCGGTGGATGCCTCGAGAACGCCGTCACCGGCAGCGCGCCCATGAACGTGGAGATCGCCAAGTTCTTCATCGACGTCGGTATCCCCACCTACGACGCCTACGGCTTGAGCGAATGCTCCCCGGCCATCACCATCAACTCCCCCCTGATGGGCAATCGCCTGGGTTCGGTCGGCAAGCCGATCAACAAAACCAAGGTCGTGATCGACCGCTCGCGGACCGGAACGGACGGCGACGACGGGGAGATCATCTGCTTCGGGCCGCAGTGCATGGTCGGTTACCACAAGAAGCCGGAAAAGACGAAGGAAGTGATCGTGGAGATGCGCGGCATGCGGGGGCTGCGCACCGGAGACCGCGGCTACCTCGACGACGACGGTTTCCTGTACATCACCGGCCGGTTCAAGGAAGAGTACAAACTGGCGAACGGGAAATACGTCTATCCGGAAACCGTCGAGCAGGAGATGAAGGTCCTGCCCTGGATCCTGAATGCCATCGTCGCCGGGGCGGGCCACGAATACAACGTGGGGCTGATCGTCCCGGACATGAAACTGCTGCAGCATCTGGCCGCGGAGATGAAGCTGTCGGTCTCCCCGAAGCACCTCTTCGACCCTGCCAACCCCGTGAGCCAGAAATTCAAGGATCTGCTCACCGCTGAGGTCCAAAACCATCTCCGGAAGACGGTAGGCTCCTACGAAATCCCGCGCAAGTTCGCCTTCATCTTCGACGATTTCACGCTGGAGAACGGCATGCTGACCCAGACCATGAAGATCAAGCGGGGCGTGATCACCGAAAAATACGGGGCCATGCTGGAGGAGCTTTACAGGAGTTAGGGCGGCGCCCCGCCAATTTGCACGTCCGGATTTATTTTCTGCGTCGCCTCGTGTAGAATCCTTCCCCGCGAAGAAGTCGCGCCGGGAGCATATCGGGAACTTGTTTTCTCGGGCGGGAGAGAGTCCAGCAGCAGGGGAGAGATGTCCATGAAGGGGCAGAACCGATCGGAGATCGTAGCGGGCGCACGCGTGAAGGTGGTTCAGAAGCAGGATCAGCGGACCGGCGCGCTTACCGAAGGCATTGTCCGGGATATTCTCACCAGATCGCCCCACCACCCCCACGGCATCAAGGTGCGCCTGGAGAGCGGCATTGTCGGCCGGGTGAAAGATGTCTTGGGGATATGAAGGGGATTTGAACGGACGGCAGAAGGAGGCAGGCATGCGGATTTTCGTCGATGCGGGCGCATTGAAATGGGCGCTGCCCCTTTTTTTGTTGCGACCATGCCGACGGCAGTCCAGCTAGCAAGCATCATCATAAGAGTTCCCGTCCTGTGTGATGTGGTTAACACAAAATGCGTGATGCCGTTAACATTGCCGTATATTCATCTTGCCTTGCCCTTGCCCGTGAGCGTAGCGTTCTTAAAAGCACGGAGTACCGCGAAGCATGGGTCGGAAAAGGCATCGATACGCGTTCAAGTTTCAAGTCCTCGCGCGCCCCGAGTCCATCACGGAGGCGCAGAGCGTTGAGAAGCTTTTCGACACGACGATCAGGCGTTTTTCTTTTGCGGGAGAACCGGTCTATGAAAACGTTTCTAATCATTGTCTGCTTTGCATGTATTTGCTGCATCGGCGTCGCCGCGGCCGCAGAACCGAAGGTGGGGTTCGTAAAGAATGTTTCCGGGGTGGCATCCATTGAGCGCAATCACGTCACGGTATCCGCTAAAGTCAAAGACGCTGTGATGGAGAAGGATGTCCTCGTAACGGGCCAAGGCGGGTCCATGGGGATCATCCTGCAGGACAACAGCGTCATGACCCTCGGTCCCGATACACGTCTCGTTATTGCGGAGTTCGCATTCGAACCCGCCGACGAAAAGCTCTCTTTCGTGGCCCGGATTACAAAGGGTATGGTGGTTTATCTCTCCGGCCTGATCGCCAAGCTGAAGAAGGGCAGCGTCAAATTCGAGACTCCTTCCACGGCGTGCGCCGTCCGCGGGACGCATCTCGCCATCAAGGTTGACGATCCAGGGACGTTATGACGAACGAGATCGGGAAACCGGTCCCTTCCGCTGCGTTGAGGAGTGCGGCGCGGCGTCAGAAAGAGACGTGATGAAACGTCATTCCGTCCCAAGGATGTGGAAGATCCTGCTGCCGTTTGCGCTTGCGGCGATCTTGACCGGCTGCATGTCCAGGACTCAAGCGGTTCCTCCTCCTCCGCCGCCTGTGCCTGCGCCTGCGCCTGCGCCGGCGCGCGCTCCGACGACACAAGTTGTTCTGCTGCCGGATCCGGATGGCAGGGTGGGAGTCCTCGAAGTTTCCAATGCAGAGGGAAAACAGACGCTGGACCAAGCCTGGCAGGCCACGGAATCAATCGGCGCTGGCCAGGCGCCGGGGAGACCGAAGATCCTGGGGGAAGCTCAGGTCCGGCGGATGTTCCGGGAAGCGCTGGAGGCGGAGCCGGTCAAGCCGGTGAGTTTCATCCTGTATTTCAAGACCGACAGCACGAAACTCTCCCGGGAGTCTCGCGGGCTCTTGACACAAGTCCTCGATGCAATCCACGTCCGAAAATCGACGGATATTGTCGTCAGCGGCCACACGGACGCCGTCGCGCCCATTGACTACAACCGCCGTCTCTCCATTCGGCGCGCCGAAGCCGTAGCGGACGCCCTCGTTGCCAGGGGCGTGGATCGGGAAAGCATTCAGATCACTTCCCACGGCGAAGGCAATCCCCTGGTTCCAACACCCGATGGAGTGCCGGAACCCCGGAACCGGCGGGTCGAGATAACCGTCCGCTGATATCGGGCTTGCGGGCGCGGCCGGCGATCCGGGCCGGATTCGTTTTCATGGAACCCGTCGAGCCCGCGGGCGGGGATGCGCAAAGACCGTTACGACCGGACCGGAGAGTCCGGTTTTTTTGTCGTCATGTCCGCTTCTTCTCGGGTTCCGCGATCTTCCCTTGAACACCGGCCGGCGGGGTGGGTATGGACGTACACCTTCCGCAGCATGGAAATCCGCTGCAGCAGTTTCTTCTCCGCAGACGTGGCGATGACGTCCGCCTGGGCGACACTGAGCGATCCCTCGACGCAGATCGTGATATTCGCGACGAAATAGGGTCCGAACCGGTGGGCGTGGATCTCCTCAATCTGTCGGACGACCGTCTCATCCGCTAATGCCGCGTTGATCTGTCCGGCCAGGTCCCGACTCGGCACGTTGTCCATGAGGTCGTCCGCCGCCTCCCGCAGGGTTTCGAGGCCGGTCTTCGCCACCACAATGGCGACAACTGCGCCGGCGAGAGGATCCGCCCACTGGATGCCGAGCATTGCCAGCAGGATGCCGGTCGCCGCACCCAGGGAGGCGAAGATGTCGTTGCGATGGTCCCGCGCGATGGCGATCACGGCGAGATTGCTGGTGGCGCGGCCCACGGAGCGCGCCTGGATCATGAGGGCGATCTTGATGAAGATCGTGGCAACGGCCGTGTAGAGCGCAAACGAACTGACGGCCGCAACCTCCGCCTTCCCGGTCATGAGATCGAATGCGTCGTTCACCGAATCCCAGAATATGGCAAATCCGGTCGTGATGATGAAGGCGCCGACCACGAGGGCGGCGATGGACTCGTATTGATAGTGGCCGTAGGGGTGCTCGGAATCCGCGGGCTTTCCCGAAAGCCTGACAAAGAACATGACGACGAGAAAGTACGCGACGTCGGAAATGGAGTTGACGCCGTCCGCAAGGAGAGCCCGGCTGTGTCCGAAGATGCCGACGCCGAGCTTTCCCGCCGCCAGCAGCGCATTGAACGCGAGGCCGATGTTGACCACGAATGTGGCCTTCTCCCGGCGCTGCGAGGGGTCGGCCTCGGCAGCCGGTTCCAGGGGCCACGTACTTCTTCCATCCATCTTTTCCATCCTGCCGACGAAAAGCAGTGTCCCTGCCGCAGGGGCAGGGGCCCGTTCGTCGATTTCCCGAAGGGCGGTCAGTGCTCGATGCCTTCGCGGTCCTTGATGCCGGCGTTGTAGTGGTGTTTGATCTCCCGGACCTCGCTCACCGTGTCGGCAAGTTCGATGATTTCCGGGGGCGCGTAGCGGCCGGTGAGGATGAGATCGAGCCCTGGGGGGCGGTTGCGGATCAGCGAGACGACCTCCGCAACGGAGATCAGTTTGAAATCCATGGCGACGTTGACTTCATCGAGGATGACCATGTCGTACCGGCCGGAGGCGATGACTTTTTTTGCCAGTTCCAGGCCGTCGCAGGCCATCTCGATGTCGACGGGAGCGGGGTTACCGCGCATGACGAAGCTGTCCAGCCCGCAGCGGTGGATGGTGAGGAGAGGCAGGTACTTCTCGGCGGCGAGGAGCTCCCCGTATTTGCGGCCCTTCATGAACTGGACCATGCAAACGCGGTAGCCGTGGCCGATCGCCCGCAGCGCCTGGCCGAGGGCCGCCGTCGTCTTCCCCTTCCCGTTGCCGGTGATGACGATCACGAGGCCCCGGCGTTCGCCGCTTCCCGTCTTGCCTTTCGCTTGCTCTTCCGGTTTCTTCATGAGGCCGGCTCCTCGTTTCGGAAACACCGCTTCAGGTATCGGGACGCGACCTGCTCCGCGAGCGTATAGGGGTCGGACTCCTTTTTCAGAACCGTGTCCGCCATCTTTGCCATCTCGCCCTTCTCGACAAGCTCCCGCAGAATCGGTTCCAGGATCGATGCGGTCAGCGATTCGTTGAGCTCCAGGAGCGCCTTGCGCCGCAGGCGGTTGCCGATCAGGTCCGTATCGATGAGGTGGCGGTAGTGTTCCCGGACCTTGTCGCAGAGTTCCCCGACGCCCCGCCGGAAGACCTCCGGCTCGAAGACGTTCTCGACCTTCACGACCGGCGGCCGCCAGCCGCCCGGGAAATCGCTCGCCATGTTCAACATGAGGGTGATCTCGTTTTCCAGCTTGCCGGCGCCGGCGCGATCGGCCTTGTTGATGACGAAGACGTCGGCGATCTCCATGATCCCCGCCTTGATCACCTGGATGTCGTCGCCCATCCCCGGGACCAGGATCACAATCACCGTGTGGGCGTGATTGATGATCTCGACCTCCTGCTGGCCCGTCCCGACGGTCTCGATGATGATCACGTCCTTCCCCATGGCGTCCATCACGTGGACGGCATCTCCGACGGCCTTGGAGAGGCCTCCCAGGGCGCCGCGCGTGGCCAGGCTCCGGACGAAGACGCCCGGGTCTTCGGCGTGGCGCTGCATGCGGATCCGGTCGCCGAGGATCGCGCCGCCGGTAAAGGGGCTCGTCGGATCGACGGCGAGCACGCCGACGGTCTTTCCCTCCTGGCGGAAGGCGCCGATCAGGGCGTCGGCGAGCGTGCTCTTGCCCGCGCCCGGCGCGCCCGTCAGGCCGATGATGTGCGCCTTCCCCGTGAAGGGGTAGATATGCTTGAGTTCCGATTTCGCCCCGGGGGCCTGGTCCTCCAGACCCCGGATCAGACGGGAGGCCGTGCGAACGTCCCCCTCCCGGATCTTCTTCACGTTATCCATGTTCTTCCGTCCTCTGCGGCATTACGAAAAAGTCGTCTTCTCACCAACCCGCTATCGTCCGCCGTCAGGGGAGGCCTGCCCTCGCTTGGCTCCCTCCGGCGTCACGTTGTCGCGTATCCAGGCCACGATCGAATCCAGGGATGCGCCCGGAGTAAAAATCGCCCGGATCCCGGCGTCGTAGAGCGCGGGGAAATCCCGTTCCGGGATGATCCCGCCGCCGATCACCGGAATGTCTCCCGCCCCTCTTTCCTTCAGGAGTTCGACGACGCGCGGGAAGAGATAGCGATGGGCCCCGGACAGGCAGCTCAGCCCCACCAGATCCACGTCCTCCTGAACCGCGGCGGCGGCGATCTGCTCCGGGCCCTGGTGGCAGCCCGTATAGATCACCTCGAAGCCCGCGTCCCGGAAACAGCGGGCGAGCACCCGGGCGCCCCGGTCATGCCCGTCAAGCCCCGGCTTGGCCACCATCACGCGGATCTTGCGTCCCGCCATCCGATCTCATCCTTTCATCACAGGCTGCTCAATACAGGCCGGGGTCCCGGTACTCCCCGTACACCTCCCGATACACGTCGCAGATCTCCCCGAGCGTCGCCAGATTCTTCACGGCTTCGATGCAGTACGGCATCACGTTGTCCCCGCGCCCGCACGCCCCGCGGAGATCCCTGAGGCTCTGCGAAACGGTCCGTCCGTCGCGCTTCCTGCGCACTTCCCGGAGACGCTCCACCTGCCCCTGCTCCGCCGTCTCGTCGATCTCGAGGAAGGGGATCTCCTGCTTCTCCTCCGTGACATACTTGTTGACGCCCACCATCACCTTGTCGGCGGCATCGAGCTGCTTCTGGAATCGGTAGGCTGCATCCGAAATTTCCATCTGCGGGAATCCCTTTTCAATGGCGGCCAGCATCCCGCCCATGCCGTCGATCTTCCCGATGTAGTCCCAGGCCTTCTCCTCCATCTCGTTCGTCAGCGCCTCGACGAAGTAGGAGCCGGCGAGGGGATCGAGAGTGTTGGCGACGCCCGTTTCCTCGGCCAGGATCTGCTGGGTCCGCAGGGCGATCTCCACGGCGTGTTCCGAAGGAAGGCACAGGACTTCGTCGAGCGAGTTCGTGTGCAGGGACTGCGTGCCGCCCAGGACCGCGGAAAGAGCCTCGACGGTCGTACGGACGACGTTGTTGTAAGGCTGCTGGGCGGTCAGGGAGCAACCCGCCGTCTGCGTGTGGAAGCGCATCCACCAGGAGCGGGGATTTTTCGCGCCGAAGCGGTCCCTCATGATCCGGGCCCACATTCTTCTCGCGGCTCTCATCTTGCAGATCTCCTCGAAGAAATCGATGTGGGCGTTGAAGAAGAACGACAGGCGCGGCGCGAACTCGTCGACATCGAGACCCTTGCGCCGCACCACATCCTCCACGTACTCGATCCCGTCCCGCAGCGTGAACGCCAGTTCCTGGACCGCCGTGGAGCCCGCCTCGCGGATATGGTAGCCGCTGATGCTGATCGTGTTCCAGCGGGGGACGAACCTCGTGCCGAATTCGACGGTGTCGCTGATCAGCTTCACCGATGGCTCCGGCGGGCACATGAACGTCTTCTGGGCGATGAATTCCTTGAGCATGTCGTTCTGGATTGTTCCGCTGATCTGGGAGAGTTCGACTCCCTGGCGCTCTGCGGCGGCGCAGTACATCGCCCAGAGGACGGAAGCCGGCGGATTAATCGTCATGGACGTGCTGACCTTCCCCATCGGGATCCCCCTCATGAGGACGAGAAAATCCTCCAGGGTGTCGATGGCGACG
>CAZDLM010000003.1:30012-102706 GCA_964506465.1 uncultured Syntrophaceae bacterium
GCCTTCGGGGAGTCGCTGTCGTGACCCATGAGCGTCGGGTAGTCGAAGGCGGTGCTGAGGCCCGTCTGCCCCTCTTTGAGGAGCAGGTGCCAGCGGCGGTTCGTGTCTTCGGCCGTTCCCATCCCCGCGAACATCCGGAACGTCCAGTACCTGCCGCGGTATCCCGTCGGCTGGTTGCCGCGCAGAAAGGGATACCGGCCGGGAACGCCGATGTCCTCCGCGAAATCAGTCCGTTCGATGTCGCCGGGGGTGTAGAGCCGCCGAATCTCAAGGTCGGAAACCGTCGAACAGCGCTCCCTGAGGTCCGGCGCCTCGGAAAGGGATTTCCGGACGCCGTCCTCCCACTCGGCGGTAAGCTCCTCGGATTGCTTCAGGGTTTCCTTGCTGAACAGCACGGGTGAACTCCTTTTCTGCATCGCCTCACGACCGCGACCGCCCGCCGGGATATCGCCGTCCCGGTTCATGGGCCGGAGCGTTCTCCGCGGATGCACCGGTATCCCCGGCATGGAAAGCACGGTCTTTATACATCAAATGTCACTGGCCGTAAACAGGCAACGCGGCAGGGGACGGGGGCACCCCGGCCGATATTGCCGATCGGTGCACGCTGGTGTATGCTGCCATGGAAATGCAGAATCGCTGAAATCATCGGGAGGAAACGCTCATGAATCAACCGGTGCGCAAGCCGGAGGATCTGGACCGGATCGGGCTGGCGAAGCTTGTCGTCGACCTGATGTACCGGACGTCCGTCCACCATGCCCTCTGGTTCGGGGAGGCGGTTTCCCACCTGGGAATGGAGGCGGCCCTTCCGCTGATGGATCAGGTGTGGCGCCACAGCTATGCCATCCAGATGGAACGGCTGTCCCGCTCCCTCGGTTTTGCGGTCCGGGAGAGCGTTCCCGCCGTCGTTGCGGACATGCCGAAGGAGGCCTTGCTGACCTTTCTGGAAGAGCTCGGCAAGAACTGGCTGGCCGGCGACGGCCTCTGGTTTCAGGCGGTCGAGGCATCCCACGGCATGACGGAGGCGAAATGCTGCAACGACTCCTGCTGGGAGCGTTTTTCGCCCTTCGAGGCCTTTTCGATCAAACGCCTGCTGGAACTGCCCGATGAGGCGGGCCTGGACGGGTTGAAGCGGGCACTCAACTTCCGGCTCTACGCGCGCATCAACAAACAGTCGATCGAAGACGAGGGGCCGGCGAGTTTCCTCTTTCGCATGGACGACTGCCGCGTGCAATCCGCCCGGAAGCGAAAGGGCCTGGCCGATTATCCCTGCAAGTCGGCGGGCCTCGTCGAATACCGGACGTTTGCCGAGACGATCGATCCCCGGATCCGCACGGACTGCGTTGCCTGCCCGCCGGACCCGCATCCCGAGGGATGGTTCTGCGCCTGGCGTTTTTCGCTTGCCGATTCCGTTTGAAGGGCCCGCGCCGTTCCAAGAAAACGGTGGCAAAACCCCGCTTTTCGGGTTAAAGAGCGACCATCCAAACCTCAAGGAGTTGTGCGTGATGAGTGAAGTTCGATCGATTCCATTCCGGGGAGGGGCAAAGTACGTTCTCGATGAAGAGCTGGCCCGGATCGTCAATATCTCCATGGCCCTCGAAATGCCGCTGCTGCTCAAGGGGGAGCCCGGCACGGGAAAGACCATGCTTGCCCATGCCATTGCCGAGAGCCTGAAGATGCCGCTGATCGTTCTCAACGTGAAGTCGAGCATGAAGCTGGTCGACGCCCTGTACCAGTACGATACGCTGACCCGCCTCAACGACAGCCGCTTCGGGGACTCCAAACGCGACGTGAGCAATATCGAGGAATACATCCGCATGGGCAGAATCGGGCAGGCCTTCGTCTCCGACGTGCGGACCGTTCTCCTCATCGACGAGATCGACAAGGCCGATACGGACTTTCAGGACGACATGCTCGACGTCCTCGACCAGATGCAGTTCGACATCATCGAAATCGACAAGACGATGACGGCCAAACACCGGCCGGTGATCGTCATCACCTCCAATGCAAAGAAAGACCTTTCCGACCCCTTCCTGGGCCGGTGCAACTTCCACCACATCGCCTTTCCCGACGCCGACATGATGCGGCGGATCATCGGCGTGCATTTCCCAGATCTGGCCCGGGATCTGGCGGATGCCTGCCTCAGCGTATTCTATCGCCTGCGGGAATTCCGGGGGATCGAAAAGAAGCCCGCGACGCGCGAACTCCTCAACTGGATTCGGGCGCTGCGAGCGGATCCGGACTTCAACGCCAAGACCCTTTCGTCGGGGAGCATCCCCTATCTGGGCGTCCTCTTCAAGAAAAGCGGCGATCTTTCGCTTGCCGCGCAGCAGGCAGGCCGCGGACGATAAGGAGCGGATGTGTTCGTCGAGTTCTTCTACACGCTTCGCAAGAGGGGGGTCCCCGTCAGTCCCACGTCCTTCCTGCGCCTGCAGAAAGCCCTGAGCCTGGGGCTTGTCGCCGGCATCGACGATTTCTACACCGCGGCGCGCTGCATCCTCGTCAAGAGCGAACGGTATTTTGATCTCTACGACCAGACGTTTTCCCACTGCTTCCGGGGAGCCGCCCTTGTCGAGGACTTCTCGGAGATCGAACTGGCGGAGGCGATCCGCTCTCTCCTGGAGGAGTGGCTGAAATCGCCGGACGAACTCGCCGCCGCACTGGGTCTTTCGAAGGAAGCGATCGCGGAAATGACGCCGGAAGAGCTTGTCCGCTATTTCCTCGACCGGCTCAAGGATCAGGACGGCGCGCACCACGGGGGAAGCCGGTGGATCGGGACGAAAGGCACGTCGCCGGTGGGCCATTCCGGCCACCATCCCGGGGGCATGCGCGTCGGCGGCGTCTCGCGAGGAAAGTCCGCGATCAAGGTTGCGATGGAACGGCGTTACAAGGACTACACGCAGCAGGGGCCGCTCACCGAAGTCCAGATGGGTGAAGCGCTCAAACGGCTTCGCCGGATGGTCCCCTCGGGCCCGAAGGACGTCGTCAATGTGGACAAGACCGTCTACGAGACGATCCGCAACGGCGGCGAGATCGAGATCGTCTTCGACCGTCACCTGGCCGATCGCCTCAAGGTCATCCTCATGATCGACAACGGCGGCTGGTCGATGGATCCGTACATCGGCCTGGTTCAGACGCTCTTCAATTACTCGCGATCGCAATTCAAGGATCTCACGATTTACTATTTCCACAACACCGTCTACAATCGAGTCTGGCTGGATCCGACGCGCCACCACAAACCCGAACTGATCGAAGAATTCGTGCGCAAGGACCCGGAAACAAGGCTCATCTTCGTCGGCGACGCCAGCATGGCCCCCTACGAGCTCATGCACGCCGACGGCGCCCTGTACGTCGGCCAGCGGGAAACGCAGGCGAGCATCGACCGGCTGATGTTCCTGGCGGGGATCTTCCGCCACAGCATCTGGCTCAATCCCCAGCCGGACTGCGACTGGGGCGGGACGTGGTCGATCGGGAAGATCGGAGAAATTTTCCCCATGTTCGAGTTGAGCCTTGATGGACTCGAAAAGGCCGTTCAGCATCTCAGAAGCCGCAACTGAACCGCTCGTCGGAAAAAGGAGTGCCGCGATGAAACGATGGATTTGGGTGGTGACGATGACCGTCGTGCTCTGCTGGACGCCGGCAACGGCGATTTCCGCGGAGCCGGCGGCGGGGCAGCCACTGCCCGATTTTTCGCTGGCCGTTCCGAAGGATTCCGGCCTGCGGAATTACCTCGGCCTCTCCGGAGGCGCGACGTTCCGGATCGGCGAGATCAAGGCGCAGGCCGTCGTGATCGAGATCTTCAGCATGTATTGCCCGTACTGCCAGAAAGAGGCGCCCGTCGTCAACGAACTCTACCGGAAGATCGAGGGCGGCCCCCTCAAGGGCAGGGTCAAGCTTATCGGCATCGGTGTGGGCAACTCCCCCTTCGAGGTCGAGACCTTCCGGAAAAAATACGCGATTCCGTTCCCCCTGTTCCCGGACGGGGACTTTGCCATCCATAAGCTCGTCGGCGAGGTGCGGACGCCGTTCTTCATCGTGCTCAAGTCTCAGCCGACCGGCGCTCCCAAAGTGGTCCATGCCAAGCTCGGCGCCTTCGAGAGCGTCGATGCCTTTCTGGATTTCGTAGCGAAGTCGGCGGAGATCAAGTAGGAGGACTCTATGAAACGGGCCGTTTGGGGCATTGCCCTGTTGGCGGTGTTTCTGTGGGCGGGCACGGCCGCGGCGGCCTCCGAGGCCTACAGGGACAACATCTACAACCCCGGAAAACTCAAGCCGGTCGACAGCGTTCTCAAGGTCAAGGTCGGACAGCGGGCGCCGGATTTCACCCTCAAGGCCGTGTCGGGCGGGACGGTGACGCTGAGCGGTTTCCGCGGGAAGAAGAACGTCGTCCTGTCCTTTGTCCCGGCTGCGTGGACTCCCGTCTGCTCCGACCAGTGGCCCGGCTACAACATCGTCAAGGATCTCTTCGACGAGCACGATGCGATTCTCCTCGGGATCACCGTCGACAACATCCCCACGCTCTTTTCCTGGACGAATCAGATGGGCAAGCTCTGGTTCCCCGTGCTCTCGGACTTCTACCCGCACGGGGCGGTCGCCCAGCGATACGGCATTCTGCGATCCGACGGGACATCGGAGCGCGCGCTCTTCATTATCGACAAGAAGGGAATCATCCGCTACATCGACGTACACGACATCAACGAGCGGCCGCCGCTGGAGGCGCTTGTTGCCGAACTGGAAAAACTCCCATAGCGGACGCCCGTTCGCAGGCGCTCGGAATCTTCAAGAGAAAAAACACGCGTGAAAAGGAATCGCCGCATGAGGGGACTCCCCATGCCTGACAAACTGGCATCGATTTGCGGCGCGGTGCTGCTGGCATTCGCCTGGACGGGCGCGCCGGCCGCCCAGGAGGCGCCGGTCGTTCTGGAGGAGGTCGTCGTCACGGCGAAGCCCGTCGTGTCGAGCGGGCGCAAGGATCCGTACGGCAATCCCGTCGCTGTGGTCACTGAAAAACAGATGGAGGACCTCAACGCCCAGGACCTGCCGTCGGCCCTGCGACGCGTTCCCGGCGTGATCATCTCGCGCCAGAACCCGGTCGGCGCTTTCGGCGGCGCGGAGGGCGGCGCCGTCTATATCCGCGGCATGGGAAGCTCGCGGCCGGGCGCGGAGATCCAAACGGCGGTGGACGGCATACCCAAGGCCGTCGGCGTCTGGGCCCACCCCCTGCTGGACACGCTCAGCATCGATCCCGCCGAGAAGATCGAGATCTACAAAGGGGCGCAGCCGGTCCTCTTCGGCAATTCGTCCTTCGGCGTCGTCAATGTGGTCAGCAAGCGCCGGGAGAAGGAGGGGTTCTCGACGCGCCTGCGCGCCGCCGGCGGTTCTTACGGCACATTCTCGGAGGCTCTGGAGCATGGGGGGAAGGTCACGGGGACGGACTATTACCTGCTTCAGAGCTTCCGCCGTTCCGACGGCCACCGGGACTTTTCGTCCGGGGAGGTTCAGGAGTACTTCGGGAGGATCGGCCATCAGATCAACGAGCCCGTTTACGTATCCCTGACCGTCAACCGGACGGACAGCTTCGCGGAGGACCCGGGACCCCTGGGTCGGCCGAACGAGCGGCAGGGAATTTACCGTGTAACGGACGATACGGCCGTCGTCTCCTTCGAGCACCGCCACGATCTCGGCAACGGCAGCCTGAAACTCTACACGGACAGCGGCAAGGCAAGCTGGCTGGACCAGCACGATCTCACAGACGCCTTTTATTACGACACGGTCACCGATTGGAACAACTACGGGATACGCGTCCGGGAAACGCTCCTGCCCTGGAGAGGCGGCGAGGTGCTTGCCGGGACCGATCTGGACTTTGTCAGCGGGAAGGTGCGGATCGACCGGAATGCCCCCCGCGCCGGCAGCAATTTTCCGACGGAAACATTCCGCATCCTCTCCCCATACGGATCGGTCAGCCACCGGTTCGGGGAAGAAAGCAAATGGCATCTGGTCCCGTCGGCGGGGGCCCGTTTTTTCTCCCACGACGAATTCGGGAATCGCTGGGCGCCACAGGCGGGTCTTGCGCTGGGTTACGGCCGAACGGAACTGCACGTCTCCTATGCCCGGGGCGTCAATTATCCCGGCATCTACGTGATCACCCAGTCGAACCTCTTCTGGGGGGGAAATCGGCGCTGGCAGAATCTCGAACCGGAAACCGTCGATCATCGCGAGGCAGGCATCAGCCACACCTTCGGGGGCCTGCTCCGGGCCGATGTGACGGTCTTCCGCGACGAGGGCCGGAACCGCCTCCTGCTTCTTACGACCCCGGCGCCGCCGCATTACGAAAACATCGCCCGCTTCGAGACGGAGGGCGTCGAGGCGTCCCTGACCTTCACGCCCGCCAAGTCGTTCTCGGCTTTTGTCGGCGCCACTTCTCTTGCCAAGCGGGAGCCCGAAAACCTCCCCTATGCTCCCTACTGGTCGGCCAGCGCCGGCATGAATTGGCGTTTTCTTGAACCCTTCAAGCTCAGCCTGGACGGCCAATACGTGGGCGGACAGTACGTCGCGAACAACCGGACCGCGAATTACGGCGGCAGCAGCATCGCATCGATCGATTCCTTCTTCCTGCTGAACGGGAAGATTGCCCGGGAATTCGTCTTGAAATCGCCGCCGGTTTCGGGCGAAATCTACCTGGCCGGGGAGAACCTGACGAACACGGGCTATGCCTACCGGAAGGATTATCCCATGCCGGGGATCAGCGGGACGATCGGCATGTCCCTGAACTTCTAAAGGGAAGAGGGCTTTCATGGATGGCAACGGTCTTGTATTTCTACACGGGCACCGGCAACTCGTTGTGGACGGCGCGGAGGCTGTCTGAAAACCTGGACGGGACGCAGATCATCCCGATGTCCACGGCGGGTGAGGGGCGGCTGAAGGTCGATGCGGACTGCGTCGGCCTCGTCTTCCCCGTCCATATCTGGGGACTCCCGCGCCGCGTTGCCGATTTCGCCGCACGCCTGGCGCCGGTGGAAAACACCTATCTCTTCGCCGTCGCGGTCAACGCCGGCCAGGTTGCGGCGACGCTCGTCCAGTTGCGGCGTCTCCTGGAAGAAAGAAAGCTGCATCTGGCGTCCGGATTTTCCCTTTGCATGCCGAGCAATTACATCCCCTGGGGCGGGGCGCCGCCGGCGCCGAAACAGGAGGCGCTCTTCGATAAGGCGCGGGAGAAGATCGCCCGCATCGCTTCGGCCGTGAAGGAGCGGACGCGGCAGGAGCCGGAGAAGGGGCCCTGGTGGCAGAACCTGCTCTTTTCCTGGTTCTACCGGAAGAGTTTCACCCGTGTCCCCGCCATGGATTCGTCGTTCCGGGCGGACGACAAATGCAACGGCTGCGGAATCTGTGCAAGGATCTGTCCGGCCGATAATATTACCATTCAAAACGATCGCCCCGGCTGGCGCCATCGCTGCGAGCAGTGCCTCGCCTGCCTTCAGTGGTGTCCGCAGGAGGCGGTCCAGTTCGGCAGGTCCACGGCCAAGAAAAGACGCTACCGCCACCCCGAAATTTCCCTCTCCGACATGCTGGCCTGCGTTCCTCCCCGGTATTCCTGAAAGGCCATCTGGCTCCATTTGACCGCAATGCGATTTCTTTGAGGGGCGGGAATCCGCGGAAAATCATCTTCTTGCGCGAGGACCGAGGACGTGTCGTCTTCGGTCGGTGGCATTATGCCAATAATGACATAACATGCAGAAATCATTATAAAAACTTGACACCTGGGAGCATCTCGGATATACGAAATTGCCGTTTCACTGTGCTGGAAACGGCCTCGCGGCGTCGATGAAGTCCAAGGTCTGGGTGTCGAGGCTAAGACGATACGAACTTTGCATTCCTCCACACATCATCCTAAAATTTTCTTCCTTCTACTGACTTATCGATTCGGCGCGGTCGAATAATATGGGGACGCCGCCGGCGGCGGTTCCCCATGTCGGAACAGAAGCTGACTTCTACACGAAAGGAGCACACGTTATGGAGGTAACCAGGAGAGGCTTCTTGAAGATCTCCGGTTTCGCCCTGGCGTCGAGCGGGCTGGGAATTTCCCTCAAGCCCGTCTCCGCCTACGCGCAGCCGCTGAAAATCAAGTACGCCAAAGAGACCACCACCATCTGCCCCTACTGCTCCGTCGGATGCAGCATCATCGTATCCGCGCGCAACGGCAAGGTCGTGAACACGGAGGGCGATCCCGGCAGTCCCATCAGCCGCGGTTCGCTTTGCTCCAAGGGCGGCTCGATCTACCAGATGTCGGTCAACAAGAACCGCCTGGACAAGCCTCTCTACCGGGCTCCCAACTCCGCCGAGTGGAAAGAGGTCAGTTGGGATTGGGCGCTCGACAAGATCGCGGAGAACGTAAAGAAAAGCCGGGACAAGAGCTTCCACGCCAGGAACGGCAAGGGTGAGACCGTCAACCGCACGGAGGGGATCGCCTCCGTCGGGAGCGCCGCCCTCGACAACGAAGAATGTCAAGTCTATCAGAAATTTCTGAGGGGGTTGGGCCTGGTCTACATCGAACACCAGGCCAGGATCTGACACAGCCCGACTGTACCGGCTCTGGCAGAGTCGTTCGGACGCGGCGCAATGACGAATCACTATATCGATTTCAAGAATAGTGATGTGATCCTGATCATGGGCAGCAACCCTGCCTCCAACCACCCCATCTCCTTCAAATGGATCACCAAGGCCATGGAGAAGGGCGCCAAGCTGCTGTGCGTCGATCCACGCTTCACGCAGTCTGCGGCGAAATCCCACGTCTACGCCCCCCTCCGCTCCGGGACGGATATCGCGTTCCTCGGGGGCATGATCAAATACATCATCGACAACAACCTCATCCACGCCGACTACGTCAAGGCATATACCAACGCCTCTTTCCTCGTGAATCCGGCCTTCCGGCTTCCCGGGGACAACAAGGGCGTTTTCTCGGGATTCGGCAACGGCAAGTACGACAAGGCGACGTGGAGCTACCAGACGGACGCCAACGGCGTCATCAAGAAGGATCCCACACTCCGGGACCCCCACTGCGTGTACCAACTTCTGAAGAGGCACTACTCCCGCTACACGCCGGAGATGGTGAATCGGATCACCGGGACGCCGAAGGATAAATTGCTGGAGGTCTACAAGATCTACGCCTCGACGGGCAAGCCGGACAAGGCGGGCAACGTTCTGTACGCCATGGGCTGGACCCAGCACACTGTCGGCGTGCAGAACATCCGCACCATGTGCATCATCCAGCTCCTCCTGGGCAACATCGGCATCGCCGGCGGCGGCGTCCAGGCCCTCCGCGGCGAAGGAAACGTCCAGGGCTCCACGGACGCGGGGCTTCTCTTCCACATCTGGCCGGGCTACATCGGGACCCCTACGGCGTCCATAAAGACCCTGAAGGAATTCAACGAAAAAAGAACGCCGACGACGAAAGAGCCCAACAGCCTCAACTGGTGGAAGAACACCCCCAAGTACATAGCCAGCTTCCTGCGGTCCATGTACGGGATGAACGCCACCCTCGAGGAAGCCTACGACTACATGCCCAAGATCGAGGAAGGGGCCAACCACTCCTGGCTCATGCTCTTCGATCAGATGTACAAGGGCAAGTTCACCGGTTTCTTCGCCTGGGGCATGAACCCCGCCTGCAGCGGCGCTCATTCCAACAAGGTCCGCAAGGCCATGGCGAAACTCGACTGGATGGTCAACGTCAACCTCTTCGACAACGAGACCGGCTCCTTCTGGCGCGGACCGGGCATGGACCCCGCGAAGATCAAGACCGAGGTCTTCATGCTGCCCTGCGCCGCCTCCATCGAAAAGGAGGGGAGCATAACCAACAGCGGCCGCTGGATGCAGTGGCGCTACAAGGCCGTCAACCCGCCCGGCGTGGCCCTGCCCGACGCGGACATCATGACGGAACTCCTCTACAGGATCCAGGATCTCTACCGGAAACACGGCGGCCCCCTGAAAGAGGCCATCACGAAGCTCACCTGGGACTACGGCTTCAAGGGCGGCGACGGCAGGATCCACCACTTCGACCCGCACGCGGCGGCCAAGGAGATGAACGGCTACTTCCTCGTTGACAAGACGATCGACGATCCCGTGACGAAGAAGAAACGGGAATTCAAGAAGGGGGACCTCGTCCCGTCCTTCGCGTACCTGCAGGACGACGGCTCCACCTCGTCCCTTTGCTGGGTCTATTCGGGATGCTACACCGCCGCGGGCAACATGGCCGCCCGGCGGGGCCAGAAGGACCCCACGGGACTGGGACTGTATTCCGAGTGGTCCTGGTCCTGGCCGGTCAACCGCCGGATCATCTACAACGGCGCGTCCGTCGATCCGACGGGGAAACCCTGGAACCCGAAACGCGCCCCGATCTGGTGGACGGGCAAGTGGAACGGCGACGTTCCCGACGGCGTCGGCGATCCCGGCTCCGGCAGGCCGCCCTTCATCATGAAGCCCGACGGACACGGCTGCCTCTATGGCCCCGGTCTTTCCGACGGTCCCTTCCCCGAGCACTACGAGCCGCTCGAGTGCCCGGTCGAGAAGAATCTCCTGTCGCCGCAAAAGCACAACCCCGTGGTCAAACGTTTCGACAAACCCGGGGTGGGTTCCGATATCGACGCCTACGCGAGCGTCGGAAGCTGCGACCCGCGCTTCCCGTTCATCTGCAGCACCTACCGGGTGAGCGAGCATTGGCAGACCGGCGTGCTGACGCGGTGGTGCCCGTGGCTTGCGGAGATGCAGCCCGGGATGTTCGTGGAGATGAGCGTCGAGCTGGCCAAGGAGAAGGGCATCGCCAACGGCGAGCTCGTCGTCGTCAAGTCGGCCCGCGGCGAAGTGGAGGCCACGGCCATCGTGACGCCGCGTTTCAAGCCCTTCAACATCGACGGCAATACCGTTCATGAAATCGGCATCCCCTGGCATTTCGGGTGGATCACGACCGAGAACCGCCCGTACAATCCGGGCGACAAAAAGGCGGAAGTCTTCACCTTCGGGGACGCCGCCAACCTCCTGACGCCGACCATCGGCGACGCAAACACGATGATCCCGGAGAGCAAGGCCTTCATGGCCAATGTCGTGAAGAAGGGGGTGAAGTAACATGGCCGAAAAGACGAAACTCATCGACCTCGCCAAATGCACGGGCTGCCGCGGCTGCCAGTTGGCCTGCAAGCAATGGAATTCGCTTCCGGCCAAGCAGACGGTCAACCGGGGCGGTTACCAGAACCCCCCCGATCTCCAGCCCAATACCTGGATGCTGATCCGCTTCCAGGAAGTGACCGACGACAAGGGTGGCATGAAATGGCTCTTCCGCAAGGACGGCTGCATGCACTGCACCGATGCGGCCTGCGTGAAGGTCTGCCCGAGCGGTGCGCTTCACTACACGGATCTTGGGACGGTCGCCGTCGACAACGCACGGTGCATCGGCTGCAAGGAGTGCGTGACGGCCTGCCCCTTCAACATCCCGCGTTACGACGCGGCGACGGACAAGATCTACAAGTGCGATCTCTGCCTGAGCAGGATCCAGAGCGATCTGCTCCCGGGGTGCGTGAAGGCCTGTCCGACGGGCGCGCTGCAGTTCGGCGACCGGGAGGACATGCTGAAGCTGGCCTATGCGCGCGTGAAGGAACTGGGAGGCGACGCCTCGGTGTACGGAGACAAATTCGTGAAGGGGACGCATGTCCTGTATGTCCTGCAGGAAAAGCCGGAGGTGTACGAAAAGCTCCCGCAAAATCCGCGCGTGCCGCTCTCCGTCATCGTCTGGAAGGATCTCCTGAAGCCGCTGAGCCTGATCGCGGCGGGCGGCGTTCTGGCGGGCTCGTTCCTGCACTACATCACGCATGGGCCGAAGACGCCCGACGATGATGTCCAGGGCGGCGATGCCGGGAAGGGAGGGAAATGACCATGAAGAAGGGTCTCATACAAGTCACGGACGGCTTTGAGAGGATCGTCCACTGGAGCCTGGCGATTTCCTGCCTGATCCTGTGCATCACGGGATTGGGGATGATGTTCCATTCGTTCAATTTCGTGGGGACGTTGATGGGGAGCCTGAAGTCGCTGAAGTATGTTCACAACTATGCGGGCCTCTTCTTCATCGTTGCCCTGTTTTTCACGATCCGGATGTGGTGGCGGGAAGCGGGGGTCTTCTCCATGCCCGAGGACCTGCAGTGGATGATGTGCGCGGGCGGGTATTTGTGGCACGTGGACAAGGTTCCGGAGGTGGGGAAGTATAATCCCGGCCAGAAGATGTTCTTTTTGGCGGTGGCGGTTTTCGGGGCTGTGATGGTGGTGACGGGACTGGTGATGTGGTTTCCGCTGGAATTTCCGGTGGAGCTGGTGCGGTGGATGTACCCGCTGCACGCGCTCGGATTCCTCACGATCTTCGCGTTTTTCTTCGTCCATCTGTACCTGGGGACGATCGGATCACCGGGTTCGGCGCCGGCGATGTTCAGCGGCTGGGTGACGCGTGCCTGGCTGATGAAGCAGCACCCGAAGTGGCTGAAGGAGATGGAGCACGAAGGAAAGCTCGTCGTCTCCGGCGAGGAGAAGAACGCCGGCGGGCACTAGGGTTCTCCGCAACCTGATCGAAGGGGGGGGGCATGATCACGCCCCCCCTTTTTTTATTCCGCCGGGGAACCCGCTGTCCCTTTTTTGTGTTATGATGCCGGCAAAATTGCGCTGCAAGAGCGGCAGCCTCCTTCTCAAGCTGCCCGGACCTGCGGCCTTCAAGGCGGGGTGCCATGACCATCGATCAAGCCTTCAACGAATCCGTGAATTACTACGACAACTGGATGAAGAAAGCCCTGCCGGGCTACGAAGACCTATTCGCCGTCGCCCGGGATCTGATCCCCTTTCCTGCGAATGCCCTCATCGACGTCCTGGATCTGGGGGCGGGGACGGGGCTGTTTTCACGCCATGTGCTGGACAAGTACCCCCAGGGTTCTTTCGTGCTCTGGGATATCGCAGCCAAGATGCTCGACGTCGCCAGGAAGCGATTCGGGCCGTCCGACGGCGGGCGGTTTCGTTACGTCCTGGATGATTATCGCCGGATCGATTACGTGGGGACCTTCGACGTCGTCATCTCGAGCCTTTCCATCCACCACCTTTCCGACGAGGACAAGCGGCTGCTGCTTCCGCGGATCTACCGGGCGCTGCGTGCGCCGGGCGTCTTCATCAACATCGACCAGGTCAGGGGGCCCACGCCGGAGATGCAGGAGCGGTACTGGACGACCTGGCTGAAGATGGTGAGGGAAAGGGGCGGGACGGAGGAAGAGATCCGGGCGAGCGTGGACCGGCGGCGGACGTACGACCGAGAGGCCCTCCTGGCCGATCAACTTGCGTGGCTGGAGGAGGCGGGGTTCCGGAACGCCGATTGCGTCTACAAGAACTGGTTCGTGGGCGTCTTCTGCGCCGAAAAGCGCGAGGCGCCGCCGGCGCGGTGCAGTGCGGTTCCGCGGTAGCTGGCTTCCGGCCGGCATGGGGCTCGTTTGACGGACTTTCTCCTTCGGGATTGAAAGGAAGGTGACGGGGAACATGGGTGCTCCGGCATTTCGGCTGGCAAGCGGCTGCACGATCGATCAGGTCCTGTCCGGCCGATGCAACGCCTTCCTCCTTTTGAACGGGGACAGGCACATCCTCGTCGATACCGGCCGGATGCGTTCCGAGAAGAGACTCGTCGACAGGCTCATCGAGTCCGGCGTCGACGGGCGAAACCTGTCTGCGCTGGTGCTGACGCACACCCATTTCGATCATGCCGAGAACGCCGCGGCCGTCAAGACGATCTTCGGAGCGAAGATCATCGTCCACCGGAGCGAAGCGGATTTCCTGAACTCCGGGGACAGCCCCCTGCCGCAGGGGACCATATTCCCCACGCGATGGCTGATCCGGCTGTTCGGCGCTTCGCTGCAGCGGCGGTTCCTGTATCGGCCGGCGGCGGGAGACCTCCTGGTCGACCAGGGGCTGGATCTGCTCGATTTCGGCTTTTCCGCGACCGTGCTTCACCTGCCCGGCCATTCGTCCGGCTCGTTGAGCCTGATCGTCGAAAATGAGGTTGCCCTCGTAGGCGACACGCTGTTCGGGGTGTTCAGCGGTTCGGTCATGCCGCCCTTCGCCGATGATACGGCGCTTCTGGTCCGAAGCTGGCGGAGACTTCTCGATACCGGCTGCAGGGTCTTTCTTCCCGGCCACGGAAGGCCGATCGGCCGGGACCTGCTGCAGAGCCAGTATGAAAGATACCGACCTCGGGAGCTGCGGCAACCCTTCGAGAAGCAGAGCTGAAGACAGGGGAGCAGGGCTGATTACGCCGGACCGGCGAGAGCCCGGATTGCCTTGTCCAGGCCGTCCAGAAGAACGGCCATCCTTCCGTAATCGAGCGTATCGGCCCTGTCCGAGGACGCGTGGTAGTGGGGATTCCGGTAGAAGGCGGTATCCGTGAGCATGGCCGCCGGGTAGCCCATCTTCCAGAAGGACCGGTGGTCGGAAAAATCCACGCCGGGAACGAGGCTGACCGTGGAAAGGGTTTCGACGGCCATCCCGGTCTCCCGAAGCGAAGCGGCGACGTTCCCCACGAGACGCCGGGAGGAGAGGTTCCCCACGACGGCGATGAAATCGGGCGTCGTCCGGAAGAAGAGGCTCATGAACGGCAGGGGGAATGCCTGGCCGCCTTCGGCCGTTCCGTAGTAACCCAGCATCTCGAGCGAGATCATGGCGGCGATCCGCTCTCCGGCCGCCTTCGCCCGCTCGGCATAGACGAAGCTTCCCATTGACGGCGTACGGAAGACGGGCGGCTCCTCCAGGCAGAAGAAGACGAGCTTGATCGTCCGGTCCGGGCGGATGCCGCGCAGGAGACGGCTCAATTCCAGCAGGACCGCGACGCCGCTCGCGTTGTCGTCGGCGCCCGGGGTGCCGGTCACCGTATCGTAGTGGGCGCCGACGACCACCGTTTCAGCCGCCCTTTTCTCCCCCGCGATCGTCGCGATGACGTTTCCGTACATCCTCCCCTCATAGGGGAAGCCCTGGATCTCGGCGCTCCAGCCGTAACCCGCCAGCACCCCCAGAATGTAGCGCTTGGTCTCCTCGATCTTTTCGTACTCGAGGACGCTGCGCGATCCGATCACGGTGCTGAGATGTTTGACGTGTCCGTACAGGGTCCGCGCCTGGTCGGAGGATGTCTCCGCAGTTCCGGCGGGGAGGGGCGGCGGCTTCGAAATCCACCGGACCCTGGCCAGCTCGTAGAGGATATAGACGAGCAGGACAAGAAGAATCGTCAGGGCGGTCAGCGCCATCTTTCTTCGCACGCATACTCTCCCGGTAAAGCGGCTTGCCCTTGAGGGATGTCCTCCCAGGGAGCGGAACGTCATCAGCGATCTTGTCGAAAGGATATATCGGTCCGGCGGCGGCGGGCAAGATGAAAAAAGGCCTCCGCACGTTCGCGGAGGCCTCAGGCTCATGCGGGGGCCGAAGAAGATTCGCTCCGCCTATCTCGGTCGATTCAGCGCGGCCCGGCAGCGCGCGAGGATGGAAAGCGTCTCGAAGGGCTGCTCGATATCCGGATAGGTCGGCACTCCCCGCGGCTCCAGCGAGTCCTTGTACTGGTCCATGCATTCCTTGGCGGCGCTGAAGGCGAGAAGGACAGGTTTCTTCGGATATTTCCGGGACAGGTCATAGATGAAGTCCGGCGAGGGAACGCCGATATCCTTCGTCAGCATGATGATCGGCACGACGGCGTCGATGTTGGGGTCCCGGAGGACGGCCTCCATGCCTTCCCGGTAGCCGAATTCCACGCCGTGGACGCCGCAGGACGGCCAGATGTCCACGGGATTTCGCATGCGGATGAGGGCGGGGCTGATCTCCTGGAGGCGCCGGACCGTCTCCGGCTGCAGGTCCGGAATGGCGAGGCCGTTCCGCATGCAATAGTCCGAAAGGACCGTGAGCATTGCGCCCGAAGGGGCCAGGAAACTGACGCGGTTTCCCTGCAGCGGTGGAAGCATCGAAAAGGCCTTGGCCGCCAGCACGAGGTGCGAATATTCGTGGATGCGCACCACGCCGGCCTGGCGGAGCATGCCGTCGACGATGCGGTCTTCCGATCCCATGGCGGCGGTGTGGGCGTCGGCCGCCTTGCGCCCCGCCTCCGTGGCACCTCCCTTGAGCATGACGACGGGTTTCCTGCGCGTCACCTCTCCGGCGATTTCCAGAAAGCGGCGCGGATTCTTGAGGCTCTCGACATAGATGATGATCGCCGAAGTCTCCGGGTCCTGTCCGAGATACTCCAGCGCCTCGCTCTCCTCCACGTCGATCTTGTTCCCGAGGCCGATCACGCGGCAGGGCCCGAAATGCTCGCCCGTGAGGATGTATTTCATCGTATGGGTCGCGAAGTTTCCCGTCTGCGCAATGAACGAAACCCTGCCCGGCCGGATCTTCCCGAGCGGGAAGAGGGACGAGGTGAATTTGAAGGGCGTGGACGTATGGCCCGAGGTATTGGGACCCAGAGTGCGTATTCCCGTCTTCTTGAGGACGTCGACCAGCTCTTCCTGAAGTTTCGCGCGGCCTTCATCCACCTCGGCGAATCCGCCGGCCAGGAGGACGGCGTGGCGGATCCCCTTGGCCGCGCATTCCCGCAGGGCCTGGACCGTGTGTTCGGCGGGAAGGATGATGACGGCGACGTCGATGCCCTCGGGAAGTTCGGAGATGGAGCGCGTCACCGGGAGTCCCAGGATCTGACCCCCGCGCGGATTGACGGGGTAGATCTTCCCTTCATAACCGTTGGCCAGGATGTTCGCTACAACGACGTAGCCCGATTTTCCCTCGACAGCCGATGCGCCGATGATGGCGATCTGCCTCGGTTCGAAGAAGGTGGTTAGAGCATGGCTCATGAGAACATCTCCCAAGTTTTTGAACAGCCTCTTTCAAGTCTGTCGGCCGTTGAATCCAACAGCGAGTGCAGTGCCGCAGTCCGTCAGGTTGCCTTCCGGATCTTCACGAGGGCGTCCACGGCGACAGGCGATCCATCCTTCCGGATCTTCAGGGGATTCACGTCGATCGCTTCCACCTCGGGGCGGGCAAGGCCGATCTGCCCGAGGGATACGAGGATCTTCGCCAGCGCTCCACGGTCCGCCGCCGCTTCACCGCGGAACGCGTCGAGCACCTTCGCCGTCCTGATGTCCCCCATCATCTGTCGGGCGTCGAAGTCCGTCAGCGGGGCCACGCGGAAGACGACGTCCTGCAGGAGTTCGGTGAAGATGCCCCCCAGACCGAACATCACGCAGGGACCGAACTGGGCGTCGCGGAGAAGACCGCAGACGATCTCGCGGTTGCCGGGAACCATTTCCTGCACCAGAATCTTCTCGCATCCGGGGATGGCCAGCAGCCGCTTCCCCTCCTTCCGGATCTCGGCCTTGCTCTTGAGGTTGAGGGCGATGCCCCCGACCTCCGTCTTGTGATAAAGGGCGCTGCCCGCGGCCTTGAGAACGACGGGATAACCGAAGTCAGCCGCGATCTTCGCCGCCGCCTCCTCGTCTTCCGCCAGCGCTTCCCGGCATACGGGAATTCCGGCGCCCGCAAGCAGCCGCTTCGATTCGTACTCGTTCAGGGCATCTTTCCCCCCCGCCAGGGCGTTCGCAATGTCATCCATGAAATTTCCTTTCTCGTCGTGGAAGTTGCAGCGGACGATCTCCGGACCATGGCGGAGCCTCCTCCACCGGCGAAGACACGCCGAACGTTCGCCGCTCCGTCCTATTCCCGGCGCATCCGCGCCCAGCGGAAGAGGGCGGCGAGCGCCGCCACGGGTCGCTCGGAGGTGTAGGGGAAGGCCGGGATGCCGTGTTCCTCCAGGTACGCGGCGGCGGCCTCCGCCTCCACGTCGCCCGACAGGGCGGCGACGACCGGCTTGGGCTTCTTCGTTTTCTCCACCTCCTGTTTGACCTGAACGAGCACCTTCGCGAAAGTCATCGGCGGCGTGATCAGCGTGTGCCAGTAGCCCAGAACCAGGGCGTCCACCCGCTCGTCCTCCAGGGCCAGCCGGATCGTCGCCTCGTAGGTCGTCGGAGGCTCGCCGCCGGTGATGTCCACGGGATTTCCCGTCGCGCCGAAAGGCGGGATGAATTTCCGGAAGGCGGCGTCAAGATCGGGGTCCATCTTCATCAGGGAGAGGCCGTGCCGGCTCAGCCCGTCGGCGATGAGGGCGCCGAGGCCGCCGGCGCCGGTGATCACCAGGATGTTTTCACCCTTGGGGACGGGCAGCATCTGGAAGATCCGCGCGTAGTCGAGCATGCCTTCGAGATTCGGTGCGCGGACCACGCCGGCCTTCGCGAAGGCGGCGTTGTAGATCCGGTCGTCCCCGGCGAGCGCCCCCGTGTGGAACGAGGTGGCCCGCTCGCCAAGCTGCGTGGCCCCGCTCTTGAGGACGACGATGGGTTTGGTCCTGCCGATTTTCTGCGCCGCCCGGATGAAGGCGTCGCCGTCCTTGATATCCTCGGCGTGCATCACGATAACGCGCGTGTTGGGATCCTGGCCGAAGTACTCGATCAGGTCGTCCTCGTCGACGTCGCTCTTGTTGCCCACCCCGACGATGGCGGAGATCCCCATCTTGTGCTTGCGGGTATAGCCGATGATCGCCATGCCCACGCCGCCGCTCTGGGCGGTGAAGGCGGCGGAGCCCCGTTCCGTGTAGGGGACGCAGAAGGTGGCGCACAGGTCTTCCGGCGTATAGTAGATCCCGAAGATGTTCGGACCGAGGATGCGGACGCCGTATTCGCGGGCCCGCGCCAGAAGCTCCTCCTGAAGCTGGACGTTGCCCGTCTCCGCAAAGCCGGAGGCGAGAACGACGGCGCCGGCGATGCTGCGTTTGCCGATCTTCGTTACCTCGTCCGGGATAAATTTCGCCGGGATGACGACGATCGCCGCGTCCACGGGATCGGGGACTTCCAGGATGTCCCGGTAGCTCTTGAGCCCCATGATCTCTTCGCCCTTGGGATTGACGGGATAGACCTTGCCGCGATAACCGCCGCCGAGAATGTTCTTCATGGTCGAACATCCGAGTTTGGCCGGATCATTGGAGGCGCCGATGACGGCGATCCCCCTGGGCTGGAAGATGCGCCGGGTCGCCGCGAGGATCTGGTCCGTGCTGTAAGCTGTCCGGGATACGCGCTTCGGCTCGCCCAGCATCATGCGGACGTCGGCTACGACAGCCCCCCGGCCTGAGGCGATGACGGGATTCAGATCCGCTTCGACGATCTCCGGGTGATCCGCGACGAGGCGGGACAGCTTTTCCAGGATATCGGCCACGGCGGCCTTCTTCACCGCCGGCCGTCCGCGGAAGGCTTCGAGGAGCGGAGCGGCATGGATTTCCTTCAGCATGGCCAGCGCCTCATCCCGTGTCACGGGGGCGAGACGGAAGACGACGTCCTTCATGATCTCCACGGAGACGCCGCCCATTCCGAACATGACGGCCGGTCCGAACTGGCGGCTGAATTTGGCCCCGGCGACCAGCTCCACGCCCTGCGGCGCCATCGACTGGACCAGGACTCCCTCGATGGCGGCGCCGGGTTTGTACACCCCGGCCGCCTCGACGATGGCGGCAAAGGCCTTGCGGACTTCGCCGTCCTTTCCGATGCCGAGGCGCACGCCGCCGGCCTCCGATTTGTGGACGATGTCCGGCGAGGCGATTTTCATGGCCACGGGATAGCCGAGCCGTCTCGCCGCGGCGACGGCGGACTTCGCATCGGCGGCCACCGTTCCCCCGCAGAAGGGGATGCGATAGATCTTCAGAAGTTCGGCGCATTCCGCAAAGGAAAGCAGGGCCCTTCCCTGTTTTTTTGCCTTATGCAGCAGAGCGTCCGCTTTTTTCATGTTCCCTCCTCGGGGAGAAATTTTGAGCGCAGTTCGTTGCGCTTATCATAGGCTGCCTGCGTTTTCAACCCATCAACAGGCTTCGTTCCGCGCCGCACTTTGGGCTTGACAGGCGTGGCGAATTCGGATAGTAAAACCGACTCCAATATCTCGAGAACACTCGACAAGGAGGCATTTTTGCTAAAGCATCGTTCAGCGCAAAAGAGGGCTCGGCAGAGCGTGAAGATCACCCAGCGCAACACGTCGGTCAAGTCGGCGATGAAAACGAAGGTGAAGGCGGTGACGGCCGCGGCGGAAGCGAAGGATGTCGAGACCGCCAAGAAGGCGCTGGCCGCTGCTGTTCCGGCCCTGGCGAAGTCTGCAGCGAAGGGTGCGATTCACAAGCGGAACGCTTCCCGGAAGATTTCCCGCTTGACCAAGGCCGTGAACGCGATCGCGAAGTAGACCCCTCTGCACGCGCTTTCAGAACCCGGACATCATCAATCGATATGCCTTCTCGGCCGTGTCGTTTGCCAGTTTGTTGAGGTTGTTCCTCCGGTTGGTCTGCGTAACGGTCGGATTTGCCGGGTCGACCGTGTAGTCTGCGGTGCCCGCAAGGCCGCTCCCCGTCCAGACCGCCTTTCCTGAGTTCCGATCCTCAAGGGTAATATTCAGCAGGGCCGTCAGCCGTTCTTCCGCGGCGAGATTCGTCGCGCGGTAGGAAAGAGGAGAGCTCGAAAGCCCCTCGATGCTGCCGCTCAAAACCGCGTCGGCCGTTTCCTTGGAGTCGGCCAGCTTGAAACGCGTTCCCCGGATGATCTGGTCCACAAAGGCGGCGCGGACCTGGTTTTCGAAATTGGCTTCGCTCGTCTTGTTGGCGAAGATCTCCACGAAGACGGTGCGGATCTCGGGCGGAAGGTTCTCCCCGCCCGGCGAGAAGCGGTAACCGCAGCCCGCGCAGATCAGGAACAGAAGAAATACCAGACAAGCGCCGGCACGCCTTCCGGAAAATCCCAGCCGGGGACCCTTCCCGTCCATGACAGCCTCCGCCTCAGCCTGCGACCACGATGTTGACAAGCCGTTTGGGGACGTAGAACTGCTTGAGCACCTTCTTGCCCGCGATGAACTTCGCCGTCTTCTCGTCCGCCAGGGCCATCGCCTTGACCTGTTCCTCGTCCTCGTCGACCGACACGCTGATCCGGCTGCGGACCTTGCCGTTGACCTGGATCACGATCGTGATTTCTTCCTCCGAGGCCACGGATGAATCGAACTTCGGCCAGCGCATGTCGGCGAGGTTTTCCGTGCGGCCCAGCAGAGACCACATCTCTTCGGCGACGTGCGGGATGAGCGGGGCCATGAGCAGAAGGATCGTCTCGATCGCCTCCCGCACGACGCCCAGCGCCATGGCGTTGTTCTGCGCAGGCCGCTCCAGCGCGTAGAGGGCATTCAGGAGTTCCATGACGGCGCTGATCGCCGTGTTGAAATGGAACCGGTCTTCGATATCCCGCGTGACCTTCTTGATGGTCTGGTGGGTCTTGCGCCTCAGGACTTTCAGGGCGTCTTCCAGCTCCGCCTTCCCGTCGAAGGGCGCGACGTTCCGGATGTCGTCCCCATAGTCGGCGACGATCCGCCAGATCCGGCTGATGAAGCGGAACGAACCCTCCACGCCCTGATCGCTCCATTCGAGGTCCTTTTCCGGAGGCGCTGCGAACAGGCAGAAGACCCGGACGGTGTCCGCGCCGTATTCGCGGATCAGGTAATCGGGGTCGACCACGTTCTTGAGCGACTTGGACATCTTTTCCGTCTTGCCGACGACGACCTCTTTCCCGCACTGCACGCATTTTCCCTCCCGGACCTCGGAGGGCAGTAGGTAGCCGTGTTCCGGGCAGCGTGTCGATTCCTTGCAGACCATTCCCTGTGTCAGGAGGTTCGTGAAGGGCTCGTCGACGTCGATGACGCCGAGGTCGCGGAGCACCTTGGTGTAGAACCGCGCGTAGAGGAGGTGCAGGATCGCATGCTCGATGCCGCCGATGTACTGGTCGACGGGCATCCAGTAGGCGACGCGCTTCTTGTCGAGGCCGGGCGCCGTGTCGACGTCCGGACAACAGAACCGGTCGAAGTACCAGGAGGACTCGACGAAGGTGTCCATGGTGTCGGTCTCCCGGGCCGCGGCCCCTCCGCAACGCGGGCATTTCGTCTCCACGAAAGACTGGATCTTGGTCAGCGGCGATCCGCCTTCACCCGTGAACTCCACATCCGTGGGAAGGATGACGGGCAGGTCGGCTTCCGGCACCGGGACCGTCCCGCATTTTGCACAGTTCACCACCGGGATCGGGGCGCCCCAGTACCGCTGCCGGGAGATTCCCCAGTCGCGCAGGCGGTACTGGACCGTGCGCTTTCCCCGGCCGATGGACTCGATGTAGTCGGCAATGGTCTCCATCGCCTTCGTGTTTTCCATGCCGTCGAAACGACCGGAATTGACCAGGATGCCGTCCTCGATGTAGGCCTCCTTCATGGTGGCGGTGTTGAGCGTACGGTCCGGCGGCTGGATGACGACGATCAGCGGGAGGTTGTATTTCTTGGCGAACTCGAAGTCTCGCTGGTCGTGCGTGGGAACGGCCATGACGCATCCCGTCCCGTAATCCGCGAGGACGAAGTTCGCGGCGAAGATCGGCATCTTCTTCCCCGTGACGGGATTGAGGCAGTAGGATTCGAGGAACATGCCTTCCTTTTCGTAGTATTCGGACGTGCGGAGTTCCTTGTCCTGCCGCTTGATCTTGTCGGCGAACTGCTTGACCTGCGACTCGCAGGGCTTTCCGCGGACGAGCTCCATGACCAGGGGGTGTTCGGCGGCGACCAGCATGAAGGTGGCCCCGAAGATCGTGTCCTGCCGCGTCGTGAAGACCTGGATCGCCTTGCCGGACCCATCCGCCATGGGGAAGGATATTTCGCAACCGTGGCTCTTGCCGATCCAGTTGCGCTGCATGATGAGCACCCTTTCCGGCCATCCGGGAAGCTTGTCGCAGTACTCGAGAAGCTCGTCGATGTAGGCGGTAATGCGGAAGAACCACTGTTCGAGGTATTTTTCGACCACTTCCGTCGAGCAGCGCCAGCAGAGCCCGCTTTCAACCTGCTCGTTGGCCAGCACGGTCTTGCAGTGGGGACACCAGTTGACGGCGGAGGCCTTCTTGTAGGCGAGTCCCTTTTCCAGCATCCACAGGAAGAACAGCTGTTCCCAGCGGTAGTATTTCGGCTCGCAGGTCGAGATCTCGCGGTCCCAGTCGTAGCTGAAGCCCATGCGCTTGAGCTGCTTCTTCATGAAGGCGATGTTGTCGTTCGTCCAGCGGGCGGGATGGATGCGGTGTTCGATCGCCGCGTTTTCAGCGGGCATGCCGAAGGCGTCCCATCCCATCGGGTGAAGCACGTTGAACCCCTGCATGCGCTTGTAGCGTGCGACGACGTCCCCGATGGTGTAATTCCGGACGTGTCCCATATGGATCTTCCCCGAGGGATAGGGAAACATCTCGAGCAGGTAGTATTTCTTTTTCGCGGGATCTTCACCGACCTTGAAAATGCCCTGGCGTTCCCAGTGAGCCTGCCATTTTTCCTCGATTTCCTGCGGATGGTATTTTCCGTCGCTCATCTTCCGAGATCTCCTCTTTTTCAGCAAACTCTCAGGAATGCGTCTCCGCCAGTCCGCCGGCGGGGGCGGGCGTCGCCGCCAGAAGCTTCTCCCTGAGGGTCTTCATGCGTTCGAATGCCGCGGCCGTCTCCGCTTCGTGATTTTCCTGGACGCAGATCCGCAGCTTGTCCAGCGTCTTCCCTTCGGCGGATCCGGTCTCCAGGTATCCCCACAGCATGGCCTCCGCGGTCTCCTGAATGCTCAGGCGCGGCCCGCCCGCCGTGGGGACGTTCACGGCGAAGTTCCGGCACAGCAGGTCGGTCATCGTCTCGACGATCCGGCACCCCGCTTCGTACAGGCGTCCCTGCGTCGCCTCGGAAACCGGCCCCAGACCGAAGAGGATGAGCCTTTTCACCGCGATGCGGTCCGGCTGCGGGACGATGACCTTTTCGCCGAAGGCGGCCGAAATTCTTCCCCGGGCGATCTCCGTCGAGAGAAGCCCGTTCATCCGCCAATCCACCAGACCTGAGTAGCCACGGGGAGGCCTCTCGTCGGTATAGAAGGCCAGCACGAGGTTCTCCTCGTAAAGACTCTCAGGAGGCGTCTTGGTGATCGTCAGGTCCATTCTTCCCGTACAGTTTCACATACAGGGCATCCAGGATGCCGTTGATGAATGCCCCCGAATTTTCCGATCCGTAATCCTTGCCCAGATCGATCGCCTCGTTGAGGGTGACCTTAGGCGGGATGTCCGGACAGTGCAGAAGCTCAAAGACGGCCATTCGGAGGATGCTTCTGTCGACCCGGGACATCCGCGAGATCGTCCAGTTTTCGGAAAACTCGCCGATCATCTGATCGATTTTCTCGCGATGGCTCCAGGTGCCTTCGACCAAATGGGCCGCGAACTGCTTCGTCTCGTCCGGGGAGTCGAAATTCTTCCAATACAAATCGACCGCCTCTTGAGGGCCCATTCCTGAAACATCGAGTTGGTAGAGAACCTGCAGGGCAATTTCTCTGGCTTTTCTCCTGTGGTGCATCCAATCCTCAAATGCAGATACGGCCCTGCTGCTGCCTGCAGAGGGCCGTATTTCCTGCGTGCGGCTTTATAGTTTTTTGAACAGGTCGACCATTTCGATCGCCGTCATGGCGGCATCCCATCCCTTGTTCCCGGATTTCGTGCCGGCCCGTTCGATCGCCTGTTCGATCGTATCCGTCGTCAGGACGCCGAAGGCGACGGGGACCTCCGTTTCGAGTCCGACGGCGGCAATTCCCTTGGAGACTTCGGCGCTGATGTACTCGAAATGCGGCGTCGCGCCCCGTATGACAGCGCCCAGGCAGATCACCGCGTCGCATCCCTTCCCCTTCGCGATCTTCTTTGCGACGAGCGGCAATTCAAACGCCCCGGGGACCTTGATGATGGAAATATCCTTCTCGTCGGCTCCGGCCCGGGTCAGGGCATCCACCGCCCCGTCGATGAGCCGGGAGCTGATGAAGTCGTTGAAGCGGCTGGCCACGATGGCGAACTTCATTCCCTTGGCGACGATCTTTCCTTCGACGATTTTCGTCATAACGGCTCTCCTCATGGTGGTTGTCTGCCCCCGCTGCCCCGTTTCTCCGGCCGCGGACGCCCCCTTCCATATCAGATGAACAGCAGGGCGTGCAAGCCGAACCGCGGCCGCAAATTCAGGACATCTTCAGGATGTGCCCCATCTTCTTCTTCTTGGTCTTCAGGTACCGGATATTGTTGTCGGTCGGCTTCAGTTCGATGGGGACCCGCTCGGTGATGGTGATC
The DNA here is from genome assembly GCA_964506465.1 of uncultured Syntrophaceae bacterium. Lineage (GTDB taxonomy): Bacteria > Desulfobacterota > Syntrophia > Syntrophales > UBA6109 > UBA6109. The sequence continues at coordinate 55,260 of CAZDLM010000003.1, forward strand.
CCGTACCCCTGAAGGCCGATGATCTTCCGGGGATTGTTCGTCATGAGCCGCATCTTCTTCACGCCGAGATCGACGAGAATCTGGGCGCCGATGCCGTAGTCGCGGAGGTCTTCCTTGAAGCCGAGCGCGATATTGGCCTCCACCGTATCCATGCCCTTTTCCTGCAGCTCATAGGCCTTGATCTTGTTGACGATGCCGATTCCCCGGCCTTCCTGGTGCATGTACACGATGACGCCCTTTCCGCACTCCGCCACCATCTCCATGGCCTTGTGAAGCTGGTCGCCGCAGTCGCAGCGCTCGGAGCCGAAGACGTCTCCCGTCAGGCATTCCGAGTGGACCCGCACGAGGACCTCGTCCTCCGGCCCGATCTCTCCCCTCGTCAGGGCCAGGTGTTTCATGTCGTCGACGTCGTTCTCGTAGACGATGAGCTTGAATTCGCCGCCGTAGCGGCTCGGGATCATGGCCGAAGCCGCGCGGCGGATCATCGACTCATGCTGCATCCGGTAGTCGATGAGATCCGCGATCGTCACGATCTTGAGCCCGTGCTCCTTTGCGAAGATCTCGAGGTCCCGCATCCTCGCCATGGTGCCGTCGTCTTTCATGATCTCGCAGATGACCCCCGCGGGGTGCAGCCCGGCGATCCTCGCCAGGTCGACGGAGCCTTCGGTCTGTCCGGTCCGCACGAGGACGCCGCCCTTCTTGGCGCGGATGGGAAAGACGTGGCCGGGGCTGACGAGATCTTCCGCCTTCGTGGCCGGGGCGACGGCCGTGAGAATCGTCGTTGCGCGGTCGGCCGCCGAGATCCCCGTCGTCACTCCGCACTTGGCCTCGATGGAGACGGTGAAGGCCGTGCCGAAGCGGGACTTGTTGTCCCGCACCATCGGCGCCAGGCGCAGCCTGTCGGCATGGTCTTCCGTCAGCGTCAGGCAGATCAGTCCTCGCCCGTACCGGGCCATGAAATTGATGGCCTTCGGCGTCACGAACTCTGCGGCCATGAACAGATCGCCTTCGTTTTCCCGGTCTTCGTCATCCACGAGGATGACCATCTTGCCCTTCTTGATGTCTTCGAGGGCCTCTTGAATCGTACTGACTGCCATAACTCTTCATCCTTTGCAGAGGTGATCGCGGTGCCCAGCGGATTAACGCAGGAAGCCGTGTTTCGCCAGAAAATTCAAATCCAGATCCTTCGGAGGCTCCGCCCCGCCGAGCGTTCCCGGCGCGGCGAGCAGTTTTTCCACGTACTTGGCCAGGATGTCGGTCTCGATATTCAGGGCGTCGCCCGGCTTGCGGAATTGAAGCGTCGTCGTCCCGGCCGTTTGCGGAATGATGTTAACATAAAAGCGATCCTTTTCACACCGATTCACGGTCAGGCTGACCCCGTCCACGGCGACGGAGCCCTTTTCGACGATGTAGCGCATCACCTCCGGGGCCACGGAGATCCCGAGGATCGTCGAGGCGGACTTGCGCTGCTGATCGACGAGCGTCCCGGCGGCGTCGACGTGTCCCAGGACCAGGTGTCCGCCGAGGAGATCGGACAGCCGCAGCGATTTTTCAAGGTTTACCGCCGTTCCGGCTGAGGCCTTGCCCAGCGTGGTCCGGCTGAGCGTCTCCGCCGAAACATCGGCGGCGAACGAGCTGCGCCGGAGATCCGTCACGGTGAGGCAGGCGCCGCTGACCGCGATGCTGTCGCCCGTCTTCACATCCGACAGGTCCAGGGCCGTATCGATTTCGAGAACGGCGTCGCCGCCTTTCTTCACGAGGCGGGTGACGGCGCCCATGCCCTGGATGATGCCCGTGAACATTGCTTTATCCTTCGTCGTTGCCGCGGTTTTCTTTTGCCTCCGCCCGGGACGGCTTTGCGGGTTGACCCTTTCCGTTCATCAGGTCTTTGAGCTCTTCCATGAAGTCGCCGACGTCGCGGAACTCGCGGTAGACGGAGGCGAAGCGGACATAGGCGACGGCATCGAGCCCCTGCAGTTCCTGCATGATCTTCTCGCCGATGACGGTCGTGGAAATCTCCTTGCCCTGCAGGTCCTGGCAGGCCCGTTCGATGTTCTCGACGACCGTCTCGATGCGCTCGACGCTGATCGGCCTCTTTTCGCAGGCCTTGAGAATCCCCGTGCGGATCTTGGAGCGGTCGAAAGCCTCCCGGCGCCCGTCCTTCTTCACCACCATGGGCAGGACTTCTTCCACAAACTCGTAGGTGGTGAAGCGCTTCGAACAGGCGATGCACTCGCGGCGGCGGCGGATGGCGCTGCCGTCCTTGCTGATGCGCGAGTCGATCACGCGGTTCTCGCCGTTGGCACAAAAGGGGCATTTCATATCGAGGACACTTCGATTCCCGATTCCTTGAGCATTTCGCGCGCCAGATCGTCGGCGTAGCCGTCCTGGTAGAGGACCTTCCGGATGCCGGAGTTGATGATCATCTTGGCGCAGATGACGCAGGGGTGGTTCGTGCTGTACAGGGTGGAGCCGTTGATGCTGACGCCGTGCAGGGCCGCCTGGATGATTGCGTTCTGCTCCGCATGCAGCCCACGGCAGAGTTCGTGCCGCTCGCCGGACGGGACCTGCATCTTTTCCCGCAGGCATCCCACGTCCAGGCAGTGGCGGATGCCGGAAGGGGCGCCGTTGTAGCCGGTGGCCAGCACGCGGCGGTCCCGAACCAGGACCGCGCCGACGCCGCGCCTCAGGCATGTCGATCGTTTGGCCACGAGCGACACGATGTCCATGAAATACTCGTCCCAGCCCGGCCGCTGCGTCGCCGCCTTCGCGGCCTTCTTCCCGCCGGACTTCGGAACGGATTTCGGGACGCCCGGTTTACCTTTCACGGTTCAGTCTCTCCCGGTAAAGCGGAAACTGGTCGCACAGTTTCTGCACCTGCCCGCGGATCTCCCGGATCTTCGCCTCGTCGTTCAGGTTGGCGAGGGTCTCCGCGATCATGCCGGCGATCGCCTTCATCTGGGGCTCCTTCATCCCGCGGGTCGTCACCGCCGGCGTGCCGATGCGGATGCCGCTCGTGATCTGGGGGCCCTTCGTATCGAAGGGGATGCCGTTCTTGTTGACGGTGATGCCGGCGCGTTCGAGCCCATTCTGGGCGTCGACGCCGGTCACGCCCTTCACCGACAGGTCCACCAGCATGAGGTGATTGTCGGTTCCGCCGGACACAAGCCGATAGCCGTGCGAGACCAGGGCGTCGGCCATCGCCTTGGCGTTCAGGACGATCTGCTTCTGGTAGGCGCGGAACTCGTCGGTCAGCGCTTCCTTGAAGGCCACCGCCTTGGCGGCGATGATGTGCATGAGCGGCCCGCCTTGGCTGCCCGGGAAGACCCGGCTGTTCAGGGTCTTGGCGTAGGGCTCCTTGCACATGATGAGGCCGCCGCGGGGACCGCGCAGCGTCTTGTGGGTGGTGCTCGTCACGTATTCGCATACGGGGATTGGCGAGGGGTGCAGGCCGGCCGCGACGAGTCCGGCGATGTGCGCGATGTCGCACAGGATGACGGCGCCGACGGTGTCGGCGATCCTGCGGAACGCGTTGAAATCGATCGTCCGCGGATAGGCGCTTGCCCCGACGACGATCATCTTCGGCTTGTGCTTCTTCGCCAGGTCCTCTACTTCGTTGAAGTCGATCGTCTCGGTCTTCCGGTCCACGCCATAGGGGACGATCGAATAGAGCTTGCCCGAAAAATTGGCGGGGCTGCCGTGGGAAAGGTGGCCGCCGTGCGCCAGGTTCATGCCGAGGACCGTGTCCCCGGGCTGCACCGCCGCGAAATAGACGGCCATATTCGCCTGCGTCCCGGAGTGGGGCTGGACGTTGACGTGATCGCAGCCGAAGAGCTTCTTGCAGCGTTCGATCGCCAGGGTCTCGGCGACGTCGACGAACTCGCAGCCGCCGTAATAGCGCTTGCCCGGATAGCCCTCCGCATACTTGTTGGTCATGACGCAGCCCTGGGCCTCCAGGACGGCCTCGCTCACGAAGTTTTCCGAGGCGATGAGCTCCAGGCCGCCGGCCTGCCGGGCGGTTTCTTTCTGAATGGCATCGTACAGTTCCCGATCCATCTGCTTCAAGATCGACATGAGGTTACCTCCTTCTCCGCGGACTGATGTCCGGCGAGATGCATACCACGAAAAGAGAGACTTCGCACGGCGCTTTTTCCCCCGGAGCGCACGCTCAGGAGGGCTTCAGCGAATTCTCGATCGCGGCGATTTTCTCCAGCCGCCGCTGATGGCGGCCTCCTTCGAAGGCCGTCCGCAGCCAGACCTGTGTGATTTCGCCCGCCGTGTTGGGATCGGTGCGCCTGCCCGCAAGGACCAGGATGTTGGCGTTGTTGTGCTGCCGGCTCAGCCGGGCGGTTTCCGCGTCCATGCACAGGGCCGCCCGGACATGCGGGAAACGGTTCGCCGTGATGCTCATGCCGATTCCCGAACCGCAGACCAGGATCCCCCTGGCGAACTCCCCCGTGGAGACGCGCCGCGCGACCTCCGCCGCGATATCCGGATAATCGACGGATTCGGAGCTGAAGGTCCCGACGTCGTGGACGGAATACCCGAGCCGGTCGAGGAGCCGCTTCAGCGCCACCTTCAGATCGAAGCCGGCGTGGTCCGCGCCGATCACCAGACGTTTGTCTTCCGGCATGAATTTCAACCTCCGAACTTTTTCAGGATCAGGACCGCGTTGACGCCGCCGAACCCGAACGTATTGGACATGACGGTGCGGACCGCGCGCTTCCGGGCCAGGTGCGGGACGTAGTCCAGGTCGCATTCGGGGTCGGGGTGATCGAGATTGATGGTCGGGGGGACGATGCCCTCCTCGATCGACCTGACGGAGAAGATCGCCTCCACCGCACCGGTCGCGCCCAGGAGATGGCCCGTCATCGATTTGGTGGACGGAACGGCGAGGGAACGGCTGTGGCTCCCGAAGGCGGCCTTGATGGCCTGGGTTTCATAGGCGTCGTTGAGCGGCGTCGACGTCCCGTGGGCATTGATGCAGTCGATGTCCTCCGGCCGCATGCCGGCATCCTCCAGGGCGACCTTCATGCAGCGTGCGGCGCCCTCGTGCCCCGGGGGCGGGGCCGCCATGTGGAAGGCGTCGGCGGTGCTTCCGTAGCCGGCCACTTCGGCATGGATTCTTGCCCCCCGGTTGAGGGCATGCTGCATCTCTTCGAGAATCACCACGCCCGCCCCCTCGCCGAGGACAAAACCGTCGCGGTCCCGGTCAAAGGGGCGGCTCGCCTTCGCAGGCTCGTCGTTGCGGACGGACAGGGCGCGCATCCGGTTGAAGCCGCCGATAGACATGGGGGTGATGGCGGCGTCGGTGCCCCCGGCGAACATGACGTCGGCGCGGCCGCAGCGGATCAGATGAAAGGCGTCGCCGATGGCACAGGTGCCGGCGGCGCAGGCGGTGACGGGACAACTGATGGGGCCCCTCGCGCCGAAGCGGATGGATACGTGTCCGGCGGCGAGGTTGGCCAGGACGGCCGGGATGGCGAAAACCGACATCTTCCGCGGTCCTCCCGCGAGAAGGGCCTCTTTCTCCGTTTCGATCGTCTCCACGCCCCCGATGGCGGAGGCGATGATGACGCCGGTCCGTTCGGCCTCCGGTCCGACGACCGAAAGAGCCGCATCCGCGGCGGCTTCCTCGGCGGCTGCCAGCGCAAAGATGATGAAATTGTCGTACCGGCGCTGCTCCTTCTTCGTCACGTAGCGGATCGGATCGAAGCCCTTGAGTTCCCCGGCGATCCTCGTATCAAAGGCGGCGGCATCGAATTTGGTGATCGGCCCGATGCCGGATCTCCCGCTGCACAGCGCCTCCCAGCTTTCCCCGACGGAGTTCCCCACGGGCGTCACGGCGCCAAGACCCGTCACAACCACTCTTCTGCTCAACAAAAACCCTCCAATGCTCAGGAGATCCCTTTGCTTTTCATGTAGGCGATGACGTCGCCGATCGTGCGGATCTTTGCCAGGTCGTCGTCGGAGATCTGCAGGCCGAAGTTTTCCTCCATCTCCATGATCAGTTCGACGAGATCCAGTGAGTCCGCCCCGAGGTCTTCGATGAACGCCGCCTCAGGCTTGCACTCCTCTTTCGTGACTTCCAACTGCTCCATGATGATCGCTATGACTTTTTCTTCCAGGGTCATGAGGTGGTCCTCCTTCGTGGATTTCGATCCCGCACGCCCCGCCGCGAAAGCGCCGGAGCGGCCCGCCTGCCTGAAAAGGCAAGGCCTCCGTTCACGCAGGATCTGTCCCGTGATATTCCTTGCCTCGTCCGAGGCTAAAAATGCCGTGATGCCGCGCGGCATCCGCCGGCGTTCTGAAGCGGCTACGCCCCCTCGGGTGTCTTCAGGGCCTGCAGGCACCTGCACAGGCTCTGCGAATCTTCGACGTTCAGAAGACGGAAACGCGGGTCGATCCGTTTGATCAAGCCGCACAGGGTCTTCTTCGGCCCCAGTTCGATGATCGTGTCGACGCCGCTCACCGCCAGTTGCGCGACGGTTTCCTGCCACCGGACCGGCGAGGTGATCTGCCTCGCGAGAAGACCGGGGGTCGCCGCGCGGGAATGCCTGGCGGAAGGATCGCAGTTCGGTATCACCGGCGTCCGGCAATCCCGAAAGGGGATCAGCTTCATGTCTTCGCGCAGCCTCTCGGCCGCCCCCTTCAGGAGGCTGGTGTGGCAGGGTACGGAGATCGGCAGCCGGAGCGACTTGGCCCGTCCCGACCGTTTGGCCGCCTCCAGCAGCCGCTCGACGGCGGCGGCGTGCCCGGCGACGACGGTCTGGCCGGGTCCGTTGAAGATCGCGGGGGAAAGAACCTCGTCCCCGCGCCGCGCCGACCGGCACATCTCCGCAACCTCCGCGGCCGGCGGCCCGATGACGGCCGCCATGGCGCCTTCCCCCTGCGGAACGGCTTCGCGGTGGTAGGTCGCCCTCTTCTTTACCAGCCGCAGGACGTCTGCGAATCCGATGGCGCCCGCTGCGTACAGGGCGGCATACTCTCCGAGGCTGTGGCCGGCCATGACAACCGCGTCGGCCCCGCCCTCTTCCCGAAAAAGGCTGTAAACGGCGATGTCCACCGTCAGTACGGCGAGCTGGGTGTGGAGGGTCTCATCGAGGGCCGCCTGCGGGCCGCGCAGGCAGAGGCCGGCGATATCCATCTCCAGGATGTCCCCCGCTTCGGCGAACAGAGAGCGGACCAATTCTGAAGATTCGTAGAGATCGCCGCCCATCCCAACAGACTGGACGCCCTGCCCGGGAAAGACAAGTCCCACTTTGGCCATGGCCGTGCCCTGAGAGCCTTACGTTTCTCTTGTGCTTCAGGAGGTCTTTTCGACGGACACCACTTCGCGGCCCTTGTAAACTCCGCAATGCGGGCACGCCCGGTGGGGCAGCTTCGGCTCGTTGCACTGCGGACAGGTGGAAGGCTGGGGCGCCTGCAGGAAGTCGTGGGAGCGTCTCTTGTTCCGTCTTGTCTTGGAGTGTCTCTTTACTGGGTTTGGCATAGAAAATCCCTCTTTCCGGGAACGTTAAAGCTTCATTTTTTTCAAGATCGCCATGCGCGGATCCACCGGGGCGGACAACTCGCATGAACAGGCCGCTACATTGAGATTGGTTCCGCAACGCGGGCAAAGGCCCTTGCAGGCTTCGTCGCAGAGAACCTTGATCGGAATCTGCAGAATGATCTGCTCGAAGAAGATGGGATCGAGGTCGATCACTTCTTCGCGGTAGAAGCAGAGCTCGGCGTCCGCGTCATCCACCTCGACGTCTCCCTCTTCATCGTCGGCCCGCGCCGCAGCAGGGACGAAGGTGTAGTGGAAATCGTTCTTCAGTTCCACACGGGCCGGCTCTAAGCAGCGGCCGCAGGCCATGACCAGCGCCGCCTCCATGGTCCCTTCGACATAAACGGCCTCGCCGGCCTTGCTCAGGCGGCAGGACGCCGAGAAGGACGCCAGCTCCATGGAACCCCGGTCGGCTTCCGGGAGGTTCTCCTGGAACCAGGCGTTATCCTTCGTTACGTCAACCTGTTTCCCCTCTTCGGGGATGTGAATCAACTGGATCTTCAAGACCCTGTCTCCAACTCTGGCGAGGGCCCTCCGCCTGACGGAGGGTCGCGCTGCAATAAAGGGCGAAAGTTAATTATAAAACACCAGGGTTGTCAAGGATATTTTGGCCGGCAAGATGCGGCTTGACAAAAGGGAGAGCGCTTCTATAAGGTTCGCAAATTGCAGCGGAAAGGAAAGACAGGAACCGATGACCTCAAACGACGCGATCCGCACACGCTTTGCGCCCTCTCCGACGGGCTTTCTGCATATCGGGGGGGCGCGCACGGCGCTCTTCAACTGGCTCTTCACCCGGCACGCCGGGGGGAAGTTCATCCTCCGGATCGAGGATACGGACCAGGAGCGCTCGACGGAGGAAGCAACGAAGGCGATCCTTGACGCGATGACGTGGCTCGGCCTCACGTGGGACGAGGGGCCCTTCTTCCAGGCCGAACGCGTCGCGGTGCACCGGGAGGCCGTCCGCAGGCTGGTTCAGGAGGGCAAGGCCTACGTCTGCACCTGCTCCGCGGAGGAGATTGAGGCGAAGCGCAAGCACGCCCTGGCGACCGGAGGGAAGCCGAAGTACGACGGAACCTGCCGGGACAAGGGGCTGACCCGCACGCCGAATTCCGTTGTCCGCTTCCGCTGCCCGGCGGTCGGAACGTCGGCGTGGAACGATCTCGTCAAGGGGCGGATCGCCTTCCAGAACGAGGAGTTGGACGACCTCATCATCGAGCGGGCGGACGGGTACCCCACGTACAATTTCGCGGTTGTCGTCGACGACGCGGACATGAAGATCACCCACGTCATCCGGGGCGACGATCACGTGAACAACACCCCGCGCCAGATCCTGCTTTACGAGGCGCTGGGATTCGCGGTGCCGGAGTTCGGCCACGTGCCGATGATCCTGGGGGCCGACAAGACGCGGCTCAGCAAGCGGCACGGCGCGACGTCGGTCATGGCCTACAGGGACATGGGCTATCTGCCCGAGGCGCTGGTCAATTATCTCGTCCGACTCGGCTGGGCGCACGGTGACCAGGAGATCTTCTCGCTCCAGGAGATGATCGAGCACTTCTCGCTGGGCGCCGTCGGAAAGTCGGCGGCCGTCTTCAACACCGAAAAGCTGCTCTGGCTGAACCAGCACTATATCAAGGAAGCCTCGCCCGCGCGCCTCGCGGAAGAGGCGAAGCCATTCTGGGAGAAGATGGGCGTGGACGCCTCCGATCGCGGACTTGCCGAAAGCGTCGTCAGGGATTTTCAGGGACGGTCGAAGACCATCGTGGAGATGGCCGAAGCGGGCGCCTTCTATTTCCGGGACGAGGTGGCGTACGACCCGGCCTCCGCAAGCCAGTACCTGACAAAGGAAACGGCCGAGGACTTGCGGGCCGTCCTTTCCGGCCTCTCCGGACTCGGCGCGTTCACCAAGGAGACGCTGGAGACTTCCCTGCGCGATGTCGCCGAAAAGCGCGGGAAGAAATTCAAGGCAATCGCCCAGCCGATCCGCGTCGCCCTCACGGGAAGGACCGTCAGCCCGGGCCTCGACGACGTCATGATCACGCTCGGCAAGGAGCGCACAATGCGTCGGATTTCAAGGGCTATTGAAGCGGCGGCCGCCTGATTTTCCGGGGGGATATTCATCTTGACATTTGCGGGGCGATTGACTACATATCGCCCTTCGCCGAGACGGATAAGACTTGCCATTACGGTCCCATCGTCTAGTGGTTAGGACGCTGGCCTCTCACGCCGGAAACTCGGGTTCGAACCCCGGTGGGACCACCAGAATATGAGCAGGGAGTTCGGGTGCTTCATCCGGGCTCTCTGCTTTTTTTTTCGGGGGAGCCCGAAGGGGCGCCATGGAAACATGTCGTCATCAACTTGAGCTTGTCACGGTGAGCCTGCAAACCGCAAAAGATGTCATTCCCTGAGTTCTCCTGACGTCGATCTTTCTTCGTTGACGGCTTCCCCTGCTCAGTACTCGCGCGCACCGGGCGGACCGTATCATCGCCGGAGTTGCTACGCTGAGAAATGTTTTCTTACTACATTGATTTCAAATGTGAATCGTGATAGAGAAGCGGGCAACCAACGAGAGCCGTTGAAGCGGTTCCATCCCGTACGACCATGCTGGAGGGAAGTGTGGAAGATCCGAGTTTGTTTACGCAGGGAGCCGCTTCATTTGTTTTACCCATTCATCGTCAGATTATACGGCAACATACCGAAGAAGTTCAGATCCCTCATCTTTAACTAGAAGTTAACGATCGGCCCATTTTGAGAGACGATCACGAAGACGCACAGCAGGAAACTCTGCGGCTCAGGGCGCGAGTTTGAGTTTCCGTCGAGCATTTTCAAATCATATGAAAGGAAACGGAACCGATCAAGAGACGAACCGACATACCAGTGCTGCTGCTCCACAATGTCAATCCCGCCTGGAGTCCGGCGGAAAAGACCGCCGCTATTACCGCCGCGGAATATCTCAGCGTGGAACTGAGCAGAGAAGGACATCCGGTTGAGAGCCTCCGCGTCACCGACCCGGCACTTACCGAAATTCTTCAATCGTTCAATCCTGAGGAATTCATTGTTTTCAACTGGTGCGAAGAGTTGCCCGGCAGGTCCCGAAGCGAGGCAGAGGTCGTTCGAATCCTCGATGAGCTCAATTTCATCTATACCGGTTCATCCCATGATGTTCTTTCTTTCAGTTGGGACAAGGCAGCAACCAAGGAGTTATTGCATCAGCACAACATTCCGACGCCGGCCTGGGGAGTTTTTGACGACGGCAGCGGAGTCGATCATTGGGAGTGTTTCCCTGCCATCGTCAAGCCCGCTTTCGAACATTGCAGCCTCGGCATCACCGCCGAATCCGTGGTGATGGATTCGCGCGCCCTCAAGTCCCGCGTTGCCTTCGTGCATGATACTTTCGAACAGCCCGCCATCGTCGAAGATTTCATCGACGGACGCGAGTTCCATGTAACACTTCTGGGAAATGGATTTCTCCGCGCTCTCCCCGCGGCCGAAATGAGTTTCAATGCCCTTGACAACATGACGGACCGACTCTGCACCTTCGACTCCAAATTCACCCCCGGTTCCCTTCACTATGAAAAAATCGAATTGCTGGTGCCGGCGCCGTTGGAGGAGGAGCAAATGCGGTCTCTGAACCGGACAGCGACGGAAGCCTACCGGGCGATGCGCTGCCGAGACTACGCCCGTATCGATCTGAGGATGAGAGACGGTCTCTACTATGTGCTCGATATCAATCCGAATCCCGACTTGAGTCCGGACACCAGCATGGTCTATGCGGCCAATGCCGCCGGGCTTTCATATGGAATATTCGCCAGTTCGATGGTCAATCTTGCCGCGCAACGTCATCCGGTTTTTTCCATTTAGATATCCGTTGCGGAGTCCCTGGCATGTCCGGCTCAGAAGAATATATCCAGGAGAGTTCGTTATTGTTTCATGGCGAGAAGCGGATATGGCGAGCGTTCTATTGGGGAGAGAAAGGTTCGGTGATTGGCTGGAGGGTTTCCCTCGAGTTCGAACCCCGGTGGGACCACCAAATAGACCAAGGGCTTGGATGAACTCATCAAGCCCTTTTTCTCTTTCTGCTCTTCTCGCTCCACTCGGATAAATATCCTTGACTTCGGCCCTCCTGCGTCTTAGGGGGATTTCGGGTGAAAGATAATTATGTTTGAGGAGCTCGAAAAAATAAACGAACGTCCCAAGCCATTTGAGTTCTATACGGCATCCGACCTGTGGACGGATGAGCATACGTCGGAACAGATGCTCAGGTTCCACCTGAACGGGGACATTGACGTTTCGTCCCGGAAGACGGCTTTCATCGACCGATCGGTCGAATGGATCGTCTCCTATTTCGATGTCGGCAGCGGAACAAAGATCGCGGATTTCGGTTGCGGTCCGGGACTGTATGCGACAAGGCTTGCTCAGAAGCAGGCAGATGTCACGGGGATCGATTTTTCAGGAAGATCGATTCAATATGCGCAGAAATCCGCGGCCGGCAAAGGGCTGTCGATCCACTACGTAAATCAGGATTACCTGGAATTTGAAACCAATGACCGATTTGATCTCATCCTGATGATCATGTGCGACTTCTGCGCCCTCGGTCCTGAGCAGAGGAAAAGAATCCTGGGCAAATTCCGCGAGATTCTTAAGCCAGGCGGCGCCGTGCTTCTGGATGTGTATTCGCTTAATGCCTTCGAGGAACGGGAAGAAAAGGCGCTTTATGAAGAGAACCTCCAAAGCGGCTTCTGGTCGCCCGGGAGGTACTATGGATTTCTCAATACCTTCAGGTACGAGAAGGAAAAGGTGGCCCTCGATAAGTACACCATCATCGAAGCGGCACGATCACGAACAGTCTATAATTGGCTGCAGTACTTCAGCCCTGAGCATCTGGAGGAGGAATGCAGACAGGGCGGTTTTGCCATTCAAGGTTATTATTCTGATGTCGCAGGGACGCCATTTGCACCTGAGGGCAAAGAATTCGCAGTCGTAGCGAAGAAGCTATAAATATCCTTGGGAGGAAAGCAACTGCAGGACGAGGGTGACGATGGTCCGCACGCCGGAAGGTCGGTATCGGATCTCGTCGAAATACGACCACGGCGACAAGGAGGTTTGTCCTGTCCTGTCCTGTCCTGTCCTGTCCGATGTCCGGGTCGAAGGCAACACATTCACTTGGAGCTACCTGATCCCCTCCACCGGCTGGCGAAAAACGATTACGGCAACCAGACGCGAAGGCGGGCAGATCTTCTTCCACCGGGCAAGCCAGCACCGGTCGAACAACGCCTTCATGAAGAAGGTGGACTGAGCCCTCAGCGGCATTCCGAATTTCAGCGTCTCCTGAGTCAGGTCCTTCCATCCCGGCGGCCGCGGCGGCAGGTCGGGGCGCCGGCAGGGAGCGGCTTCAGGAAATGCACACATTGGCTTTGACTTGCAGTGCAGTCTTCTTTATATTCCCCCGAAAAGCTGCAGAATGTCGCGACGGTCCGAACGTGGACGGGACAAGGGTGCAGTGGGCAAGCGGCCCGGACGGGACCGCAGGAAGAGCAGTTGAAGGAGGTTGACGATGAAGAAGCTGTTTTGGGTGGGCGTATTGTTGGCGATAGCGGTGCTTCCGGCTGCGGCCGTCGCTCAGGACGAGATTACGATCTATCTCAACGACGGAAGGCACATGACCATTCCCTTCCGGGATATCTCGCGGATCGAATTCCGGTCGTCGGGGCAGGCGGCCGCCCCCTTCGGATTCGGACAGGGGATTTCCGTCGCGGGACAGTGGAAGACGAACCAGGGCGAGATCCAGCTTTCGCAGACGGGCAATCAGGTCACGGGAAGCTACCTCCCCGCCGAACACGGAGAACTGGTCGGAACCCTCTCCGGCAATACGGTGAACGGCTTCTGGATTGAAGACGCGTCGAGTACGAAATGTTCCGCTCCGAAAAACGGGCGCTATTACTGGGGCAGGTTCCGGTGGGTCTTTGACGGCAACCGTTTCAACGGGCAGTGGGGCTACTGCGAGGCGGAGCCGAACCAGGTGTGGACGGGATCCCGTTAGCCAGCCGCGAGCCCTGGAGCTGGAAAATATGGAGGGAGAGGATCTTCCTTCCTTCCATGCGGGAAAAATTCCGATGGAGGCCCGGCCGGATTCAAGAATTGCCTCGGCAGGGGCGGCTTTTCCGCCCTCGGGAAAGTCTCTCCCGGGGATCCCTCGAGGATCCGCCGGGAGAAACTGCATGAAAGGGTATGCCCTTGAAAAAATCCGCCCGCCGCTTGCTTGTTCCAGTCGTCTGGTCCCTTCTCCTTCTTCCCGCCTGCGGTTACGGCGCGTCGGCCTTCACGCCCGATGACCCCTACTTCTTGTATGACGCCACCCTGCGGCCGACCTTTCCGGGCCAGTGGCACCTGAAGAACACCGCGCCCGCCACGATCCTGTTCACGGATCCTTCCGACAAACAACAAACCACCATGGTGAACGCCGGCGTCAGCGCGAACCTGACGGGGGCCTGGAGTCTGGGATACACGGGCAGCGGGGTCATCATCGGTATCGTCGACGACGGGGTGGACGGAACGAACTACGACCTCGCCTCGAACTACCGGTCCGATCTGAGCCGCAATTTCAGCGACGATGCAGACCTGGCGGCCGCCCCCCAAGGGCCCCAGCAACTGGGCGACAATCACGGTACGGCCGTGGCCGGCGTGGCCGCGGCGCGCGGCGGCAATAAATTGGGCGGAACGGGTGCGGCGCCCTTCGCTTCGATTGCCGGCCTCCGGATCAACATCGGCGACGCGGCGGACGGCGATCCCGATGTTTCGGCGAAGAACTACCGAGACGCCTACTACTGGTACAGCGGCGTCAATGCCTCAACCGGCGCCCGGCAATCGGCCGCGACAATCCGCGTGAAGAACCACAGCTACGGCCCCAGCACCCCCTTCTTCAACGAAGATCCGGACGGGAGCCTCCGGCTTGCGGTGAAGAGGACCGCGCTAAACAAGGTCATCCACGTCTGGTGCGCCGGCAACGACCGGGGCGCGGCGAACGAGGACTCGGCCAAGCAGCAGGTCATCGGCACTCCGTACGTCATCACCGTTGCGGCCCTGGGCAGCGACGGCAAGTTCGCCAATTACAGCAGCTTCGGCTCCAACGTTTTCGTCACCGCGCCTTCGAGCCGGAGCGATCTGACGGGATTCGGAATCACGACCACCGACCGGACGGGCGACGGATACGGCTACAACCGCCATTCCGCGCAGAATCAGAAAGGAGACCGCACCGACGCCTTTTCCGACACGTCCTACACCAGCACCTTCGGCGGCACCTCTTCGTCCACCCCGCTGGTCAGCGGGATCATGGCGCTCGGCGTGCAGGCCAACGCCGCGATGGACATCCGCATGGCGCAGCACGTCCTCGTCCGGACGTCCGACGTCGTCGACGCCGCGGATGCCTCCGCCTCCAGTTCCGGCGGCTGGCGGACCAACGGCGCCGGCTTCCGCTTCAATCCCAATTACGGCTTCGGCAACATCAACGCCGGGAAATTCGTGGAGACGCTCCGCAAGGTCGGCTATGTCACCGACCAGACGTCCCATACAACGGGCAGCGTCGCCGTCAACGCGGCGATTCCCGACAACAGCGCCGCGGGCCTCACCCGCACGTTCAGCCTCACCGCGGCCGAGCTGGACCAGCCGCTGGAGAGCATCGTGGTGGGATACACGTTCACCCATACGAGGCGGGGACAGTTGACGGGGACGATCGCTTCGCCCTCGGGGATGTCGAGCCGCCTCTTCTACTCCACGAAGGACCTTGCTGCCGAGAAGCAGGACAACGCATCCGTGACGAACTTCTCGTGGGACTTCCTCAGTCACGCCTTCTGGGGGGAAAGCGGCATCGGCACCTGGACGGTCGGCCTGGCCGATCTGGTGGCCGGATACACGGGCACCTGGAACAGTTACAAGGTGACCCTCTACATGGGGAAGCTGGTCTTCATCAGCGACTCCAAAGTCACGCAGACCAACAACATCCGGGCATCTTCGTTTACCCTGATGGCGGATACGGCCTCCTTCGAAAACCCGGCGGGCCTGACGCTGGACGTGGAAGAGGACATCATCCTGTCGAACGGAGAGCTCATCGTCAACGGGACGGTGACGGAGGACCCCACCGATTATTCGAATGCCTTCTATATGGACGGCGGAACCCTCTCGGGGACGGGGTCGATCGACATCTCCGGCGGGTTCTTCCACAACGGCGGCACCATCAGCCCCGGGAATTCCATCGGCACCCTGACGATTACCGGGGACTACACCCAGGGAGCGGGGGCGACGCTGCATGCGGAAGTGGCCTCACCGGTGCTCAGCGACCTCCTAGCGGTCAACGGCTCCGCAAGCCTCGACGGCATCCTCAAGACCACTTGGACGGGCGGCGCCGTCCCGGACGTGAACGCGGTCTTCGGCAACATCCTCACGGCGACGGGCGGCGTGACGGGTTCCTTCAACACCCTTCTGACCAACATCACCCCGACCCGGGTCTTCAAGCCCCGCTACCTTGCCAACAGCGTCCACCTCGTCGTGGAGCGCGATTATGCGAATGCAAATCTCTCGTCCGTTCTCTCAGGCGACCAGGCCGCAGTCGGCGCGATGCTCAACAGCGTCGCCAACACGGCCGCGGGAACGACGGGGGACCTGGGCACGGTCCTGAATGCCGTCGACGACCTTTCGACCTACGGGGCCGTGGCGGCCGCCCTCGACTCGATGAAGCCCAAGGGGCAGGGGGCGATGTTCAACATGGGCGTTCAGGGGGCGTCCTTTCAGTCGGGAAATCTCGCCGGCCGCCTGGAAGAACTGCGGGCGGGCAGCCGCGGCCTGAGCGTCCGGGGGATCGCGCTGGCGATGAACGATTCGTATGATACCGCGAACGGCTGGACGCTCGCGGACGGCAGGCGGATGTCGGACGTCTCGGGATTGAACGGTCTCCTGTTCAGCCCCGACCAGCGTTGGGGCGTTTTCGCCGCCGGCAACTACGGGACGGGGGACAAGCGCGGAGACGACGCCTACAGCTTCCGGTCTTATGGGTTCACGATCGGCGCGGATTACCGGTTTTCGGACCGTTTCATCGCGGGGCTTGCCGCCGGCTCCTACCAGGCGCGCACGGACATCGACGACGGCGGCAGCAAGGCAAGATTGAACCACAGATCTCTGAGCGCCTACGGGACGTACCAGCGGGAAAGGCTGCACATCGACGGCCACTTCGGCTACGGGTGGAACCGCCATGACAACGACCGCAAGATCTCCTTCCCCGGGATCGCGCGGACGGCCCACTCCGAGCCCGGCGGCAGCCAGATCGAAGGATACGGCGGCGTCGGCTACGAAATCCCCTTCGGCCGGCTCCAGGTCATCCCGTCCCTTTCCCTGCAGTACGTGAAGTACCGCATCGATTCGTACGCTGAAACGGGCGCCGATTCACTCAACCTCAGCACGGATGCGCAGACCTCGGACTCTCTCCGGGGCAGTGCGGGCGGACGCGTCGGCTATGCCCTCCGTGCGGGAGCGGTCAAGGTTACGCCTTCCGTGTGGGCTTTTTACGCACGCGAATTCGGAGACACATCGGTGCCGGCCACGGTCCGCCTGGCCCAGGGGGGAGGTTCCTGCACGGTCACGGCCCATGCGTCCCCGCGGAGGGATTCCTTCCAGGCGGGCGCGGGCATCTCCCTGGGGGGACCCGCCGGCATTTCCGCCTATCTGAACTACAACGCCGCTTTCGATCTCGAGAATTATCAGGATCACAGCATCGGCGCCGGCGTCCGCTGGGAATTCTGAGGAAGCGCCACCGGCATGCCCGGCGGGAAAAGGGCCGGCCCTGCCGATCCCGGGAGCCGGGTTGGAGTCGGGAATTTCCCTGTTGACGGGTTATCGGATTTTGTGTAAGGGAAGGGCCTCTGCCGGATTGGGGGATCGTTCAATGGCAGGACAACGGACTCTGACTCCGTGAATCAAGGTTCGAATCCTTGTCCCCCAGCCAAATAATTACGAGGGGTTAAGCGACATCCAGCTTAACCCTTTCTGTTTCGGATGATCTCATCTTGCCCGCTCCTTTACCGCTTTGGGTGCCGGTCTTACAGGATATCCTTTGCCCACATCGCTCAAACCCATCTGATCGGACGCGGCGCTCTGTTCACTCCGGCAACAATTCAGGCCATTTCCGCGAAGGCGGGAATTGTCTAGGTAGATTGTCCCTCTCTTTATTCTCCCAGTAAATCCTTATTGTTTTCGCAGATAAATGGACACTATGCTTATCCTGCATCAGGAACGAAGAATAACCTAAAGGAGAAAATAGCCATGACGCAACCGTCCAGTACCAAGGTCCCGTTTACTGCAAATAATGTTGGCAAATGCATGTGCCCGAAATGTCCCGTACAGTCAAAGAGTCAGTGCGCCAGCGGGAAACTCGCCACGATCAAGGCGTCTCTGGCCAAGACACCTCTTGTTCGCGAAGACATTCCCGGGGTCTATTGTTCAACCGGCACCGCCGCATGCAGGGACCTCGATCCCAAACAGGCCTGCATCTGCGGGAGCTGCGCCGTTTTCAGTGAATATGACCTGGGCAAGGGAACACCTCTCGGATACTTCTGCCGGGACGGCTTTGCCAAATAGTCGTTGCCACTAAGATGGTACCCTCACGACGAACCACGGACACGGAGCCTTCATGGGCGTGTTCGGGATGTTCGCCGTCCCGTTCATGGTCTTTGTCATGCCGCCGGGTCCGACTGGATAATCAACGACTCCGCATGGACAGATGCATCCGTATCTCCTTGAAGGGGGCGCGGCAGTATGGAACAGCGGAAATTTACCCTCTCGGCGATTGCCCCGTTCAGATTGGAATTAACCGTCTGTGCCCTCCGGAGGCGAGAGGCGAACAGGGTTGACCGGTGGGATGCAGGCCGGTACTCCCGCGTTCTCGTTCTCAACGATATCCCGATCGAGATCGTTGCCGTCCAAGAGGAAGCGGGGAGCGCCTCGAATCTTTCCGTTACCCTGTACTGCCAGGAGGCAATCAGCGAGCGGCTGGCAGAAAGTGCGCTGTCAGTCGTCCGAAAGATGCTGGGGCTGGAAATAGATTTGCGGCAGTTCTCCAGGCTTGCAGCCGAAAAGTCACCTCTCCGGGAACTCGCGGAAGAGTTTTCCGGAGTCAAACCGCCCCGTTTCCCCACACTCTTTGAAGCGCTGGTCAATGCCGTCGCCTGTCAGCAAGTGACGCTCGACGTAGGAATTCTATTGATCAACCGATTGGCCGAGAGATTCGGCATCGGCCTTGCCGTGAAGGGGCCGATGCACCACGCGTTTCCGCGACCGGAGGATCTGGAGCGCGCCGCTGAGGCGGATATAAGAGATTTGGGGTATAGCGCTCAGAAGGCCCGGGCGATAGGCGAACTGGCACGGGCTTTCATTTGCCGGCCAACGGATTTCGCCAATCTCGATGAAATGACCAACGGGGAAATCGTGAGATACCTGACGACCCTCCGCGGCATCGGCCGATGGTCGGCGGAATACGCCCTTCTGCGGGGCCTGGGACGACTGGACATTTTCCCGGGAGATGACGTTGGGGCACGAAACAATCTGCAGCGATTATTCCATCTTCCGAATAAGCCCGACTATGAACAAATCAAGGAATTGACCGCATGCTGGCATCCCTATCAGGGCATGGTCTATTTTCACCTGTTGCTGGAAGCATTACGCCGGAAGGGGGCGATTTGATCATCATCTATACCATCGGCCACTCGACGCGGACCGTCGAAGAATTTGTTCGAATCCTTCAATCACACGAGATTCAGACCGTCGTCGACGTGCGTACCATTGCCGCTTCGAGGCACAACCCCCAGTACAACGAGGCGGAGCTGCGCAATAGCTTGAGCCGGGAAGGCATCGAATATATCCGCATGAAAGGGCTCGGAGGGCTGCGGCATACGACAAAGGCCTCGCCCAATACCGCCTGGCGCAATGCGGCGTTTCGCGGCTTTGCCGATTACATGCAGACGGCGGAATTTTCCGAGAATATCGAGCGGCTGATCAAACTTGCCGCGGAGAAGGGGACGGCTATCATGTGCGCCGAGGCCGTTCCCTGGCGCTGTCACCGGTCATTGATCGGCGATGCACTGCTGGTCCGCAATGTTCCGGTCGTCGACATCGTGAGCGAAAGGGCAGGCAAACCTCATATCCTGACATCATTTGCGAGAGTTGACGGTCAGAGGATTACCTATCCAAACGGCGGTTGAAGTCTGGGCAGATGTAACCGGCGAACGCACGCACCCTGTCTATGATTTCATTTCCTGTCGGAAGCCTTCTTCTGCAGTGCCGCGGCGGCGAGCCTTGCCCTGTTGAATTCCGGCGAGGTGACGATCGATTTCTTCGCGGCGGGGCTGCTCCGCGCCAGTTCCTGCATCTGGCTGACCCGCTCTTCGCTCGGGGGATGCGTGCTCATGGCGTCGGCCAGGCTCTTCAAAAGCGGCGTTCCGCCCTTCTGCGCGTTCTTCTCCATCTGCAGGAGTTTTTCGTAGAATTTCCCCACCTGGTCCTTGTCGTATCCGGCACCGACGGCGATGCGAAAGCCGATGCGGTCGGCTTCGAGCTCGTCTTCCCGCGAATTCGCCAGGAACTTGAACTTCTGCACCAGGAGCCCCCCGCCCGCGCCGGCGGCTCCTCCGATCATGGCCGCCTTCGCGAGGCACGTCTTGTCGCCGTCGGGACACAGCAGTCTCCCCAGCGCGAATCCGGCGGCGGCGCCGGCGATCGCCCCGCCGGCTGCGTACAGCCAGGTCTTGTTCTTGTCCTTTTCCATGGCATACATCCGCTCGGCCGCATGTCGGGCCATGACGTGGCCGACCTCATGCCCGATGATCCCCGCCAGTTCCGCTTCGTTGGAGGCCATGACGATGAGCGGCGCGGTGACGAAGATCTTCCCGGCCGGCATCGCAAAGGCGTTCACGGCGGCGACATCGACGACGCTGAAATCGTAGGAATACGGATTGCCCTCGAGATTGTTCGCCCGGACGATCTTCATGCCGAGATCGGAGATGTACTTCTGCAGCTCCGGATTCTTGGCCGACGGATACTCCTTGAGTATTTCTGGGAGCGCTTCTTCGGTCATGCGCCGTTCATCCTGTACGGTCATGCCGGTTTCCTGGCCGGTGTTGTCGCCTTCGCGATAGCGCGTACCGGTTGTGGAAGCGCAGGAAATCATGAACAGCAGCGACAGCAGGACCAACAGAGACAGAATCTTTTTCATCGTTCACACCTCTGGCAGTAATGGCGCTATTCTAACGGCTGCGGGGCGCCGAGTCAAATCCCGGCGAAAGCGAATGCGGAGCGGGGCGAAAATTCCAGCCCGCGCGGGCGGAACAAAAGGAATCGGAACGGGGGGTTCAGGGGAAGCGGGACGGCTGCGCCGCGGAATCGATCCTGGTCTCGGCCGAAGGGCTCCTCTCAAGAAACAAAAAGGGGAGCGGGAAGCGCCGCCTATTTCTTTCCCGCAACCTTGGCCCAGGAATCCCTCAACGTAACCGCTCGGTTGAAGACCGGTGCGCCGGCGGCCGAGTCGACGGGGTCCGCGAAAAAATAGCCGATCCGCTCGAACTGATAGCGGCTTCCGGGAGCAGCGGATTTCAGGCTGGGCTCCACGCGGCACGCCTCCAGGACCTCCAGGGACTTCGGGTTGACGTGGTCGAGGTACCGGTCGCCCGCGGCCATCGGATCAGGGACGTCGAAAAGGCGGTCGTAGAGACGCACGCGGGCCGGAACGGCATGAGCCGCCGACAGCCAGTGGATCGTCGCATCGACCTTCCGCCCGTCGGGGGCGAAGCCGCTTCGCGTTTCCGGGTCGTAGGTGCAGTGGACTTCCGTCACTTCTCCCGTCGACGGATCCTTGGCGACTCCCGTGCACTTGATGAAGTAGCCGTAACGGAGGCGGACCTCTTTTCCGGGGCTCAGGCGATAAAACTTCTTCGGTGGGTTCTCCATGAAGTCGTCCCGCTCGACGTACAGGATGCGCGAGAAGGGGACCTTGCGCGAACCGAGTTCCGCCTTCTGCGGATGGTACGGACAGTCGAATTCCTCGACGCGGTCCGCGGGGTAGTTGTCGATCACCACCCGGAGGGGGTGGAGAACGGCCATGACGCGCGGAGCCTTCTCGTTCAGGTCTTCCCGGACGCAGTGCTCCAGGAGCGCCACGTCGACGACACTGTCGTTCTTGGCGACGCCGATGCGGTCGCAGAAGGTGCGGATCGCTTCGGGCGTGTATCCCCGCCGCCGCATCCCCGCCAGGGTCGGCATCCGCGGGTCGTCCCATCCCTGCACGAGGTGCTTTTCCACCAGTTCGATCAGCCGCCGCTTGCTCAAGACGGTGTAGGTGAGGTTCAGGCGGGCGAACTCGATCTGCTGTGGATGGTCCTTGACCTTCAATTCGTCGAGGAACCAGTCGTAGAGCGGGCGGTTGTTTTCGAATTCCAGGGTGCAGATCGAGTGGGTGATCCGTTCGAGGGAATCGGAGAGACAGTGGGCGAAATCGTACATCGGGTAGATGCACCACTTGTTTCCGGTCCGGTAGTGGGTCACCTTCTTGATCCGGTAGATGATGGGATCGCGCATCGTGATGTTGGGGGAGCTCATGTCGATCTTCGCGCGCAGGACGTGCGTTCCCTCTTCGAACTCCCCGAGACGCATGCGTTCGAAAAGGGCCAGGTTCTCTTCAACGGAGCGGTTCCGATAGGGGCTCTCCTTGCCCGGTTCGGTCAGGGTCCCCCGGTACGCCCGCATCTCTTCCGCCGAAAGCTCGCAGACAAAGGCCTTGCCTTCCCGGATGAGCTGCAGGGCGTACTGGTACAGCGGCTCGTAGTAGTCGGAGGCGTAGAAGAGGCGGTCTCCCCAGTCGAACCCCAGCCATCGGACGTCCTGGATGATGGAGTCCACGTATTCCTGGGATTCTCCTCCCGGATCCGTGTCGTCCATGCGCAGGTTGCAGGTGCCGCCGTACTGGGCCGCGATGCCGAAATTCAAGCATACGGACTTGGCGTGTCCGATATGGGGGTAGCCGTTCGGCTCCGGCGGGAACCGTGTGGCTACCCGGCCCTGGAACCTGCCGCTCCGCAGGTGCTCGTCGATGATGTCCCGAATGAAGTCCGAAGGTGCCGAGGAGATCGTGTCCGCCATAGGAGCTGTTCCTTTATGTTATGAAGAATTCCATACCAAGTTCCACACGGAGAGGTGCTGTTGATATGCCAAAATTGTAGTGAAGTCAACATCCCGAATCGGACTCCTGTCATCCGGCCGATGGCGGTCCGGAAAACCAGTTCGAACGGAGGCTGCGGGGCATACAACTCCATCCTTCGGTTCCGATGCCCTTGCATAATTTCGAATTTGGGATTATCCAATGACGCCGCGCAAGGCGGGGCGTGGGCAACCGAAGTCGAACACATCAGGCCATCGGGGACATTGACCTCCCGCACCTCAAAGCGGGCGCGGATTTCTTCGAAACGCAATTTCGCCGATCTTAAGAAAGACTGTTTGGGGGGAGATCAGCATGGCAACAGCGAAACTTCGTCCTCACCACCTTCTCTGTGAAAGGTTCCTGAAACTGGAGTTTCCGGATCGGGGAGCGGAATATCAGAAAATCGAACGGAAGATAAAGAACATCCTGCGGCCGGGCGACCCGACCATGATCGAAGTCGCCGAGGGCGTGGACGAGCTCTGCCGGGTCTGTCCGCACTGTTGCGGTGACCGCTGTGAACACCCTCAGGGAAAAGAGGAGGCCGTCAGAAAATGGGACGGCAGGGTTCTCCAGGGTTTGGGGATTGCCTACGGCGAGGCCAGGACTTCCGGACAGTGGTACGTATTCATGAAGGGCAAGCTGCCGCTGGATTTCTGCACCACGCGTTGTCCCGCGAAGCTGAACTGCCGCGTCTTCGAAACGGGGGCGATTCCTGAATAGGACGGACGGCCGTGCTGAAGCGACGGCTTATTCATCACGGGGACGTGAACCATGAACTCCGAACGAAAAGCGGGACTACAGCGGGGGAAATGACCATGGGCGGAAAAGAAAAAAGAGCCTGCGGGTGTCATGGAAGTCCGCAGGCTCTCATCTTTTACCCTGGTGCCGGAGGACGGAATCGAACCGTCATGACCGCAAGGGTCGGGGGATTTTGAGTCGTTTCAAGCTTCAAAGTCCTCCCTCCGCTTGTGCTTGCAGATAATGGGAATGCTCAGATTTGTCAGGCGAAGGTGAGTTTTTGATGGTTGGCAGGAGTTGGCCGGAATTGTGCCCGTTTCGTTCGTGGCGGGCACAGTTTTAGGCACAAGCAGGGCGGGGCAATCTCAATGGTTGATTCGCTTCCCCAAATACTCTCTTTTCCTACCCCTCTTCGCACCCCTTTGACACCCCTTTGTCATCCCTTTGTCCCCCCTTTGTCCCCCCTTCCTCTGTCCCTCCTTCTTGCATCTTTCTAACTAGTTGTGAGAGGAACAACGCGCAGTTACTCCTAAGTTCATAGAAAGCGGTCTATTTGTGCGATATATTGCAAAAAACAATTTGATTGTGCAGTATAGCTGACACATCCATGGACGTATAGGACAGCTCTTGAAAAATCGGTTTTCCCCACAGGCCTTGGCCTCAATAACATTCGTTGAGAGATCGCGGGGGATGCAATGAAGAACAATGTGAGTGATTCGTGGGTGGAGGATAAAGAAGTTGCGAAGCTTCGATGGGAATATTTACTGAGAAGCAAAGAGTATAAAGAGTTTTACATACAGCACCAGAATGTTGATCTATCCGATTTTAACAACATATTTTCTATGCAGAACACCGCACTTGGTTCATTATTCTTACATTTTGGCAATATTCACTCAAAGTCATTCGATGATTATTGGGAGGGGAAAGTTGAAAACAGCAAATTAAATGAATGGCGGAAAGAAATATTAGAACGGTTCAATTCTAATGTTGTAGAATATGATATTGGTAAAGATATTGATTATGTTGTTACTCAATATGCTCAAGTATATGCTGGGCTAAAACCGTCCATCGAGGAATTAAAAGCAGGGCTTATGCGATTACATAAGGGGCGCACGGAGCACTTTGGGAGGGCTTGCT
Organism: uncultured Syntrophaceae bacterium; assembly: GCA_964506465.1. GTDB lineage: Bacteria > Desulfobacterota > Syntrophia > Syntrophales > UBA6109 > UBA6109. The sequence continues at coordinate 79,910 of CAZDLM010000003.1, forward strand.
TTTTGATTTTTACCAAAGACACCATCAGAGAAGTTAATGACGTGACCAAAGATTTAGCGAAGATTTTAAAAAAGAGAGTTTCCCGAAAGAGATTTATTAAAAAAGATCTTGAGCGATATCTTAAAGTCTATGACATGAGAACCCAAGAAATACCCGTAACGTACAGGTGCATCCATGAAGAGCTTTATCCCAGAATTCCATATGCAGAAAACGTAAGACGAGCGCGTATCAATGATTTTAATAGAGCAAAAGAAATCATTCGGAATGTGGAAAAAAACGAGAGATTCTATTGGTAAATTAGAAGTGAAAAATTAAAAAACATTCTTATTTATCACGTGTATATTTAAGTAGTTAACTCAATCTCCCACTTTTCATCTTAATATACTCCCTGTATCCTTGAGCCATGATCTTAAACGGTCGTGGCTTTTTTTATTTCAAATCAGAGAAGGAGGAGTACGCATGCAAAATCTCGAAAGACACTTACTCACAATTTCCGAAATGGCAGAACGTCTGAAGGTTCCTAAATCCTGGCTGTATGCGCGGACACGCATCAAAGGGCCGGAAGCTATCCCGCGACTGAAGGTCGGGAAATACCTCCGCTTCGTAGAAGCCGACGTTTTGGCCTGGCTGGGGAAAGAAAGCGAGGGGACCCGGTGACCGACAAGGACCGCATAGCAGTGATCGGGAAAGATGGGCTTCGGGCAAAGGGTAAGACAGAACTGCTCCGACATCTTGAGGGGAAAAAGCTAACGCACAAACAGGCAATCTACGCCAAATGTTACGATTGCATGGGCTACTTTATCGACGGGCGCATGGACTGCCGGTTGTGCGGATGTTCCCTCTATCCGTTCATGGTCTACAGAAACACCGCTCAGGGTCGGTTGAACGAATGATCGGGGACATGCCTTTCTTGCCCCTAAACCCCCTAAAAAGGCCTCTTTGGGAAACATGAAGGCAATAGGTCGGCTGCACGGATGGATTGATCGTCTTTAACCACAATTTAAGGGCTTACACCTAATGGCAAGGACAAGGGTCCGTAACCGTATTGCTTCTTTCGTTGCTCTCTCGTGGGGAATGTTGAACCATCGGGCATATAGAGAATTGCCGTATGCCGCTGCAAAGGCGTTCCCCTATTTTATGGGCAAGGTCAAGATTTCTCCCGGCGATCCTCAGAGATACTGCGTTGAAATAAAGTTCCCTTACGGGGAGGCGCGAAAGCACGGTTTTTCATCATCGACCTTTTCAAAGGCAATAAAGGATCTCATCCGATTCGGCTTCATTGATCCGGTCGACAAAGGCGGTTTAAGGGGTGACGGCAAGAGTTACAACGTCTTCACGCTATCGCACCGATGGGAGAAATTCGGGACTGACGGATTTGAGCAAAAGTCATGGGAATGCTTTTTCCCGAGGACAAAAAAATAAAGGCAGCTCTAAAATATGAAACCTACAACTCCATTTTATGAAACAAAAAGGCTGTGAAGCGACGATTCTTTTCACTTTTCGAAGCTGTAGGGGCATTTTTTGCGCCCGATTCATTTCATATTTCGAAGACTATTCTATATATAGCCAGGGGTACGGCGTAGTTAAGCGAGCGTTACGCGCGCGCGTGAGGCTACGGAAAACTCATTAGGGACATGATGGAATCGCGGGCACAGTCAGGGCACAGGGCTTCGGAAACATAGCAAGAGTAAGGGAAAGACATGGCGCAAGGGATTCACAGTCCTTCGCAAAAACTCACTAAGAGGCTTTACAGCATACCGGAAGCGGGTCAATACCTAGGCCGAACCGTTTGGGCCGTCCGTGAAATGGTTTATGCTGGAAAGATCCCATATATCCGTGATGGTCGCCGGATGCTACTTGATATTCACGATATGGATGCTTGGATTGAAAGAAATAAGTGCCAGTACGATTATTGAAGTTCTTTGAAAATCTGTTTGTGGTGCGCTAACGGCCAGCCCGAAATCGGCTGTAATTCACGAGAGAAAACAAACCCCTAAGGGGAGGGATGAAACAGAGCGTCCGCCTAAAAGCGGTAGGAAGCCTAACCGAAAATTGGCTAATCTTTGCTTACACCTACAAGCGTTCAGTAGTGGGCAGTTGTGGGGAATGATGATTATGAGAGGAAAGCGGCAAGTACGGCTAATACTCAAGACTAACGGTATCATTTGGGACGTTTTGAATATAACCAATTCCATGCCTCATTTTTACATTTTTCAGGTTGCCCCCCTGCCTCAATGCAATCCTTTTCTTTTTTTGTAACAGCCTGACGACCTGCAAGAGTAAGTACATAGCATGGTGGTTCCATATCCATTATATTCCCAGTCTCATCAACGCAGCGCATTTGTTTTAATTTGGGGTCATATACGGATTTGTATCGTTCCCAGTAAGATTCTTCGAAGGGACAACCAACAATAGACAATACAATGCAAATATTAATCAGCGCAAAATATATGCGTTTCATGGCAAGAATCCTTAATATGTCATGTGTAATCATGAATTATAAAGTCACCAATGCCATTTTTTGCCTTCAAAAATAGAAAATTTCCCGCAAATTGTTTGCGAATAAATATAAACCGGAACTCATTCTCGCCTGAAAAGCAGGCTGGTTTTTGGGCATATGTAAGACGAGGAATCTGAGGAGAAGTTGGCCTTTCTGTAACTTCCTCGCCCTTATCGTACGAAATCATTACCCCTTCAATGCCACCAATATGCCTTGAACGTAAGGATCGCAACGATCTTGTGAGCTCCTCGGCAAGATAACGAGGATCGTTAATCTCTACAATAAAACTACCATGGTTCGATGTTAACGCTGATTTAATATCTTTATGACAACAAAGGGCATACACGGCATTCGAATTAAGCTCCACATATGCGTTTCTGCCATTATGTTTGAAGTGACCAGTTCCCTCCGTTTCATCTCTTCTTTCTTTGTCCTCAATATTTTTATATCCAAGTACAGCTCCAAATCTAATGAAACCAGATGCAAATTGAAGTGCATAATCAAGGGTACAGAATGATCGATATAGAATATCTGGGAACTCTCCGTGTGTTATCGTATACTAGTGCCCCCTTCTTCTATAATTAGAATTGATTATCCGATATTCGTGTTGCCGTGTCTATATTAGGATACCCATTTATACTGAAAAGATTTTATTTCTTTATATTTTCGATTCTGTCGTTCCATGCTGGATGTGTCGCAAAAAAACCGCCGCCGTGTGTCTTAGATTTTTCTTTTAACGAATGCATTACTGCAAGTTGCTTCTCATTAGTCATGCCAAAGCATTTATCACAATATTCAGATGCTAGGCTATCGGCTTCATATTCTTGCATTTTGCTATAATTATTCGTAATTGCGGGATTAATAAGATGATTTAATAGACCTGCACCAGGGATAATGCTTCCCACCACAACCATTACGCCCGTTGTTGTATAACTCACCCCCATTCTTTTTGTCACATGGCCTAGTTTATCGTGCGCGACTTCATGTGCCACAACAAAAGTCAAGGTGTCTTCGTCCCACGTTTCAACGGCTAATTTAGTAACCGTAATTTTTCCAGACATGTTGACCCAGGCATTTGCCCCACCTTGCTGGCTTATAAATATCTCGTAATCCGTATGCGGATTTATGCAATCCCTGACCTTTTTTATAACAAGCGTAAGCTTCGCCATTGAGGAACCACGATCTTGGAGAATCAGCGATTCTTCTTTATTCTTCAGCTGCTTTGCCAGTTCAACACTGCGCTCATGTTTGGACGGATTGATTATCTTGCTGAATGACGAGTATCTTACGTAATCAGACGCTTTGTATCCAGATGAATCAATTGCTAATACATTCGCATTCCTTTCAACTAGTTTCATTGCTATTTCAACCTGTCCATAGCTGCAAGCCGTGATGAGGGGCGTCATTCCACTGTTCTCACCAAGATTTATGTCAGCTCCCTTGTCCATAAGAAGCACGGCTAAGTCAATATAGCCGGAATATATAGCCCAAAGCAAAGGTGTGTAACCAGCCCCATCAAATGCATTTATATTGGCTCCTCTTTCGATGAGATAATTAGAAATCTCACCATTATTTGAAGTAACGGCCAATATCAAAGGAGTAGCTCCATCTTTGTCCTTAGCATCAATATCCGCACCCTTTTCAATCAACTGATTTACCAAATCCTTACGGCCACAGCATACAGCATCGTGAAGGGGTGTTCTGCCAGTCTTCGAATGGACTTCATCGATATTAGCCCCTGTAGTAATCAGGGCCTGGATTTGTGCAGCATCTCTGCCACGCGCGTCTCCCGATACGATGGAACACGCTGTCAAAAGAGATGTCAAATAGAATAGTATTATTAATAAGTTAAACGATTTAAGTGGAATGCCCCTTGTGAATTGTCGAGAGACAATAAGAATACCATCATTTTGGAAAAATGTGGCTTCAGGAATCATCACAGTATCCCTCAAGGATTAGGGCTACTTTTTCAATTCCTTTTCGTGTTTCTTCAGCAGATTTTCGATGGCTTCTTCTAACAGGGCGTTTATTGGCTTTTCACGATGGACGCTAAGGATCTTTAGCCGTTTAAGTAACTCCTTATTGATTCGTGTGGCAAACATCTTTTTGTCATCCATTTTTTCTATTTAACAAAATGAATTGCCCCTTGCAATCAAATAAAGTTGACATATTAATATCTAACATGATAGATATATATCAAACAACCATAGAATGAGATAGAAAGGGGGTTGACTATGGGAAGCATATACAAGCGGGGCGAAATCTTCTGGCTCAAGTATTATCGCAACGGAAAGTCCTATCGGGAAACCTCAAAGACCAATAAAGAAAGTGAGGCGAAGCGTCTATTGAAAAAGCGTGAAGGCGAAATATCGGAAGGCAAGATTCCAGGGGTCTATTTTGAACGTATCCGTTTCAATGAACTGTCCGATGGTTTTCTGGCCGATTACCGGGTCAACGGCAAGAAGTCATTGATGCGCGCAGAACGAAGCGTAAACCATTTAATGACGGCCTTTGGCGGCATGAAGGTGACGGCAATCACAAGCCCCCGCATTCATGCCTACATCGAGGCACGGCTGGCCGAAGGTGCGGAAAACGCCACTGTCAACAGGGAACTGGCCGCATTGAAGCGGATCTTCAATCTTGGGGCAAGGCAGACACCGCCGAAAGTGGATCGTGTACCCTATATCCCGATGTTGAAGGAAAACAACGTCCGCAAGGGTTTCTTTGAGCATGGAGATTTCTTGGCATTGCGGGAATCCCTTCCCGATTATCTGAAGGGCTTCGTCACCTTCGCCTACAAGACGGGTTGGCGCGTTTCGGAGATCGAAGGCCTTACGTGGGCACAGGTTGACGTTGCCAATAAGATTGTGAGGCTTGAAGCTGGAGAGACAAAGAACGACGAAGGACGGACGGTTTATCTTGACGATGAACTGCAAAGCATCTTTGAACGTCAATATGAAGCCCGTAAGACATACAAGACACTCTTGCCGTGGGTCTTTGTTAACGAAGCCAAGGACGGCCCTATAAAGGATTTTCGCGGGTCGTGGGCAGAGGCCTGTAAGACGGCCAAAATCGGAGACAGGCTATTCCACGATTTCAGAAGAACGGCAGTCAGGAACATGGTCCGGGCCGGGATACCGGAGCGGGTTGCCATGATGGTCAGCGGCCACAAGACAAGATCCGTCTTTGACCGTTACAACATCGTCAGTGATACGGACTTGAAGCTTGCAGCACAGAGGACGGAAACCTATCTACGGGCACAAATGGGCACAATTTCGGGCACAGTCACCAATATCGAAGAAAAAAGGGGTCAGACGGCCAATGTCTAACCCCTTGTCTATATCGGTGAAAACTGGTGCCGGAGGACGGAATCGAACCGTCATGACCGCAAGGGTCGGGGGATTTTGAGTCACCAACACCTAACATGATGCTAATATAGGCGATTTCCTTCTAATATTTAAATGTTAGCAATCAATAGGTTAACGCACATACCCAAATATCCACTTTGGGACCTGCTGGTAAAATTTGGTTAATGTCTTGATCCTTCGGTTACAGAATAGTTACACATAAGACCGGTAAATATCAATCAGAAATAGTTTCAATCCTTTCTATAGGTCTGGGCGCAAGTCTTTTTTCAAGCCAAAGCATGAGTCTATCAGCTTAGGATAACAACCGTTCCTTGGTAGTTCGGTTGTACCTGAATACGTACAACTGCCTAAAAATGAATTGGTTTATATTTACTACACTATACTTAGGAGGAAAATAATAATGAAATGTAAAAAGGTTTTAATAGATAACATCCCTGAGGAAATCAAAGATCGAAAACAATGGGTTACATGGAGATATGAAAAAGAAGGAGAAAAAGATACACTTAGAAAGCCTCCGATCAATGCTAAAACAGGTACGTACGCCAACCCAACGGACCCCAATACCTGGTCCTCTTTTTCAACGGCTCTTCAGCGATATGAAGCGGGAGGTTATGACGGTATTGGGTATGTTTTTTCAAAAGATGATCCCTACGTTGGAACCGACTTGGATGAGTGTCATGATCCTGAGACCGGTGAAATCGAGAGTTGGGCACTTGATGTCATCAAAGCGATTAATAGTTATACGGAAGTATCACCTTCCGGCACAGGCATAAAGATAATTGCAAAAGGAAAGCTATCTGGCAGAGGCAGGAAAAGTGGTCAAATTGAAATGTATGATAACGCTCATTACTTCACGATCACCGGTCAACGTCTAGATAGCTTTCCAAGAAAATTGAATAAAAGACCCAAAAGCATAAAGAAACTTTACGATAAATTCTTTAAAGATAAGCCATCTGAGGCTGTAACGGATAACATGAATGCATCAGATCCTTTGAGTGACGAAGATATCATTTCGAGGGCCAAAAATGCCAAAAATGGCAAAAGATTCAAGAGACTCTGGAAAGGTGACTGGGAATATTTCAAATCGCAAAGCGAAGCCGATCTCGCTTTATGTGGCATGCTGGCTTACTGGACAGGACGGGATCGCATGAAAATCGAAAGCCTTTTCTGCCGGTCAGGATTGATGAGAAAAAAATGGGAGAAAAGGTCAGATTACCGAGAAAGAACGATTGACCAAGCCATATCCTCATGTCACGAGGTGTATAAACCTAAACCAAACCAGGACGTTAAGAAAAAAACAAAGGACTTGCTGAAATCATTAAAAAAATATCCCAAAAGTGCTGTCAAGAACATCTTGAATAACAAAAGAAGCATCAATCTTTTGGTTTCACTTCACAAACATGAGCAAAGCCAATTCGAGGCATTCCTCCAGGAGTTGAAAGGAATAAAGGTCACGGTACGTGATATCGGGAGTCTAAGAAGATCTGTAACGTCAGAGGCTAAGAAGAATCGATCCGCAAAATATATCGGCTCAATCGAGCAAACCAAGCAGGTGACTGTTAAAAGTGTGCTCCATGAGGCTCCGGTATCTGATGCCTTAATCATACCAAATGGGTGGAGGGTTAGTGATAAAGGCGTTTTTAAGGAGAAAACCGGTAAATCCAGAGATAATTCTGATGAGATTCAACTGGAAGAAATCGCACCTTCCCCCATATTTATACAAGGCCACCTTAAAAATATCACAGATGGCACGGAGGACATAAGGATAATCTGGTTCGATGGTAATAAATGGATAAGCCACACGGCAAATCGCGTGGATATCGCAGACGCCAAACTGCTTGTAAAAATTTCCGATTATGGGTGCCCTGTAACGTCGGCAACTGCAACCTCTATGGTCAGATACCTTGCAGCGTTTGAAGCTGCCAATAAGAATCATCTCCCGCAAAGTATTGCCACATACCAATTAGGGTGGCAAGGGGAGCGAGGGAAAGGAGGCTTCTTGTGGGGACAAAACCTGATAACATCTAGTGGCGATGTCATGATGAATAAGGACATAGAAAAAATGTCTCCGGATGAATGGCCTGAAAAATTGATTTTTTTTAAAGGGCGTGATGTTGGTGAAGATCAAATATCAAAAGGATTTCATAAAAAAGGGAAATTTGTCGAATGGCTAAAGGTGGTGTCAATATTTAAACGATATCCATTTGTTACGTTTTCCATTTATAGTGCACTGGCGTCACCACTTCTTATGATCCTTGATGAATCCAACTTTGTCGTTGATTGGGCTTTCCCAACTAGCCGAGGCAAAACAACCACATTGAAGGTGGCTGCCTCTTGCTGGGGAAATCCTGATCAGCGGTCGCCTACATCTGTGGTTAGATCGTGGGATCAAACACGCGTATATTCCGAAAGAGCCTTGATTGCACAACGAGATTTACCTCTTATTCTGGATGATACCAAGAGGGCGGCGAAACCTGAAATGGTGTCTAAGATCATCTATGATATTTCCTCTGGCCAAGGAAGAGGTCGGGGATCGATCCAAGGAGCAAGAGATACTGGGTCATGGAGAACAATAGCCTTATCCAATGGAGAGTCTAAGGCAACGAGTTTCACTATTGCAGATGGGGGAACATATGCCCGTGTTCTTTCAATTTGGGGCTCGCCCTTCGGAAAAAAGGACAAGAGAAAAGCAACAATTATAAGCGAAATAACTAAAACTATTCATATAAACTATGGCCATGCCGGATATCGGTTCATTCGATATTTAATGAAGAATAGAAAGAATTGGAAATCGTGGAAGGAACGTTACAGTAAGTTGCTCAGTATTTATCAGAATAAGGCGGGGTCAAATGAAGTTGCATTAAGGCAATGCTCTTTTTTCGCCGTAATTCATTTGACAGCAATCCTGGCGAAAAAAGCTTTGGATCTTCCCATAGACTATAAAAAGCACTTACCAAAAGTCTTCAAGAAGGCCATTGCGGAAACCTCTGGGGCAGACAGGGCCAAAGAAGCTCTTCAGGAGGTATTGAGCTGGGTGATAAGTAATAAAGATTCCTTCTGGACACCTGGTGGTGGAAGCTCCACAAAGCAGCCTCTCGGTGGGTGGTTAGGAGTATGGAATCCGGATTCTAATGCACCGGTAAAAACGAAGTCGTCTGGCAAAAAATCAAATAAGTGGGATGAAAATGACACTAATAGTAATTTAGAATCAGTAGCCTTCATGCCCAATCAGCTCCACAAATACCTTAAAGCGGAAGGATACGAAGCCAAAACAATCATTCGTACATGGAAGGACAAAAAATGGATAGATATTTCAGGCGAAGAAAAAGGCTTGACGAAGAAGGTGTCGATAGATGGTGAACGACCCCGTTGTTATGTGATTACACGAGAGGCAATCAAGATAGTTGAAGATTAAGTCGGCATTCGGGCAGGGTAAGATTCTGTGTATGCGCAATGATAACAATATATTACACAGTGTTGTGTAGTTTTGTATAAAAACTATATATGTTATAACAACAATATTTCACACGTGTTTGTTTTTTTATCATATAATTACAAGTATATTATCAAAGGTCGGGCAGGCAGATCCTTGCTTGCCCGGTTTTTATTTATGGCATTTTCTGAATGCTCGACAGGAGTATTGCGATGGCAGGCATCAGTATTTTCTGGTTTGTTTAATATGTGAAATTTCAGATCTCTTTACCATGCCATAACCACAGCACCCCATTTTAGGGGTCAATCCTTGCCATCCTGGAGCCAATTCTTGGCCAGAACTATGCCTCAGACAGCAAGGATTTGCACCGTGCTTGGAAATGAACGGATCCCATCAGTGACAATAGTTACTTCGTCGGACAGAGGTAAATGGAAAATTTTCGATATTTACTTAGGATTATAAGTAACGAATAATCGAAAAGAGTACAGTTCACTTTTACCTTGAACATGAATTTTGATGTCCCCGGCCTCAACTTAAACTGATTAGAGTGTCCCCGGATTTATGCCATTTCAAGCCATCCTGATGCCATATACCAGGTTGTTTGATGCTTCTAATCGATCCGTTGATTCAAGCCAAGATTGAGTATCGTTATACATTGGCAATGTTGACCCGGAATTTTGATATGTCTCCCGGGTAATCAATCGTGTATTTATCAATATCAATAGAAGGATAGAACAAAAGAAGGTCACCAATACGGGATTCATCACATTTCTTTCTAAGTTTGAAGCCCAATATTCTATCATTAAAGAATAATGTCCCCAAGTGCGACAACTCACCATAAGACATGGTATTTCATCTGTTTCGTGATAATTTAATGGTCACAAAAATGTATCACAAAGTCGATTATTTTGTGCATTTCAAAAACGCAAATAAATAACACAGCACGATTTCAAGCATGTAAAGGTATGTTTTGAGTGATATTTCATCTAAATAAGGTTGATATTAAGGTAGGAGTTAATGTTGGGCATGGATTCTCTCGCCGTAATCTCCATGAATTTTCTTCACAGCCAAACTAATCCCCCACATACATGAAATCAGTCATAGCAAAGCGTGCAGACCACTTTCAGCTCTGCCCCGTTAATTATGACTATGTTGTTTCCGAGATTATGATTTAAAGTGACGTGGTGGCCGCAGTCGAGAATGAATTTCTGGTTGGCAATGATCTTTTTGAGACTGTCTGATTCTTGATATTTATCCTTTTTTTTGGCACCGATCAATATCATACATTTTGTTCATGGTTACACCTCCACTAATCTTGGGCTATTTTACATCGATGTATTCCATAACAACCCTCAGAAGGTTTTCATAATCACCGGAAGTGGCTTCCCGTATAAATTCATCAGCCTCTTCCTTCATGCCCGCTTTTAAAAGTGCCCTCCTGACAGTTCCTAAGATAAAAAATGCATTGCCGTCTTTTCCTATAAGTTTCACGGAAGGTTTTTTCTTTTGCATAATCGTATCCTCCTTTTTCACTCCTATGGGACGCTATTACATAAGCCCTTGCTCCTGCATGGATGTTCCGCCATCACCAATCAACACATGGTCAAGCAGATTTACATCAACCAATGCACATGCTTCCTTCACCCTCTTTGTCAGGGCAATGTCGGCCTGAGAAAACTGTAAGCTACCTGATGGATGATTATGCGCCAGGATCACGCCACATGCGCCCGACAGTAACGCATGCTTTATGATTTCTCGTGGGTATGCCACAGCACAATTAACCGTACCGGTAATCAATTGGATGCCTATGAGCCGATTCAGGTCATTCAAATATAACGTAATAAGCTTTTCAGTGTCTAAGTCCTGAAGGCTATGGCAGAATTTAAACACTCGTTCTGCTGAGCATAGATCTTCATTATTGTAAGGAAAGTCTTTTTCTCTGATTCGTTTGGTTTCAAGGCGGTATGCGTATTTAATCATAATTTACTCCTTACGGATTTCTATTCAAATATTCCTGATCCTTTTAATTTCCGAGGCCTGTCTGACATGCCAATGCTCCTCAAGTTCACAGTCGATCTCCAGCCATCCTTCAATTTTGATTGCCTTCAGCTCTCGGAAAGAAATATATCCCCATTCAGCACAGTCGTGGTCGTTGTTCAAAACGGCATATCCCCAAAAGAGATCCTCGCCGTCATATTCTGCTACGTACCAATCGCAGCCACCGATGAAGAAATGCAGATGGATCATTTTGTCTTTCAGCGGGATGCTTTCCGTTTCATAGAGCCTTGGTATTTTCGCAAGCCTTTCCACTGACGGTTCGTTCCACATGATGATTCCTCCTTTGTTGTCATCGGTTTTGGAAAAAGGATTGTTTGGATAGTGTTACTGGTAGGGAGCTAAAAGACTCGATGTTACTCAGTGTTTCTTATTTGGATGATCGACTTGCCGGGATACCTTTTGAACTTCAGTAAATGTTTGATGATGGAGTTGTTTTGTCGAGGGCTCTGGTATGCTTTACCGTCTCGGAAAAGGACCTGGACATTATGGCTTTTCTTTCGATCAAAATAATATCTCAAGTGTATGCAGCCGCTTTCTTCATACTCTTCATCGTCAAGTCCGTGATAAAGGACAAAACTATTTTTTAGGCTTGGAATGATCGCAGAGTTGAAATCGGGATTTTCGGCCGCATGCCAAGTCTGAATAAAATCGCATTTCTTCTGCCTTGCCCATTCAATTTCTTCTCCTTTGAGTAACGTCATCAAGCCGCAGCCTCGAAATGTCTCCCAAACCATGACATCGCAAATGGCGCAGTATCTCTCACCGGTCTTCAACACCCCACTAACGAGCCAATTGTAGGCTGCCGGCACATCCACTTGACCGAGCGTCACATAGACCTCTATAAGGCATATTTTTAAATGACTGTCTTTTCGAGTATCCTTCCATAGCTGCCAGTATGTGTCTCGTAATGATCCAACGGCGCTGTCGAAGTAACCCTTGGGCAAGAAGGATTCTGAAAACACATGAATATTCGCACCAGTTGTATCAAGTTTATATCGGCCGCTTGCACTTCGTTTGAAGGGCCTGTATTTGATAATGAGTTTTAGGGGTTTCTTCAGCCCAAATTTTTCCTTAATGCGTTTTCCCCACGAAGAACTAATCCTGAAAGGTTTTTCATGCATTGATAGCCTCCGTTTCTAAAGAGAGTGGGCGGGGCAGATGATGGGTATTTTCCTGAGAGCAGTCTCCTGGGAAGGTTCATCAACGATGTTTTTGACGTCAAAATCCAGAAGAAATGAAAGAACCTTTTGAACATCGTCCAGCACCTTTAGGCAGGCTGAAAAAGGTGCGATCCTTGCCTGTTTTGCATAGCTTTCAATATAGATGTAGGAGTTTCCAAGCCTATCCCGCCCATCCTTCCCCACAAGACAGCAAAGCGCCTGAGCGGATAGTTCTGCGATAATCTCCTGGTCCCATCTTTGCCCAGGCTTCAATTTTCCGATACTCATTTCGTAAGCAGCATGAGATAACTCATGGAAGAATACGATTTCCTCGGGCGAAGCTAAGGCGATTTCTTTTTTGTCGGGAATATAGACACCAAGAATTTTTGGGTAAGGTGAAATTGTTTTTACGGTAATGCCCCATTCTCTTGCCCTTTCCAATAGAGGCAATTTTGGTAATGGGATTTCCTTTTCATAATCCAAAGGCTCTCCTTCGGTGTCTTCAACTGCAAAAACTGGTTTGGCCATGAAGCCCTTTAAAACTTCGTTTTCGTCATCATCGAGGCCCTTCGCTTTCACAAAATAAGGAACCAAAATATATATGGCCTTAGAGCCCGACTTTATGTATCGACCGATTTTGTTCCACTGCCTTATGCCTCTGGCGTCTGCTGTTCCTGACAGAAGCATGATCATCCTGTTAATGTATGACCATCTATCCGAAGGGGTGCCGCGAATCGGGAACATTGAATAAGCAATTGCCTTTGGGACATCACCCGTTTTGAATTGCTCCAAGATACCGTGGAGCACCAGTTGAACTTTTGTAACCCTGTCGCTCATTTGAACATCTCCTTTCTTTATTGGGTTTTGTTGGTCAGCAGACGCACCTATCCCGCTTGATTGAATCTGTTTGAAAATAAAGCTTTGAACGAGGATAAACGAAGAATGGGTTGGCGTTACTTCAGAATGGCATTGGCAAGATTCTGATTCATTTCCGGGAGGACATCAGCATAAAGGGATGTCATTGCTATGCTGGCATGGCCTAACTGCTTTTGAACAAACCGAATGTTTTTTGATTTTGCCAAGAGCAAAGTTGCATACGTGTGTCGTGAACTGTGAATCGAATAATATTTTGGAAGCCCTGCCTTTTCTGCTGCCTTCTTGAAACTGATCTCCAATGCAGTTGTCGTATAGTGATTACCACCCCTACCACTAAGCAGCGGTGCAATATCATTAACAGGTTCCTGCCATATCTTCTTTTTGATTTCGACATAGCTTTTTAGATGCTCGACAATTTCATCATCAAGGTAGACATCCCTTTTCCGTCCTCCCTTGCCGTGCACAGTGAGATAATTTTCTTTCCCATTCAGGCGCACATCCATTAATTTAAGGGAGGCGATTTCGCTCACCCTCAAGCCGCTATTCAATGCCAAGTGAATCAACATGTACCGGTTGATCCAAGTTTTCCTTTGTTCGGATAGATCGCTCCTTGCGCCTTTTTTACAGCATCGCAATAGTCTGTTCTTTTCTTTCACCGACATAAACTTGTCCCTGGTAATGACGTATCTGTTCATTACTGTCCTCCCTATATATGGTCAGATAAATTGTCTTGAACGATTTGCCGGAACAACGCTGATCGGGGAATCATGGTTACTCGGAGTTGCAGGAGTGAAAGCTAAATTCTACAAAATTCATTTCAAACAATATTTAACTTTCGATTGTATTATATTATATCATAATATCTATCAAATGTCAAGGCTAAATATATAATATTATTACAACTATTGTAATGCTTCTAGTTAGATTCATCAAATGGCAAAAACCCCCCATCGGGATGACGGGGGCAGAAATTCTATATATCTCAGGATCATTTAATGTTTATCTTTAATATTCATCCTCAGTTACGTCCGCGAAGGCAATATGTTGATACCATCACTACTTTTGGTAAATTGAAAAGCCACGCTTTTGTCAGGGAACGGATTAGAATGAATAGGATCTTGAAGTAGTTTTTTTACTGGCTCAACAACTTGTTCTATGAGCGTTTTCTCAAAATCCAGTTTTACCAACGGCAGAACAAATGCCCATCCTTCCTCACCTTCTTTCTTCCAACGCCAGAGTCTATTACCATCCAACTCCCACTTATTGGCTTTTGCAAATGACAGCCTAAAGTCTTTTAAGTCGAACGCATCCTCGCCTAATCCATAAATAACATAAAGCGACGGCTCCCATCCTTGAATTTTGGCTTCGTCATCGTCATTGAGCACAATTTGAACCGCTACATGTGCATACGGTTTCTGGCTTCTTCCTTTTAACAATGCAATATCTTCAAGATAACTTTTAATCATCCAAGATCCGGCACTCTCTTGAGTATCATCATTCCGATTTTCGGCACGAATTTTATTGTTTCCGTTAGTAAGAGCGTCTGTGAGTTTATCTATCAATATGGCTAACATTGCATCAATTTGCTCTCCGGCTTTTACAATGATATTTGCAGCAGTTTTCAGTGTTATGCCGTCCATCGATAATTCTCTCCTTCCTATATTTATCTGTCGGAGTTTACATTACTTGAGGTCTTTGAAAAACATTTCAATCTCATCGCAGTTAATCGTCAGATCATACAAGAAACCAAACCATGGTTCGCGATGAAAGAACACTTCATCATCGGGTGATATGATGCCAATATTTTCCTTGGGTAGTAGCGACGTAAAACCGGTAAAGGGCACAATCCCTTGCCATTGAAAGAAAACCGGGACACCTTTCCCCCATTCAGGATGCCCTTGAGGATTATCACGCACAGCATTAACCAGATGTCTCCATCCAATGCAGCCTAGTCTCTCATTCCAATCAGATACTTTGAATTTTCGCCCATTCGATAGGCCTTTCTTCACGAGCTTGTCATCACAATTCGTACATCCTGCGGGACAGTCTTCCGCAAAATATTTGAGAGAATCTGTTATGTCGTTCCATCCATTAGCTGAGTCTTTTACAAGATAGAAATGTAACCATGTCTCCGTATCGTCAGGTAGATGATACCTCCATTGACGGACTAGCTCACACGGTGGTGATAGCGGGGAATCCCACTTGACCTCTAAAATGATATTTAGGAGTGGTTGATTGCCTTTAGTAAAATGAACGACCAAATCAGGCTCAACATAACCGGATGCGGTTTTCCACTCAGGCCAAAATTTAAACATAGCTTGATCGGGAACCATTCCACTAAAGAAATTTTTCTTTATCTTGGCATCTTCCGCGAGACGCTGAAAAATCTCCCATGTTGTCTGTACGGGTAGATGCTGCATCTCCCCGAAGATGCAGGATGTAACCTCATCTTCGCGAAGAAAAATCTTACGCGTAAGCTTTATCCTAGGTGATGCCGCTGCGGCAGTAAGCATGCTTTGTCACACGCACTATTAATTGAAGATAAACTTGTTGAACGCGGCCATATCCAATTTGTTTATAGATTATCCAAGATTATGGTTAAAATATCACCTATAAGGCGTAAATACAATCAATATCCTACATACTGATGTCTGTATGAGACCTTCCGGATGCACTATAAATTCATTCAGGAGGCTCACCGTGGATATCGGCGATGTCAAACGGCAAATTGGCTTAAGATTGAAGGAATTGAGACAGTCGAAAGGATTGAAGCAGGAAGACCTTGAGCGGTGGGATTTTTCTTATCGTTATTATGGCAAGCTTGAGCGCGGTGCCGTCAACCCAACATTGGGCACCTTGATTCGGCTTTGTGAAATATTTGACGTAACTCTGGTTGATTTGTTTCGCTTCATGGAAAAAGACGGACTGACCTCTGACGACAGGGAATCGGTTGCGATTAATGTTTCAAAAATACTGAAGGAGAATAAGAAAAAGAATATTCAAAAGCTGAAAATATTTATGACTGAAATCCTTCCGCCCTGAATAAATCCGGATATTTAAGATAATCATAGTAAACGCAAAAATAATAATCGTCAGATTCCCATCATTTTTGACCGCAAATCATAGTCACTCTGAAAGAAGCCTCCTTTTCCGCATACAGCGAGTCGCTGCCGATAACAGTGCATTCGCCTTTAACCACACGTTCGATTGCGTCAATAACCGGCTGAAGATGTGTGGAAATTGAGAAGCCGTTACCTGAATTCGATGAAACGATGTAAAAAATACCAGATGCCCTTTGAATGGTTTCAATATTTTTTGATAAGAATTGGCGGAAGGCAGGAAGGCAATCTGCCGTCTGACTTTCAAAAGACAGATATTCCCCAGTGGTAGCTGATAGGGCATGGTTCATATCGGAAAAATCGCAGGAAAGAAGTCTTGGGAATATCCAGACACGGCACATGTCTTTTAGAAATTTGATGATGCGTTTTTCACAGTCGCTTCCCTCAAAGAAAATACTTGTTTCATCGACTGAGGGCTGACCACCCCAGCCGACAGCGCCATTGTCAGATAAAACCAACGTAAAAATGAAAGAACACTTGTTTCCGGTAATCAATTTCTCTCTGGTTGTCCAAAATAATGGGTTGTGCCGGGAACCAACAAGAAAGATCAGGTCTTGGTTGGTAATCTCTTGTACGTGCCTATCCTGCCGTTCATTAAATGACAATACCATTAGCCGGGGGTGTTCATTACCATCGGCTGAAAAAGTGGGATCATCATGGCGGTACTTTTGAAAATAACCAATGAGGCTGTTAAACGCTGACTGGACATGTCTGCCGATCTTTTCACCTTGATCACCAACGCCCACAAAACATGCTTTAAAACTACTGTTTGATAAATCCATTAGATAAGTCCTTTTTCCTCATTATATTATAGATCTTGCTGAAAGTACTTACGTGTATAATGACATTGTCGTTTTTATTTTATTTGCAATTTCCACAACTACCCATTCAGGCCCAATTACCTTCGCTTCCTCACCAAACGATAGTATCCACGCCATAAGTTCCACGATCGATGATGCGGATAAGGTCAGGCGGATTTTATCATCGCTTATCTTTGAGATTTTCTGATCCGGACTCCAGGTTCTTTCCACTACGTATTCTGACGCCCATCCCGTGAACTCAATCATCGCCTCAAAACAGTCATCCTTCATGACGCCAAAATTCTTGTCAAAAACATTTTCAAATTTGTAATCCTCCGGATACTCAAAAACATGTTCCGTCATTTCCACCTTTTTTAGTCGGTGGATAGCGAGAAAAGGATCGAAAGCAGGCTCCTTGTATGGTTTACCCGGGGCCTTGGCTAATCTTGCATGGAGATAGATGGTGTCTTTGTATGAAAAGATTTTAAGAGGCTTTACATGGTAAGTCTTTGCCTTCTTCTGCATAATGCCGTGGTAGGTTATCCGGCATACTTTCTTAGTATTCATTGCGTCAATCAAAGTTCTAATTTTATCCTGATGAGGCGTATAATCAATCGTTCCCGTGCTAAAAGACGCGAAATGATGCAATGGCAATTTCCCTTCGCCGGATACCAGCGGAATGTTTTTCTCCAAAGCCCGTGTGGCTTCACCATAGAAAGGTTCGCCAAGAAGATGTTCCGCAAACGTCTTGCACATCTGTAATGCGTTAAGCTCTGACATGGTAATGGGAATAGCAGGTGTTACTTTCCTTCGATTGACGAGGTGGTAATATTTTTTGTTTCCTTTTATGTTTTCTTCAATGTCCACGCCGTAGGCCATGCGGATATCGTTGACAAGCCTGATGATAGTCTGCTTGGAGCAACCCAGCATCTTCGATAGTTCCGTCAAAGAATAGCTTTCTTGGGTAAATAATAGCCTGGCAAACAAGCTAACAAGCTTCTCTCCATAACTCCTGTGATCGCTCAATTTCTCCGGCATAATGAACCTTTCATTAATGATGATTATATGTTCCATATTATGGAACGTAATGACGATAACCTATTGTATATCAACCGCAATTCTTATATATTAATAAAAGTAAAGCGGTATTTGGAGGGGTCATATTACACATTGCGTCTCCTCGCATTAAAATGTTTGGACATCTGATAGCGAGTATAGAAAAGGGATATCTTATCGTCAATGAGAAAATTAGAAATCGTGCCGCATTATGGAACGGTCGCGTGATATTCAATAGCCAAAGGAGAATTCATCGGGTATCGACGTGACATGCAGAAGACTTGGAAAGGCAGATGCCATGAAATTTAAAAAACGCAGGAAGCCCGGTAATCATTCAGGCGTGATGGCTTGCGATCCTGACAAAAATGAACGTTTTGTCCTGCGTAAGTGCGCAGGATACCTTAATCGACTCCTTGGGTCTTTTCCGTTGGCGGACGGTCAAACCATCGAACTGCTGGTATGGATTCTAGGACCGGACGTCATCAAGATCGGAGAGGTTCTGAAATACATGAGCATCAAGGAGAAAGAAAAATATGAGTCAGATCTTGAAGAAAATATACTCAATCCTGAAGAATCTGCCGAGGTGATTTGCCGCATCATAAGACATTTGGGTAATAAAGGCTTGGCGGCATTTATAGCTGTAAGTCGAACTGCACTGGAACGGCGGTGCAAAGCACTTGCATATTCCGGCCAGAGCGACGTTCAGAAGAAATTGGGCATTCTGTCAAAAATGTTTAACCTGTCGGAGCAAGAACAAGTGCTGCTAGAGTTTCTTTACATCATTTCGGCTTCGCGGCAAGGAGAGGAATATTTCGTTGATTATCTGCGCTGCCAGAATATCTCCGGCCGTCACTATCTAAAAATTATCTTGCAGATGACCGAGCGTGAAATGACAGACGCCCTTTACGGGACGCTTGCAAGGATTGAATTATATGAAATGGACAAACACTCATTTAACATCAAGGATGATTTTCTATCCTTTTTTCAGAAACCGTCAAACGAGATGCTGGCGAAGAATTATTTCACCCGTTTTTCCCGGAAAACCATCCCTTTGGAAAACCATTTGATCGATCCGAAGGTAACGGATCAGCTCGTGAGCCTTCTCAACGTGAAACGGGAGTCGCCAAATCATATTCTGTTTTACGGACCACCGGGGACGGGCAAAACAAGCTATGCTCTGGGGCTCGCGCGAAAGCTGGGGATTCCTGCCTACGAGATACTGAGGGAAGAGGAGAATACAACCAGCAAACGCCGGGCAGCTATTCTTGCTTGCTTGAACATGACCAATGGCGGTGATGGATCGCTGGTTATTGTGGATGAAGCTGACAACCTGCTCAATACGCAAAATTCTTGGTTTTCACGGGGAGAGACGCAGGACAAGGGATGGCTGAATCAACTCCTCGAAGAACCGGGAGTCAGAATGATCTGGATAACGAATAGTATCTCCGACATTGCCGATTCAGTGATCCGTCGCTTCGCCTTCAGCGTCCACTTCCGCGCATTCAACCGGCGCCAGCGGATCAGCCTGTGGGAATCTGTGCTCCGGCGTCACCGTGTCAAGAGTTGTTTTGATTCTGAGGAAATCAATCGACTGGCAATGCGCTATCCCGTCAGCGCGGGCATTATTGATCTATCCATCCGGAAGGCTCTGGAAACTTCCAAGCCCAGACAAACTGCTTTTAAAGAGATCGTGGCGATGAATCTGGATGCCCACCAGACTCTCATCAATGACGGTGTGAAACCGAGAATCAAAGAAAAGATTGAGGAGAATTATTCCATCGAAGGTCTCCATATTGAGGGAGATTTACCGACTATCATAGAACACGTGAAAGAATTTGACCACTGTCTCCGCCGTTCCGATCAGTATGCAATCAGAAATTTCAATCTCCTATTGTACGGACCACCCGGCGCAGGAAAGAGTGAACTGGCGCGGTACATCGCTGGACATCTTGACAGAGAACTTATGGTCAAGCGTATCAGCGACGTTGTCAGTCCTTATGTTGGCGAAACCGAGCAGAACATTAGCCGGGTCTTTTCAGCGGCAGAGGATGCAGAGGCGGTGTTGGTCATCGACGAGGCGGATTCGTTTCTTTTCAATCGAAGTCGGGCGGTCCGGTCCTGGGAGATCAGTCATACCAATGAATTTCTAACCCAGATGGAGCGCTTTCGGGGCATTCTAATCTGTACGACCAATCGGTTTGAAGACGTGGATCAAGCCTCCGTCCGCCGCTTCAACTATAAGATCGGTTTTCGTTGCCTGAAGCCGGAAGGGAATGTCGTCTTTTACAGAAAGCTGCTTTCACCGTTAACCTTGGTATCTTTGAACAAGGAAGGAGAACGCATGCTTGAAAATATCAGCGATCTGACGCCGGGAGACTTCCGGGTGGTCCGGGACCGGTTTGCGATCTTCCCGCAGGAAAGAGTGACCCACGACATGATGGTGCAAGCCCTCCGGGAAGAAGCAAAGATCAAAAAATTGCAGGAAGGGAAGAAACCTCTTGGTTTTATGCAGTGCGACTCATGATAAAATATTCAAACAATCCTTCACAAAGGGAGGAAAGTATGTCTGACAACCAATGGTTAACCTTCGAGGGCACACACTTCGAGATTGGATATCTACTTGGGAAATACTGGATTTCCAGAATACAAAGCCTACCGGATGAGTCGGGTGGCACAGAATTCCTTGAACAATACAATTACATCAAGTGGCTGAACGATCCTTGGAACGAGGAGCACGAACCACTTTTAGGCTACTTTTTGGAACACTTTCCGGATCTGATTGAAGAGCTTTCAGGCATGGTCCAAGGTATCAACGATTATGGGGGTAAGATCCGGACAACATTTCCAACGTTATTTGGCCTACTGCTTGGAGAGGTCGACGAGGAAGTATTTGGCTGTTCAACCATCGCCTGCCGCTCTGGAAGCGAGACTTTACTAGCCCACAATGAGGAGGATGATAAATTTCGCTTCCCGCTCTGCTTTGCCCACGTTAGTCTAAAGAGCGAACAAGGAAGCAAAAAGTTTCTGTCGGTTTCTCATCCATTTCAGTTATTCGGCAGTTCTGTAGGGGCGACGCCTTCGTTTGCTTTCACCGGGAACTCCATCAAAATGGACAAGCAACGAAAAGCTCGTATCCGCGAATCATTGCGATGCCGAGTTCCGAAGACCGTCCTCTCCCGACTGATGCTGGAACAGGAGGGGATTCCTGCCGTTAAGCGCTTATTAAGTGCCCATCACAGTACCTTGCCGAACCACTGGTTCGTGGCTGATACCAAAAACATTTGGTCGGTCCAACTTCTCCCGCTTGCCTTTGGATACCTATCTCCAAAATCCCAGATGATCTGGGTCAGCGTCAAAGAGGCTATTGCCTTTCACACAAATCATTTTCAAGGGCTAGACCGATCATACACAACTTGGTCCGGCAATAAGGCGTATCAGAAGGAAAGCGAAAGGAGGTTAAAAAAACTCATAGCGCTGCAAGCATCTGAAAAAGACTGCTCTGCCGCAGGACTTAGAAAGGTGCTTCTTTCCCTTCGCAACTCCAGCAAGTACTTGGAGAGAAACACTGCCGCCACTATCCTTTTCAAGGTTCAGCCCAAGGGAGTGTCGGGAGACGCAGATAGCGCTTAAGAGCAATTAAGGCATCACTGAATGAATGAAACGACGCTGTCTTACTTTTAAAACCCAACTCGTTTGTATCCTCTTCATCCATGAACTCCTTGAGAGTAGATTCATCAGTTTCGACCATAAAAGATAGTGTACTGTCTTTGCTGCTCACTGACCAGATGCTTAGTGGCCCGCCTGCGGCTACCACTTTAAGTAACAGTTCTTGCTTCTCCCCTTTCTTCATCTGTTGTTGACTCCTTCCTCGCCACTATCTCTTATCCGGACGGCTTAATTGGCCTATCCACAGCCTTCCCGGCAACGCCAACGATTCCGTGTTTTTTTACCATCTGCCAAGTTCTTGAAGCTTTTGTAGTCCTCTTGTTCTAGTGATAACAACGTTATTATTAGCCTAACGCATGATATTGAAACATTTCATGCAATGCCAATCGCTTTCAAAAAAGCTGCCTGCGACTCAGCATCCAGCTCACTATACCTTTCAAGTAGCCATTCTACTTTCAGTTTATTTAGATGCGCTTCGACGTTGCTTCGCAGTTCTTTTACCCGCCTGTGTTGAGATTTTGTAAGGTATCCAGGAAGTTGCTGAAGTCTGCTGTGGAGATTACTGGCGACCGCAATATCTTGCCCTGTGATTCCAGAAACTTTATTTTCCATATCAGTAAGCCAGCATAGTCCTAATTCCTCACGTTTTTTTAACGCGCTCTTATGGAGTAAGGGCATGACATCCTCTGGCATCCAAGGCGGTTCGTCATCTGATATTTCTTCCGCTTTTTCATTAAGTTCTGACCATAAGGTTGCAAAAG
>CAZDLM010000004.1:0-40324 GCA_964506465.1 uncultured Syntrophaceae bacterium
CGCTGCGAACATCGCTGATGCTTCGACGAGCTCAGCATGACAAGAGCCTGTCGAAGGGTGAGCCTGTCAGCCAGCCCCTATTTCTCCAGGCTGCTCAAAAATGCCCGGATGCAAGGCCCCTGAAGCCCGAGGAGTGAGGCGTACTGGGATGTACGCCGCAACGACGAAGGGCGAGGGAAACGCAGCAGACGGGTATTTTTCAGCAGACGGGCGTTTACTCATTCTCGCAGCCGTAGTGTTCCCGTATCCACTCCTGGTACGCCCCGCTGCGGATCCGGTCGATCCATTCCCGGTGCTCCAGATACCACCGCAGCGTCTTGACAAGACCCGATTCGAACGATTCGCGCGGAGACCAGTCGAGTTCCGCCGCCAGCTTGGAGAAATCGATCGCGTAGCGCCGGTCGTGTCCGGGCCGGTCCCGCACGAAGGTGATGAGATCCTGCCGCGGGCGGCCCGACGGCGGTGGCGCCATCCCGTCGAGGAGATCGCAGATCATCCGGACGATCACCACATTTTCCATTTCCGAGCCGCCGCCGATGTTGTACGTCTGACCCGGCCTGCCCTTCCGCATGATCGTCCAGATCGCCTCGCAATGATCCCGGACGTAGAGCCAGTCGCGGACGTTCCGCCCGTCTCCGTACACGGGAAGGGCCTTGCCCTCCAGGGCGTTGACGATCATGAGGGGAATGAGTTTTTCGGGAAACTGGTAGGGCCCGTAATTGTTGGAGCAATTGGAGATGGTCGTCGGCAGTCCGTACGTTTCGTGATAGGCTCGGACCAGGTGGTCCGAGGCCGCCTTGGAGGCGGAATAGGGACTGTTGGGCCGGTAGGGCGTCTCTTCCGTGAAGAGTCCTTCCGCACCCAGGGTGCCGTATACTTCGTCCGTGCTGATGTGATGGAAGATCCGGAACGCTTCCCCCCGACTGCGGGCGGCTTCGAGGAGATTGAAGGTGCCGACGATATTCGTCGAGATGAAGCACCCCGGTTTTCGGATCGAACGATCGACATGCGATTCTGCGGCGAAATGGCAGACCGCGTCGATCCCGTACCGTTCGAAGATTTCCCGCACCGCCTTTTCGTCGCAGATATCCGCCTTGACGAAAGAATAGCATTTCCCGAAACGCTCGGCGCAGCCGGCAAGATTCTCCATGTTGCCCGCGTAGGTCAGGTTGTCGGCATTGATGATGCAGCCGCGGAAACCCTCCTCTTCGAGCAGATAACGGATGAAATTGCTGCCGATGAAGCCGCAACCCCCCGTGACAAGCAGATTCTTGATTTCGTTGGTCCTGTCCGATACGGAACCCGTCATAAAAAAACCTCGTTTTCGAATATCCCATCGCCGGTTCTACACAGCCCGGCGTGGTGAAATCCCGCATCAAGCCGCGGGCGGCTCTTCCTCCGGCATCTCTTCGAGACGGACGATCTGCAGGTACTGCTGAAGTCCCACGGCCCGGAAATGTTCAGTCACCATTTCGGCAATCGAAAATCCCTCCTCCCGGGAGGGAGGGGGCACCGCAAGGACGAGCTTGTTGTTGAAGCGCCGGAAGCTGGTGGTCACCGCATCATGGGCCAGCCGGACAACCCCCGCAAGGGCGAACCGGCGCGTCTCGAAGACGAGGCTCTCGGCGAGAAGAATCTCCTTCAAATAAGGCGGCAGGAAGAATTTTTCCACCACCGCGACCCCCAACTGGGGATGCACCTCGTCGATGAACGCATCGGTGACATCGGCCTCTGCGACTCCCTCCTCTTTGAGATACAACTTGCGGTAGAGCAGGATCATGATCCGGCCGATCTCCAGCAGGAGCCCTCCCAGCTCGACTTTGCGGGCGGCATCCTCGCGCAGGGCGAATTCCTTCGACAGGAGCTTACCCAGTACGGCCGTCGCGAACGTCCGGGCGAATACTTTTTCGATCTCCCGGTCGCCGCGAGCCAGCGCCTGCTGCGCGAGGATGATGATGAAGGCCTTCGTCTGGTCCATGCCGAGGCGGCTGACGGCCTCATAGAAACTGTTGACGGCGCCGCGCTTCAGACTCCCGTAATACACGGAGGAGGCGATGCTCAGAAGCCTCAGCAGGATTTCACTGCTGAGCCTGCCCTTGAGCGCTTCGATCTGGTGGCTGCTTGCATCGGCATTGTCCAAAACGGACAGGACCTCGAGGTCGAAGCCGAGATTGACCCGGCTGATCATGCGGTCTTCGATCTTCTTGAGAACGACGCTCGCGCGCTCTTTCAGCATGATGCCCTCCCGATCGTTTCTTCGGCCGTGAGAAGATTCCGCCCGGTGGCGGCCCGTTCGGCGTTACTGTAACAAAATGCCGGAAGTTCGACAAGCGCGCCTTGCCGGTTTCCGTCGCGTCCAGACGTCACTCATACCAGCCGACCATATAGAACGGCGCCCAGGTATAGGGCAGATAGCCCCTGCGGATCATCTCCAACTGCGTCGTCCGCAGGGATTCGTCGACCGCCTTGCCCTTCTTAATCTCACCATAGAAGAGGCCCATCGCCGCCACCGTCGACCGCTCATCGACGCTCCATAAGGTCGAGAGGACGGAGGGAGCGCCCGCATAGAGAAACGCACGGTGAAATGCGGCGATCTCGACGCCCGTCGAGTTCTCGGCGAGTTCCGTATCGCAGTCGCTGAGCGTCACGAGCCGTCCGGTGAAACGCATCCGGAAGATGTCGAGCGCCGTGAGCCGGCCGTCATCCCCCTTCTCCGGAGACAGGAGCAGTGAAGAGTTCAGCGGCGCAGCTGCCGAAAACAGGCCTCGGACGGCAAAATGGACGATGTCGAAGCGGTCGAACAGTTCCCGGACGCGCTTCTCCGTAACCTCCTTGCCGACATAGACTTCGACATTGCCGAGTCTTCTCCGTATCCTCTCCGCCTGGGCCTCCGCGAAGATCAGTTCCCTCTCCGGGGCGCCCAGATCGGGGTTGGCGAAGGCAAGCGTTCTGAGGCCGCGCACAGGCTTCCGGGCCGCGGCGTACCTGAGCGCCCCGGCATCGGGCAGGGAGAACAGGGAAAAACCGTCCACCAGGTAGCGGCCCCGGTAGTTCATCGCTGCGAAGGGGAGATAGACGAGCGAATCGTGCGGGACAATTCCGATGCGGTCGCCTCCGACAAACGGGATGACCGGTTTCAGGAATGCATCGTAGACCTGGTGGTCCAGCGAGGAGATCCTTGCCCTGTCCCGCGATGAGATCGCCTCGAGATAATCCCCGACGAGCCTTCGGACCTCGGCGCGCCCCATACGGATACTCTCGAGATGGACGCGGTCCTTCGAAAGGGTCCAGGCATACAGGATCCGGTCGGTCACGAAGTAAGAAAGCAGCGTCGTGTTGTCGTCCAGCAACCCTTGGAGCGCCGCAGGGTCCACCGGCTCGGCCGCCAGGAAGAAGTGCAATTCTTCGTTCTGCCGTCCGATCGCGAGCAGGACGTCTCGATGAGATTGCTCCAGGCCTGACAATGCCTGCAGGATCCGGTCCGCCTCCTGTCCCGAATCGCAGCGCTCCAGCTCCCTGCGGACGTCGAGGATTTCCTTGCCGAGGGCCCGCTCGGACTTCAGCAGGTTCTCTTCTCCTTCGCTCCTTCCCGGCAGGAGGCCCGCGAGAAGGTTCGCGAGCTGGCGGAATTTCGCCTGTTCGGCCATCTCGAAGGCCCCTTTCGCGTCGCCCCCGTGCGCCAGGAGTTCCACCAGGGTTTCGTACAGGACCTGTCCGTCGAACCGGCAGGCGCCCGTCATGACGTCAACGGCAGCCGAAGACCTCTTCTCCGCCACGATCTCCGCGGCCTCGCGCAGGAGGGCGACGGCTCGGCCGGTTTCGCCGGACGCCGCTTCGTAGCGTGACAGCACGAACCTGGCCCACACCCGGTAAAAGGGAAACCGGAAGCGATCGGCCAGCCCGATGAGCCGATGCACCGCTCTCGGTCCTTCCGTGCCGTCCTGCTCGAGCAGACAGACAAGATTTTGAAAGAAGACGTTGTCGACATGACTGGCGCGGCGGCCGGCCCGCTCGGCCAGTTCGGCCCCCCGTTCCAATTGCCGGCGCGCCTCCCCCCAATTTCCCCGGATTCCCTCGGCAAGACCGAGAAGAGTGCGGACATCGGTTTCCGCGATCGTGGAAAGGGGCTCCGGGGTAAAGGCGCCCTCCTTCATCGCGCGAAGTTCCACGTTCCGGATCAAGCCCAGGGAAAGATTCGCAATCCCTTCCTCGAGATTTCCACGAAGGGTTTCGGACACGTACGCGTTGGGATACGGAAGGCAATTTTGCCCGGCGATCCACGGAACGGCTTCACTCTCGATGACGGAGACGCCGTAGGAACGCTCCGCGTCCCTCCGAAGCAGAAGAAGGTTGAAGTCGCCGCTGAAGGGCAGGTTCTGCTCGAGGCAGCGGCGGAACGCGTCCCGGGCGCCGCGATAATCGCCACTTCCGAGGAGAAGGCGGCCGCGCAGGTAAGAAGCGAACGCGACGCGCGGAGGAGCGGTCCATTGCTCTTCTTTTTCCGTGACCCGCTCCATCGCCTCGCCGGTGCGTCCGAAGGCGATGAGGGCCAGCACCGAACGGATTTCCACGGTCCCCTCACCGGCGGCATTGCCGCGCTTGCGGAATTCCCCGCCGGCGCGTTCATAAAAGTGCAGCGCCCTGATCTCATCTTCCCCCGCCTCGAAAGAGGCGCCGATGTCGAGAAAGATATACGGGATCGCCCAGTCCGAGACGCGGTGCGCCTCCTGAAGGGCATCGACGAACTTTTTCGGGATATCCGCGTCATGGGGGCCCGTGAGCCGCATGACGACGGTCGGCAACGGCGCGGGCGGAGGCGGCACGCGTTCGACGACCTTGACGCAGCCGAGTGGCAGGAAGGTGAGAATGGCGATCGAAAGAAGAATCCGTATTTTCATTTTTTGCCGCGTTGCAGGAAGACCGGGAAGGCGGGTTACGCGGCTCGTGGCCCCGCCTCCGATATGATGGAAAACAGCGGCGCTGTCAAAGGAATTTTCTTCGGTCTCATGGGCCTTTTGCGGAAGGTCTCACAGATACGACCGCGATCCGACATATCTGGATCCGTAGTAGCCTCCCTCCAGGGAATCCAGCCGGATGCGCTTTCCCCGCCCCGGGGCGTGGATGAACTCCCCACGTCCGGTATAGATCCCCACGTGGGACGCCTTCCCCTTCTCCGCAGTCGCAAAGAAGACCAGATCGCCCTCCGACGGACGGCGTCCCTCTACGGGGTTGCCGGCCTCGAATTGTTCCCGCGAGGAGCGGGGGATATCGATTCCGTTGAGACGGTAAACGGCCATCGCCAGGCCGCTGCAATCGAAGCCCGCCTCCGGCGAAGTTCCTCCCCAGAGATAGGGCACCCCCATGAAGCTGCGCGCCGTCCTGACCAGTTCCTCCCGGAGATAGGCTCCGCCGAGCTTTGCGCTCCTGGAAAGGGCGTATTCCTCGGGGGCGACGACGTAGAATTCCTCGATGACGCCTGCGCTGCGCAGTTCTTCGGCGCGGTCGCGGGCGGCCGCCTTCGTCGGAAAGTTGCCGAATCGCACCTTGTAGAGGTCCTTTCGGAAAACGAAGTAATAGGCGTCGAGGCCCCTCGCCTTCAGGGCATCCGTGAGGCGGGCGGCATTGTTCACATTGGTGAAGGCCCCGGCCTGGATGCTGTATCCCAGGCGCGGCGTTTCCATCCGTGCCGGTTCGGGGGGGGCGGGTTTCACGGGCGCTTCCGTCCGCTGGACGGGCCTTCCCCCGCAGCCCGCCGCGAGCAGCACGCAGATCGCCAGGACCCACACCGGGGCGCGACATGCGCGCCGCATTTTCGTCTTCATGACCGTGAGGGTTCCTCCCGGGATTTTTTTACCAGAACCGCTCCCGCCTCTCAACTATCATTTGCGTACAAACGTGCTTTACGGTAAAAATATCCAACCGTTTGAGACGCACGCTCCTGTCACCCTGGACCATGCCGCACTGCGACGGTTCGAACTGCGAAGGCGCAGGGTCGAAAAAGATCCAGGCGACCCGGGGCAGGACGTTTCCGGCGCACTGATCGTATTCTCCCGAAGGGACTCTCCATGAACGGCTACGTTCCCGTATTTCTCCTGCTCCTGTCCTTCATCATCGTTGTTCTTGCCCTTTTCTTCTACATCCGCCTCCGCCGAAGCGCCCCCCAAACGATCGAGCCGCGCCTCGAGGCCCTCGAGAAGGGGCAGGAGCGCGCCGAACGGGCCTTGAGAGAGGAGATGGCCCGCAACCGGGATGAGGCGGCGAAATCCGGCCGGGACACCCGCGAGGAACTGACGCGCGCCCTCCGGGACATCAACGAATCCCTCCTGACCAGGGTCGCCGAAGCCGCGACGGGACAGAAGAACCAGCTTGAAATCTTCACCGCCCAGCTTCATGCGCTCACGGCGCAGAACATCCAGAAACTGGACCGGATCAGCGAGACCGTCGATTCAAGGCTCAAGGGCCTGCAGGAGGAAAACGCCCTCCGGCTCGAACAGATGCGCGCCACCGTCGATGAGAAGCTGCATGACACGCTCGAAAAGCGGCTGGGCGACTCTTTCCGCATCGTCAGCGAGCGCCTGGAGCAGGTCCACAAGGGACTGGGGGAGATGCAGACGCTGGCGACCGGCGTCGGCGACCTCAAGCGCGTCCTCAGCAACGTCAAGACGCGCGGCATCTTCGGTGAAATCCAGCTCGGGAATCTTCTGGAACAGATGCTGACGCCCGACCAGTACGAGGCCAACGTCGTCACGAAAGCCGGCAGCGCGATGCGTGTGGAATTCGCGGTCAAACTGCCGGGACGGGACGTCGGGCAGGAGAATCTGTTGTGGCTCCCCATCGATGCGAAGTTTCCCCAGGAGGACTACCTCCGGCTTCTTGACGCCCAGGAGAAGGGCGATGCAGCGGCAGCCGAAGAGGCGTGCCGGCAACTGGACCGGGCCGTCCGGGAAATGGCCAGGAACATCCGCGACAAGTACCTCGACCCGCCGGCGACGACGGACTTCGGCATCATGTTCCTGCCGACGGAGGGGCTCTACGCGGAGGTGCTCCGGCGGACCGGCCTCTGCGAAACGCTCCACAGGGACTTCCGCGTCGTCGTCGCGGGACCCATGACCCTGACCGCGATTCTCAACAGCCTGCAGATGGGGTTCCGCACCCTGGCGATCGAGAAGCGCTCCAGCGAGGTATGGACGCTTCTGGGGGCCGTGAAGACCGAGTTCACCAAGTTCGGCGACATCCTGGACAGGACGCACAAGAAGCTCCGCGAGGCGAGCGATACGATCGAGGACGCCTCGCGAAAGACGCGCACCATCGAACGGAAACTCCGGGCGGTCCAGGAACTGCCGGCCGGCGACGGCCGCGCACTTCTCGATGACAGCTCCGGGGAACCGGACGAAGACCATCCCCCGCAGCCTTGAAGCGACGGAAACGTCGCCGGAAACCGGCGTCGGCTTCCTGACATTCGGATCGATGGGAGGGCACCGAGATGAAGGAGGAAAGCCGCGGAAGGAAAGACCCCGGAAGTTCGCTCCGTCACCGGATGGAATTGGGGCGGCTTATCCTCGGCATCACAACCCGGTTCGTCAATATCCAGCCCCATGAGACGGACGCGGCGCTGAAGCGGTCCCTGGAGGATCTCGGCCGTTTCGCCGGTGCGGACCGCGCCTTCCTGTTCCAATTCGACGACCGGCGCACTGCGGCGCTCATCGTGCAGGAGTGGTGCGCCGAGGGCATCGAACCCCAGATGCCGCGTCTTCAGGAGAACGGGCTGGCGCTCGCCGATTTCGCCCCCCTCGCCGAACAGCTCCTGCGCGGCGAGGTCGTTGCCTTCAAGCAGGCATCGGACTGGTCGCTGCTGTCCGCCGCCGCGAGAGAAGAATTCGAGCGGGACGGCATCCGCTCCATATTGCTGATGCCGATGTCCCTCGGCGGCGTCGTCACGGGGTTTCTCGGCCTCACCGACGTAAACATCGAGAGAACCTGGCCGGACGAAATCCGGGAACTCCATCAGATCACCTGCACCGTCTTCGCCGGCGCCATGGAGCGACAGCGGATCGAGGAGGCGCTGCGGGCGAGCGAATCCCGCTATCGCGCGCTGGTCGAGACCTCCCCAGACGCCATCGCCCAGACCGACCTCCAGGGCAGGATTCTTTTCGTGAACCGCAGGGCTGCCGTCCTCCTCGGCTGCGAATCGCCGGAAGAACTGACGGGAACAGACTCATTCCGGCTCTTCGCCCCGGAAGAGCATCAGCGGGTGCTGGCAGGCATGCAAAGAAGGCTGGAGGAGGGCGGTATCCGCGGCATGCGTTGCGTCATGCTCCGGAAAGACGGCGCCCGGATATGGGTCGAACTCAGTTCGTCGTTGATGCGGGATGAACGCGGCCGCCCCGCTTTTTTCATAACCGTCGCCCAGGACATCACCGAGCGGGTGCGGGCGGAAGAGGCGCTGCGGGAAACGACGGAAGAACTGAAAACGTACTTCCACTTTTCCCTGGACCTCTTCTGCATTGCCGACACGGACGGTTACTTCCGCCGTCTGAACCGCGAATGGGAAAAGGTGCTGGGGTACCGGCTGGAGGAACTGGAAGGGCGCAAATTTCTGGATTTCGTGCATCCCGAAGATCTGCAGGCCACGCAGGACGTCGTCGCGATGCTGGTCGAGCAGAAGGAGGTGCGGAATTTCACGAACCGCTACCGCTGTAGAGACGGCTCCTACCGGTGGATCGAGTGGCGCTGTTATCCCTCAGGGAGGCGGATCTTCGCCGCCGCCCGTGACATCACCGAACGCATGCAGACGCAGGAGAGCTTGAAGATCCTCGCCGAACTGCTGGACATATCCCCCGTCTGCGTGATCGCCCACGATCTCAAGGGGAAACTCCTCTACGCCAACGAGAAAACCTATGTCCTCCATGGATGGTCGCGGGATGAGTTCCTCGCCATGGACCTGAGCAAGATCGACACGCCGGAGAGCGCACGGCTGATCGCCCCGAGAATAGATGAAATCATGGAGCGGGGCGAAGCATCGTTCGAGGTCTCCCATTACCGGAAAGACGGAACCACCTTCCCCCTGCTGGTGAACGTCCGGCTGGCGAGGTGGGGAGACAGACCGATCTTCCTGAGTGCGTGGACCGATCTCACCGAACGCAAGGATGAGGAGGCGAAGCGGCTGGAATTCGAACGGCAATTGCTCCATACGCAGAGGCTGGAGAGCCTCGGCGTGCTGGCGGGGGGCATCGCCCATGATTTCAACAACCTGCTCATGGCCATCGTCGGCAATCTGGACATCCTGCTCATGAACCTCCCCGCGGAATCCCCCCTCCACAATGGCATCGAGCAGGCGTTGAAGGCCTCGCGCCGCGCCGCGGATCTCACCCGTCAGATGCTGGCCTATTCCGGCAGGGGACGTTTCGTGCTCAGGCCCCTCGACCTGGGCGAACTGGTGCGTGAAAACGCGCGTCTCTTCCGGACGGCGATCTCGCGGACCATCACGATCGACCTCGTCGCGGCCGCCGGGCTTCCCCTGATCGAAGCCGATCCCGGCCAGGTGCAGCAGGTCGTCATGAACCTCATCATCAACGCCTCCGAGGCGATCGGGGAACAATCCGGACAGGTAAAGATCTCCACGGGAGTCCAGGCCTGCGAGGAGGCCGATCTTCGGTCGAGCCGCCTCAACGAAAAACCGCCTCCGGGAAAATTCGTCTATCTGGAAGTGTCGGATACGGGCTGCGGGATGGATGAGCAAACACAGCAGTGCATCTTCGATCCCTTCTTTTCGACCAAGTTTGTCGGGCGGGGTTTGGGCATGCCGGCCGTGCTCGGAATCGTGCGCGGACATGGGGGCGCCATTTTCATGGAAAGCGCTCCCGGAAAGGGAACGACGATACGCGTCCTGTTCCCCGCCAAAGAGATCCGGGAGGAGAGGACCGTCCGGGAGCCGTCACGCCCCGTTGCGACTTTTTCGGGAACCGTCCTGGTCGTGGACGACGACGAGATCGTCCGCAGCGTCTGCATGGATCTGCTCCATCATCTCGGCTTTTCGACGATCGAGGCAAAGGACGGAGACCAGGCGCTCGCGATCTTCGGGGAACGCGCCGAGGAAATCTCCTGCGTGATCCTGGACCTGACCATGCCGCGGCGGGACGGCGTGGGCACTTTTCAGGAGATGAAGCGGAGACGCCCGGACGTCAAGGTGATCCTCTGCAGTGGCTACAGCGAACAGGAATCTCTGAGCCGTTTCGCCGGGGAGGGCCTGGCCGGATTCCTCCAGAAGCCCTATCAGCTCGGGGAACTCAAGGACAGGATCGAGCGCGTCCTGAAGCCCGCCCCCTGAGCCCGGGGAACAGCCGGAGGCGGCGGGCGGCAGGCCCGTTGACAAAGGGCGACCGCGATGATAAAAATCGCCCGTACTTTGAAAGCGAGGAGGACGGCCATGCCCATCTATGAATTTCGTTGCAGGAACTGCGGTGAGGTTTCCGAATTGATCGTCAAGCTCGGCGGTGAGCGCGGTGTGAGATGTCCCAAATGCAAAGGCAAGAAGATGGAGAAAATCCTGTCCTCGTCCAACATGTCCGTGGCGAATCCGAACCGGACGGATCCCCCGTACACCTACCCGCCCAAAAACTACAATTTCTGAGATGCTTCGCCCCACCGTTCCCTGACCCATTGCAGGGCCTCATCGTGCGCCGCGATCTCGCCGTTGAGTTGAGCGTCTTCCACCGCGCGCAGGATCCTTCCGAACAGAGGGCCGGGCGCATAGCCGGCCGCGACAAGGTCGTCCCCCGTGACGAGACGGGGAGGCTTCAGAACCTCTGCGGGCATTTCCGCCAGTATCCTCACGCAAAAATCGTAACTGCTCAGATCGCCGTGGCTGGCGAGACAGTCCAGGCGGTGCAGTTCCAGGTGCAGGGGGAAATCGTCCATGCGGAGAAAACGTTTGAGGCGATTGGGTCTCATCCGCTCGACGCTCATGAAACGCATGTGATGGCGGATCAGTGCGAGGACCGTCTCGCGGTCGGCGCGCGAAAACCGCAGGCGCTCCAGGATCTCCACGGCGAGCTCTTCGCCCTTCTGGACGTGGCCATAGAAGTGAATGCCCTTTTCGTCCTCTGACCGCGTGAAGGCCTTCCCGAGATCGTGGAAAAGGACGCTCCAGGCGAGGCGGGGATCGGCGGGACCGCCCTGCCCCAGCAGCGCAAGCATGCGCAGGGTGTGTTCCCAGACATCGCCCTCGGGGTGGAAGGCGGGCGGCTGATCGACGCCGATCATCTTTTCCGCCTCGGGCAGGATCTTCCCGAGCAGTCCGGTGTCCGCAAGCAGCTCCATGCCCCCGCGTGCGCCGCCCCGCGAAAGAAGCTTCGTCATTTCCTCGCGGATGCGTTCGGCGCTGACTTCACCAATGGCCGGCGCGCATTCGCGCATCGCCTCCAGAGTCCGCTCCTCGACGGAAAATCCGAGATTCGCGGCGAACCGCGCCGCCCGCAGCATCCGCAGGCGGTCCTCGCCGAAGCGCCGCAGGGGATCGCCGATCGTCCGGATCAGCCGGCGGCCGATATCGGCCAGGCCGCCCACGAGGTCGATGACGCGGCCCGTTTCGGGATCGAGAACGAGACCGTTCATCGTGAAGTCCCGCCGGCGGACGTCCTCCTCGAGCGTCGCAAATGCCACCCCCGACGGGCGGCGCCCGTCCAGATAGGCCTCGTCGGTACGGTACGTCGCCACCTCGAAGCGGCGTCCCTCCTCCACAACGAGGACGACGCCGAACTGCGCGCCGACCGGTACGGTGTGCGGAAAGAGAAAGACGATGCGGTCGGGGCGGGCCGCGGTGACGATGTCGAATTCCTCCGGAACGACGCCGCGCGCCAGGTCGCGGACGCAGCCGCCGACAAAAAAGGCCTCGTATCCCTCGCCGCGCAGCCGCCGGACAATGCCGCGGGCGGCTTCACAGGCGGGGGTCGCGGGGAGAGAAATATCCATGATCGGACCGCTTTCTCCCCTCAGGCCGCCCCGCCCTTTTTCTTCTTCCCCAGCTTGATCGCGCACAGCTCGCCGCACATCGTGCACCCTTCCTCTTCGGCGCTCTTGCTCTTCTCCAGCATGGCCTCGGTCCGCGGCGGATCGATCGAAAGGTCGATCTGGCCCTGCCAGTCAAACTCCTTGCGGGCGCGCGCCATCCGGAGGTCCCTGTCGAGCGCCCCGGGGAGGCCCTTGGCGATGTCGGCGATATGGGCGGCGATCTTGGAGGCGATGATCCCCTCCTTGACGTCCTCGAGCGTCGGAAGACGGAGGTGCTCAGACGGCGTCACGTAGCACAGAAAGTCCGCCCCCGCCGCACCGGCGATCGCGCCGCCGATGGCCGAGGTGAGGTGGTCGTAGCCGGGCGCGATGTCCGTCGGCAGCGGCCCCAGCACGTAGAAGGGCGCGCCGTTGCAGAGATTCTTCTGCATCAGGATATTCGCCTCGATGTCCCGGAGCGGCACGTGGCCGGGCCCTTCGATCATCACCTGGACGCCCTTTTCCCGGGCCCTCTTCGTCAGCTCTCCCAGGGTGATCAGCTCCTGCACCTGCCCGCGGTCCGTGGCGTCGGCCAGGCATCCCGGGCGCAACCCGTCGCCCAGGCTCAGAACCATCTCATGCCGCCGCGCAATGTCCAGAAGGCGGTCGTAGTCCTCGTAGAGCGGGTTTTCCCGTCCGTTGCAGGACATCCAGTTGGCCAGGATGGAGCCGCCGCGGCTGACGATGCCCAGCGTCCTGCCCTGGTCCTCGACGGCGGCCACGCTCTTCCTCGTCACGCCGCAGTGGACGGTGATGAAGTCCACGCCGTCTTCGCCGTTTTCCTCGATCACCCGGAAGAGATCGTCCGCTGTCATCTCGGATACCGCCGTCTTCCGCGCCACCAGGTCGACGACGGCCTGGTAGATGGGCACGGTCCCCACCACCAGCGGCGAAGCCGCCATGATGGCCTGCCGGATGCCCCGGATGTCTCCGCCCGTGGAAAGGTCCATGATCGTATCCGCCCCCGCCGCCGTGCAGATGCGCACCTTCTGCAGTTCCAGGGCCGGATCGGCCTTGTCCTTGGACGTCCCGATGTTCGCGTTGATCTTGGTCCGCGTGCCCTTGCCGATGGCGAGCGGCCGTATGGCCCCGTGCCGCCGGTTCCGGCAGACGACGATCGTCCCGTCCTCGACGCCGCGCCGGATGAACTCAGGCGCCACCCCTTCCTGCTCCGCGCACAGCTTCATCTCCTCGGTAACCCCACCCGTGCGGGCGCTTTCCAATTGCGTCTTCATTTTCCTCTTCTCCTCTTCGCCCCGCCGGTTTTCTCAGCGAGGATCATCTCCGCCGCCTTCCGTCCGGACAGGAGCATCCCTCCGAAGACCGGCCCCATGCGGGGCCCTCCGAAGGCGGCATTCGCCGACATCCCGGCGACATACACCCCGGGGCAGATCAGCCGGGTATTTTCCAGCGTCAGGCGCTCCGCCCGGTCCGCCCACATGGAGCGCTCTCCCATCACGCAGCCCGTGGCCGTGTTCAGTTTCACGTCGGCTTTCCGTTCGATCACGCGGAGGACCTCCGTTGCGTGCCCCGTCGCGTCGATGATGCGATGCGCGGCGATCGTCATGGGGTCGACGTGGAGCCCCGCCATTTCCACGGGGGACCAGTTCAGGACGAGACCGGTCACGGCGCCCCTGCGGATCATGACATCTTCGACGGTGATGCAGTTGAAGATCCGCGCCCCGGCCTTGAGCGTCTGCGAGCAGATCGTGCTGACAGCCTCAACGGCATCGGCCGTGTAGTAGCCGGCGACATACGGCTCGGTGCGCACATCGAAAAGATCGAGGACCTCCCGGCCCTCCTCCTGGACGACGATCTCGTTGAACATCATGCCGCCGCCCCACATCCCGCCGCCGACGCTGAGCTTTCGCTCGAAGACCGCCGTCTTGCGTCCGGCCTTCGCCAGAAAGTAAGCGGCCACGAGACCGGCGGGGCCGCCGCCGACGACCGCGACGTCGAGCTCGACGCAGTCCAGAAACTTCTTCAGATACCGTTCCGTGATGGCCCTGGTGACAATCGTTTCGCTTAATTCCATCCTGTTCCTCTCTCCATCTTCTTGCACGGCGCCGTTCAGGGCGTGCCGCGCCATTTTCCGACGATCCGGACGACGCCGATGACCTTGTCGACCACCTCGCCCGGACTCCTGCCCAGCACGCGGATCATTGGCTCCTTGCCGATTTCACCGCAATCCCAGATGACGTCCGGCGCCGCCCCCAGGCGCGTCATCACCGCATCCGTCCCCCATTCGAGGGTTGAACCCTCGACGTTCTTGACGTCCTCCGGCTCGTCCGCGCGATCGAAGGACGCGAGCCGCAACCCCAGACGCCTGCACGCATCGAGAATTTCATCGCTGAAGCGGATGTTCATCGCCGCACGGCACTCGGGATCGTGGCGCATGGCCGCCAGGATGACGCGGGCGATGTGCGTGGAAGCGCCGAAGGCGGGCGCGCAGAGGACGCCGGCCCTCTCGCCCAGGCGGACGATGCGCCCCGGGACGGCCGCGACATCGGCGATCTCCTTTGCATCCGGAACGGCATAGCCCAGGTTGGACGATACCTCGGGGATGATGACGCCCGCCGGCTCTTCGAGGAGGCGCTGCAGGGCCGTCTGCAGTTTCTCGAGGCAGCACTGCCTCTCCAGAAGGACGCCCACCGGCGCGAAGTGGTTCGTCGGCCCGTGGCCGCCGCCGATCCGGAGCGCGTGTCGAATCGCCTCGGTGATATAGCGTTTGGCCTCGTCGACGGCCTCGGCAAGGGCTTTCCCCTTCCCCAGGCCC
Organism: uncultured Syntrophaceae bacterium; assembly: GCA_964506465.1. Taxonomy (GTDB): domain Bacteria; phylum Desulfobacterota; class Syntrophia; order Syntrophales; family UBA6109; genus UBA6109. The sequence goes on from CAZDLM010000004.1 coordinate 14,825, forward strand.
GTTGCGATGGCGGCGGAATAGGTGCAGCCCGTTCCGTGGGTGTCGGCCGTGTCAAACCATTCGCCGGAGAATTCGCGGAATCCTCCGCCGTCGAGCAGGATATCGACGGCCTGCCGGTTGCCGGCGAGGTGCCCCCCCTTGACAAGGACGCTCCTCGGGCCACGGCGGAAGATCGCTTCGGCCGCACGCTTCATGTCGTCGACGCCGGCAATCTTCATCTGCGCGAGGACCTCCGCCTCCGGGATGTTCGGCGTGACCACGTAGGCGAGCGGCAGAAGCTCCCGGATCAGCACGTCGCGCACCTCGCCGCGGATGAGGGACGCCCCTCCCTTGGCCACCATGACGGGGTCCACGACGAGTTTTTCGATGCCGTACTGGCGGATCTTCGCCGCGACGACGTCCAGGATCTCCTCCGAGGCCAGCATGCCGGTCTTCGCGGCGTCGGCGCCGATATCGGACAGCACGGAATCGAACTGCGCGGCAACGAACGCCGCCGGCACCTCGTGGATGCCCTGAACGCCCAGCGTATTCTGAGCGGTCAGCGCCGTGATCACGCTCATCCCGAATCCGCCGCAGACGGTAATCGTCTTGAGGTCGGCCTGGATACCCGCCCCTCCTCCGGAATCCGAACCGGCAATGGTCAGCACTCTGATTGGTTTCATCCGCAGAGCTCCTTCACGGGGAAATCGTTTCGTTATACAAGGCTACAAGAGAGGTCCTGCCCCGGGCCGCCTGGATCTTTTTCGACCCTGCAGCTTCTCGCTGCGCGGCAGGGAGCCCCGAAAAATCTCCAAAGCGCCCTGCGTCAGGACCTTTTCCGGTTTGCGTCATGATCGATATCCATCCGAAAATACCGGACGACGAGCAAGATCCCCTCGGCCACCCGGACCGTTCCCCTGGGACCGGACAGGCGGTTGCTGACGCCGTAGGGATTCCCAGGCATCATCACGGCGTCGCGCAGGGGGAAATCGAAGCCGTCGAGGTCGATGCCCGTCACCCGGGAGGACAGCGGAAAGACCGAGACGGTCTGTCCCTTCCGCCCCTCGATCTCGCGGCGGTCCGTCACGACGAAGACTTCGCAGCCCTCGTCCAGGAGCCTGGCCGGCACGCCCCGCTCCGCCGCCAAGACCAGCAGAGAACAGTTGGCGAGCGTGTGGTCGAGGCGGCCGCCGAGAGCGCCGTAGATCCGGATCTCCCGGCAGGGCATCGCGAGTGCCTTCCGCAGGGCGAGCGCCGTATCGGTCTCGTCCTTGGCTGCCGGGAAGATTTCGATCCGGCTGCCCTTCCGCTCGAAGGCGATCCGCTCCTCCGGGGAAAGCGAGTCCATGTCCCCGATGATGAAATCCGGCGCCGTCCCCGCCGCCAGCAGATGCCGGGCGCCGCCGTCGGCGGCGATGACCGTCGCCGGCCGGCATGCCGCCAGTTCCGCCTTCAGATACGCGGGGTCTTCCATGGGGCCGCCGGCGACGATGACGATCGTTCCTTCCATGCTTCCGTCCATCCTTCGGTCCTTCACAAAACACAAGGGGCCATGCCCGCTGCCCGGAACATGGCCCCTTGTCGAAAATCGCATTCGATTTTGTCAATCTCAGTGCCAATCCCTACGCTGGCATTACCCAGGTCAGGTTCGGAGGGTATTCTCTCAGCTTTTCAGCACCCCTCAGCACCTAAACATTTTGTGTTTCTATCGCACGGTGCGCGTGAAAAATCAAGTCCCCATTCCCTCGTCCCCGCGGATGCCGAAGACGTCCATGGCGTTCCGCGTCGTGACCGCCGCTACCTCGGCGAGAGGAACCCCCTTGATCTCAGCGACCTTCGCAGCCGTGTGGATCACGAAGGCCGGCTCATTTCTCTTCCCGCGGTTGGGAACCGGCGCCAGATAGGGGGCATCCGTCTCCACCAGCAGCCGCGACAGTGGCACGGACCGCACCACTTCGCGCACCGATTCGGCCTTCGGGAAGGTCACCGTTCCCGGGATGGACAGATAGAATCCCATCTCGAGGCAGCGGTCCGCCATCTTCCGGTCGCCGGAAAAGCAGTGGAAGACGCCGCCCCGGCCTCCCGGCCATCCGGAGAGGGCGGCCAGCGTCTCATCGTGGGCCTCCCGGTCGTGGATGATAACCGGCAGATCGAGGTCCGCGGCGACATCCAACTGTTCGCGGAATCTTGCCAGTTGCGACTCCCGGGGCGAACGGTCGCGAAAGAAATCCAGCCCGATTTCCCCGTAGGCGACGACTTTGGGAGAGGCCGCCAGTTTCTTCAACGCGTCGTATGTCCCGGGCTCGATGCCCCGGACGTCGTGGGGATGGATGCCGATGGAGGCGTAGACCTCCGGATGCCCTTCGGCGACGGCGACGGCCCGATATCCGTCTTCCAGCGTCGTGCCCACCGTGACGATCCGCGTCACGCCGGCAGCGAAGGCCCGCTGAATGACGGCTTCTCGATCGGCCTCGAACTCGCCCATCTCGAGGTGGCAATGCGAATCAAAGAGCTTCATTCGCGGGCTGATCTTTCTTCCTTCCCTTTGCGCCGCGGCGCAGATCCATGTCGATTTCCACCTCCTGGGCATTCTCGGCAACGTCGGGCAGGCTTTTCAGATAGGCGCTCAGTTCCTTCTCCTTCAGTTCGCCGATGAGAATCTTTCCCTTCAGGATCCTCTTGTCCATGCTCCCCTTGTACGGATTCTTCTGCTTGTCCATGAATTCCCTCCAACCTGTCGTGGTTTCTCTTCTTTCAAGAACTTGTTTGCGGCCGACTTCTATACCAATTCGTCCCTCTTTTCAACCGGCGGGTCCGGCGCCCGCGGGAAGCCCCGCCTCACGCCCGCGCCAGATTCAATGCCCTGTTCAGATGCTCCACCGCCTCTTCGGCCATGCGATCGAGCAATTCCCTGCAAGTGGGAATGTCACGGATGAGACCGACCGATTGCCCAACCATGAGAGGGGCATAGTCGACGTCGCCGCATTCCCAGGCCTTCTTGATCCTTTCGCCGCCCAGGAGGGGGATCAGTTCGGCGAATCCGCCGCCGCGGGCCTCGATCTCCAGGATCTCCCCGATGACCTTGTTCTTCAGGGCGCGCCCCTGCAGGCCGACGGACTTGCAGAAGAGCGTCGTTTCATTCTCCTGCCGCCGGATCAGCTCCTGCTTGATCGCGTCGTGGACCACGCATTCCTTCGTCGCAACGAAGCGGCTCGCCATCATGACCCCCTGGGCGCCGAGCGCCAGAGCCGCCGCCACCGACCGGCCGTCGGCGACGCCGCCGACCGTCACGACGGGAATCTTCACCGACTCGGCGATCCGCGGCGTCAGCACCATCGTCGTCACGTCGTCGTTGAGCGGATGCCCGCCTTCTTCGATCCCGGCGGCGTAAATGCCGTCGTAGCCGACCTTTTCCGCGTGCAGCGCGTGGCGGACGGAGCCCACCTTATGAAACATCTTCACGCCCGCTTTTTTCAGGGACTCGATCGTCTGGGGTCCGCCTACCTTGTCGACAGGGCTTCCGGAGACCTCGATCCCCGCCACCCTCTCCTCGGCGCAGATGCGGAGGTACATGGCATGGTGCTCCGGTGTGATCCGCAGTGACGGCAGCAGCGTGATGCCAACCATGAAGGGCTTATCGGTCAGCTTGCGGGTCTCCGCGATCGCGCCGCGGAATTCCTCTTCGGTTTCATAGTTGCCCGCCGTCAGATTCCCCATGCCGCCGGCGTTGGACACCGCGGCGCACAGGCTCGGCTTGGCTAGCCACATCATGGCCCCGCAGATCATGGGATGCCGGATGCCGAACATCTCCGTGATGGCCGTCTTGAACATGATTTCCTCCTTTGCGGAATTCGAGCAGGACAGGAACCGGATCTCCAATCCGGCAACGGCGAAGAACCTTTCCCCCGCGAACCGAAGGCGCACCCTGCCGCGTCCCGGCCGCTGAGCTGCTATACCACAAAAGCCTTTCCCGTTCACCTGCCGCAATGAGCAAGAATCGGCCGGCTTTTCCCGGAGAAGGCCGCGCGAGATCTCCTGCGGCTCCGCGCTTCTCACCTCCGCGAATCGTTTCGAAGCATGGAGGCGTTTCCTCTTCCTGAAAGAAACCATAGACGCATCTTTGCGGATGATGTAACAATTTCGGAGCATCGAACCTTGTTGATGATCGGGAGCCGGTGGACGCGCCGGGAACGGAGACGGAGCAAGGCCCATGGCCAGAAGAAAGAACCGCGGAACAAAGAAGATCGGACTTCCTTCCGGGACCCTCGTATACACGGGCGAGAAGACCGGGGGCGCGGTGGACGTCACCCTCATCGACTACAATGAGCAAACGTTCGAAGAGCGTCGCGTAAAGACGGCGGCCGAGTGCGTCCCCTATCGAAACAAGCCCACGGTGACCTGGATCAACGTGGACGGCGTCCACGATCCCGCCCTGATCGAGAGCCTCGGCGAGTGCTTCGGTCTGCACCGCCTTGTGACCGAGGATCTCATGAGCGTGGTCCAGCGGCCGAAGGTGGAGGATTACGGCGATTATCTCTTTGTGGTCGCCAAGATGCTGACCTACGACGAAAAAGAGGCGAAGGTCGTTACCGAGCAGGTCGGCCTCATCGTGGGTCAGGACTTTCTGCTTTCGTTCCAGGAAGGAATCCAGGGAGACGTGTTCCCGCTCATCCGCGACCGGCTGCGGGCCGGCCGCGGAATGATCCGCAAGCGGGGCGTCGATTATCTTGCCTACTCGCTGCTCGATGCGCTGGTCGACGGATATTTCGCGGTTCTGGAGAAACTAGGCGACCGCATCGACCTGCTCGAAGAGGAACTGATCGCCAGGCCCGGAGAGGCGATCATGAAGCAATTGTACGAGTTGAAGCGGGAATTCCTTTTTCTGCACAAGGCCGTGTGGCCGCTGCGGGAAGTGATCGCTTCCCTGGAACGGCGGGAGTCGCCGCTCATTCAGGAAGCCACAGCGCCTTATCTGAGAGATGTGTACGACCACGTGGTTCAGGCGATCGACAGCGTCGAGATCTACCGGGATATGCTTTCGACGATGCTCGACCTGTATCTGTCGATCGTCAGCTACCGGTTGAACGAAGTGATGAAAGTCCTGACGGTGATCGCGACCATTTTCATGCCGCTGACGTTCATCGCCGGTTTGTACGGCATGAACTTCAAGAACATGCCCGAGCTCGAATGGCACAACGGCTATTTCCTTGTGCTCGGCCTGATGGCATCGGTGGCCGCGGGGATGCTCTTCTACTTCCGGCGCAGGAAATGGCTCTAGGGACCGGATCGCGCGGCCGGGCCGATGGAACTACCGCTCTCACACCTCACCTCCCGGCGGATGCGAAGGGGCCTTTGTCTTGCGGGTGACCATGTTCAAGAATCTATATTACGGGTGGTGGGTTGTCCTCGCCTGTTTCGTCATCAACCTCTACGTGAGCGCCATTACCTTCTTCGGGTTCACCGCTTTTTTTGAACCCATCCAACACGAGTTCGGCTGGAGTTACACGCAAGTCTCGTTTGCCACAAGCCTCCGCGGGCTCGAAATGGGCATCTTTGCGCCCGTCGTGGGATTCTTCGTCGACCGGTTCGGTTCAAGAAAACTGCTGCTCGGCGGATCGATCATCGTCGGCATCGGCATGGTTCTCATGAGTTTCACCTCATCCCTGCCCATGTTCTATCTTGCGATCCTGTTCATTGCCCTCGGCGCGGGCGGCACGACGAGCGTGGTCACCATGACGGCTGCGGCGATCTGGTTCAGGAAGAACGTAGGGCTGGCGCTCGGCATCGTGGCATCCGGGTATGGGGCCGGCGGCGCGCTCATCCCTCTCATCGTTTACCTGATCGATGCGACGGGCTGGCGGCCGACCGTGGTGATCCTGGGAGCGGGGATGCTGATCCTGGGCGTTCCCCTGTCTCTGGTCGTGCGGGACCCGTCCGAAGACCTGAAACCGGCCCCCGATGAGCTGGCCGGTCCGTCAAAGACCCGCGACCTCTGTGAGGGCCCCGGGAAGAAGGCGCCTGCCTTTCGCGAAATGATCGGGAGCAGGTCTTTCCTGTACCTGAATATCGTGGAAGGAATCCGGATGACGGCGATCACGGCCGTGATCACCCACCTTATGCCGTACCTCAGCAGCGTCGGGATGTCGAGAGCCTCGTCCGGCGCCGTGGCCGCGGCCCTGCCGCTGGCGAGCATCGTCGGAAGATTCGCTTTCGGCTGGTGGAGCGACCGCTTCGACAAGCGGCTCGTCCTCGCGACCACGTTCTTCATCACGGGCGCGGGGGTGTTCGCCTTCTGCTACGTGCAGTCTTTTTGGGTCCTCGTGCTATTTGTTCTCCTCTTCTCGCCGGGGTTCGGCGGGAGCATGGTCCTGCGGGGGGCGATACTCCGTGAGTACTTTGGAATGTCTTCCTTCGGAAGGCTGCTGGGCATCCTGATGGGGACGGGATCCCTGGGAGGAATTATCGGCCCCACCCTGGCCGGATGGGTGTTCGATACCACGGGCAGCTACCTCTTCGCCTGGTATGGGATTTGCGCCGTCACCGGGCTCGCCGTCCTTCTGATCCTGAGAATCAAGCCGACCGTCCCCTCCCGGCGGGAACCCTGATCCGGCGGCGGAACTTCTCTCCTCCGCCGGATGCGCGCAGCCGCACGATCAACGATGAGCCGGTGCATTTTCCCCGCGCTTCCCGCCTTGACATGTCCGCCTGCGGAGCCGATAATTTCAGCGATTCCAACCGAGGAAATTCGCTATCCATGACGAACAGGTTCCGCCGATGGCCCCGGAGCGGCTGGGCCGGACTCGCCCTCATCGCCGTCTTCTGGCCCCTCAACTGGCTGCTTCCGGGACCCAGGACGCACTGGGGGTTCTTCCCCCTCTGGCTGGGCTACTGCCTGACGGTCGACGCCGCCGTTTTCTTCCGGAAGGGCTCCTCGGCGCTGTCCCGGAACCCCGCCGGGTATGCGGGCATGTTTCCCGTCTCGGTCCTTGCCTGGTGGATCTTCGAATTCGTCAACTGGCGAACGGCAAACTGGATCTACCTGGGGGAGGAACACGTCGGCCCGATCGGTTTTTTTCTCCTGTCGTCGCTGAGCTTCTCGACGGTGATTCCCGCCGTCTTCGGGACGGCGGAGTTGGTCGGCACGTGGCGTCCGATACGGGACATGCAGCCGGCGGGCCCCTGGAAGGCGACGCGGCCGTTCCTCGCCGGGATGTTCCTCTCCGGCTGGATCATGCTCGCGCTGCTCTTGGCCTGGCCGCGCTGTTTCTTTCCGTTCGTCTGGCTCTCGGTCTTCTTCATCCTGGAACCCGTCAACGCCTGGAGAGGATACCCAACGCTCCTGGGGTTTCTCGCCCGCGGCGACCGCCGGCCGATCGTCGCCCTCCCGCTGGGCTGCCTCGCCTGCGGCTTCTTCTGGGAGATGTGGAATTTCTTCTCCTATCCGAAGTGGATCTACGAGATCCCGGTGGTCGGATTTCTGAAGGTCTTCGAGATGCCGATCCTGGGTTATGCGGGCTACATCCCCTTTTCCTGGGAGCTCTTTGCCCTCTATTCCCTCGTTCTGGGGCTCCTGGGCAGGACTTCTTCCGTTGATTTTGCCGGCAGATTTTGACAAGATGGGTGCCAGGGATTCTGCGGACTCACCAGGAGGGACGGAAATGAAGCGAGTCAAGATCTATACGCTGAGCACGTGCAGCCACTGCAAGGCGGCGAAGAAATTCCTCACCGACAACGGCATTCCCTTCGAATACACGGACGTGGACATGCTCTCGGGCCAGGAGCGCGCAGACGCGATCGAAGAAGTCAAGAAATTCAATGCCCGCTGCACCTTTCCGACCATTCTCGTCGGCGACAAGGTGGTCGTGGGCTTCAATGAACAGCAGGTGCGGGAGGCCCTGGGCCTATGAACGACGTCGAGAAGCTCTACGAGGCGCTGCGGAAGATCCACGAACCGAAGGGATACTTCTTCAACGCGGACCGGGAACGCGTCAACGACCTCCTTGCGGCGCTCCTCCTCAACCGCAGCCGTTACGGCTACATGTGCTGCCCCTGCCGCCTGGCCGCCAACGACCGGGAGAAGGACCGCGACATCATCTGCCCCTGCGTCTACCGCGAGCCGGACGTGAAGGAGTTCGGGAGCTGCTACTGCAACCTCTACGTCTCACGGGAATGGAACGAAGGGAAGATTCCGCACGCCTACGTCCCGGAACGCCGGCCGCCGGAGAAGTTCGTGTACTGATATGAAATACTCGGAAGCTCAGCAGGGAAGGGTCTTTGTTCTCCGCCTCGAGGACGGTGAAGTGCTGCACGAAGCCGTCGAGGGCTTCGCGCGGGAAAAGGGCATTCGCGCCGCCGCGCTGATCGTCGTCGGCGGCGCCGACGAGGGAAGCCGCCTCGTCGTCGGCCCCGAAAAAGCCCGGAGCAGCCCCGTCGTGCCCATGGAAACGATCCTCAGGAACGTTCATGAGGTGACGGGCACGGGGACGATCTTCCCGGACGAAAAGGGAAACCCGATCCTCCACCTGCACATGGCCTGCGGCCGGAACGAAGAGACCGTCACGGGCTGCGTCCGCCGGGGCGTGAAGGTCTGGCACGTGATGGAAGCGGTGCTCTTCGAGTTGACCGGCACGGCGGCGACGCGCCGTCTGGAGCCGGCGACGGGATTCGAATTGCTGCAACCGTAAAGCAGTCCGTGGAAGTCTGCCGTCTTTTTCGTTTTTCCCCGGCTCTTCCGCTTCTCAGTGTTGCGCAATGTGTTTGATATAGTGCTTCTTCACCGCACTCAAATGGGCTGCAACGAGCGCTCCTGTTTGCCTGACATCATGGGAGCTCAGAGCCTTCAAGATCTCCTTATGCATCATGACCGATCTTGCGGTAACTTTCTTTTCTTTCCAGTAGTAAAACATGTACTGGTAAGAAAAAGCCCGAAGATCTTCGATCAGTTTTGCGAGAAAAGGGTTCCCGCAATAACGATTGATGGCAAGGTGAAATTCTTGGTCTTTCTCAATCATAGCCGGGATATTATTGCGTCTCACCGCCTCAATGAACTCATCATTAATATCTTTCAGCTTCTGGATTTCCTCCGGCGTGATGCGCGCGCAAGCCAATTTGGCCGCCAACTGCTCATTCTTGATTCGTACCAAATAAAGCAATTGAATGTCTTCTGCAGAGAAGTCGTTCACCGTCGCGCCCTGATTGGGCACGATTCGAAGGAAGCCCATACTCTCCAGCTTACGGAAAGCTTCTCGAATCGGGGTGCGACTCGTGCCGAACTTCGCCGCCAGAGCACTTTCCAAAAGGCGCTCCCGGGGCCGGTATATCCCTTGCATGATTGCGAGTTTCAATTCTTCGAAAACATTTCGATTCTTTAGACCCATGGTTATTCTATTCCTGTTTTCCTCTCACCCTTCTTGACGTCAGCATCGTTTTGAAAAAGATGATTCGCGGCAACGGCGCGATCATGTTAAATGTCACTAGACAATAGCTTAAGAAAATGTATCCCGTCAAGCGGTATAGAGTGTTTCCGCGCCTGCCTGCGCGATCGATATACTGACCTCCTCGGCCAGTTCAGGACCGTCCTTGAGAAGATTTTCGTCAGTCCTCCGGTCCTCCTCCAGCACAATATTTTATTCTCCCGTGAATATCGGCTTTCTCTTCTCCAAGAAAGCTTTTCGGCCTTCCTCGAAGTCTTTTGTTGAAAATGCGATCGCCTGCATATTCGCTTCCATTTCCATGTAGGCTCGGACATTCATTGGCCAAAGATTTAATGCCGCCTTGATCATTGCGTAAGTACGCGTCGGCCCGGTTACAAACGTTGCCGCCAGGTCAGACACTTCCTGCATGAGTTGCTCTGCGGGAACGACCCTCTCTACCAGTCCCAGGCGATCAGCTTCCCTTGCCTCAATTGGACGGGCCGTTATCATGATTTCCTTGGCCCGCGCGACACCGACGCGAAGAGGCAAGTTGTAAAATCCTCCCATATCAGGAACCAGTCCCATTTTTGCGAAGGATTGTTGGAAACGGGCGTTATCCGCGGCTATGATGAAATCTGCGGCTAGTGCGATGTTGAATCCGGCTCCCATAGCTGCGCCGTTTACGGCGGCGATGATAGGTTTTTCCAAATCCATCATCGAACGAATGATGTTCTGTGGTCCTGTTTTCATACGATCGCGGCCGGCGGAAGCCGTCATCATGCTTCCCCATGTGGTAATATCGCCGCCTGCACAGAATGCTTTGCCCGACCCGGTCATGATAAGTACTTTGATCTCTCGATCAGCAGCCACTCTGCTGAGCACGACATTCAGTTCTTCCCGCATGACCATATCCAGTGCGTTCATCCGTTTAGGATTGTTCAACGTCACCTTTCCGATACCGTCTTTCTTTTCAAAGATTATTTTTTGATATTCCATGGTGCCAATATCCCTCCTTGCCTACTTGCACCTCTTGCCGAACGTGATCGAACTATACTGGCACCCTTCATCGGAGCGATGCGGTGAAGTGGTGAGAACTGGGAGCACTCTTGCAGCGTTGTCCAGAGAATTTGAGCCCAAGGCCCCGTCACGCCACAACAGGATGGAGCGGGCGGACCGGAACGAAGGCCGCCGTAGCGACGTTTGGCGACAGAGGAGCGGAAGAAGTTGGTTCGTCTTTCTTCGTAATCCACCAAGCCAAGTCCGATCCCAATTGCCGCATGCTCCATTCACAATCGCTTCAGGCAGAGAACTTCGTCAGCCACATGGCGATTTCGGGAAAGAAAATCAGGGTGATCGTTCCCCCAATCATGACCGCGAAAAAGGGAATCAACCACTTGAAGATATCCTCCATTTGGGCGTCCTTTCCGCCCAGGGCGGCCGCCACGTAAGTGTTGACGCCGACAGGGGGAGTAATGAGACCGATCTCGCACATCACCGTGATAAAAACGCCAAAAAAGATCGGATCGATCCCCAGTTTCACAATGATCGGGAAAACGATTGGCAGGGTCACAATCATCATCCCGTAGATATCGAGAAACATGCCGAGAACACAGTATATCGGGATAAGGGCCAATAAAAAGCCGGCCTGTCCGAATCCGGATTCTGTGATGACACTAATCATTCTGGGCATCGCGTCCGTAAGCACAAGGAAGCGGGCGTAAAGGATTCCACCCGCAACGATGGTGAGCACCATGGCCGTGAGTTGCCCAGCCCGTCGAACAGACTGGAGTGTTTTCCTCCAATTGAAGCGGTTCGCAAAAATCATGCAGAAGACCACGAACAAGGTAGCGCATCCGGCCGCCTCCGTGGGCGTGTAAATTCCGCTATAGATTCCACCGATAATGATGAAAAAAATGATGGGAATGACGCTCATCTTCGGGAGGACATTAAGCCGCTCGTTCCAAGTGGCGCTTCCACCGGCGGGAGCGGCGGACGGACGGATCAGAGCGATCCCATAGCTGGTCAGGCAGAAAAGAGCCGTGAGGAGAATGCCGGGAATGATGCCAGCAATGAAAAGCTTGCCGATCGATTGCTCTGTGACGATGGCATAAAACACCATGCCCAAACTGGGAGGAATCAGAATTCCCAGCGTACCACCTGCGGATAGGGCCGCCATGGAGAGTCCCGGGTCGTAACCGTGCTTTTTCAACTCGGGATAGCTCATCGAGCCGATGGAAGCGACTGTCGCCGTGCTGGAGCCGGTGACGGCAGCAAAACCTGCGCAGCTCATGAACGCCGTGATAAGCAGCCCGCCGGGAAGGCGGGAAAGCCATTTTTGCATACCGTTGTAGAAATCGGTGGCGAACCCGCCTTGGTAGGCGAATTCACCGGTAAGGATAAAAAGTGGCACGCAGGCAAAAGTGTAGGACAGGGCATGCTCCCATGTGACGATGGACAATTGGCTCAAGGCGACCTGAAAGCCCTCCAGATAGCTATAGCCGGTAAATCCGACAATGGCCAAGGCGAATCCAATTGGCACGCCCACCACCATAAGAGTTAGTAAGAATACCACGCTGAGAATGGTAATGACGGTCATGCTATCCATGAAGCACTCCTTTTTTGCGATGCGCAGACACTGAGGATTGACGAATGCTGCATTGCCTATCAGTGTCTCTTCAGCGGTTCGTGCCGTACGACAGTCGAAAGAGCCAACTGCAGAATGAAGACGATAAGACACAACAAAGCCACTGCCTTGAAGGGCCAGATCGACATATGGAGTTCCGAGCTCACTTCATGGGCGCCGACCGCGTAGACAAGCTCACGAAAGATCTTCCACGCCATCGCGGCAAAGAGAAGCGCTCCCGCGATACCGATAATAACGTCGCAGGTCCGCCTGAGACTTCTCGAGGTCCTTGCATAGACGATGTCCATCCTCACGTGCGTATCGACATTCCAACAGTCGGTGAGGAAGAGAAAAAAGGAGAGCAGCAGCATGTATTCACACAGCTCGTGTGCGCCGAGCATGGGGCTGTTGAAAAAGTAGCGCATGACAACGTCCATGGCAATGAGAACAGTCAAGGCGATGATAAAAAAAGCTCCCACATAACTGAAGATCCTGCTCACTCTCTCACAGATGGCATCCAGTTTTACTAACGCTTCCATGGCTACGCTCCAGTCGTTGAGGAGAAGGATTTTTACAGCGTCTTCGTTTTCATGGGAAAGAGGACAAGATTTCTCTGTCCCCTCTCCCATGATCTCGTTTTTTTTGCGACTACCGGGGTTTTCCACTTTGACAGCGCCGGGAATCGCCGCAACGCGAAAGACGTTGTTGCTCTATTTGAGTCTGTCCGACTCAACATGCTCCTTGACGAGTTGCTGCTCGGGCATCTTGGCATACTTAATAACCAGGGCACCCATCTTCTGGAGCATTTCCTTCGCCTGCTTGCCCTTACCGGCTTTATCACAGTCGGCAAGCCACTTATCGTCGACGGCGGCAACGGCTGGCGTCTTGAAGTCGTTTACGGATGTCTTGGTGACCTGAGCGCCTTTCTTGGGCCACTCTTCGAGAGCCTTTGCCGTCTTTTGCTCGTAGTCCTGGGCCAATCTCATGCCGCATTCACGGAAAACGCGATAGACGATATCCTGGATATCCTTCGGCAGTCTTTTGAAGGTCTTCGGGCTCATCGCAACGGGAACATCTGTTGTGGCAATAGGCAGGACCGTCAAGTGCTTGCCCACCTCGTTGAGACGATAGGACATGGCGCTGGCTGGACTTATGAAGCAGCCGTCGATGACGCCTCGTTCGAGAGAAGCGTATATTTCCGTCGTCGGCATCATGACTGGCACTGCGCCAAGGGCCTTGAGGACTTCGGCATGGATGCCGCCGCCGCTGCGGATCTTCATTCCTTTCAAGTCCGCAAGTGTGGCCACCGGCTTTCTCAGAGCTGTCAGAAAGTAGTTGTTCGTCACACACCAGTAGGCCAGCATGGACCCTGTCGCCTCGTATTCCTTTTTAATGAATTCGGGATAGATCTCCTCCATGATCCGGACGCCGATGAGCGCGTTCGGGAACTTGAAAGGAAGTCCTCCGCCGAGGGCCAGGTTGAAGCCCGTGGGTTCATAGATGGGGTACGCAAGAGATATGTCAGAAATACCGGAGCGCAGAGCTTCGAAACCTTTCTTGGCACTGTGCAGGGCTTCCGAGTGATACATCTTGATTTTCACACGCCCGTTGGTTCTTTTCTCGATTTCGTCGGCTCCCCACTGGTGAACAACCTGCACGTGATGAGTCGGCGGAAGGTAACTCGAATATTTCAATGTAATCGGCGCATCGGCTGCACCTGCGTAAGAACCGAAGAACAGAAGACCGGCTACCCCTCCGACAATGCAACCAATTCTTGCTCTCCAATTTCGCATGACTTGCCTCCTCCTTATATTATTGTGTATGTTGCTTCGTAAGCCGCTTTCAAATTCGCAAAATACTTGTCGAACGACTCCCCTTCTATGTCGCTCTTGCTGCCGAGGAAAATGTTCGTCGGATCCACGTTCCGAATAATTCTGATTTCTTCCTCAGTCGGCGGAAGCGTTTCTTGCACGTCTGGACTGGTCTTCAGGTCCCAGCTTACATTATCCATGATCTCCTGGACCGTTACTCCAGGGAAGAGTTCCGCCAGATACATCTCCTTTGTAACCGGATCGAATCGAAAGATGCACCTGTTTGTGACGACCGTCTCGGGACCGCCACCGCTCAACCCAGCCTTTTTCCTTGCGTCACCTCCTTCTAGGAAACCGGGACTGGTTATATAATCCACCTTCTCGACAAATCGTTTCTTTTCGAGCCGCATGATAATGACAAGCCGTTTCACGGAAGAGGCCATATCGTTTGCACCCCCGGACCCCCCCAGGCGCACGGTTGGCTTAAAGTAATCTGTCCCACCACCAAGGATGGCCGTACTGTTCAAATTCCCGTACTTATCAATTTGTGCGCCGCCGACAACGCCGATATCAACAAAACCCCGTTGGATGTCGCCCAGGATTCTCCAAAGTTCTGTCGCAGCCATTGCATTGTCCGTTGTTGAATTGTCTCCCACGGAAAACATGATTCTCCGTGAGATCGGGCCGATCCCACCGCCCTCGAACATCAGCAGCGCATTGGGGGCATGAGCGCGTGTAGCGACTGTCGATGCAAGCAGGGGGATGCCAACTCCAACGAACACCCGATCATAATCTCTAATGATTCGGGAACAGACGCAAACCATCAACTCCTCTCGACTGTAATGCTCCGCTACCATGGCCTTCACCTCTCGATTCTAGGAATTCGGCTGTTGTCATATTCCATTTTCTGGAGCTTGGCCAATCTCTCCTGGCCTATCTTCCTCAGAAAAGCGTCATGGTCAGCGCCCAGCATCCTATCCAGAAGTGAATCAAAGCCCCCCTGAGTTTTCGAGGCCATAGCCCACTCCCTCCTGCAATTCGTATCTACCCAGTAATAAGAGGGTGTCCCGTATGGATAAGCTCCAAAGGGTAGTTCAACTACCGCGCTGACGCAATAATAGGGTATCTGAGTCATATTCGGAATTTTCCTGAATTCAGAAGTCGGCACAATTTCCTCACAAGTGAGAATGACCTTCTTGGCAGCGCGGGCGGCGTTCAGATCATCGCCCAAAACCCCCCAAATCTGACCATTTCCTAACTTGTCCGCCCTTTGAACATGAATCAGGGCGACATCCGGATTTGCCGCGGGGACAAGTGCAACCTGTTCGCCTTTGTAAGGATCAGAAATTACTTTGACCTTCTTGTTGTAGACAGGAATGTCGGTACCGAGAAGCGATTTCACAGGCATGAATGGAACCCCCAATGACCCCGCCAGAAGTCGCATTCCGACCGCCAGGTTCGAGTAGTCTTCCACTTCGATCGACCTTGGTTGACCTTTCTCCACGGCTCTGCGAAAATTAAAAGCATTCGCAACTGAGATCCAAACCCAGGCACACTCCACTTTTCTCACCAGACCGGCCCCGATGAGAAAATCGACGGCTTCGCTGTTGCTGTCAACGATGACGCACAGATCCTTCTTTCTCTGGCGGAGGATTTCACACACGGCCCCCATCGGCACCCTGGCAAGGAAACCGCCCACCGAAATCGTATCTCCGTCTGAGATACATGTGGAGACAGCTTCGCTGAGACTGCAGACCTTGTTTATCGATGGCATTTCTTGTCTCCTTTGCTCGCCTTGCGCGCGGGTCCTTCGATAGTCAGGATGCCTTTTGCAGCCGATCTTTCACATGGGGACTGCTTGTTCATCCGTCAAAATCGAGGAAGACGCGATCGCTGCGACTCATTTGATGAAAACCGGTGGCCTCTTTTCAACAAAGGCGTGAATTCCTTCCAGTCCTTCCTGGGAATCTGCGGCCAGAACCATGGACCGTCTCTCATCCTCCAACTGTCGTTCAAGATTCGGCAGCACGGAGCGGTTTAAGAGCATCTTCGCCTGCCCCAGGGCAAAGGAGGCCCCCTTGGTCAGCTTTTCAGCCCATTCTGTAGCCGCTTTCAGAACCTGATCCTCTGCACAAACGGCGTGAACAACCCCCCATTCCAGAGCTGCCTGGGCATTGATTACCGGATCCAACATGACCATTTGGAGCGCCCGCGCCTGTCCTAGTATTGCTGGAGCAAAAGCCGTCCATCCTGCGTCCGGGACCAACCCGCTGCTGGTATACGCCTGACGGAATTTTGCCTTCTCGGATGCCACTCTCAAGTCACATGCCAACGCCAGGCTGAACCCCGCTCCCGCAGTGATTCCATTGATTGCGGCAATGACAGGCTGCCGCATTCGCCGCAGATCGGCGATCAGGCAATGGAGAGACCTCGTCATTTGCGCGAGAGTTTTGGAAGGTGCGACAGGTAAGAAATCGTAGATCTTCTTTAAGTCCCCGCCGGCGCAAAATCCCTTCCCGGACCCCGTGATGATCAGCACCCTCGTATTCGACGACGCAGAACACAATTCTATCTTATCTCGTAATTCATCGATAAGGACCTGATCCAGAGCGTTAAAGCTGTCAGGCCGGTTCAACGTCAGGATGCAGATTCCCGCCTTTTCCTCACTGAGAACGAAATTCGACATCTTTCAACCTTCCATATCGCTGTAGTAAATGGTTTATTGCTATGCACCTTTTTTCCACTGGTTGATCCTTCTTCCTAGCACCTTGGACGCCACGATGTTCTTGTGGATTTCCATCGTACCTCCGGCAATTGCATAACCGCGAACCCTGCGATACAGGAACTCCATCGGGTATTCGCACATGTAGCCGTAGCCGCCATATATTTGAATCGCCTCATCGCAGACTTCTTTGGCGGCCTGCATCGTAATCAGTTTCGCTACGGACGTTTCATATTCAGACGGAAGACCCGTGGTGGTGTTGTTAGCCGCACGGTACAGAAGATATCGCGATGCCTCCAATTTTGCAGCCATATCCGCAAGTTTCCACTGAATCCCCTGGAAATCGCAGATTTCACGATTGAATTGCCTCCGTTCCTGTGAATACTGAACCGCTCTGTCCATCGCACCCTGCGCAACGCCCAGAGTACGGGCGATAGACGCCAGACGTTCCGCGTTATAGATCTCCATTAAAGATCCGAAGGCATCGCCGCTGATGAGCACATTGGATGCAGGCACCCGGCAATCCTCAAAGAACAATTGGTACTGGGCATCACCGCACATGTTCATCATCGGCTTGCTCAGCGTAAATCCCGGCGCGCCCCTTTCTACCACAATGGCCCCTATGCCGCGGGCCTTGGCCGCCTTGTCAAACAGCGCATACACGACAAAGACATCGGCCAGATCAGCCATGCTGATAAAAGTCTTGCTGCCATTCAGTACATACTCGTTCCCGTCCCGATCGGCCGTGGTCTTCAAAGCGGTGGCTGCAGAACCGGCTTCCGGTTCACTGATGGCAATGCTCACAAAGAGCTCCCCTTTACAGATCCGCGGAAGATATTTCTCCTTCAACTCCTTGCTGGCCAGTACCTTGATAAAGTCCGCCTGCCCGATGCTCGTGTCCAACATCAGTTCAGCACTGCGGGGGCAGTGGCGCGCCATTTCTTCCAAAGCCAGACAGCAATCAAAGAGACTTAACCCTGATCCGCCGTATTCCTCCGGGATATTCATACCAAGCAGACATTGATTTGCTAATTTCCTTATCCTGATTTTTTTGTTTTCCTGGGTGTCAATTTCCGGGAAGGCGATAGGGGCAAGTTCCTTCGCCGCAAACTTATTGATGGTAGCAATCAGGAGTTTTTGTTCGTCCGAAAGTTGAAAATCCATGTGTATCCCTCCATCTCTCGCACTTTCCAGGTGCGAGGGGCCATCCAGAAAGATGGCCCCTCGCATGCGACGGTTATTCGGGCAACAATCCTTTGGCTTTTGCGGGATCGAGGTGTCTGCTCGGAGGACCGTCATAAAGGATTTCATCCAATTTAATCTGGCGCCAACCCGGCTCCCGAACCATTTCCTCGTAGCAGTGTGCAAAAAGCCCCGCTGTCCTTGGGATACAGATAAACGCTCTCGCCAATTTCCAGTCCATCCCGAGATCACAGACGCATGCACCCAAGCCGCCATCAATATTCGTAGCGATTTTGCGGCGGGCCTTCTTTTCCAGGGCCCTTTCAAGAGCCAGGGTCATCTCGATGTGATCCCCTGCTACTCCATATTTCTTTGCGAGGGCGAAAAGAACGGGCGGCCGCGGGTCCCCTTCCGGATGCTGGGGGTGGCCAAACCCGTCAACACGTTTATGCGTTTTGATATATTCGGTGGCAACGTCGTCGAAAGTGCGTTTTTCATCCTTTGCCTTCTTGACCAACTCCTGTAAGTTACGGCAAAAATCCTGACCGGCACCCCCGTGAATATCTCCAAACATCATGATTCCTCCGGCTACGGAGGCCTGGATAGGCACTCCGGCTGCCTGCAGGAATCGGCCCACCGTTGTCGACGGCGAAATTCCATGATCTGCCACAATAACAAAGAGGGCATTGATCATTTTTGCCTGTCCGGGCGTAGGAACTTCTCCTTGAAACAACAAGTAGACCATTGAAGCAAAATCGATCTTTCCAACCAAATCATCCAACACATCATATCCCCGAACCATGACTCCGTTTGACGTTGCTTCGGCAATGCTCGTGCGCCAGTCGTATTTCTTACCCTCTTGTGTCATTTGCCTACACCTCCCTCATCCTTTTTCGTATTCTCTATCCATCCGCCACGCCAGATAATGACGGGACCGCCGACAAAGCTGTTCATGACAGTGTTCAATTCCTTCATAGACGTACCGACCAGAATGGAACGCACAACGTCATCATAAATGTCTTTTTTTGTATTCACGAATGTTGAACAATTATACGATGCGTTACTGATTGTCAAGAAGTTTTTGGTGCGTCTCATTTTCTTTTGCGTCTGAGATTTAACCATTCGGTCACAAATAATCTCTTCATATTTTTAAATAGTTATAATCAACAGGAACCATGACTTAGCGGCCGCCGGCAAGCTCAAAAGATTAACGGACTGCTTCTTGATATTGCGTGCAGCTTTTCTCATTACACAAAGAAGACCTTATATTATTCTATATATATTGCATACAATTATGTTGATCTGTCATGTTGCGTTACTGAAAAAAATCTCGAACGTCGCTCCCTTTACGCTCAGAATGATCTTCGAAAGAATTCCTGCTGACGATCCGCAATGGCGCCCAAGCATCATTGTCGGGCATTGTGTCGACAACCAGTTGGACATGCGATAATCTGTTCAAAGACGATGATTTCATGACACATGTCACGTTATCGGTTGACAGAACTTCCCGTTTCCCCTACTCTCCCACGATATTGCGAAGCGCAGCCTTGGAGGGCAGGAGCCGCGATCATGAAGAAGATGAATGAAAAGAAACCCGCAACGGACGCTGTGGAAAAGACGGACCTCGACGGCCTGACCCTGCTCGGCGGGCAGACGAAACCGGTCCGGAAGCTGGAGACCTTCCCGAACCACCATCCCGGACGCGACTACACGATCACGCTTTCGACCGATGAATTCACCTGCATCTGCCCCAAGACGGGCCAGCCCGACTTCGCGAAGATCCGGATCGAATACGTTCCCGACAGGCGCATCGTCGAGTCCAAGTCTCTCAAGCTCTACCTGTGGTCGTTCCGCGAAGAGGGCACCTTCCACGAGCACGTGGCGAACGTCATTCTCGACGACCTGGTGAAGGCCCTTGCGCCCCGGGTGTGCAGGGTGACGGCGAACTTCGCCGTCCGCGGCGGCATCGCCATCGCCGTCGAGGCGGAGTACCGCAAATGACGGCCGGCGCCGATCCGAAGGCCGCGTCCCGCCAACGGTTCCTGCCCGCAGTCGCCGCGGTCTTCGTTACGAGTCTCGTCGTCGCGAACATCATCGCCGTCAAGCTTTTCCAGGTCGGCTCGATCGTCCTGCCCGCCGCGGTCGTGATCTTTCCCGTCTCGTACATTGTCGGCGATATCCTGACCGAGGTCTACGGCTATGCCCGCGCCCGCCGCGTGATCTGGATCGGCTTTTCCTGCAACCTCCTGGCCGTCATTGCCATCGAGATCAGTATCCGTCTTTCCCCGGTCCCCTTCTGGAACCTCGGCGCCCTCGGCTCCGCGGACCTCTCCCAGCAGGCCTACGCCGCCGTCTTCGGAACGACGCCGCGGATTCTCGCCGCCTCCTTCGCCGCCTATCTGTTCGGGGAATTCCTGAACGCCTTCGTGCTGGCCAAGATGAAGATCGCGACGGCGGGACGGCACCTCTGGATGCGGACGATCGGCTCCACGCTCGTCGGCCAGTTCGCGGACTCGCTGCTCTTCATCGCGCTCGCCTTCTGGGGCGCGGTTCCGCCGGCGGCGCTGGGCGCCATGATCGTCACGCAGTGGCTCGTGAAATCCGCCTACGAAGCCCTTGCCACGCCGCTCACCTATCTCGTCGTATCCCGCCTGAAGCGAGCCGAAAACGAGGATTTCTACGACGTCGGCACGAACTTCAGCCCGCTGATCTGGAGGAGATGAGTCCCTTGGGAATTCTGGGTTTCTTCAAGCGACTTCGAACCGCCGCGGTCGGCTGGTCGCCGGCGGGAAAGGGCGGGCCGCCAAGCAGGCTGCAGATCGTTCTCCTGCTGGTCCTGTTGATCCCCCTTTCCCTGTTTCTGAGCGCCCTGATCACCCGCCAAAGCCATCTCAGCCTTCCCGTCTATCAACCGGGCGATATTGCCCGTGCGGACATCATTATCCCGGTGGATGCGCTTATAGAAGATGAAAAGGCTACGCAGCTCCGCAGAGCGGAGGTAAGGGCCAGGGCATTGCCGGTTTATCGATTCCGTTCGGCCCTGCCGGACGAACAATCGGTCCGGCTGAAGGCTGCCTTCGCCCAATCCAGGGCCCTGTTGGGGCTGGACGCGGCGGGAAAGCCGTCATCCGGAAAGGTCCGACCCCGGTTTCGAACGTTGCCGACTGCCGTGAAGGAACAGCTTCGTTCGATCATTCAAGGCCTCGGTGTAGCGCCGCCGGTAGACCCCCTGCTCATCTTTCTGGTGGGGGAGGGCTTTACCTCACACCTGGAAAACCAGATCACCTTGCTGCTGAAGGATGCCTTCTCCTCTTTGCTGATTCCCGATGACACGCGTTCTGCCGGCGGGAAAGAGCACGTCATCACGGCGGATGTCGTGACGGGCAAGTCGGAAACCATCCCCGTGAGCCTTCTGGTCCCGCTCCCCGAGATCCACGACAAACTCAGCCGGCAGATCGGACAGAGTTCCCTTGCCGTCGCCAGCCGCCCCCACGTACTTCGAATCCTGAAGAATCTCGTCACGCCCAATCTGACATTTGATGAATCCTTGACGGCGTCGAGACAGGAGGAAGAGGTTAGGAATGTTGACCAGGTCTTGCGGAGGCTGAAAAAAGGAAAGATTGTGCTTCGCCAGGGTGATGAGGTCGGAGCAGACCAACTGGCTCAAATCGAGGCGCTTCGCAAGCTCTCGCCGGCCGGATTCTCAATGACACAAACCGTCGTGATGGCCCTGCTGATCTATACGCTCCTGACGGTCTTCGTATTCTTCCTTTCTTCCATCATCAAAACCCAATGGACCTATCTGAAGCTGGTGGGATTCCTGCTTCTTGCCTTGACTTTGAATCTCATCCTGCTGGAAGTCTTATGGTTTGTTTTCGAATCCGTCAGCCAAAGCTTCCCGGCCTCGCCCTTCAAGGATAAGACTTATTACTTCTATCTGTTGCCCTTTGCCTACGGTTCCATGTGTGTCGCCTTTCTGGCCGGTGAACGCTGCGCCCAGATTTTCACCCTCTTTTTCTCCGCGCTGGCGGGGCACTCCGTCGGAACCGATGCCTACGGTTTTTTCTATATTCTGATTACCAATATGCTGGGAATTGTCTTCTTGCGGAACGCCGCACAGAGAATTCGGCTCATTGCGGCGGGATTTTATCTCGGCTTGTCCGCGGCAGTCCTCTACTTGTTCCTCCAGGTCGCCGGGCGTGCGACTCTGGATGTGACCAGCGGCGGCTTCGGGGCTGCGTTGGCATTCCTTTCCGGGCTTCTCAATGTTGTTTTTCTCATATCCACGGTTCCGCTGTATGAGCGCATTTTCATGGTGACCACGGAAATTCGGCTCGCCGAGCTTGGCAGCTTGAACCTTCCGCTCATCAGGAATCTCATCCGAAAGGCGCCGGGAACTTACAATCACAGCATCGCCGTCGGTACGCTCTGCGAGGGCGCAGGCAAAGCGATCGGCTTAAATCCTCTCTTCCTGAGAATCGCCAGCCTGTACCACGATATCGGCAAGGCCTCTCAACCTGAGTATTTCGTGGAGAATCAGAAGGACTTCAATCCGCATGAACGAATCGATTGCCGGGAAAGCGTTCGCATTTTGGCGAGCCACGTGACTGACGGAATCTCCGCGGCGAGGAAGGCAAGGTTGCCGTCTTCGATCGTCGACATGATTCCCCAGCACCACGGAACCAAATTGATGAAATTCTTCTACGAAAAAGCCAGAGAGGAGGCGTCAGCGTCGGGAAGGGATCTCCATGAAGATTCGTTTCGCTATCCCGGCCCCAAGCCACAGACGAAAGCGGCCGCCATCTTGATGTTGGCGGACGCCATCGAAGCTGCCGCGCGGACGATCAATGACCGTTCTCAAGACAAGCTTCGCTCTCTCATACAAAAGATCATTACCGACGTGACCGAAGACGGACAATTTTCGGAATGCGACATCACGCTTTCGGAAATCAACCTTATCGCCTCCAGCTTTCTGGAAACCCTTTCCAGCTACTATCACGATCGCATCGCATATCCGGGTTTCGATTTCGAAGGGCGGGGCCGAGCCGATGGAAGTGCGCCTCAATAAGCGTCCGCGCCGGCGGAGATGCCGGGTCCGCCTTTCTATCCGCCTCCACTCGATACCGGCCTGAAGCATTCCTGCCCCATATCCGGCCCGTGTGCTGTCTCCATGTTTCCGTCACGGAGGTTCCGATCCGGGAGACATGGATGAGGTGGGTTTGCCTTTTCCGGCATCCGCTATCGCAGGGCTTCCCGGACCGCGGCCCGGGCGAGGACGTCGAGGGAATCGACGACGGGGACGGAGAGGTCTCCATCCTTGAGGATGAGGGGAATTTCAGTACAGCCGGCCAGAATCGCCTGCGCTCCCCGGTCGATGAGCGTCCGGGCGGCCGCCGCTGCAAGCGCCCTGGACGCTTCCGAGGGACCCGTGGCCTTCACGCCTTTGCGGCCGTAGATCGCCGCCATCACCTTGCTCTTCTGGGTTTTGGAATCGGGAAGAAGAACCTCGATCCCCGCCCGGGCGAAGGCCTTCTGGAAAAGGCCGGCGTTGACCGTCCCCGAGGTGGCGACAATGCCGATCCGTCGCACATTCTTCATCCGCCGGACGTGCCCGACGACTTCTGCGACGATGTCCAGGATCGGGATCCGCACCTTCCTCCGCAGCGGCGTGAGGAAGCAGTGCGCCGTCACGCAGGGGATGGCGATGAAGTCCGCGCCCGCTTTCCGCAGACCGCGCGCGCCTTCAATGAGCATCGGCAGGGGGCTCTCGCCCTCGCCCCGGATCGCGGCGGTCCGGTCGGGGATCTTGGGATTGCTGTCGATCAGCACGCGGAAGTGGTCCTGGTCGCGCCGGACCTCCGTCGCCCGGATGATCCGGAGGAAGAACGCCGCCGTCGCCTCCGGCCCCATGCCGCCCAGAACGCCGATTACTTTTTCACTCATATCACACCTGCCCCGGCTGTCGCCGCACCCTCGCCTTCACCGGAAGACGCCCCTGATTGCCACCCTCGCGAAAGCGGGGGCGGCAATGACAGGAAAATTTGTCGTCCCCGCGTAGGCGGGGACCCAGTGCTTTGTTCTGCACGGACGTCGCAGAAAGAAACCAAGACCCTGGATTCCCGCTTGCGCGGGAATGACAAAAGGGCCTCCTATTTCAGGACCTTGCTCAGGAAGCTCTTGGTCCTCTCCTCCTTCGGATGGTCGAACAGGTCCCTCGGAGAACCCGCCTCGACGATCTTGCCCTCGGCCATGAAGATGACGCGGTCGGCGACTTCCGCCGCGAATCCCATCTCGTGGCTCACGACAACCATCGTCATGCCCTCCTTGGCCAGCGTCTTCATGACGTCCAGGACCTCGCCGATCATCTCCGGGTCGAGGGCCGACGTCGGCTCGTCGAAGAGCATGATCTTGGGCTGCATGGCCAGCGCGCGGGCGATGGCGACGCGCTGCTGCTGGCCGCCGGAGAGCTGGTACGGGTAGTTGTGCTCCTTTTCCAGAATGCCGACGCGTTTGAGCAGTTCGAGGCCGATCCGCTCCGCCTCCTCTTTCGTCCGCTTGCGCACCTTGATCTGAGCGATCGTGATATTCTCGAGAACGGTGAGATGGGAGAAGAGATTGAAGTGCTGGAACACCATGCCCGCCTCTTCGCGGACCTTGTAGACGTTCGTCCGTGAATCCTTCAGGTGAATGCCGTCGATGACGATGGAGCCTTTGTCGATCCGCTCCAGGTGGTTGAGGCAGCGCAGGAACGTGGATTTCCCGGAACCGCTGGGGCCGATGATGACGACGACCTCGCCCCGGTGGACGTCGGCGGAGACGCCGTCGAGCGCCTTCACCTTGCCGAAGTGCTTGTAGATGTCCCGAACCTCGATCATGACTTCCGTCTTGTTCATAGAAAACCTCACCCGTCAAACGCCCGCGACGCGGCGTTGTTCGACCTTCCTCGTATAGTAGGACAACGGATAGCAGATGAGAAAGTACAGCGCGGCGGCCACGAGATAGATCTCCAGGGAGCGGTACGTCCGCTCGATGATCTCCTGGGCGGCGCGGGTCAGCTCGAAGGCCCCGATGATGGCGGCGAGCGACGTGTCCTTGATGAGCGTCGTGAAGAGGCCCATCATGGGAGGAATCATGCGGCGCAGGGCCTGGGGCAGGATGACATGGATCATCATCTGGACGTAGTTCATGCCCAGGGATTTGGCGGCGTCGAACTGGCCCAGCGGCAGGGAATCGATCGCCCCGCGGACGATCTCGGCGGCATTGCCCGCCGCGAAGAGGCTCATCGCGATCGCGGCCGACGGAAAGGTGCCGAGCTTGATCCCCAGGGCGGGAAGACCGAAGAAGATGAAAAACATCTGCATGATGAGCGGCGTGTCCCGCGTGATCTCCACGATCAGGTTCGCCGGGTAGCGGACGAGGCGGCTCCCGGAAACCTGCATGAGGCCGAGGATCACGCCCAGAAAAGTCCCGAGGACGATGACGAGACACGCGAGCGCGACAGTGAACTTGACCCCCGACAGGAGGTAGGGCAGGTTATCGACGATGACTTTCGTATCGAATATCATGTCCGCCTCCTTTCAGGTCTTGTAGGCGTAGCGCTTCTCGACGAAGGTCTGGATGTTGATGAGGAGGAAGATCAGGACGAGGTACAGGACCGTCGCCGTGCCGAAGAGCTCGAACGAACGGAACGTCAGCGCATTCAGATCGTAGGTGATGAAGGTCAACTCCTCCATTCCGATGACGGATACCAGAGAGGAGTTCTTGACCAGG
>CAZDLM010000004.1:40368-88515 GCA_964506465.1 uncultured Syntrophaceae bacterium
CACCCAGTTGTTCCCCAGGGCGGGCAGCGAGATGCGCACCGTCTGGGGCAGGACGATGTAGAGGAATGTCTGTACGCCGTTGAGGCCCAGGGACATGGCCGCTTCCTTCTGTCCCCGCGGAACCGCCTCCAGTCCGGCGCGGATGACCTCCACGTTGTAGGCTCCGACGTAGAGGATGAGGGCCG
Source organism: uncultured Syntrophaceae bacterium (assembly GCA_964506465.1). Taxonomy (GTDB): domain Bacteria; phylum Desulfobacterota; class Syntrophia; order Syntrophales; family UBA6109; genus UBA6109. The sequence goes on from CAZDLM010000004.1 coordinate 40,554, forward strand.
TGAGGCCCGAGGCGTAGGGCGAGAATTTGAGCCCCAGCTCCGGCAGGCCGAAATAAATGATGAAGATCTGAATCAGGAGCGGCGTGTTCCGGAAGATCTCGACGTAGGCCGCGCCGAGAAAGCGGAGGATCTTGAGGGGCGACGTCCGCGCGACGGCGCCGGCGACGCCGAAGACGAGGCCGACGACGATCGAAATGAAGGAGATCTCGATGGTGAGCCAGACGCCCTTCAGGAACAGGGGGAAGAACTGCACGACGACGCTGAGGTCGAATTGATAGTTCATAGGCCGGATTTTGCGCCTCGATCCAGCAGGAAAAAAGGAGGGACCGGACAATGCCGATCCCTCCCGTTTTCGAACGTTATTTCAGCTTCAGGAGGAAGTCTTTGGATTCGCCGAACCAGGAATCCCAGAGTTTCTGGTATTCACCAGAATTCTTCATCTTCGTGAGGGTTTTGTCGACGAAGCCGAGCCACTCGGCATCGCCCTTGCGGACGCCCAGACCGTAGGGGGCCGGCTCAAAGGGCGGCCAGCCGACGATCTTCAGTTCGGGGTTCTTCTTCTGCAGGTCGACGAGCAGCATGTCGTCCTGGACGAAGGCCTCGGTCCGGCGGTCTTTGAGGGCCTTGAGCGACTCGGAATTGTGCTGGAATTTCACGCGTTCCGCCTTGGGGACGAGCTTGCCGATGACGATGTCGCCCGTCGAACCCTGCGTTGTCGACACCTTGCGCCCCGCCAGATCCTGATACTTCGTGATGGGGCTGTCCTTCTGGACCAGGAGCAGATGGCCCGACATGAAATAGGGGATGCTGTAGTCGATGACCTTCTTGCGCTCCTCGGTGATCGTCATGCTGGCAAGGATGATGTCGATCTTGTTGGTGGTGAGGAAGGGAATGCGGTTTGCCGAGGTGACGGCGACGAATTCCACGGCGGTCTCCTTGCCGAAGAGTTCCTTCGCCAGGGCCTTGGCGATGTCCACGTCGAAACCCTTGTTGACTCCCTTTTCATCGACGAACCCGAACGGCGGGAAGTCCGTCTTCACGCCCGCCAGGAGCTTGCCGCGGGCCTTGACGTCCTGGAGGGTACCGGCTAAGGCCGTCCCCGCGAAAAGCAGGGACACGATGACGAGAACAGAGAAAAAGATCCATCTCTTCTTCCTCAACATACACGACCTCCTTATGAATTTGTCTGGGCTTGTGAAGGTTATGGGAATGAAAATGCACCGGCTTCCGGAGCTCTGTCTAATGGAAAAAGCGTCCTTTGTCAATTTGATTTGTCGGCAGGCAAATCGCTGCACAGAACAGGCTTGAACCGGGCGGCCCGCTTGGGGTACAAAGGGAAAAACACGGCGGGAAACAGCCGGCAGGAAAAGTCATGAGACTTCGCACCAACGAATTCGACCAAGCGGTCGACCGCGCCGTCCGGCGCATCCCCGAAGAAATCCGGTCTCACCTGGAAAACGTCGTCATCACGGTGCTCGCCAGGCCGACACGGGACATGCTGGAGGACGTGGGCGCGCCGCCGGGGGAGACCCTGCTGGGACTCTACCAGGGCGCTGCCCTGACGGAGCGGTCTTTCTTCGATCCCGTCGAATACCCGGACACGATTTTCGTATTCCAGGAGCCGCTGGAGGAGATGTGCGAGACCCTGGAGGAACTGGAAAAGGAGATCGAAATCACCGTCGTCCACGAGGTGGCGCACTTCCTGGGCATCGAGGAGGAGCGCCTGGCGGAACTGGGCTACGAATAGACAAGGCTTGTCGGTCAGGCCTTCTTACGCCCGGCGACGATCTGATAGAATTCCGGCGTCGGCATCCCTTCCATGAGGGGCTTGACCTGCCCGAACAGCTCCTGGCGGTCATCGCTCACGTGCATCGCCATGAAGGTCTCCTTCGACCGGTGCTCCACGATGGCGGCGTAGGCCCCGTCCTCCTCCGTGGACTTCAGGAGCCTCCGGGACAGGAATCCGGGATGCTTTGCGAAGATTTCACTGGACCGCTTGAACCAGGCGACAAAATCCGGTTCCTTCCCCTCCTTGATCCTGGGGAAATGGACGATGTTGACGAAGTGGCCGTCTTCCCGCCCCTCCGCGGTCGCCCCCTTCATTTCATCGGGATGAGGGGCCTTGACGACGAGAAACTCGAGCCGGTCTTTTGAAGCGTTGCGGATGCTCATCGACGCGCCGAAGGGCACGCGGAAAAGCTTCTTCCCTTCCATGCGCACCGACTCCTCGTCGACGGACAAGGCCCCTTCCCCGCAGAGGACATACAGGGCGACGTTCGAATTCGCTTTGTGGCACGGCACCTCCCCCCCCGCCTCCAGACAGACGTGATTCATCTGCAGATACGGCTCCTCGACCAGGACGCAGACTTTTCTGCCTCCCTTTTGAACGGATTTTTTGTCTTTCAAATCGATGATTTCCATATTCTTCCCCCTGTTTCCGGCCCGCGGGAACGTGCGGACCGGAGGTATGCCCTGCGTTTCTTCATTGATGTTTGTGTTCCACAGGCGCCGCCTTCTTTTCGTGCTCTGCGCCGTGATGCCCGCCCGTCATGGCGGCGTCGAGGGAAAGCCTCTCCACGTAATGGACATAGGGCACATAGGCACCGACAAACTCCCGCCCCGCTTCGACGCTGTGCGAGGCATGCTGTTTCGCGTGGTAGGCACGCTCGTAGTGATGGCGGATGCCCTTTGCGACCGCCTCCGTCACAAAGGAGAGGATCCCGTCCGGTTTGCCCTCTTCCAGCGCCTTGTCGGCGTGCTCGACGGCCGGCTCCACGACGGCCCCCGCCGGTATGATGCCCGTATACGGCGCCCCTTCGCCCGCACGGTGGATGCGCACCAGCGTCTCGAAGAAATACATGTCGGCCAGCTCCCGGGCCGCCGGATTCAGCTTGCGGACCTCGCGCGTCTTGGCGAAGGCCTCGCGGATCGCCGTCTCGTCCTTCTTCTGGACCCACACCAGAACGTGCTCGACCTTGCCCGTCTCCAGGGCCTTCTGCGCCGCCTGGATGACGGGGCCGTCCATGGTATCGCAGTGCGCGGAAACAGTACCCGCACCGAACGCCAGCAACGCGGCCGCAATCGCCGCCACTCCGGTGAACCGTCCTATCCAGCCCATGCTTTTCATGACAACCTCCTCTTGCGCTCCGGAAAATCTCAAAAATGACCCTGCCGATAGGGCCCCCTGGACGCAGTCTAGCCCGGGCGCGCAACGCAGGGGCATCAGGAAAACCCTTATTTGCGGCTGCGAAATCCCTTATTCCGTCCGGGCAATTGGATGGAAGCGGCGGCGGGAGGGATAAAAGGAAGGAAGGCTGGATTCCCGCCTGCGCGGGAGTGACACCATCTCTGTCGTCCCCGCGTACGCGGGACCCAGCGCTCTGCTCATCTCCAAAACGAAAAAAACCCAGCTCCTGGATTCCCGCTTTCGCGGGAATGACAAGGATGCACTGGATGCCCGCTGCAGTTTACCCTCGCGAAAGCGGGGGCGGGCATGACAACAAGAACGGCAGATTGCTTCGCTCCGCTCGCAATGACAACCAAGAAGGGATGAATTTTCTCCTGCGTGAGGAAATGACAGGTTGGACGATGACGCGGGCTGCGGTTTTACTTCCGCAGGCGCGGATCGAGGGAGTCGCGGATGCCCTCCCCGAGGAGGTTGTAGCCCAGGACCGTGATGAGGATGGCCAGCCCCGGGTACAGCGACAGCCACCAGGCGATGTCGATGTTGTCCTTCCCGGCGGTCAGGATATTGCCCCAGCTCGGGGTCGGCGGCTGGACGCCGATCCCCAGGAAGCTCAGCGCCGACTCCGTGAGGATGGCGCCCGCCACACCCAGCGTCGCCGCGACGAGGACGGAGGCCATAGCGTTGGGGAGGATGTGCAGGAAGATGATGCGCAGGTCGCCGGCGCCGATGACGCGGGCCGCCTTGACGAAGTCCCGTTCCTTGAGGGAGATGAAGTCCGCCCGGACGAGCCGGGCGATGCTCATCCAGCCCGTGAGCCCGATCACCGCCATGATGTTCCAGATCGACGGCTCCAGGAAGGCGATGACGGCGAGGATGAGGAAGAACGTCGGAAAGCACAGCATGATGTCCACGAAGCGCATGGTCGCCGTATCCGACCAGCGCCCGTAGTAGCCGGCCACCGCCCCGAGGACGATGCCGATGAGGACGGCGATCCCCGTGGCGACAAAGCCCACCTTGAGCGAAATCCGCGCGCCCCAGATCATGCGGGCGAGGACGTCGCGTCCGAGCTGATCGGTTCCGAAGGGGTGGGACAGGCTGGGCTCGGCGAGGACGAGCCTCAGGTCGATCGCCTCGGGATCGTAGGGGGAAAGCCAGGGGGCGAAAAAGGAAACGACGAAGAGCAGCAGGACCAGGATGCTCCCCGCCAGGGCCATCCTGTTCATCCGGAAACGCTCCCAGAAATCGCTGTGCATTTCCATGGCCTACTCCGAAACACGGATCCGCGGATCCACGAGCGCATAGGACAGGTCCGCAAGAAGGTTGCCGATCAGCGTCAGCACCGCGCCGATGAACAGGATCCCCATCACCGTCGGGTAATCGCGCGCCATGACTGCCATGTAGAAGAGCTGCCCCATGCCCGGAATGGCGAAGATCGTTTCGAAGATCACGCTTCCGCCGATCAGGCCCGGCACGGAAAGCCCGAGGATCGTCACGACCGGCAGCAAGGCGTTCCGGAGCGCGTGCTTGTAGATGACCGTGCGCCGGCTCAGCCCCTTGGCCTTCGCCGTCGTGATGTAGTCCTGGCGGATCACCTCCAGCATGTTCGCCCGCATGTAGCGGGAGAGCCCCGCCAGGCCGCCGAACGCGGAAATCAGGACCGGCAGGATCAGGTGTTTCAAAAGATCGATAAAGGCATCCCATGCCGGCAGATACTCCCAGTTCAGGGAGCGGATGCCGGAGATGGGCAGCCAGCCGAGCTGCACACCGAAGAAGATCATCAGCAGCAACGCGAGCCAGAAGGTGGGAATGGCGAAGCCGATGAAGACGAAGACGCTCATGGCGCGGTCGAACCAGGAGTCCTGGTGAACGGCCGACAGGACGCCGATGGGAATGGCGACGAAGAGGATCAGGAGCAGGGACAGGACGTTGAGGGCGATCGTGATCGGCAGCCGTTCGAGGATCTTGTCCGCAACGGGCCGGCGGTCCGGAGAAAAGGACGTGCCCAGGTCCAGCACCGCGAGTTTCTTGACCCAGGAAAAGTACTGGATGTGCAGGGGTTTGTCGAGTTCGTAAAACGCCCGCAGCCTCTCCTTCGCCTCCGCCGATACCCGCGGGTTCATCTCGGTCTGCAGGTCCGTCGGCGAACCGGGGGCAAGATGCATGACGGCAAAGCAGATGACCGTGATTCCCAGGAGCAGCGGAACCATGAAGATCAGTCGTTTGGCGAGATAGACAATCACAGAGTGCCTCTTGCCCCCGCCGGTCTACGAACGATCATCTTCCCATCCGTCCAGCAGCCTCAGCGCATCGAGATTGTCCAGCATCCGCCAGAGATCGCGCTCCGAGTGGGATTCGACGGTCAGGATGGGCCGGAGCGAGCGCTCCCGGAGATGGGCGAAGAACTCGGCAAAGGGAAAGGTCCCCTCCCCGACGGGGAGATGTTCGTCACGCGTGCCGCCGTTGTCGTGGAGATGGACATGACTCAGCCAGGGCGCCATCTCGTCGATCCACGATTTCAGGGGCACCGCGGAGGAGATGTTGAAATGTCCCGTATCGAAGCAGAAGCGCAGCCGAGGGGAAGCGACGGCCTCCAGCAGCCGGCGCAAATGAAGCGGCTCCCTCTCGTAGACGTTTTCCAGGCAGATCACCGTGCCCGCGTCCTCCGCCGCCGGCAGGAGACCGCGCCACGTTTCGATGCTGTTGTCCAGCCACTGCTCTTCCGCCGATACGTAATAGCGTTCGTCGAAACAGGCATGGCAGACGACCGAACGGGGTCGGAAATAAGGCGCGAGCGCAAGGGACTGGGCGATGCGGTCCGCACTTTCCCGGCGGATCCGGGGATCGAGCGCCCCCGGCCGCAGGTCGAGGAACGGCGCATGGATGGTCAGGGGGAGACCCTCCTGCCGCAGCACGTCGGCGACGCGCAGGAATTCCGCCCGCGGGATTTCGTCGAGGGCGATATGGCTGATCCCGATCTCCGGCCGGATCCTCTCACGCAGCACCAGCGGCAGGACCTTCCCGGCGAGGAGGCGGATGGGAACGTGGGCATGGATCTTCTTGAGGATTTCTCGCATCTGCGGCACATCTGCTCCGGCGGGGTGATGCGTTTTCTGTATCACAAAGGCCGCGCCATTCACAACGGGCAATTTGAACTTTCGCCGGACCGGATTAGAAATTGACAGCGCCTGCGGACTTTGTTACGAAAAGAATCGAGGAAGTTGAGCGCGCCTTTTCGTGATCGGACGGACCGTTGCGCGGGAACGCCGCAACGGGATTCTCCTGGAGGAAATTTTGACCGAAGAACCCACGGACACAAAGAAGAGGGCATTGCTGTGCGTGAACACGCTGCTGGAAAAGAAGGCCGGGAATCTTGTCGTTCTGCAAGTCTGCGAGGTCTCTTCCATCGCCGACTATTTCATCATCTGCAGCGCGACCTCGAGCCGGCAGGTTCAGGCGCTCTCCTCCTGGCTCCAGGAACAGTTGAAGAAACATGACGTCCGGCCCTTGGGCGTGGAAGGGGAGCAGTACGGCAAGTGGGTGCTGCTGGACTATGACGACGTGATCGTCCACATCTTCTATGAACCGCTTCGGGAGCTCTACGAGATCGAGCGTCTGTGGGCCGATGCACCCAAGATGGAAATCGACGAGAAGGCAGCTCATCTCACCGACCTGACTTGCGAGTGACGGACGTTCGTCGTTGGGCTGCCGGGCGAGGGCCGATTGAAGGCTTTTCTCCAGTCGCTTGCAGACGTCATCTTCCCCCGTACATGCCTTTCCTGTCCGGCCGTTCTTCGTGAAGGCGGGACGAAGCCGTTTTGCGAGGCCTGCGAGGGGAAGATTTCCCCGATCTCCTCGCCGCTGTGCACCCTCTGCGGCATCCCCTTTCCGGCTCCCGACGGAATCGATCACGTCTGCGGCGATTGCCTGAAGGACCCGCCCCCCTTCGACTTCGCTCGTTCCGCCGGCTGTTACGAGGGGCCCCTGCTGGAGGCGATCTCTCGCTTCAAGTACCGGTCGCGGACGGCAGCCGGGGTCCTGCTGGGACAATGGATGGCTGCGCGCCCCTGGCCCGGCTTCCGCCCCGCAGATTATGATCGGCTGCTGCCGGTTCCGCTCCATGCAAACCGCCTGCGGCAGCGCGGCTTCAACCAGTCCGTCATCCTGGGCCGGGTCGTCGCCGGGGCCTTCTCGATCGCCTTCGATCCCTTCGTCCTGCAGCGCCGCGTGCACCGGGACCCGCAGGTCGGCCTCGGGCGAAAGGACCGCAGAGAAAATGTGCGGGGCGCTTTCGCGGCATCGTTTCCCGAGCGCGTCAAAGGGAAGAACGTCGTCGTCCTGGATGACGTCTATACGACGGGGAGCACCGTCCGTGAATGCGCGCGGGCGCTGAAAAAAGCGGGCGCCGCGACAGTTGCCGTGCTGACGCTGGCAAGGGCCGTGGACGGCGGGTTTCGGGATGCGGAAACGGAGGATACGCGATGAAGGACAAGATCCTGGACCGGCAGGAACTCAAGAGGCGTCTCGGCGAACTGCAGGCGGCGGGGAAGAAGATCGTATTTACGAACGGCTGCTTCGATATCCTCCACGTCGGCCACATCCGCTACCTCGAGGAGGCCCGGCGTCTCGGCGATATTCTGGTCGTCGCCGTCAACAGCGACGCGTCGGTCCGGGAGATCAAGGGGGAAAGACGGCCCCTCGTTCCCGAAGGGGAGCGTGCGGAATTGGTCGCGGCGCTCGAATGCGTGGATTTTGTGACGATCTTCGCCGAATCCACGCCGCTGGCCCTCATCCAGCTCCTCCGGCCCGACACGCTCGTGAAGGGCGGCGACTGGCGGGAAGAGAACGTCGTCGGACGGGACGAGGTCCTTTCTTCGGGCGGACGGATCAAGCTCATTCCCATGACCGAAGGCGCTTCGACAACGAACATCATTGAGAAAATCCTTGCCGTCTACCGCCCGGTAGACGTGGGGAAAACGGAATGATGCGTCCTCCGGAATGGCGGCAACCGGCGGTCTTTTTTCTTGACATAAGACGCCTCTTTCTATATGAGGTACAGTTCCGTTAGATGAGTATTTACCGACACAGGGGGGATGATAGGGCATGAAGCCGGAAAGACTGCAATTTTTCAGATACATGCTCAATCAGCGCATCAGCGAGCTTCTGAATGAAGCCGAGAAGACCGTCTCAGAAATGACGGACGGCCGGGAGAACTACCCCGATCCCAACGACCGCGCCTCCCTGGAATCGGACCGGAATTTCGAACTGCGCATCCGGGACCGGGAACGGAAACTCATTCAGAAGATGAAAGAGGCCATCAAGCGGATTGACGACGGCACCTTCGGCATCTGCGAGGAGTGCGGCGGCCCCATTTCGGAAAAACGGCTCATGGCGCGCCCCGTCACCACGCAGTGCATCGACTGCAAGACGAAGCAGGAAAAGCTGGAGAAGCTCAAGGGCGAATAGGCCCGCGCTCCTTTCCCCGGATCCGCTCCGGAGCCTGCTCGGCGGCATCCTCCCCCATCGACGTCAACTCCTTCCCGGAAGATCACCCGGGAGATCGATCGATTTCCCCCGGAAAACGCGGGTCATCATGTTCGCAACGGTCGCCGTCAATATCCCCTCCGACAAAACCTTCACCTACGCCATCCCGGAATCCCTCCGCAAAGACGTACGGATCGGCAAGCGCGTGCTGGTTCCCTTCGGCAGTCGCAAGGTGACGGGTTTCGTCATCGAACGCTCCGCCTCCACAGATCAGCCGGAAGCAAAGGAGATCCTCGAATGCCCGGACGAGGAGCCGCTGTTCGACGTCCGCGATCTCCGCTTCTACCGCTGGGTTTCCTCGTATTACCTGTACCCCCTGGGCAAGACCCTGGCCGAGATTCTCCCCGCCGGAACCGGTAGAAAGAGCGAGCGCTGGGTCCTTCCGGCGTCCGAAGCCGCCGCCCCGGCGGGCCGGAAACTCTCCCCGGCGCAGGAAGCGATTCTCACGCATCTCGCAGAGGCCCCCCGGGGAATCCCCGTGAAAAAACTTGCGCGCCTGACGGGCGGGAAAGACATCGGCGCCGAACTCCGACGCCTGCAGGCCGCCGGCCTTCTCCGCGTGGAGGAGCGGCTTTCGCGATCCGACACCGCCCCGAAGACGGAAAAGCTGGTCTCCGCGCCGCAGGGAATCCGCGAGACGGACGGCCGCCTGACGAAACGCCAGCGCGAACTCGTGGAGCACGTCGCCGCGGGGGGATCGATCGCCCTGCCCGCGCTCAGCAGGGTCTTCCCTTCCGCCGTTGCGACCGTCCGGACCCTGTCGGAAAGGGGCATCCTCGCCGTCTGCGAACGGGAGGCCTATCGCTGTGCGCCTCCATCGGCATCCTTCGGCGGGAACGCAAAGGACATCGTCCTCAACCCGGACCAGGAGGCGGCCCGCCTGCGGATCGCCCAGGCCCTGGAAAGCGGCGGTTTTGCCGCCATGCTTCTCCACGGTGTCACGGGAAGCGGAAAAACCGAGGTCTACCTTCGCGCGATGGAAGAGACCCTGAGACTCGGCGGCGGCGCCATCTATCTCGTTCCGGAAATCGCCCTCACGCCGCAGCTCCTCTGCCGCGTCCGGGAGCGCTTCGCCGGCGAAGAGATCGCCGTCCTGCACAGCGGCATCCCGAAGACGTCGCGCTACGACCAGTGGCGGAAGATCCTGCGCGGGGAGGTCCGCATCGTCGTCGGCGCCCGTTCCGCCCTCTTCTCCCCCGTGCGCAACCTCCGTCTGATCATCGTCGACGAGGAGCACGACACCTCCTACAAGCAGGACGACCGACTGCCTTACAACGGCCGGGACATGGCCATCGCCCGGGCCCAGCAGCAGGAGGCGCTCGCGGTCCTGGGCTCCGCCACGCCTTCCGTCCAGACCTACAGCCACGCGGCGGCCGGGCGCTACGCGCTCCTGCGGCTTCCCCGGCGCGTGGAAGAGCGGCCGATGCCGTCCGTAGAGATCGCGGACCTGCGCGGTGCGCGGTCGGCCCCGGAACCCGATGGGTCCGCCCTCTTCTCTCCGGCGCTGGAAAAGGCCGTCCGCGAAACCCTCGCCGCCGGACGGCAGACCCTCCTCTTCCTCAACCGGAGGGGCTTTTCCACGTTTGTCGTCTGCCAGGAGTGCGGGTACAGCTTCAAGTGCCGCAACTGTTCCGTCTCCCTCACGCACCATGCCGGCGCCGCCACGCTGCAATGCCATTACTGCGACTACACCCTCAAGGCGCCGCCGCTGTGCCCCGCCTGCGGGGGCGGAAGCATCCGCAGCCACGGCGTGGGAACGGAGAAGGTGGAGGCGGAGGCGAAGCGGCTTTTCCCGGGAGCGCGCATCCGGCGGATGGACAGCGACACGACGTCCCGGAAAGGCGCACTCGACGGCATCCTGCGGGCCTTCGCAGAGGGCGAGGTCGATATCCTCATCGGAACGCAGATGATCGCTAAGGGGCACGACTACGCCGGTGTGACGCTGGTCGGGATCGTATCGGCGGACATTTCCCTCAACCTCCCCGATTTCCGCGCCGCGGAGAGGACGTTCCAGTTGCTGACGCAGGTGGCGGGCCGGAGCGGCAGGGGGGATCTTCCCGGCCGGGTGATCGTCCAGACCTTCAATCCGGAACACTACGCGATTCTCCGGGCGAAGAACCACGACTTCGAAGGATTCTTCGGGGAGGAGATCGCCCTGCGCGAGGCGCTCGGCTACCCGCCCTTCCGGCGGATCGTCCTCCTCAACCTCTCCGCCCTGAACCGCCGGACCGGCGAAGAGGCGGCGCTGCGCATCGGGGCCGACGCGCGGGCGCTTGCTGCGTCAAAAGGCTGGACGTCCAAGGTGGAGATCTGTGGTCCCGCCGCATCCCCGATCGGCAAGATCCGCGGCCGCTACCGCTGGCAAATCCTCCTCAAGGGCCGCAATGTCTCCACCCTCCACGCCTTTGCAGCCGCCGTCGTGAAGGCGGCGGATGGATCAGGGTTGGAAGTCCGTACGGACGTCGATCCGGTCCATTTCCTCTAAACCCGCCTTGACAGTTTGCGCCCCGGTCCGCTATCGTGCGACAGAGCGTTTGAGCGATGCCGCTTTTGTTCTGCAGATGGACCGATGTCATCCCTCTCCCGCCGTTCCCGCGCAGGCGGGAATCCGGGAACATGAGGATGTTTCGTCTGTCATTTCGAGATATGCAAAGAGCTGGATCCCCGCTTTCGCGGGGATGACGACTTTGCGAGTTCAGCTCCGTTGACGGGCATCGCTGAGTCCCCGCTTTCGCGGGGACGACATGCAAAAATTCAGTACGCAAGCGGACGGGACCGCTGGGTCCCCGCTTTCGCGGGGACGACACTTTTCAGCGTGCGAAGGTGACAAGGGCGGCGGTTTCCGCAAACGGTCTTGGAAAACCCTTTTCCTGTTGCTAGGGGCGGATGATCAAAGTATCGGGAGACTTCGTGGGCAAGACGAAAATCCTCTTCATGGGAACGCCGGATTTCGCCGTACCGTCGCTGGCGGCACTGATCCGCAGCGGCCGCACCGTCGCGGGCGTCGTCACGCAGCCGGACCGTCCTAAAGGCCGCGGCCGACAGGCGGCCGCACCGCCCGTCAAGGTCCTGGCGCAAAGCCACGGGATCGCCGTCTGCCAGCCGGAGCGGGTCCGGGACGCCGCCTTCCTGGAGGAATTCCGCGACATCGCCCCGGATCTGGTCGTCGTCGCCGCCTTCGGACAGATCCTGCCGAAGGAGATCCTCTCTCATCCGAAATACGGGTGCATCAACGTTCACCCGTCACTCCTCCCCCGCTACCGGGGCGCCGCCCCGATCCAGTGGACGCTGATTTGCGGCGAAACGAAGACGGGCGTCACGATCATGCAGATGGATGAGGGGGTGGACTCGGGCGACATTCTGCTGCAGGAGGAAACCCCGATCCGCCCCGAAGAGGACTTCAGAGCGCTGCACGACCGCCTCTCCCTGATGGGGGCGGAACTGCTGATCCGCACGGTGGAGGCGATCGAATCGGGGAAAGCCGTCTGCACGCCCCAGGATCCCGCCCTGGCAACCCTCGCCCCGCGTCTGAATAAGGAAGACGGGCTGATCCGCTGGGAAAGGGGCTGCCGCGAGATCCTGAATCTCATCCGGGGGCTCTCGCCCGCGCCGGGCGCGTACACCTGCCTGAATGGCAAGATCCTCAAGATTTTTTCGGCGGCCGTTTCGGAATGCCGCCTCGAAAAGCCCCCCGGGACGGCCGGACCGCTGTCCGAGGAGGGGCTTGCCGTCGCGGCCGGCGACGGATACGTCCTGCTCCGAGAAGTCCAGCTCGAAAACAAGAACCGGATGTCCATCCGCGACTTCCTGCGCGGCTGCCGCCTCGCACCGGACGCCCGCTTCGGCGACGCAGCATGAAGAGCTTCGGCGCTTCTCAATCTCGAAACGGCGACGACGGAACGGACGCCCTCGGAGGTTGCTCATGAAATCGACTCCGCGCGCCCTTGCCGTAACGATTCTCTCGAAGGTGGACCGGAAGGGCGCCTTCGCGGAACAGGAACTCGACGGGGCGCTCCGCTCCGGAAAGCTGGAAGATCCCCGGGACAGGCGCCTTCTCACCGAGATCGTCTACGGGACGCTCCGCATGCGGGGCCGGCTCGACTGGATCATCGATTCCCTCTATCCGCCCGGTTCCGGGGCGCTCGATACGGATATCCGCAACGTCTTGCGCACGGGCCTGTACCAGATTTTCTTCCTGGACCGCGTTCCGGAGTACGCCGCCGTCAGCGAGGCCGTTGCCATCGCCAAACGAACCCGCGTGGCCGCTGCTGCCCTCGTCAACGCCGTCCTGAGGAACGCCGCCCGCACCCGCCGGGAAATCGTCTATCCGGACCCCGAAAAGGACCCCGTCGGTCATCTCAGCGTCTTCCACTCGCATCCCCGCTGGCTCGTCGAACGCTGGATTTCGATGCTGGGCATTGCGGAGACGACGGCCTTCTGCAAGGCCGACAACGAGATCCCGCCCCTGACGGTCCGCGTCAATTCGCTGAAGACGGACCGGCGGACGGTCGAGGAAGAGCTGCGAAAGCTGGGGCTTTCGAGCCGCCCGACCGCGCTGTCCCCGGAGGGCCTCAACATCCTCGGGAACACGGATTCCCTGGAAAAAACGGCCTGCTTCCAGGAAGGCCGCATCCAGATTCAGGACGAGGGATCCCAACTGATATCGCACGTCGTCGGTCCGATCGCGGGTGATTCGATCCTCGACCTGTGCGCCGGAACGGGCGGCAAGACGCATCACCTGGCGCAGTTGATGAAGAACCGGGGCCGCATCCTGGCCTGCGACATCAGCGCGGAGAAGATCGAAGCCCTCAAGAAGAATGCCGCCCGCCTGGGCGTTACGATCGTCGAGACCAAGACCGCCGACGCCGCAAAGGACGACTTCCCGGCGGAACGATTCGACCGCGTCCTGGTGGACGCGCCATGTTCCGGTCTGGGAACGCTGCGAAGGAACCCGGAGATCCGCTGGCGGCTGACGCCCGACCGCCTCCGGACCCTCGTCGAGCTTCAGGGGGCGATCCTCCACCACGCGGTCGACCGCGTGAAACCGGGGGGAACGCTCACCTATGTCACCTGCACGGCGCTGCCCGAGGAAAACGAGGAGATCGTCCGATCCTTCCTCAAGCGTTATCCGGAATACCGTCTTTCCCGCCCGGCCGCACCGGCGGCGGCCAAGCTTCTGTGCAGCGACGGGTTCTTCCGCACCCTCCCCCACCGCCACGGGACCGACGGGTTTTTCGCCGCCTGCCTTGCCAGGAAGGTATGAAATCATTAAAATAGGGTGACTTTTTGCAGAGGAGGTACAGACCATGGAGAAATTTCTGCCCGCGTTGATGAGCCTGCCTTTCGTATTTTTTGCGGTGACGGCGCCGGCCCAGGGCGCATTGGAGACCGACACGATCCGGACGTCCGAAGGAGATCTCGCCATCGCCTTTCTCGGCCACGGGTCGCTGATGCTCTCCTTCGGCGGGAAGACCATCCATGTCGATCCCGTCTCCAAGGAGGCCGATTACATGAAGCTGCCGAAGGCCGACCTGGTCCTCGTGACGCACGAGCATTCCGACCACCTCGATCTGAAGGCGCTCGCGGCGATCAAGACGGACAAGACCGCCGTCGTCGCCAATGCGAACGCCGCCAGACAGGTCCCAGGGGCCGTCGCCATGAAGAACGGCGAAGCGAAGACGGTCCAGGGGATCCGCATCGAGGCCGTCCCGGCGTACAATCTCGTTCACATGCGAAGCCCCGGCAATCCCTTTCATCCGAAGGGAACGGGCAACGGATATATCCTGACGTTCGGCGACAAGCGCCTCTACATCGCCGGAGATTCCGAGAACACGCCGGAGATGAAAGGGCTGAAGAACATCGACATCGCCTTTCTGCCGATGAACCTGCCCTATACGATGACGCCGGAGATGGTCGCCGATGCCGCCAAGGCATTCCGCCCGAAGATCCTCTACCCGTACCACTACGGCGACACCGACACGGCGAAGCTCACCGGCCTGCTCAAGGGAGAGAAGGACATCGAGGTCCGCATCCGCAGGATGAAATAGGCCGTTCCCGCCCGCCCGCGCTCCGCGGCAGGAAAGACGCCCCGGACGTTGACTTTCCGGGGAAGAAAATGGTAGGGCATCCCGACCCTGTGTACCGCTTTTGCAGGGGAATCTTCAGGACGGTTTGAAGCATGATCATCAGGCAGATCCAAGTCGGCGCCATGGCGGTTTTCGCCTATATCGTGGGCGATCCGGAATCCGGGGAAGGGCTCGTGATCGACCCCGCCGCGAACACGGAGGAGATTCTGAAGGAAGCCAAGCGGGACGGGCTCACGATCCGCACCATCGTCAACACCCATGCCCACCCCGACCACACGGGCGGCAACGCCGCGATGAAGGAAAAGACGGGCGCCGCGATCGTCATCCATGAGGCGGACGCGCAGATGCTGCTCTCCATGCCCTCGGCCTATCTCCGGATGTTCGGCGCGCTGCCGTCACCTCCCGCGGATCTCCTCGTCCGGGACGGAGACGAGTTGAAACTGGGCGGAACGGCCCTCACCGTGATCCACACGCCGGGCCACACACCGGGCGGGATGTGCCTCTACGCGGACGGAGCGATTTTCACCGGCGATACCCTTTTCGTGGAAGGCGTGGGGCGGACGGACCTTCCCGGCGGCTCCTGGGACGTCATGGCCGCCGCCATCCGGGAAAAGCTGTTCAGCCTCCCCGATGCGACGGTCGTCTATCCCGGCCACAATTACGGCACTTCGCCCACGTCCACGATCGGGCGCGAGAAGAGCCACAATCCCTATCTATGAAATTCCACAGGTCGTGAGGAGGATCCCAGCGTGGAACACCGTGGATTGATGAAGACCGAATTCCCGGATCTCAAACTGCTGAACCGCGGAAAGGTGCGCGACCTCTATGATGTGGGAGAACACCTCCTGATCGTCGCCACCGACCGGATCTCCGCCTTCGACGTGATTATGCCCAATCCCGTACCCGGCAAGGGGGAGGTTCTCACGCGGATGTCCGTCTTCTGGTTCGACAGGATGAAGGACATCATTCCCAATCACCTCGTCGCGACCGACCCGGACGCGTTCCCGCCGGCCTGCCGGCCCTACCGGGAAATCCTCCGGAACCGGAGCATGCTCGTGAAAAAGGCGGAACCCCTCCCCGTCGAGTGCGTCGTCAGGGGCTATCTCAGCGGCGGAGGATGGAAGGACTACACCCGGACGAAGACCGTTTCCGGCATCCCTCTGCCAGACGGGCTCCTGGAGTCCTCCCGCCTTCCCGAACCGATCTTCACGCCCTCCACAAAGGCCGGGGAAGGCGAGCACGACCAGCCGATCGGACGCGCCGAGATGGAGAGGATCGTCGGGGCGGATCTGACGCGGAAGATCGTCGACGTCAGCATCGCCATCTACCGGCGCGCCGTAGGGATCGCCGATAAGGCGGGGATCATCATCGCCGACACGAAGTTCGAATTCGGCCTCCTGGACAGCGAGCTGATCCTCATCGACGAGGTGCTGACGCCCGACTCTTCCCGCTTCTGGCCCAAGGACGACTATGAAGTGGGGCGGCCGCAGAAGAGTTTCGACAAGCAGTTCCTCCGGGATTACCTTCTCTCCCTCCCCTGGAATCAGAAGGCGCCGGCGCCGGAACTTCCCGAAGAGATCATCCGCAAGACGGGGGAAAAATACGAGGAGGCGCTCCGGCGTCTGGTACGATGAGTAAAGCGGTACTGCCCGACTACAACAAGAAGCAGCGTCTGCTGTACGTGGACAAGACGCCCGCCAAAACGCTCTCGGAATACGGGGCGCGCTTTCTTGAAGAGGGCCGCCTCCACGACGCCATGGAATTCTTCCAGCGGGCGGGGGACCGGGAGGCCATCACCGGGATCGCGTCGCTCGCGGAGGAATCGGGCGACGTCATGCTGTTTCAACAGGCCCGCAAGGCATTGGGCGATGCCGTATCGCCCGAAGATTGGAACCGGATCGGGGAAAAGGCCTTCTCCCTGAAGAAGTTCGTCTTTGCATCCTATGCCTTTGAAAAGGCGGGCAATGCGCAACGAAGCGCCGATTCGGCCGCAGCAGGCAAACCGAATCCCGCGGAACTCCCCTCCTCATGAAGCGCTGCTATTACGAGGTCCTCGGGGCCGACCGCTCGTCCGGGACTGACGAAATCAAGCGATGCTACCGCCGTCTGGCCATGCAGTACCACCCGGACCGGAACCCGGGAGACCGGGAGGCGGAAGAGAAATTCCGGGAGGCGGCCGAGGCGTACGAGGTCCTCGGTGACGCGGAAAAGCGCGAGATCTACGACCGTTTCGGGCATGAGGGACTGGCCGGCGCCGGTTACCGCGGCTTTTCCGGTTTTGAAGACATCTTTTCCAGTTTCGGCGATGTCTTCGAAGACCTCTTCGGGTTCAGGGCGGGCCGGACGCGGGCGGACGCAACGCAGCCCGGCGCCGATCTTCGTTACGACCTTCACCTCCCCTTCCTGGACGCCGCGCTGGGCGCCGCGGTCAACATCGACATCGAAAAGATGGAATCCTGCCGGACCTGCCGCGGCAACGGAGCGGCGCCGGGGACGAACCCGTCGTTGTGCTCCGCCTGCCGCGGGCGCGGGAAGGTCAGCCAGAGCAGCGGTTTCTTCACCATCAGCACAACCTGTCCGCGCTGCGCCGGACGGGGACAGGTCATCACCGATCCCTGCCCCCGCTGCAGCGGCACGGGCAGGTCCAGGACGCAGAAGTCCGTCCACCTCAAGATTCCCCCCGGCGTCGACACCGGCTCCCGCCTGCGTCTGCGCGGAGAAGGAGAAGAGGGGCCCTTCGGCGGTCCAAGCGGCGATCTGTACGTTTTCATTGCCGTGGAAAAACATGAATTCTTCGAGCGGGATGAAGACGACGTGCGCTGCCGCGTCCCGCTCTCCTTCACCGATGCCGCGCTGGGCGCATCCATCGAAGTGCCGACGCTCGAGGGGAAGGAAAAACTCAAGATCCCCCGCGGCACGCAGAGCGGCAAGGTCTTCCGGCTCAAGGGAAAAGGCATCGAGCGTCTCCGCGGTTTCGGCAGGGGCGACCTCCTCATCGAAACGGCTGTCTCCGTTCCGACAAACCTGACGAAAAGACAGGAAGAGCTGTTGCGCGAGTTCGCCCGTTTGAGCAAGGAATAGCCGGCGACAGCGGCAGGAACCGGGACAAAAACGTAGACAATCCCCGCCGGATCGGTTAGTCTAGAAAGAATCTCTTGATCCGCGCGAAGCCCTTCGCGCGGCGGGAATTCGGCCTTTTACTGGGCCTTGAGGTGAGGCATGGACGGTGCCGATGTTTTGCTCGTTGAAGACAATCGCCACGACTTGGAGATGATCATCGAGGCCCTCCGCGAACTGGATGTGGGCGATCGCATCCATTCGTTCAGGGACGGCGTCGCCGCTCTCGATTATTTTTTCGGCCCGAAGGGCTGCCTGCGGAAGGATCCCGTTCACCTTCCCAAGCTCATTCTCCTCGACTTGAAGCTTCCCAAGATCGGCGGCCTGGATATCCTGAAACGGCTCAAGTCCGATGAAAGGACAAGGTTCATTCCGACGATCGTCTTCACATCCTCCAACGAAACGCGGGATCGTATCGAGTGCTATCTGAGCGGCGCCAACAGTTACGTCGTGAAGCCCCTGGATGCAGACAGCTTTTCGCAGCACATTTCGGACATCCGGTCTTACTGGATCGAGATGAACAGGGTGGCCTACACCGAACAGTGAGCGTGCGGCATCCCGGACGATGCCGGCAAAGTGGTTTCCCGTGCGAAGCGGAACCGCCGGAGCATCCCTGAGGCGGTCGACAGGGGGCCAGCTTGTATTTCACCCCGAAAGGACCGGCATAAGAAGGGCAGCGCCAGCCTAGGATACCTGGGCAAAGAACATGAAGAAACTGCGCATATTGATCCTCGAGGATTCCGCCGCGGATGCCGAATTGGCCATGGATGAACTCCAAGAGGCGGGCATTGCCTTCGTTACCGAAATCGTGGAACGGAGAGACGCTTTCATCAAGACCCTCGAGGAATTTTCTCCGGACATCATTCTTTCCGATTATTCCCTGCCGTCCTTCGACGGTCTTTCGGCCCTGGAGATCGCCCGGGCCAAGTCGCCGGACACGCCCTTCATCTTCGTGTCTGGCGCGATGGGGGAAGAGACGGCCATCGAATTCCTGCAAAAAGGCGCGACGGATTACGTCCTGAAGAACAGGCTGTCGCGTCTCGGCCCCGCGGTTTCGCGGGCGCTGCACGAGGCCGAAGCGAAGAAAGAGCGGCGGCGCGCCGAAGAGGAGCTGCGCGAGGCGTCGTTTTATGCCAGGAGCCTGATCGAGGCCAGCATCGATCCGCTGGTCACGATCGACGCGGGCGGCAGGATCGCAGACGTGAACCAGGCGACGGAAACCATCACGGGATTTTCGCGCGAACAGTTGATCGGCAGCAGTTTCCCGGATTACTTCACGGAGCCGGAGAAGGCCCAGAAGGCATATGAGGAGGTTTTTTCGAAAGGATTCGTGCGCGACTATCCGCTCGAAATCTGGCATGCCTCGGGAAGGACGACGCCGGTGCATTACAATGCGTCGCTGGTCCGGAACGAAGCCGGCGATGTGAAGTGCGTCTTCGCCGCCGCCCGCGACATCACGGAGCGGGTGAGCGCGGAAAAAAGGATCCTGGCCAACAACGAACTGCTGCGGCAGCTCACGTGGGAACTGGTGATGGCGGAAGAGCGGGAACGGCGGAACATCGCCGTGGATCTGCACGACAACATCGGGCAGACCCTGGCCATTACGAAAATGAAGGTGGAATTCCTCCTGGAACAGTCGGCCCGCTGCGGCCTGGGGGATTCCG
This sequence comes from uncultured Syntrophaceae bacterium, assembly GCA_964506465.1. Taxonomy (GTDB): domain Bacteria; phylum Desulfobacterota; class Syntrophia; order Syntrophales; family UBA6109; genus UBA6109. Next base: position 60,149 of record CAZDLM010000004.1, read on the forward strand.
TTGCGGAAATCCGTGATATGATGGAACAGTCGATCCGGCAGACCCGGTCGCTGATGAAAGACATCAGCCCCTCCGTCCTGTACGAACTGGGGTTCGCCGAGGCGGTCGAGTGGCTGGGAGAGCAGATCTCGTCTCAACACGGCCTTCAGGTGGTCGTAAGGAAGGATGCAAAGATCCCGGCAATCGACGAGGAAGTCCAGATCCTCCTGTTCCGGGCCGTGCGGGAACTGCTCCTGAACATCGTCAAGCACGCCGGCGCGAAGCGGGCCTCGATCCTGCTGCAGAAATCGGGGGGAAGCATCAAGATAACGGTCCAGGACGACGGGACCGGTTTCGATGCCTCCGCGATCGATCGGGCCTCGAAGAGGGGCGGGGGGTTCGGCCTGCTGAGCATCCGGGAGCGGATCAGCTACATCGGCGGCCGCTTTGAGATCGGAACGGGAAAGGGACAGGGCGCCTGCATCTGTCTTTCGGCGCCGCGAAAAAGCCGCAAGCAGACATTGAGGGAGGGAAAGAAAAAATGAAGGTTCGAGTTCTCCTTGCCGATGACCATCACATTTTCCGGGACGGCCTGCGCACCTTGATCGAGAAGGAAGCGGGGATGGAAGTGGTCGCCGAGGCGGAAAACGGCAGGAAGGCGGTCAAGCTTGCCGAAAAGCTGGCGCCCAACGTGGTCATTATCGATGTCTCCATGCCCGACATGAACGGGATCGAGGCCACGCGCAAGATCGCCGCGGAGACGCCGGGCATCAAGGTGATCGCCCTGTCCATGCATTCGGACCGGCGATTCGTGCTCGGCATGCTGGAAGCCGGCGCGTCGGGCTACCTGCTGAAGGACTGCGCCTTCGCGGAACTTGCCGGGGCCATCCGCCAAGTCATGACGGGCAACACCTACCTGAGCCCCAAGATCGCGGACGTCGTCGTGAAGGGGTATCTCCACAGAACATCAGACGACTCCACCGAAAAAGCCGCCATGCTGACCTCCCGGGAACGCGAGATCCTGCAACTGATCGCGGAAGGCCTTTCGACGAAAGAGATCGCCGCCCACGTCTGCCTGAGCATCAAGACCGTCGAGACGCATCGCCGGAACATCATGGAAAAGCTCGACATGCGAAGCGTCGCCGAATTGACGAAGTACGCGATCCGGGAGGGGCTGGTGGTCGTAGACGGTTGACGCCGGAGGAGAAGGGGCGTCCGATGGACGTCCTCCTGCGAGGGGGTGTCCGGGGATGGAACCGGGACGGCCGTTGTGCGCGCAGGCCTCAGGTCAGCAGTTCCGGATACAGCTTCTTGACGCACTCGGGGCAGATGCTGTGCGTGAAATTCAGGCCTGAATAGTCCCGCAGATAGGACTCGACCTGCATCCAGTATCCGTCGTCGGTCCGGATGTTCTTGCATTTGACGCAGATCGGAAGCAGTCCGCTGAGCGTTTTCACGTTGTCCAGCGCCTCCTGAAGCTCCCGGATCAGCTTCTCTTTTTCCTGCAGATTGTGAAACCGTTCCATGGAATACCGCAGGGAACGGACAAGAAGGTCTCCGCAAAGCGCATCCTTGTTCAGATAATCCTGCACGCCGCTCTGCAGCGCCTGAATGGCGACGGCCTCGTCATCGAGGCCCGTCAGGACGATGACGGGCGTATTCTTTTCCCTGGCGATCAGCCTCCTGACGCTGTCGATGCCCTCGCTGTCCGGCAGCGACAGGTCCAGCAGGATTGCATCCACGGTGTTTTCGGCCAGATATTCCATGGCCTTTCCATGGGAATCCCTGGAAATCAGTTCATATTCCGCCTTGTCGACGTCTTTCCCGCTCTCTTCATGGATCATTTCTCGAATCAAAGCGGCATCGCTTTTGTTGTCTTCGACAAGCAGTATCCTCAGGGCATTCATGGGCGATCTACCTTTCGTGGCGCAGGGCCGGATTGCCCGTCGATCCCGTCTGCGAAATCGCCCTCAGGGAGATTTGCGCCCGTCGGACCAGCTCCTCGTCGCAGGGATGCCCTTCCGCGTGCGGCCATGCCGTCTCCGCCTCTTCGGCCAGGTCCTTCATGATCATCAGGAGAGTGAAGATGGCGAGCGCGAGCAGAAGGTGAACAAACAAATCCAACATGGAGCCGGTTGCCGGTCCCAGAATCCACAACGTTAACAGCATGGCGGCAAGAGTCCACAAAACCGCCATCGATCCCCGGCTGCTTCCGGCGCCTCCGTCGGGTTGAGCCGGCTTTTCCGGACGGCAGCGGAGAGCGTCTCCAGCCGCATCCGGAGTCGCCCTGCCCGCCGGCAACTCGGCTCCATGATTGTCCTGAGACAACCTGTCAAATCCCCTCACGGCGTCATCTCTGCGATCCGGCGACTCCGCTGCCTTGGACGGTCGTCTTCCGTTGAATCGGCCGAGCTTCCGGATCCTTGGCCGGTAGGGCGTTCCCACTATGGCGTCATCGGGGCAGAACATGGCTTCCCTTTCCGCCGGACAATCCCGTCCGGTCGCCCGGCGGCGTCTCCAGGAGATGGAGGATATTCGCCGGCTTGTGTTCCAACTGGTTTGCGCCGCCCCGCAGGTATTTCCCCAGACGCGCCTGAATGCGGGCCTGCATTTCTTCCCACCTCTGATTGCTCTCTTCGTGATCCATCTTTTCCCTCCTGTCTCGAATCGGCTCATGCGGGGCAAACGCATCATGCCCTTCGACTCCTGAATACCCGATTGGGCCGTCCCCAACCATCGGGGATACCCTGATTTCCCTCTTCGATAAGTCTCATCGCTCCGCAGAACCCGCCGCCGGGGCCCGCGACAGACACGAGAGTCATTTGCCGGTTCCCCGGCCTGTTCATCTTTTCCCTGAGAAGAAAATAAGACATTTCGTTCTTCGGATTAAGACCGTCCCCTATGGATAATAATCCAGGAAAATGCAGAACTTGTTCCATCAGAGCGGACCTCTCGGTCCGGTTCCGAACTGACGCTTTTTTCATCGATGAGGAGTGTTCGAATGAGCGAACGCACGATCGCCCGGAAAAACGGGCACAACGGCTTCACGCTGGTGGAGATGCTGATCGTCATGGTGATTCTCGCCCTGATCGCCGCCCTTGTCGGACCGCGCCTCTTTCCGAAGCTCGGCAAGGGCAAACAGTCCGCCGCGAAGGCGCAGATCGAACTTCTCGGACAGGCGTTGGATCATTTCCGGCTCGATACCGGACGCTATCCTTCCCAACAGGAAGGCCTGAACGCCCTCGCGGCCAACCCCGGTATTGACCGGTGGGACGGGCCGTATCTGAAGAAGGACATGCCCAACGATCCGTGGGGGAAGGCCTATCGCTACGAGTTCCCCGGCAAACACGGAGAATACGATCTGTACAGCTACGGCAGGGACGGATCCGCCGGCGGCGAAGGCGAAGATGAGGATGTCCTGAGCTGGAAATAAGGAGGAACTTTGTTCAACCGCACATTGCCTACGATGCTGTTCGCAGCCTGGGTTTCCATCGCCGGCATAACGGGCCCGTTCGCGCCGTTCCACGGCTGGGGGGTCTGCTTGGCGCAGGCACCCGCGGCGACTCCCGGCCCGGCAGGGGAACCGGGGCGGAATCAGGATCTCTTTCCGTCCTCCGAAGCTCGTCAGCCGTCAGCGGCGCCATCCGGTTCCGTTCGTACGTCGTCGCCGCTCCCGATCCCGGGCGCCCCGGCGGCGGAATCGAAACCGGTGCAGCCCCCTGCCCCGTCTCAAGGAACTCCTCAGCCGTCAGCGGCGCCAGCCGGTTCCGTTCGCACGCAGGCGGCGGCCGTCCCGGCGCAGCGCGGTGGACTATTCAACCTGAACTTCGACGACGCCGACGTCTACACGATCATCCAGACCATCTTCGGCGAGGTCCTGAAGGCCAATTACGTGGTCGATCCCCGCGTCAAGGGTCGAGTGACGTTCCGCGCCGTCGCGCCGGTTCCCGCTTCGAGCGTTCTTCCGCTCATGGAAGTGATCCTGCGGCTCAACGGCATCGGCATCGTCAAGGACGGTGATCTTTACCGGATCGTCCCGATCAGCGACATTTCAAAAGAACCGTCGCCCGTGAGCTTCGGACGGGACCCCGCGAAGATCGAAACCAAGGGGACCGCCCTCCTCCAGGTGGTGCCGATTCTGCATATTCCCTCCGCGGAAGTCCTCAAGCTGATCACGCCCTTCGCGTCGACCAATGCCGTTCTCATCGACGTGCCGAAAGGCAACCAGGTGATCCTCGTGGACACCGACGCCAACATCAAACGCATGCTGAGCCTCATCGCGCTGTTCGACAACGATACGGTCAAACAGAAGAAGCCGCAGGTCTTCGTCTACAAGGTCCAGAACAGCAAGGCGAAGGACATCGCCAACCTGCTGCAGCAGGTCTTCATGGGAAAGAGCGGAACGGGGGAGCAGGCGTCGTCATCGGCGAAGACGTCCACCGGCAATCCCGCCGGTTCGGGGGCGACGCCTCCCGGCACGGCCGGCGCCTCCCCATCCCAGGTTTCCGTGATCTCCGCCGGTTCGGAGGCGCGCGTCGCCGAATTCACGAAGATCATCTCCGACGACATCACCAATACCGTCGTCGTCATGTCCACGCCGGAGGATTATGCCGCCATCACGAAGGTCATCGAGCAGATCGACATCGTTCCGAGACAGGTGATCATCGAGGGCATGATCGCGTCCATCCAGCTCACCGACAATCTTAAGTTCGGCCTGGCGGCGTTGTTCAAGGGCGGAATCTCCGGCTTCAACACCAGCGCCGGCATCAATCCAGGCACCCTGACGGCGACGAATCCCGCGGCGCTCACGCAGGCGGGGTTCACCTTTCTCGCGACCGACGCGGCCGGGACCGTCCGGTCCCTGATCACGGGCCTCGTCAGCGATTCGAAGGCCAAGGTGCTTGCGTCCCCGCACATCCTCGTCTCGGACAACCGCGATGCGAAGATCCAGGTGGGACAGCAGATCCCCCTCCTCTCGTCGGAAACCTACGGGGCCATCGGGGTCTCGCCCCAGCGGAACTATCAGTATCGGGACATCGGCATCATCCTGAAAGTCAAACCGCGGATCAACGAAGGCGGCCTCGTCTCCCTGGAGCTCTACCAGGAGATCTCCACCTTCGAGAAGGTCAACCTCGGGGGAACGGACCAGCTTCTTCTGAACAAGACCGACGCTTCCACCAATCTCGTCGTACAGGACGGCCAGACGATCATCATCGGCGGCCTCATCCGCGAGGACATCACCAACACCAGTTCAGGTGTGCCCTTCCTCTCCAAGATACCGCTCATCGGCTGGCTCTTCGGCGGTTTCGAGGACGACAAGAAGAGAAATGAAATCATCATCCTGCTGACTCCGAACGTCATCAAGAACCAGCAGGATGCGAAAAACCTGTCGCGGGACTATATCGACAGCATGTCCGAGGCCAGCGAGGGCCGCATCAGGATGGAAGAGCTCCTCCGGGTGAAACGAAAGCCGCCGGAGGAAGAAAGGCCGTCCGGAACACCTGGAAATATCTATAACGACGCGCCGTGATCGCGGGCTCTTGAAACCCTCCCGACAGGGCTCCGCAGGCCGTCGGGACGGAACGCTTTTGCCGCATTCTTCAACCGCTGACCGGCGCAGCAGGCATTTCCTGCCTGTTGCCAGGCGCATGCCTGCGTCGTCGGGCGCCTCCCCATTCCATAAATCATTGAATATTCGGATGTTATCAAGACTTGCCGAACGCGTGTCTTCATGGCACGCCCCTTGCTGTCATTCAGCCGCAGACGGGAAGGAAGCGGTGAAACCCGCCCTCGGCAAAAAGGACATTCGCAATGTCCATTTATCCGTTGAATTTTACGATGAACAGGAGTACGAACGAGTCATGAAATGCGTGCGACTTCAATCCGGAGTGCTGCCATTTCTCGTATCGATGCCAATCCTTTTCATCCTTGCCGGCTGCATGGGTGAACTGGCCTGCCGTCACCAGGCGCTGGAACATGCATCTCTGGGCGTCGAAAAGAACCTCGAAACGCGCATCTCCATCTACAAGGTCAATCACCCCACCTGGGACGCCCACGCCCAGGCGCAGGTAAAGATCGACGGCAAGTGGAAGTGGATGACGGAATGGTACGGATACGTCTTCATCAAGGACGAGCCGTCCTACGAACCGGCGGGATACGTCCTCTTCTATTCCATCCCGGAATACCTCGAAGTCCTGAAGAAGGGCTCCTACGCAACGGGCGAAGGTCCCGGGGAGAGCGGGAGCAGGGCCGTAGCCGCCACCCCGTAGATTCCTTCCCCCTGAAGGCGATTCCCGCCGCCGGTTCTTCGTTCGCCTGTTTCATCCCATCAGGCATCTGCCCCGAAACACACCTCCGCTCTTGAAAGAACACCGCCCTCGCAGCGGCGGAGGTCCCATAGGTCCGCCTGCAAGGGGGAAATACCCGCCTGCCGCGCCTTTGCGATGTCTCCGTTCTCAAAGCCCCCTCGGCACCCCATGAACCCCGCCTGCCTCCGCGGAAGGGGCCGCCGTCTCCTGCGCCTCCCGTCACCACGCTGTAAGGCTTTTTGAGGCCGGAAATCAGGGGAATCCTGATTGTCCCTGCCCTCGAAAGCCTGTATTCGTGGAGTCACATGGAGGGAGAAGAATGAGGAGACGCATCATCCGTCCGTTGCTCTGCCGCGCCGCGATGGTTGCCGCCGCGGTCCTGGTGCTCGCCGCCTTGCCGGGAAATCCCGCAAAGGCCTCTTCCGCCGAAGCGTCGTCATCAACCGCCGCAATGACGCCGCCGGGCGCCGACTCCACGGAAAGCCGGATCCAGAGGCTTCACGACAAGCTCAGGGTTACGCCGGAGCAGGAACCCCTGTGGCGCGGGGTGGCGCAGGTGATGCGCGACAACGCGTCGAAGATGGCATCCCTCGTCGTCAGGATAAAGTCCGCGCCGGCGGGGAGCAGGAATCCCGTCGACGATATCAAGGCTTACGGGGAAATCGCCGCGGCACACGCCGACGGCATTCAGTCGTTCATCCCGGTCTTCGAGGCGTTCTACGCCAGTTTGTCGGACGAGCAGAAGAAGATCGTCGAACGCGAGGATATGAAATTCTAACCGGGTGGTCCGGATTTCAGCGCGATGAAGACACTTCATTCCATACCGGCCGCGGTCGCACTGCTTTTCATCCTCTGCGCGCCGTTCAGTTCCCTGCCGATCTGCAATTCATCGGCGCACGGCGGTCTTGTGTGCTATTGCTGTTCAGCCGAGCATGGGAAGTGTCCTCGGATTAGCTGCTCCTGCCCCGGCTGCAACGCGACCTCCGGGGTGGAGACGGCCCCCCGCTGGTCTCCGGAGATGATTCTCGATTCCATTTACGCGATCCGTTACGCCCATCCCGTTTCTTATGAGGCGGTTTCTTTCCCTGCTCCGGGAGCGGTCTACATCGAGGTCCCCGTCAAGCCGCCCAACCCCACCTGAAGAACCGAACGGCCCCAGACCAAGCCATGTGCGTTGCCGTCCGGCCTTGCAGGATAACCTGCATGCCGCGCGGACGAACGGTATCGACGACGATACGAAAGGATAAGCCATGAAAAGAATGCTCTTGATTTGCCTCTGCGCCCTCTTCTTCCTGCCGGCGGCAAGCGCCCTTTGGGCGCAGGACTCTGATGTGAAGGAAATACCCGCCTGCAAGTATTGCGGGATGAACCGCGAGATGTTCGCCCACAGCCGGATGCTGATCGCATACGACGACGGGACCAACGTGGGAACCTGCAGCCTGCACTGCTTGGCCGTCGATCTCGCCCTCAACCTGGACAAGACGCCGAAGGCGATCCGCGTGGGGGACTTCAGCCGGAAGACGCTGGCCGATGCCGAGGCGGCCTTCTGGGTCATCGGGGGAAACAAACCCGGCGTCATGACGAAGACTGCGAAGTGGGCCTTCGCGAACAAGGCCGATGCGGAGAAGTTTCTTCTGGAAAACGGCGGCCGTCTTGCCTCATTCGACGAGGCCCTTGAAGCGGCTTACAAGGACATGGCCGACGACACCAAGATGATCCGCGAGCGTCGGAAAATGAAAAAGATGAAGATGATGGAACACAAGTCCATGGATCAGAAACCCATGGAACATGGGCATATGGAGCATAAGTAAGATGAGGACGGCAAGCGGACGGCGGTGGAAGGGCTTCGCGGCGGGTCTGGCGTTGTTTCTGGCCGGGGCCCTTCTGCCGGTTTTTTCTTCCTTCGCCGCCGGGCAGGAGCCTCCGAAGCCGGCGGCGAAGGACAAGTGCCCCGTATGCGGCATGTTTGTCGCCAAGTATCCCGACTGGGTCATGGCGGTCTCCTTCAAGGACGGCTCCCATGCCTTCTTCGACGGGGCGAAAGACCTGTTCAAGTATCTGCTGGACATGAAGCGATACGACCCCCGGCGGAAAGCGGAAGACATCCGCGCCGTCCTCGTGAAGGACTATTACCGGCTTTCATGGGTGCGCGCGCAGGACGCCTGGTATGTGACCGGAAGCGACGTGTACGGCCCCATGGGCAGGGAGCTGATCCCCATGGAGAAAGAAGCCGACGCCCGGGAGTTCCTGAAAGACCACAAGGGCACCGGGATTCTCCGGTTCGGCGACGTGACGAAGGAGCTTGTGAGGAGCCTTGATTAGAAGACGTTCCGATCAGACGGGCAGGGTCCGGTTGCCGCACCGGAAATCGAGCCTTGCCCTGCTTTTCCTGGGCGCCGGGGCGCTGCTCCTCGGCGCGATGTTCGTCCACGCCGGCCTGCAGCGCCGGGCGGATGTCCCTTTGATCGAGACTTCGGCCGGGATGGTCGGAAAACTGGAGTTGACCGACCTGTGCCTCTTCACGGAGGCGCGCTACGCCCGCCACCCCTCCCAGGCGGATCTCCACTCGGCCTTTCAGGATCACCCCGTCGCACTGGAGCATTTTCCGACGGGCTCCATGGGAGACGCCCCTTCGGGTCTGCGGAGGCTTCATGCCGCACTGGATTGAAAAGTACCGGAACATCCTGGATTTCACCCTCTCATCGCTGATGCGGAGGAAGGGCAAGAATTTCAGTCTCTTCGCCGTCTACACCCTCGTGGTGTTCCTGCTGGGGTCCGCCCTTTTTCTCACGCAGGCGATGAAGCGGGAGGCCTCGCTGATACTGAAAAACGCGCCGGAGATGGTCGTCCAGCGTCTGCTGGCGGGGCGGTACGAACCCATCCCGGCGGTCTATGCGGAAAAGATACGGGAGATACGGGGCGTCATCTCCGCCGGCCCGCGGCTTTGGGGCTACTACTATGACCCCGCCGCCGGCGCCAATTATACGCTGCTCGTCCCCCGGGAAGAGGCCCCTTCCGGCGACAAAATCGTCATCGGCGGCGGAATCTCCAGAAGCCGGATGATCTACGGGGGAGACATCGTCTCTTTCCGCGGATCGGACGGCATCAACCGGAACTTCACCGTGGCGGGCGAACTGTCCCATGAATCGGAGCTGGTCTCAGCGGATCTGATCCTGATGTCGGAGGCCGGTTTCCGGGACCTTTTCGGCTTTCCGGCCGGCCAGGCGACCGATATCGTCGTCTCCGTGAGGAATCCGAAGGAACTGTTCACCATCGCAAAGAAAGTAGCGGAGATCCTCCCGGATACCCGGCCGATCCTCCGGGACGAGATGGCGCGGACCTATGATTCCGTTTTCGACTGGAGGGGAGGCATCGTGATCGTCCTCGTCCTGATGACGCTCTTGGCCTTCGTCATTCTCGCCTGGGAAAAGGCGTCGGGGCTCAGCGCCGACGAAAAGCGGGAGATCGGCATCCTGAAGGCGGTCGGCTGGGAGACTGCGGATGTAATCGCGGTCAAGGCCTGCGAGGGGATCGTCGTGTCCTTCTTCTCCTTCTCGACGGGACTCCTGGCCGCCTACGCCCACGTCTTCTTCTTCTCGGCCATGCTGTTCGCGCCGGCCTTGAAGGGCTGGTCGGTGCTCTACCCCGACTTCCGGATTACGCCCTTCATCGACCCCTATCAGGTGGCCGTCCTGTTCTTCCTGACGGTGGTTCCCTACACGGCCGCAACCGTCGTGCCCTCCTGGAGGGCCGCCATCATAGATCCCGACTCGGTGATGAGGTCATAAAAATGATCCGGCTGCAGAACGTGCGAAAAGGATTCAATCTCGGCAAGTCAAACGAGTTCGTCGCGGTCAGCGATGTCACGTTGTCGATGGAGGAGCACCGCGTCACCGTGCTGAAGGGTCCGAGCGGCTCGGGAAAGACGACGCTCCTTTCCCTGATCGGCTGCATGGCAAGACCGACATCGGGCCGCATCACCCTCGAAAACGGGCTCGTCCGGAACGGGGCTCGCGCCTCGGTCGGCGGCGCCGCAGGCGATGTGGAGGTGACGAGCCTGCCCGAACGCTTCCTGACCGAGATACGGCGGCAGACCTTCGGGTTCATCTTCCAGCAGTTTCATCTGGTGAAGGGGATTTCGGTCCTCGAAAACGTCATGCTGCCCGCCTATCCCAAGGGGGAAAAGCATGGGATCGTCCGGGAGCGGGCCATGACGCTGCTTGCGATGTTCGGCCTCGCCGATCGCGCGTCGGCCAACGTGGAATGGCTTTCCGGAGGGGAATCCCAGCGGGTGGCGATCGCGAGGGCGCTCATGAACGATCCCCCGGTCCTCATCGCCGACGAACCGACGGCGCACCTGGACAGCAAGCTCTCGGTGGAATTCATGGAGATCATCTCCCGCCTCAAGGAGCAGGGCAAGACGGCCATCATCGCGAGCCACGATCCCCTCGTCTTTGAAGCGGAGGATGTCGACCGGGTGATCGGCGTCCGGGACGGACGGATCGAGGGTGAAGCGGCATGATCCTGCATCCGGCCATCGTGGCGCTTCTTCTCGTCTCGCTTCTCCTGACGGGGATGTGCCTCTACAGCTCGTTCTTTGGAGTCCGGATCATCGGCCGGTGGGACCTAAGGAGCGGCAGCGAAGAGCAGTTGCTCCTGGAGAGGAAGACCTACCTCATATCGACGATCCTCTCCTACGTCTTCGTGTTCCAGATCGGATCGCTCTTTCTGTTCATTTTTACAGCCGACAGCCTGCACGACCGGTTCGTCGGCGCCATGTGCGCCGCCGGGGCGCTGTACGCCGATCCTTACGGCTATCCGGCATTCCTGCTGAAGATCTTCAATGTCCTCCTGGCCGGAATCTGGCTGATCATCAACCATGCGGATAACCGCGCCTACGACTATCCCCTGATCCGGAAGAAGTATCTCCTCCTCCTTGTCCTGACGCCGCTGATTGCCGCGGAGACGGTGCTCCAGGCGCTCTATTTCGCCGGGCTCAAGGCCGACGTGATCACCTCCTGCTGCGGGAGCCTCTTCAGTTCCGAGCAGAGCGGCGTCAGTTCCGACATCGCCTCCCTGCCGCCGGGGCCCTCGATGGCCGTCTTCTATCTCTTCTTCGTCCTGACCGTCTTCACGGGCATTCTTTACCGGTTCCGGCAAAAGCTGGGGGCCCTCTTCTCCCTTTCGAGCGGTCTCTTCTTCCTCGTCGCCTGCATCTCCTTCATCTCGTTCATCTCGCTGTACTTCTACGAGCTCCCGACCCACCATTGCCCCTTCTGCATCCTGCAGAAGGAGTACGGTTACGTCGGCTACGTTCTCTACGCAGCCCTCCTTTCCGGCGCGGTTTCCGGCCTCGGCGTGGGCGCCCTGATGCCCTACGGAGGAATCGGCAGCCTGTCCCTGGTGCTGCCCGCGCTGCAGAAAAGGCTCGCCGCCGCCTGTCTGATCGCCTACCTGGCCTTCGCGGTCCTGTCGACCTGGCGCATCGTCGCCACGGATTTCACGCTGGGATTGTGACCAGGCCCGCGCCGGCACCGTTCTCAGGGATTCTCCGATCGGCAATTAAGAGATTCGGCGTACCCCATCGGGTCCATGCCCGATGGAAAACAAACCGCGCTCATGTCACTCTTTGAGCATCGGAAGAACCGTTTGTCATCTCTTCCGGTCCCGCCGGGGGCCGAAACGAAATTTATCGGGGAGGTACAGTCCGTCCCATGAAACTGCGTTACATCGTGCCGATCCTGCTGCTGATCGCCGCCGGTTCATTTCTTGCCGGGTCATGGGCGACCTTCCATGGCTCACGACCGGCGCCGGCGCCGGAGCGCAGGATTCTCCACTACGTGGATCCGATGAATCCGGCGCTCAAGTCCGACAAGCCAGGCATCGCTCCCTGCGGCATGCCGCTCGAGCCGGTCTACGCCGATCCGGGCGATTCGGCCGGCAAAGACCTTCTGGCATCCATGCCGCCGGGGACGGTCCGCATCTCCCCCGAAAGGCAGCAGATCATCGGCGTCAGGGTCATGAAGGTCGAAAAGGCCCCCTGGAACCATACGCTGCGCGTCCTCGGGCGGGTGGCGGCGGATGAGACCCGCGTCTACCGGATCAACGCCGCAACCGAAGGCTGGATTCAGGATGCGTTTCCCGTCACCACCGGCAGTCTCGTGAGGAAGGATGAACTGCTGGCGACCCTGTCGTTCTTCTCACTGGAATACCGGACGCTGATCCAGAATTACTTCAATCTCTTCAACCTCGGCGCCGCCGAATTCGTCGGCGAGCCGAACCAGCCCCTCTCCGACCAGCAGAAACGCGCCGAGGAACTGAGGACACAGTACAGCGCGCCGCAGCTCAAGCAGATGCGAAGCGCGGCCAAGAGGGCAGGCGAGCTCGGCGGCACGGCGCAGATCAATTATTACCGGAAGTACCTCCTCAACTACGGGATCGGCGAGTACCAGCTCAAGGAGATGGAGCGGACCCAGACCTTTCCCGACGCCGTCGAAATCCGGTCGCCGGTCTCAGGTTTCGTGCTGTCGCGGAGCATCACCCCCGGCCTGCGCCTCGAAAAAGGCGCCGAACTCTTCCGGATCGCCGATCTTTCCGAGGTCTGGATCCTGGCCGATCTTTTTGAAAGCGAGGCGTCCTATTTCAAACCCGGGATGCGCGTGAAGATGGAGCTTCCCTACCGGAAAACGACCCTTCACGCCCGCGTCAGTTCCGTCCTGCCCCAGTTCGATCCGGCCACGCGCACCCTCAGGATCCGCCTGATCGCAGAAAACTCCGGCTACGTCCTGCGCCCCGACATGCCCGTGAACGTGGAACTCGCCCTGAGCGGCCCGCCGGCCCTCGTCGTTCCGTTGGAAGCCGTCCTCGACTCGGGGTTGAAGAAGACGGTCTTCGTCGACAAGGGCAACGGCTTCTTCGAGCCGCGGCGGGTAGAAACGGGACGGTCGCTTGGCGAAAGAGTGGAGATCGTCGGGGGATTGATGCCCGGCGAAAGGATCGCCGTTTCCGGGCATTTCCTGATCGATTCCGAGGCGAGGATGCAGCAGGCCGCCCTGGGGATATCCGGGGAGATCGCCCGCGACCCCGTCTGCCTGATGAACGTCGACGCCGACCGGGCCCGGAAGGAAGGACATCTGCACGGATACCAGGGCAAGACCTACTTCTTCTGCACGCCTGAATGCCGGGAGAAATTCCGCAAGAATCCGGAGCGATACCTGAAATCCCCCCCTGCGGCGGGCGCATCGGCACAGGGCGGTCACGACGGCGCGATGCACCATGCTTCGCAAGAACCCGCAGCCGCTGCAAAGCCGCGGACCGCAAAAAAAACGCACGAGGCGCACGGCGCGATGTCGACGCACGGCGCCGCCGAGACCACGATGGACCATGCCTCTTCCGGCGGTGCGGCGCCCTCCGCGCCGCGGCCCGAGGCATCGCCGCAGAAATACCGCGACGCGATGGCCATGCCCAAGTCTCCCTCCCCCGATGCCGCGTCTCCACTGCCCGCCGGCCCCCCAAGCCCGGCGGTCGGCCGGCGCGGCATCGGGTCCTCCATGACGGGCTCTCCGGCGGCAAATCCGGGTGCGGCCTCCTCTTCCATGCCCGAGAGCATGAAAATGCCTATGCCGCAAAGCGGCGCCCCGTCTCCCGGCGCGGCTCCCGCCATGACGGCCGGTCCCTCCGGGCCGCAGTCGCAATCCGGCGGCATCGGGCCGTGGTCTCCCTCCCTCCCCGGGATGAACCCGGGTACGCCGCCTCGTTCCGTGCCGGGAGGCAGCACGATGCCCGGGCCGAAGAGCGCTTCTCCGGCGCCGGCGGGGAAAATCCCGGAGATGATCCCGTCTGCGGCCGGTCCGGCCGAGGGCGGCACTGACGATGGGCCTGCCCATGATTAACCGAATCATCGATTTTTCCGCCGAAAACAAGCTGATCGTCTTCCTGATCGTCGCCGCCGCCGCCGTCATGGGGTGGTGGTCCATGAAGAACGTCCCTCTGGACGCCATCCCGGATCTCTCCGAGACCCAGGTGATCATCTACTCCCGGTGGGACCGCAGCCCCGATATCCTCGAAGACCAAGTCACCTACCCGATCGTCACGGCCATGCTGGGCGCACCCGGCGTCCGAACCGTCCGGGGCTTCTCGGATTTCGGCTATTCGTTCGTCTACGTCATCTTCGCGGAGGGGACCGACATCTACTGGGCCCGCTCGCGAACCCAGGAATACCTTTCCGCAGTGCTGCCGCGTCTTCCCGACGGCGTGGAGACCGAACTGGGCCCCGACGCCACGGGCCTGGGATGGGTTTTTCAGTATGCCCTCGTGGATACGACCGGTCAGCAGAGCTTGGCGGACCTGAGATCCTATCAGGACTGGACGCTGCGCTACCATCTCAAGTCGGTATCGGGCGTCGCCGAGGTGGCCCCCGTCGGCGGCTTCCGGAGGCAGTACCAGGTCAACCTTGATCCCAACCGGCTCCAGTTCTACGGCATCCCCGTGAGCCGCGTCGTGGAAGCGGTCAAGGGCGGCAACAACGATGCGGGGGGAAGGCTCATCGAATTCGGCGGAACGGAGTACATGGTGCGCGGCCGCGGATACGCCCGCACCGTCGAGGATTTCGGGAACATCGCCGTGGCGATCAGCGAGAGCGGATCGCCCATCCGCGTCCGGGACCTCGGGGAAGTCGTCCTCGGGCCCGACCTGCGCCGCGGCGTCGCCGATCTGGACGGCGAGGGTGATGTCGTCTCGGGAATCGTGATCATGCGGCAGGGGCAGAACGCCCTGGACGTGATCGAACGGGTCAAGAAGAAGATCCGCGAAATCGAGCCCGGCCTTCCCGCCGGCGTCAAGATCGTTCCCGTCTACGACCGGTCGGAGTTGATCCGGCGCGCCATCGACAATCTCAAATGGACGATCGTCGAGGTGATGCTCACCGTCTCGGCGGTGGTACTCCTCTTCCTCTGGCACTTTCCGAGCGCCATCATCCCCATCGTCACGATCCCCCTGGCCGTACTGATCTCCTTCGTCCCCTTCCGGCTGCTGGGGGTCTCGGCCAACATCATGTCCCTGGCGGGGATCGCGATCGCCATCGGCGCCATGGTCGATGCCGCCATCGTGGTCGTCGAGCAGACCCACAAGAAGCTGGAGCTCTGGGACCGGGAAGGCCGGAAGGGCGATCACCGCGACGTCATCGTCGCCGCCGTCAAGGAAGTCGGGTCTGCAAGTTTCTTCGCGCTCCTCGTCATCGCCGTTTCCTTCCTGCCCGTCCTGACGCTGGAGGCCCAGGAGGGACGGCTGTTCAAACCGCTCGCCTACACCAAGACCCTTTCGATGATCGTCGCCGCAGTCCTCGCCGTTACGCTGGACCCGGCCCTGCGGCTTCTCTTTACACAGGTCCGCAACTTCAGTTTCCGCCCGCGGCTGCTCAGCCGCGCCGTCAACGCCCTCGCCGTGGGAACCATCCGCTCGGAACAGCGGCATCCCCTCAGCAGTTTCCTGATCCGCATCTACGAACCGGCCGTGGCCTGGTCGCTGCGCTGGAAGTGGATTGTCATCGCCGTCGCCGTCCTCCTCGTCGCAGCGACGGCGCCCGCATTCCAGCGGCTTGGTTCGGAGTTCATGCCTCCCTTGGACGAAGGTTCGCTTTTCTACATGCCGACGACCATGCCCGGCATTTCCGTCAGCGAGGCCCAGAAGCTCCTGCAGGTGACGGACCGGATCATCAAGAGCTTCCCCGAAGTCGACCGGGTGCTGGGGAAAGCGGGACGGGCCGAGACATCGACGGACCCCGCCCCTTTTTCCATGCTGGAGACCCTCGTGGTCCTCAAACCGACGAGCGAGTGGCGCAGGGTGGACACCTGGTACTCCTCCTGGGCTCCGGAGATGCTCAAGCCCCTGCTGCGCCGCCTCTCACCCGACACCCCCTCTTCGGCCGAGCTCGTGGCGCAGATGAACGAGGCGCTGCGGCTGCCGGGCCTGTCCAATGCTTGGACCATGCCCATCAAGGGGCGGATCGACATGCTCACGACGGGAATCCGCACCCCCGTCGGCCTCAAGATCTCCGGTGCGAACCTCGTGCAGATCGAACAGATCGGCGAGCAGGTCGAAGCGGCCCTGCGGACGCTCAAGGGAACGCGAAGCATCTTTGCCGAGCGGACCGGCGGCGGCTATTTTCTCGACATCGACTGGAAGCGGGACGAACTGGCCCGTTACGGCCTGTCCGTCGACCAGGCGCAGCAGGCGGTGCAGAGCGCCATCGGCGGTGAGAACGTCACGACGGCCATCGAAGGACGCGAACGCTACTCCGTGAATGTCCGCTACCGGCGTGATTTCCGCAGCAGCCTGGAGGCGATCGGCCGCGTCCTGGTGCCCGTCCCGGACCCCCGCACGCTGGAAATCGACGGACGGACGCAGATCCCCCTCTCCCAGTTGGCCGAGGTCGGCGTCGCCAGCGGACCGGGCATGATCCGCGACGAAGACGGCCTGCTGACCGGCTACGTCTACGTGGACATCTCCGACCAGGATCCCGGCGGATACATCGCCGAGGCGGACCGCCTGCTCCGGGAGAGACTCGAGCTGCCGGCCGGCTACGCCGTTCTCTGGAGCGGGCAGTACGAAGCGATGCAGCGGGTCAGGGACCGCCTCACCGTCGTCGTTCCCCTGACGCTCCTCCTGATCGTGCTCCTGCTCTACCTGAGCACCCGGTCGCTCGTGAAGACCTCCATCGTCCTGCTGGCGGTGCCCTTTTCGGCCGTGGGGGCCGTCTGGCTCCTTTATTTCCTTGGATACAACATGAGCATCGGCGTGTGGGTGGGGCTTATCGCCCTGCTGGGCGTCGACGCGGAAACCGGGGTCTTCATGCTGCTCTATCTGGACCTGGCCTACGAAAAGGCCCGTCAGGAGGGGCGCCTGAGCACCCTCGGAGACCTGCGCGCGGCCATCCGGGAAGGCGCGGCCAAGCGCATCCGCCCCAAGTTCATGACCGCGGCGACGATGCTTTTCGGCCTGGTCCCCATCATGTGGTCGACCGGCGCCGGGGCCGATGTCATGAAGCACATCGCGGCGCCGATGGTCGGCGGGATTTTCACATCCTTTCTGATGGAGTTGATCGTCTACCCGGCGATTTACGAGATCTGGAAGTGGAACTTCGAGATAAAGGGGCGGCAAGCGGTATGAAACGGAAGACGGCGGGGAAGAAGAACGGCAGGAGTGTGAAAAGGGCTTTCTGGCTGCCGATTCTCCTCCTCTGCCTCGGGCTCGTCTTCTGGGGTGCGGCGCACCCCGCCGAAGCCGCCCTGCGCATCGGGGGCACGCTGCCGTCAACGGTCATACCGGGAATCGAGGGATCGGCGGTCCGGATCCCCGAGGTTCTCCGCGGCAAGGTGGCGGTTCTCCACTTCTGGCAGATCGGCTGCAGTTCCTGCAAGCTGGAGATGCCCGCCATGGACAGGCTATACAAGAGGTACCGGGACAAGGGGCTGGCAGTCTTCGCCGTGAACGTCGGCCAGAAGAAAGAGACCGTGAAGGGCTTTGCGGCCGAGCTGGGGGTTTCCTACCCGATCCTGATCGACGCGGAAGGGAAGAACGCCGCGGTGTACGGGATAACCGATGTCCCGAGGACGTATATCCTCGACCGCGGGGGCATCGTCCGATACCGCATCTTCGGCGGAGCCGCGCCGGAAACGCTGAAGAGGCTGGTTCTCAGCCTGCTGTAAGGAAAGGCCGTCCGCCCGCTCAGTCAAGGGAATTCCCCTGGAAATGATTTTCGGAGATCGAGGTCCACCCGATGCGTAGAAGGGACTTCCTGAGGGCCGCGGCCGCCGCCGGGCTCGCGTTTGCCCTCCCCGGAATGCTGTCCGCCTGCCGGAAAGAAAAAATCCTGCGGATGGGGGACGTCCCGCCGCAGGCGACCCTCGCAGACCTCCAGGGGAATCCCGTTGTTCTTCCATCCGCCTTTCTGGGAAGCGTCGCCATCATCCATTTCTGGGCGAGCTGGTGCCCCCTGTGCCGCGAGGAGATGAGCCTTCTCGAATCCCTCTTCCTGCGGCACGACAGGAGAGGCGTCATTCCCTGCTCCGTCGGCGTCGGCGAGCGCAGGGAGACCGCTGAGGCCTACCTGGGGTCCGCGAAACCCACCTATCCCGTCGTCCTCGACAGCGAATCGGCCCTCGTCAAGCCCTACGGCATCGCCGGCGTACCGACGACTTACGTGCTCGACCGCCGGAACAGGATCCGGCACAGGATTCTCGGCAAGATCGACGGGGAACGGCTCGATGGGATGATCGCGATGCTTCTGTGATGCCGGTCACTGCTTCTGAAGTTGCTCCAACCGCAGTTTCTGGCCCTCCTTGATCTTCTGCCTCGTCTGTTCGATCGTGCTCTTGGTGGGAGGCCATGAACCGGAGGCGCCGATCCCCGGTCTGGCCGTTCCCGCTGCCGGACCGGCGGGCGTCTGCTGGATCGCCGGCGGCGCAGCGGCAGTTGCCTGCGGCCTCGACTCGATCGCTCCGCCCGCCGGTCCCGACGCCGCCGGCCGCGTCGGGACCGGCGGCACCTTGGATGGAGGAGGTGCGCCTGATGCACCCGTGGATGCCTGTCCGGACGCTGCCGACCCCGAGGAGGCAGCCTCCGGCTTCCGTTTCTCTCCTTCCGTCAGCATGACGAGCACCTGCTCTTCGCCCTTGACGAGGACGATGCGGTCCGCTTCCACGTCGCGGAGCACATAGCCGTTCAGGATCCCCCCCTTCCGCAGGGCGATCTGCCTCTTCCCCCTTCCCGCCGTCGATACCGGCGCCTTCCTGTCTTCAAGAAAGGCGATGCTCAGGTCGCCTGCAATCAGCGTCCCGAAAAGATTTACGTCGGACCTTGCCATCGCTTTCTCTTCTTTTTTTTCCGGAGGGATGCGCCTTTCGTGATGGAATAGATTCGCATCGCTGATCGCGGCATAGTCTACGGAAGAGAGATTCCGACGCGGCGCCGCTTCTTCCCCGGACACAACGGCCGGCTTCTTCGGAACAGGGAGGACGCAGCGAACCTCTTCCGGCACCGAGGGAACCGCCAGGAACAGGATGACGGCCGCGAGAAGCAGGATGTTCAGGACATTGACGCTGCGCAGCAGATAACTCTTTCCGCCCATCTTCAAAGGCCTCCCGTAAGCCCCGACACCTTCAACTTCACCATCAGGTCCCGCGGCTCCCGAAAATTCCGGATCCGGATATCCAGTTCCCGGACGATGAGATAGGGCGTTTGCGTTTCCACGGCGTAGAGCGCATCTGCAAGAGCCCTCGTGTCCGGCAGCACCGCATCGATCGTTACGGTGATCATCTTGAACTTCCCGGCGTCCTCCGCCTTTTCGACCCGGTCGCTGGAGATGATCCCGCCCCGCGAGGCGATCACCGCCTTGAGCATTCCCTGCAGGGCGGCGGCGGCGATGGCGGGCGTCTCGCCTTCGATCATTTTGGCATGCCCCGTCTTTCTGGCTTCCGCGAGGGCGGCTGACTTCATTTCGAGACGCGGCTTGTCGGCGATCAGGGCCATGGTTTTTTCGAGGGTCTTCTCCTTGACCGAAACCGCGTCATCCCTCTCCCGCAATTCGGCCCGCATCTTCACGTACCCGTACTCGTACGCAACGGCGCCGAGAAGGATGACCATCACCGGGATGGCGAAGATGAGGAGCCTACTGTTTTTTTTCATCTCCCGCTCCCTTCTCCGCCCGATTTTCGATTTCCATCTTGATGGTGAAGCGGTCTGCATTCAACCGGGTATCTCTCGACGTGGAGGCGGCAAATTCGACGCGCTTGAAATGCTCGGAGGTCTCCAGCTTCGGCAGGATCTCCGTCGCGGAGGCGGCATAGCCTTCGATTTCCACGGTCGCATCCGTGATCCGCAACCTGGACAGCCAAGTATCTTTCGGCAGCACGGCCGTCATTTCCCGCAACAGATCCAGGGTCATCACCCGGGAAGATTTGAAGGCCTCGATGCCGGCAATCTCCTTCTCGATGCCTTCGAGACTGTTCCGGAGCGTCTCGATCTTCCGCACCTCTTCCCTGCGGTCCGCGAGTTCGCGATCGATGGCCCGGCTCTCGGCGTCCTTCTCCTGGAGCGGCGAAAGCAGCCAGAAGAGCCCCAGCACCGCAAGGACGGCCATCAGGGCGACCGTGGGAGCCGCAGGGAACTTCGGCCGCGGCGAAACGCCCATCGCAAGAAGATTCATTCCATCCGCGCCGTTCCACAGCGATTCCAGAATCCCGCCCAAGACGGCATAGGGCGGATCTGCATCCTTCTCCATGTTCAGGAACCGGGCCTGACGGCCGCCCTTCCCAACGGCGCCGCTCGCTGCCGCATTTCGCTGCAGCCCGGGCCATATCTTGCCAGCGACCGGGTCATGCACGACGACTGCGGACGGCGTCCCCCCTTCCCGCTTTACAAGATCCACCAGAGACTCGATCTCCGTTGCGAGGGCTGTTTCCCCCGATGGAACGCCTCCGGATGCAAATCGTCCGGCAAAGGAGGCTTCCCATCGCCCCTTGCGGATCAAGCCGCCTTCGTAGCCGCCGGTGCCGACTTCCGCGAAGACCGTGTCTCCGTCTCCGTGGAGATAGCGGCTAAGCGTGCCGACCGCCGAGACGCTGACGGCGAACCGCTGGACGGCAATTCCTTTTCTCTTCATGGTTTCCACATAGGGATCAAGGACATCGGCCTTCACGGCTGCAAGCAGGATGCGGATCCGATTGGGGTCTTCATCGAGAACCCGAAAGTCGTAAAAGGCCCGCTCAGCGGAAAGCGGCGTCAGCCGGTCCAGCTCATAGGAAACGACGCCCGAGAGATTTTCCTTGACGGCCGGAGGGAGGTCGGCCGTCCTGACGATGACCCACGCCTTGGGAACGACAAACGTCACGCGCTCCCTCGGCGCATGGAGATCGTTCACGGCAAGTTCGACAGCCGAGGCGAGATCCTCCGGTGTCGGGAATTTCCCCTCTTCGGAGGGATACTGCCGGATTCCCCGGATGCTCATCCGGCCGAACAAACGCGTGCCATAGGCAACGGTCGTGCGCCCGCTCTCAGGAAGAACGGCAAGACACGACCCGGGCGCAATCCGGCCATCGGCAAGGCTGAAGGAAAGGATTTTCCACAGGGACCGGCCTCCGCGGAACGCTCTTTCGACCCCCTTCGAGACGAGGGACGCCGTTATGGTGATCGCTTCCGTCATGCTCATGGCTGAATTTCCGCCGGGCTCTTGTAATGCACGTATCGATACTCATGAGGCCGCCGGTTGGGGCCGCCGAAGGCCACCATCGCCGCAACCGTGTACCCCTGTTTGCGGCCTTCCCGGTAGCCGGTGGATTCCACGCTGAAGGTTCCCGATGTGCCGGCGCTTCCAAAATCCGCATACGCCGCCATCCTCGCATACCCGGCGCCGAGGACATCCCGGATGTCGTCGATGTTCCGGATCTCCGCCTGGGCCCGAATCTCGACAATCCTGTCCGCCATGCCCGGTTCCATCCCCGGCAGGGCCGCCAGGACTTCCCGGGGCGCCGCGTTGATATTGACGCGGCCCGCCTCCCCGTAAAGCGTCAG
Source organism: uncultured Syntrophaceae bacterium (assembly GCA_964506465.1). GTDB lineage: Bacteria > Desulfobacterota > Syntrophia > Syntrophales > UBA6109 > UBA6109. The sequence continues at coordinate 82,003 of CAZDLM010000004.1, forward strand.
GAAGGAAAAAATCCCCGCCGTCTTTTCCGTCCCGTAGAGAATTTCCGGAGTGATCCCCTTGACGAGAATCAGTTCCTCCAGGGTCTTGAAGTCGGCATTCCCCGCCCGGTAAGCTTTCGGCAGCGACAGATAGTAGTCGCTTTCAACGCCGTGGAGGCGATGCAGATCGTCGGAGTCCTTCCAGTCGAGGACGGCGTCGACGATTTCGTCTGCCGCATCGGGGCCCACTCCCTGAAGGACGAGCAGATTCTTCAGGACGATGCCGGAGGCGTCCGTCAGGCCATTCAGGGATATCTTCCCGGCCTCGTCGACGAGACGAACCTCGCAGATTCCGCTTCCCATCTCGACCGTATAGGGCGTGCCGTCAAACCTCCAGACGTTCATGCCCTCCAGAGTCACCGTCCGGTTGCGGTTGGCGGAAGCGTAGAGAATTTCCATGATGCCCCGTTCGGTCCCCGCTTCGGCAAGATATCTCTTTTCCGCGTCTTCCTTGAAGACGAGCGTTCCCCAGGTCTCGGCCCTCGTCATCACGGCGAAGGAAAATACCGTCGCCATGAGGATCGTCAGGACCCAGAGAACGATCAGAAGGGCGATACCCCGCCTGCGCCTCACGATGCCCTGCCTCCCTGCACCGGTGTCATCACCGCCGAAGTCCTTACGGCGAACACCATGGAGATCTCCTCCTTTCCGCGCGCCATGCGAAACCGGATCCTTCCGGGAAGTGCAGTCCCTTCGGTCATTGCGTCCACCCAGCCGCCCTTTTCATCAGCGGGCCCTTTGTAGAAGTAGTCGAAGGACATCTCGGACGCATCGATCAGGCGGGCATACGAAAAGCCCTCGGTCCCGGGCACCTGCTCCCTGGCATAGAGGATGCTCTTCCCGGCGCCATCTGCCTCGATGACGTAGTCAACGACGACATACCCCCTCCGGCCGCTCCAGATGGAATAGCCCGTCGCAAAGCGCAGGTTCCGGCCGTCGCCGTTGAAGGCAAATCGGGTTCCGCGCTCCGCTTCGTAGGTGAGCGGGAGCTGCGACGCGATCTGGGCATCCATGATCGAGAGCACTGCGCGGAGTCTCTCCTGGGCTTCCATCTTTCTTTCACCGGCGGCTACGGACCGGGAGCCCATTCTCATCGCCCCCATCGTAATGACCAGGATGACGACGAGCAGGGACATGGAGATCAGGAGCTCCAGGAGAGTGAAACCTCCATCGGCGGGACGGGTCGGATTCTTCGCCACCGGCATCCCCGACGTCTCCCTTCCCGGGCGCAGCATGGGCTATACCTCTCCGGCCGGCGCCGCCCGGTCGACGGACTTCGCCGTTTTCAGTTCGAGCCTTTTCTCCATGATCCCGTCCACCCAGCGGATGACGAGAATCACTTCCATCATCCGGACGGGGAGATTCTGCGTCCTCTCCTTCAGCACTTCCCTGACCAGTACATCCATCCGGTACCCATCGTCCGTCGCCTCGCTCCAAGCCGTCTCCGCCGCCAGCGGTTCCATCAGGATTTCCCGGATTCTGGAATCCGCCCGGACCGCCGCCGAAGTCACGTCGCCGGAACGGGCGACCGATCTCAGATTCGTCGAAAAGAGCTGAAGGACCAGGGTGACGGCCATCGCCATGACCGACAGGGCGACCAGCACCTCCAGAAGAGTAAAGCCTTGCGTTCCCGCTCGCCGTTCCGGGGACCGCCCTTTGAACTGCCCGCAATCCCTCGTTTGCATCTCCGCGCTCCTCCTCTTACGGCAAAATGCTTACATGTTCCCGGCTCGTTTTCCATCGGGGCAAAACGCGATCCGGCCGGCCAAATCTCTTACTCGGCTCTCAGGCAATGGATCAGGGGAGGCGGTTGCCGGAATTTCACGCGGGACCGTCAATCGATTCGGGAGGAAGCGGATTTCCTGTTTTCCGGCCGGAACGGCACATTCGCCGCGGCGGCTGCAAACTCCGCCTCTTCCCGATAGCGGCCGTAGTGCTCCAGAACGGAACCGATGTAGCTGCGGGTCTCCAGGAAGGGCGGAATGCCGCCGAACTTCGCCACGGCGCCTTCGCCGGCATTGTAGGCGGCGAGGGCCAGGGGAATGCTGCCCCGATAGAGGTCGAGAAGGTAGGAGAGATGGCGGATGCCGCCTTCGACGTTGTCCCCGGGGTGAAAACAGTCGCTGACTCCGAGCCTCGCGGCCGTCTTCGGCATGAGCTGCATGAGTCCCTTGGCGCCCTTTTTCGAAACCGCCTTGGAGTCGAAGTTCGATTCGGCCTTGATCATGGCCTTCACGAGCGTCCCGTCGACGCCGTATTTCCCGGCCGTCCGGGCGATCAGGGCGTCGTAATGCGCAAATGAGCCGTTTTGGGGCGTGGGATCGGCGTCCCCCTCCCTGATCAGGATCTTGAATTGGGCGCCCGCGGGCCGCACATTGGTCAGATGAATGACCTCATTCCGGTCGACGTACTTGTAGACGTCCGCCGTCGTCAGAAAAGGAAAGAAGAGCGGCAGGATCAAGACGCCGAAGAAGGCTGCGGTCCGCGACAGAGACCTGATGATTTGCACTCGCATTTCCGTCGATCCCCCTTTTTGCGCCGCGATTTCCGGTCCGCCAAGACGGCCCCGATCACTTGACGGCCAGGAGCTGCACCTCGAAGACCAGCGTCGCATTCGGGCCGATCGTCCGGCCCGCTCCCGCCGCTCCGTAGGCAAGCTGGGAGGGGATAAAAAGCTTCCACTTCGAACCTACGGGCATGAGCTTCAGGGCTTCCGTCCAACCGGGGATCACGCCGTTCACCTTGAAGGTCGCGGGAGTCCCTCTCTGATACGAACTGTCGAACTCGGTCCCGTCGATCAGGTAACCGCGGTAATGGCACTCGACCTGATCCTTCTCCGTGGGCGTGCGCCCCTCGCCCGCCTTGAGAATCTGGTATTGCAGGCCGCTGGGCAGGGCCACCACGCCTTGTTTGGCGGCGTTTGCGGCGAGATAGGCCTCCCCTTCCTTCCTGTTCTTCTCCGCCTCCAACTGCCTCGCCTGGAGCTGTCTCTGGTTCAATCCGGCCTGAAAATCCGTCATGGTCTTCTGGAGATCCGTCTCCGTCATGAGGAGCTTGCCGCCGGAGAGCGTGTCCTTCATCCCCCGCATCACGGCATCCAGATCCACCTGGATGTCCTGCGACTTGAGGTTCCGCGCCACGCCGACCCCGATGCCGTAGCTGATCTTGTCCTTTTGCGTTTCCAGGGACACCTTTTCCGCGGCGCCCGCCGGCGCCGTCAGAATCAGCACCCCCAGAACCGCCATCCATCTCCCGATCAATCTCGCTGTCATCATCTCTCCCCTTGAAAATCATCAGAAAGCTCGGGGAGGGATCGCTCCCTCCCCGAGGCAAGAGGTTTCACTTCTTGTTCACTCCGTCGCGGGTTGCCGCTTGACAACGGCCCTCGGACCTCAGAAGGCCGACGCCATCATTGCCGGATCCGTCGCCGTGAGCTGGCTCCAGTTTGTGCCGTCATACCTCCAGATGCCGGCCGTTCCGAAGTCACCGTAGAAGATCAGCCCCGCAGCCGCCATGATTTCCGCGCTGTTGGGGTTGATGTTGGTCCACGTCGTACCGTCCCATTTCCAGACGCCGTCGGCTCCGAAAACCGCGTACAGGAGCCGGCCTGCGGCCGTCATGCGCACGACGTTGTTCGCCGTTGCCTGGGTCCACGTCGTGCCGTCCCATGCCCAGAGCCCGCCGGTTCCAAAATCGCCGTAGAGCATCGTGCCCGAGGCCGCCATCGCCTCCGGGTTGCTGGCCGTCACGAAGCTCCAGGCCGCGCCGTCATATTTCCAGATGCCGCCGGTCCCGAAATCGCCGTAGAGCACTGATCCCGCGGCCGCCATCGCCTCCGGATTGTTGGGTGTCACCTGGCTCCAGGTCAGGCCGTCCCATTTCCAGACGCCGCCGGTCCCGAAATCGCCGTAGAGGGCCGAATCCGTGGCCGCCATCGCCTCCGGGTTGTTGGGCGCGACTTGCGTCCAGGTCCCGCCATCCAGTTTCCAGACGCCTGTTCCCGCGAAAGTCCCGTACAGGACCTTGCCCTGAGGCGTGATCATCTGGGGAACATTCGTCGTCAACTGGCTCCAGTTGCCGAGGCTCCACTGCCAGACGCCGTCGCCGGCGTTGACCGTATAGAGGAGACTGTCCGCGTTCAAGACCATCGGCCGCATCATGTCGTTTTCCTCGTGGCTGAGGATGTGGCAGTGCCACACGTACTCATGGCCGAAGTTGGTCATCACGTTGCTCGTGGGCGGTATCAGCGCTTCGCCCGTCTCAGGGTTGATCGATGAGAATCCAATCGTGGAACCCAAGGGCATCGCCGGATTCAAGGGGCGGACGCTGTGCGGCAACGGGAAGGGGACCTTCGGGAGGATCGGCCTCAGGGCGACGATCGTATCCTCCAGCGGACTGATCCGGACCGTTTCCTTCCAGCCCAGTTCGTTGTCGTCGGGCAGGTAGATAAAGCCGTCCCAGCCGACGCGGTTGAGGACCTGCACATCGAACAGATGGAAATGAACGGGGTGCGTGTCCACGCCGTTGTGCGTGATCTTCCAGATCTGGATCTCGCCCGGATGGACGATCTCCGTCGAGGGATCGACGAAGTTCTGGAGGTTGAAGTTGTTGATTGCGGCATTGGTGAAGGGCACTTCGAGCCCCAGCTTGGCGCTCATCCGGCCGTAGTCATCAAAAACCTCGCCCATCTCGTCCTGGATGGCCTTGGCTTTCATCCCAACGGTCTTCGATTCGCCGGTAACGCTCTTGAACTGGATGGAGTTGTCCGAGATCCGCGAGACGCCCCATTCGGGCCACACCGCCGGGAAGGTCGTTCCGTAGGCGGAATCGTAGGCGGTCTGCCCCACGACGATCGGATCCTGACTCGTGGCGAAAACGCCCGTCGGACCGGCGAATGCCGTCTGCAGGTTGGTCAGGGTCGTCGGGCTGTAGTCATCGACGGGCGCAGAGGAATCCCCGCCCGCCGCGACGACGATCTGCATGAGCGTCCGCGTGTTGGGCCCCTGGCCCGGCAGCGTCGAGTAGGCGCCGCCCATTTCCGCGCGGCGGTCCGGATCGCCCGTGTAGTAGTCGTAGTGCGGGTCCAGGGCCGGCCACGGCGCCGGGGCGTCGTTATAGAGGATCAGGGTATGACCAGCGAACTTCGAGAAGTCGACGATGACATCGGCCCTCTCCGCCGGCCCAAGCATGAGCGTTCCGCCGCCTTCGTTCTGCTGGAGGACGATTCCCGCCGTGAAGAGCGTCGGATCGACGTTCCAGTTGACCGGCTGGTTGGGCAGCAGCAGCGGCTTCGGCAGGAAACCGCCTTCATTGCCGATCTGGATCATCGCGGGACCCCTCGTGGAGGGATCGGGAGCTCCGCCTTCCCGTCCGTCCTGCGGCCACATCGCCGGGAATCCCGCCGTCGGCGCCGCCGGAACCATGGCGACTTCCGTCAGGTCCGCGGGCGTCCCCGTGAAGTTGAACGGGGGAACCGTGGGGTTGGTGTAGCCCGTCTTGTTGACGGCTCGGTACAATTGCAGGTTGAAGAAACGGTCATGGGCCGCGTTCAGGATCCGGAAACGGTACTGCTGGGGCTGCACCGTCACCGTAGGATAGGCGACGCCGTTGACGACCGGCGTATCCATGAATGCTTCGGCTCCCCATGAGGGGTTGGGCGTTCCGGGCATTTCCGGAGGCTGCGCCGGGTCCGTCCCGTAGAGCGGGTTCGGAACCACGCCGTATTCGATGCAGAGCGGTTTCACCGCATCCGGGGTGGATCCGCATACGGTCGTGGGCGGCCAGAACCAGGGGCCGTAGACCCAGCGGCCCATGGGGTTCACGCCGCTGAAGTCAGGGTTGTAGGGGTTCTGCGCCGGCATGTAGACGTGGGGCCACCAGAGGTCGCCCGTCACCGCCGCAGTGATCTGGCCCGTCGTGGCGTTCCGCGGTCCCGTGCCCCAGTTCCACGTGGGGTCCGTTCCCGTCGCGCCGATGATGGTGGCCGCGTCCACGAAGGTCTTGTCCTGGATGACCAGGGGGATGCCGTAACGGTAGACAGCAGGCATCGCGCTGCCGGGGATGGTCCCCGCCGTGATGAGGGCCTCTTCCTTGGCGTCGGTGATCAGGTATCCCGCCGCCATGCCCGCATAGACGTTAAGGCGCGTGATGCCCCAGGCATGGTCGTGGTAGAAGAGCAATCTCGCGCTCTGCTGGTTGGTGTAGTAATACGTCTGCGCCCCGGGGCCCGGATCGTTCGTCGCGCCCGGCGCCGAGCAGCTCAGGAGGCCTGCGCAGGACGGGATCGTCGCGTAGTTGTTTGTGGAATCGAACCACATGTCGGGAACATTCACGACGCTCGCACCCGTCTTGAGGGGCGTCGAATCGAGGGCCGGCGTAATCCACTGGTGGGGTGTGCCGTCACTGATCCAGGGGGTCCTGCCGCCGTGGAGATGCAGGTCGGCGCGGTTTTCCGTGAAGCACAGCGAAGGCGTC
>CAZDLM010000004.1:88525-99461 GCA_964506465.1 uncultured Syntrophaceae bacterium
CCTCGTTGGGTTTACTCGCGCATATGACGTTGTCGGGTTGGGTCCGCGCTGCGTCTGGCCCCGGCCCCGCCCCCATGATCGTCGTGTCGACGGGGAGGAAGAGCTTGCCGGCGGCGTTCGCGGGCAGTTTGTTGATGAACTTGATCCGCACCGGCCGGTCCTTCGCGGCCACGATCACGGGACCCAGATAGCGGATGGCCGCAGGGGTAACCGTGTTGGCGGTGCCTCCCGCATTCGTGCCGTTATTGACCTGCACGTATCCGCGGAGGCGCGTCGCCGGCATCTCCGAATGCATGACCTCGCTGAATTCCTGGAGTTCGATCTCGTAGTAATCGGATCCGGGATACGTCAGCTTGTCCGGCACGCCCAGCGGGATCGATTTGGCCGGCGCCGCTCCGTCCGCCGGATTCCACAGTCCCGGCAAGGTGTCCTTGAACTTCGTCAGCAGCGGGCTGTAGGCCCAGTTCGGGGTTGTGCCGAAGTAATCCGGCGTTTCTCCGGGTCCCGGCACTGCTTCCGCAACGCCCGCTCCCCAGGGGAGCATGGCCGCTGCGCACAATAGACCGATGCACAGCAGTAATTTAGGACTTCTCATCTCGAAAACCTCCTTTTGTTGTTGAAACTCCGTATGCTTATTCCCACTATGAATATTTCTGTTTCTCCCGACTGTCGCGACGCTCGGGCGTGAAGTCGCAGCGTCGGCTATTCTGTATCAGCGGCGGCGGGGGAAACACTATCGGGCAGAAACTGAATTTCGGCTGTAAAAAGGCTTATTTCTGCGTCCCGATATGGATTGCGTCTTCCCGGCCGTCCTGCACCTCGGCTTCCTGTTCAGCCAATAACGCACTTCGTCCTCAGGGTTCGCTGCGTCATTGGAAAGTCGCCACGAGGCCGCGCGCCCCGAAAGTCTCGTCGAGTCCGACCTTCCACGCGCCGCCTTCCTTGAACATCTGCAGAACGGCGGGCCGTTCCGATTTCCTGTAGAGGATGAAGATTTCCACTTTGTCCTTCCCGAACTCACCGATGGTCCATTGGCTCTCTTCAAGAACCATGTCCGGTCTGAACGCGAGGAGATATCCGTCCCAGTAAGCCTTCGCGATGTCGCCTCCCGCTGCGAGGTCCACTTCGATCGCGTCTTCGGCAAGTGCGCTTCCAGCTCTCTTCGATTGTCCATGGACCGCTTCCACAATCGATCTCTTTGTCTTCTTCGTGAGACAATTCCAGATATCGGAGTACTGCCTTGCCTTCTGGGCCTTGAACATGGTTTCGGCGCAGGCGAGGACGTCGTCCATCTCTTTTTCCGATGGACCGGCGGCCCACGCCTGCGGCATCGCCTGCGAACAGGCGATGAAAAGGAGGATAAGGATGGCCTTCGTGAAGCTCATGTCGTTCCCTGCACCGTGACGCTTCAACTTCAATGGTGGACCGTTGCCGTCGCCCCGCCTCCGCCGCCCCCTGCTGCGGCGACAGCGGCGGCGGCCGCAGCCGCCACGGCCGCGCCGACGCCGATCGTTCCGGCGCCGATGCCCGCAACTGCGGCCGTACCGGCCGCGGCTCCCGCCGTAACTGCGGCCGCGGCGGCCGCGGCTCCCGCCGCACCCGCGCCTGCACCTGCTCCAGCGCCCGCTCCTGCACCGGCTCCTGCACCGGTCCCCGCACCTGCACCGCCTGAACCGGCTTCTGCGCCGGCGCCGGCGCCGGCCGCGGGTTCAGCCCCGAACCCCGCCGACGGCAATGCTGCAATGAGGAAAAGGAATGCCGTCAGGATTCCTGCATATTGTCTGAATTTTCTCGCGTCCATGGTGGATCCTCCTTTGACCCTTGCAAAACCGCTTCGCGCCCCGCGTAGAGGGGCGGCACTTTCATCGCAATGTGAAACGCAGATTTCACGCCCTCCATTCCCGAATACAGAATTCCCGGGGGATTCACCATCGGGGGCGTCCTGATTTGCGGCGCCGAAACTTCTGACGATTCCTCTCGAAAACCTCCGCCTGCCCTGGCGTTTCGGCGCGGTCCATTTAAGGGAGCGGATGAGTTGCGATGCGCGTTTCCGGACGGTCGAGAACGTGCCGACGGCGCGGAGTGAAAAAAAAGCCCTTCCATGCCGGAAGGGCTTTTCCTGAAACGACTGCGGTTGAAAGGGCTAGAACAACTTCAGGACCACCGCCGCCACGACCGCCGTATTCATGACGATCTGCGTGATGTCGCGGATCTCGCGCAGCCAGGCGACCCGGCCGAATTCCTCCGGGACGACGATCACGTCGCCGGGTTCGATGTCCTTGATCTCCTCTCCAAAAGCCGCGAGTTCCCACCGCGAACGGTTGTCGTTCCAGTTGACGAAGCCCCGGGCGAGCCGCCGCGCGCTGCCGTCCGCCTTGAGAACGAAGGTCGAATCCTCGTCCGCGTAGCGGGCGTAACCGCCGGCCATGCCGATATAGTCCTTGTAGGTGAAGCGGTCGAGATAGACGTAGCTGGCCTGGGCCATGACCGCGCCCATGACATTGACCACGTTTTGCCTCTGCGGGATGTGCAGGCGGTCGCCGTCCTCGAGCTCGATGTCGTATTCGCTGCCCTTCAGCAGACGGAGGTTCGCCAGGCGGATGGCCATTCGGCCCTGCGCCTTCAGGGCCCTCAGTGTCTCGATGAACTTCTGCTTCTGGGCCATTTCGACTTCCTTGGCCCGGATTTCCTCGGCGGAGAGAGCCGCCGAGACGGATGCCGACCCCTGGACGAGTAGTTCCTTTTCCAGCCGTCTCGTCATCTCCTCGAGCCCCTGCTGCTGGAGTTCGCGCACGCTCTGCCGCGTGAAGACCGCACCCCGCAAATAGGCGCCGGGCGCATAGCCGCCCGCCCGCTCGATCAGCGAGGAGAGCTTTTCCCCCTTATGAACCGCGTAGCGGCCCGGGAATTTCAGTTCGCCGGAAACAGTCACGAATTTCATGGCGCCCCATTCGGGAATCCTCTTCACGAACAGGCGGTCGTAGGGAGACAGGACGACGTTTTCCGCCGGATCTCCCTCCAGGGCCTTCTTCAAATGGATCACGCGCCGTTCCGTCTTCGACGTCTTCCGCCCCCTCTCGACGACGATCGACGAGATCTCCGCCTCTTCCACGTAGGCCGACTCCAGGATGTTCCCACCCTTGAATACGAGGTCGCGGACCGTCATCCCGTCCGTGTACTGGTAGTTTCCAGGCTTCGCCACATCGCCGTCGACGGACACGTGTTTCTTGTAGGTCTGCTCCCAGACGGAATGGATGACGATCCTGTCCTGATCCTGCAGCTCCAGGTTGTGCCTGGAATCGTCCGCCATGGCGCGTTCCACATCGAAATAGAAGGTCTTGTAGTCGCGCTGCCTGTTCGTCCGGACGATTTCGCCCTTCTCCAGATAGGAGTCACTCGTCAGGCCCCCGGCCGAAAGGATCGCGTCCTTCACGCGCATGTTTCCGGCGAGGCTGATCGTGCAGGCGATCTTCATCTTGTTCTCGATGTCCCGCAGGCGCTCCGCAAGAGCGGGCCGTCCGCTGCGGTTCAGGTCCTCCCGAAGGACGCGTAGGGCGTCGGCAGGCGCCCGATCCTTTGTCCGGATGCCGTCGCCGATTTCACGCAGGGCGTTCGCCGGAGAAAAGGCACCCTGCTTGCGGAGATCGTCCTCCATGATCTTGATCTCGGCCGCAACCGCTCCGGTATCGACCCTCTTGCGGTCCGGCTTCGCCCCCTGCTCGGCGTTGCAGTCGCCGCGGATCTCCCCCTCGATGGAGATGACCGGCTTGTCGTTGAAGAACCAGCGGCTGAAGACGAATACCCGGTCCTCGCGCTTCAGCTCGATGTCGTTCGCAGGATCCCTCTCGAACAGGACCCGTCCGAGATTGACGGGGATCAGCACGGTTTCCCTCCCGGGCGGCTTGAGGCGCTTCACCAGGGCATAGTCCAGATAGGTCTCCTTCAGCAGATCTTCCGGACTCTTGACGAGATCGGACAGACGCATCCCGGGTTTCATCTCGTATTTTCCCGGCCGCTTGACGTTGCCGCTGAGATAGACCGCGTTGACGTTTACATCCACGATGGAGAAGATCTTGACGAGATCGGCATCCTGCAGCCGGACGCGCGAGGCCGTCTCCAGGGTCTTGTCGTTGATGTCGAGAACGACCTGGCGTTCGTTCTTCACGATCCGCTCCACCTGGATTTGCTGCGTGTCCGCCGTCGGGATGATGCCGCCGGCGAGGTCGAAGATGTATTCCAGGTCGTGGCGCTCCTTCAGCTCATAGATGGCGGGCCGCCGCACATTCCCCGCGACGCCCACCAGGGGACCCGTCACCGGAACGAAGACCACGTCGCCGGCCATCAGCGTGACGTCCTTGGATTTGTCGCCCTTCAGAAGGAGGTCATAGAGGTCGAAGGTCGTGACGAGTGCGCCCCTGCGCTTGAGCTGGACGCCCCGCATCGAGCCGATCTCCGTGGGTCCTCCGGCCATCAGCAAAGCATCCGTGATCGTGGCGAAGGAGCCGATGGTGTAGGAGCCGGGCCGCCGGACATCGCCGAGGACGAAAATCGGGATCGTCTTCAGCGATCCCATGGAGATGTCGACATTCGTCCCGACCACCTGCTCGGCCTGTTTGACGACCTGTTTCGACATGTCTTCGAAGGTCATTCCCGCGACGAAGAGGGGACCGATCTGCGGGATCGTGATCTTTCCGTCGCGGTCCACCGTGAGGCTGTACTGGGCGTTGATCCGCCCCCAGAGAAGCAGCTTGACCTCGTCTCCCGGCCCGATGACATATTTCAACGGAACGGGGACGTCCCTGCGGTCCGTCAGGAGGCGGACGGACGCGTCGCCGAAGAAATCGTAGCCGAACGGCTTGAGGTCGACCGAGATATCCTGGTAGTTCCCGATCTTCCTTGCCCGATCGAAAAGGGACCGCTCCCGCGGTTCCTCGATCACGGTCCTCTTTTCAGGAAGCGCCTGCTGAGATTTCTCCGCTTCTCCCGTCCCGCCGATTCTTTCTTTCTGTTCCAGCATCTGTTTTCCCCGCGCCATTTCTTCCGGGCTCAGACCCTTGTATTCCGGCCGGGCCTTGATCGTCTCGAGGGCCTCCGGCGTGATCCATCCCCCGGTCTTTTTCAGTTCCGCCTCGCAGACCGCGCGCTGATCGGCCGGCAGTTTTCGGCAGACATCGAGCGGCAGGGGCGCCGTTTGCTGAGCGGCCTCCGGGCCGAGCAGGGATTGTGCCGTGACGTTGGCCGCCGGCGTCTGGGCCTGCACCGGCGGCGCAAGAGTCATGAGGCAAGCCGTTGCGGATACCGCCAGGAATAGAATCAGGTTCTTTATTGTCCTCTTCATATGCAGACCTCCCGTCGCTGTGCTTGAGTTTTCTCGAGATATTCCCGGAAGAAGGCGATGAAGATTCCGATCAGCAGCGCAGCGACCAGAGATACCGCCGCCATCAGGATGCGCTTCGGCCGCACCGCTCTGTCCGGAGTCAAGGGTGGATCGATGACCTTGAAGGCGAAATTCTCCTTGACCTCCGCCATCATGGCCGTCTCGATCTGCTGGGCGATCATGTTGTAGGTCTTCTGTTTGATGATCGGGTCCGCCGTGCTGCCCAACTGTTCCTCCAGGTACTTGCGGTTCGTCGAGGCCACGCGTTTCGCCTCGCTGCTCATGTAGTTGGTCAGCGTGACAAGAAGGTGTTCCGCGATCTTGGCCGCCAGGGTCGGATCCGAGGAATCGGCGGAGATCGTGATCGTGTTCTCCTTCGTGTCCTTTCGGATCGTGATCATGCGGTCGAGACGGCGAAGCGCCTCGCGGATGTCGGGCGCGCCGTCATCCGTCTTCAGGCCGCCCTCCGGCGAATCCGCCCGCCTCTGCTTGGTCCGGAGGGAAAACTCGTTCAGCGCCGTCAGGGTGAGACGAAAGCGGGGCTTCTTCCAGGTCCCCGTACCGGCATCCCATCTGTCCGGAAAGAGAGCGGGCATGAGATTGTACTGACGGATCACCTTTTCCCGGAGGATGTTGGATTTCAGAAGGCCCGATATCTCGGAGGCCGTCGCCGAGGAGGGCGTCGAGATGCCGGGCAGCCCTCCGAACTGCGACGCCAGAGCCGACAGGCCGGCGCCTGCAGACAGGCCGCTCTCCTTGGCGACCACGGGAACGATGACGGCCCTGGCTTGGTAGATGTTCGTCATGAAAAGCGACGCGACGACCGTCCCGGCCACCGCGGCAACCGTAATCGTCCCGATCAACCTCCATCGCTTCCGGAGGACCCTCCAGAAATTCAGGATGCCGTTTCCCTCATCCGGTGCGCATCGGCAGGACGGCTCCGCATTCTCCAGCGTCCGCTCGTTCATCGTTGACCCTCCAAGATCGTTCATTGAATATTCCGCTTGTCTTTTTCCGTATAGACGTCGACATTCCGGCCGATGAAATCGAAGAGATTGTCGAAGTGACTGATGTCCTGCGCCACATCGCGCGTCCATGGAGCAACGCCGGTTCCGTACGAGGTTCTCGAGTCCTGACCCGTGAACAACCGCAGGGGGATGCTGATGGCGATGCCTTTGTTGTGATATCCCGCGTTGTAGCTGTCCGGGAACATCGACGTGTCGGAGATGCTGTACCAGGCGGACAGGACGACGCCGTTGAAATTCCTGGAAACGGTCACGACCGTCCCCCGGTCCCCGGCGAGGAACTGGCCGTTCTTCAGATCGATGCTCATCTCCGCCTCGGGAATATTGAGCCGGACATTGAAAAACCCCGTGACGTAACGATCCTTCCAGTCGTTCTCCTTCAGGCCGAAGGCGGAACCCGAATCCCTCTTCTTCAGAACGCTTCCGGACAGGCCCAGCAGGAAACGCCCGCCGCGAACCGGTTTTGCGGCTTCCCAGTCGAGCCCCGCGTACTGCTCCTCAAGATAGCCCGCGGCGACTCTCCCGTACGTGCCGCCCTCGAACTTCCGGATGTGGCTGAAGAGCAGCAGTCCCATGGCCACCTTCTGCTGCTGATAGGGGACGATGTCGGTCCGGACCGGCGTCGACGAAGGGGCGTTGGACGAGGACACGGTATTGACGGGATAGCCGAGGAGCCCCGCTGCGAAGGTGGAACCCGCCCAAGGCGTGAAGAGAAGGTTTGCGGCAAGCCCGAGCTTGTAGTTGACGAAGCCCGACGGGTCGTTCAGGAACACCTTGAAATCCGGCTTCAAGACGTAGTCGAAATAGCGCCAGTACTCCTTCGGCACATCCGGCGTCTTCCAGGCGTCCGTCCTGATCTCGGAGACGTACAGGAACTCGTTGACGTTGAAGCGCTCGCCGAAGAAGGCGTCCAGGTCCTCAGCGGCCGTCGCCAGTTCCACGACCGGAACCCCGTTTTGCGTAACGGTCAGGGTAACCGTCCGGATCTCCCGCCGCCCCGTCTGCACGAGAATCCCATGGACCGTCCGCAATGCGACCCCGACCGCCTTCATATTGTAGAAATACTTGCTGTTCGCCGCTTCGATCCACAGGTGATCCCCGTCCCGCTGGATCCCGATATGGGTGAAGCCGGACTCGTTCAGCGCCCTGGCGATCCGCTTTTCCATAGACAGGGTGCGCAGGTCCGGTTTCTCCCGGTAGGGGTGATCGTAGATGGGGACCATGGGTTTGCCCAGATCGAAAGCCACGGAAACATTGAACCCCACCTGGTTGCCCCTCTGGTACGTCAGGTCGAACTCCAGCCACTCCCAGGGCCGCAATCGCATCCCCCAGTTCAATCGGGACGCGGCCGGCCCCTGAAAATATCGCGATTGGGCGGGGTCGGACGTCATCTTCTCATACTCGATCGGGCTGTATTCGGCCGTCAGCATGAGCCAGTCCGAGACCTCGAACTGGATGCCGCCGAAAAAATGCCCGTCCCTTGCCCAGGTGGAAGTGTCCGTGATCATTTCCATCTTGAATTGTTCGCCCGCCACCGGGAGAGGCGCGCTCCCGTAGCGGCCGTTGCCGAAGCCGATCGTGAAATCGAAGGGATAGATCTGTTTGCTGGCGACAATGTACTGCGAGGCGTAGAGACGCGTTCCATGGGGATCCATGAGCCCCAGGGCGACTGCGGGCCGCCACTTCCCCTCGGGAAGAAACTGCCATTTCAGATCGACGGCCTTGTCCTTGTAGTTTCCGTAGTCCGGCAGACCCGGGGCCGGGACGTCGATGATCTCCGATATCCGCCCGTCGATCTCCAGGCCCGGCAGGATCGTGATCGCCCCGTAATAGTACCGGTAGGGATGCGCCTGCGCGGCGCCGACCCGGAACCGGCCTTCCCGCAGAATGCGCGCCGACGGGGTCTCGATCAGCCCCGTTCCCCCCCAGTTCGCCGGACCCGTGAACGGAGCGTCCGCCGCGGATGCCGTCCTCCCCCCCTGCAGAGTGAAGAACAGAACCAGCAGGATCAGCAAACGGCGGACGGCGGCTCTCCCGGAGAGCGCCCTGCCCGGCTTGCCCGCAGGCATCTGACCGTCCTTGTCTGCGATGGGAAACGACCTCGTCACTTGCGATGGGAGACCGACAGGTGGGCCTGCACATACCTTTCAACCAGGACCATGACGTCATTGCGGATGACGCCCATATTGCCGATATTCGCAACGCCGGTGATGTTGAGCGACCAGGTGTCGGCGAGTGTCTTGATCGCCGGATTGGCCTCCAGCGAAACGAGCTGCCTCAGTTCCAGACGGATGTCATAGGCGTACCAGTATTTCTCCGTTTCGTGCGTGTTGACATTGACGTACAGAACCGGCCGCCCCGGGACCTTCAGCCAGTCGTCGCCGCGAAAAGTCCTGATGCCGGCAGCCTGCAGGCGGGATTGGATATCCTTCTGGAGCTGAACCGCCGTCAGTCCCGCCTTCTGGGCATACCTTTGAATGTTCGGCTGAATAGGCTCGACGAGAACGCCGACGCCCGGCAGGCTCGCCAGCGTCCGCCGGCTCGCCTCGGAATCCTCGGCCGACGCTCCGGAAACGAAAATTCCGGCGCTCAGCAAGGCCGCCGTCAACAGGACCGCGCAAGTGTGCTTTTTCATCTGGCCCCCTTTCGGAAAAGAGCGACACGAATCGTACGTATGATGATCTGGATGTCCAGGAGAATGGACGTGTTCTTGATGTAGTAGAGATCGTACTGCAGCTTCTCGAGGGCGTCCTCTTTGGACGCGCCGTAGGGATAATTGACCTGCGCCCATCCGGTGATGCCCGGCCGGACCGAATGCCGCAGCGAATAGTAGGGGATCTCCTTTTTGAGGTCCTTGACGAACGCCATCCGTTCCGGTCTCGGCCCCACGAAACTCATTTCGCCCTTCAGCACATTCCACATCTGCGGCAGTTCATCGATCCGCAGACGCCGGATGACCTTTCCGACGCGGGTCACCCGCGGGTCGTTTTCCGCCGCCCACACTGCCCCGTTGGCCTCGGCGTCGGTGCGCATGGAGCGGAACTTGACCAGCTCGAAGATATGTTCGTCCCAGCCGACCCGCTCCTGCCGGTAGAGGGCGGGCCCCTTGGATTCCAGCCGGATCAGGACGGCCGTAAAGATCATGATGGGCGCGGCCAGGATCAGACCGGTGACGGAAATCGCCTTGTCGAATACCTTCTTGAGTTTCGTGTTGTAGACGTTCCTTTCCACGCCGGAGATGTCCGTAAACCCCAGCCACATGTCCGTCGTATCCAGCACGGGGATCTTCCCCGCCACCTGCTCGTAGAACGTAGGGACTTGATGGACCACCACGCCGCAGTCGAATTTCGCCTTCACCAGGTTGCGGAACACCTCCGGCTTGATCTGCCCGGTGATCGCGACGATGATCTTGTCGATCCCGTGCTGCCGGACCAGCGCGCACAGATTCTCCGTGCCGCTCAACACCGGCAGGGGCGCGCCGGCGGCCCCGCGCTTGCGTTCGTCGTCGTCCATGAAGCCGACCACTTCATAGTCGTTCCGCGTCGCGAGGTAATCGTACAGCGACTTTCCCGTCCGCCCGGCGCCGAGGATGAGGATCTTGAGAGGTCTCGCCGCGGCGATGACCCGCATGAAGGCGAAGCGCCAGGCGGCCATGAGGAGGAAGGCCAGCGATCCGCTGATGGCGAGGATGCCGGCGCCGTAAGGCGGAAACTGGAATACGTAAAAGACGGAGATGCCCGCGACGTTGGCGACGGCGATTGCCAGGGCGAACCGGAGAAGGAATCCCGTCTTGCTCGACCGTTCGTCGGGGTTGTAGAAGTCGAAGATGTACAGGACCAGCAGATAGATCAAGACGGCGAGGATGTCGTAGCGGCCGAAGACCGTGCCGGGATCGATCAGGATCCCGAAGCGCAGGATCGGCGCCAGATAAAGGGAGACGGCGATGAGAAGGACGTCGCCCGTCATCAGAAGTATCTGTTTGTGGGGAATGGTCTTGGTCATCAGGTGTGTCGCCGGAGACCCGGCTGGCAAACGTCCCGCCAGGCGCTCATCAGACGTCTAACGGATGTACTGCATGGTCTTGCTCAGAGGTTTCAACAGAAACGTCAGGAGATTGGGCCTGAGGCCGTTCACCGTCCAGGCACGGTAGTTCTCCGCCATGTTGTGAAGCGTGTTCCGGACTCCCGGACGGCAGGACCCGCCCGTCCTCATCTTGACCATCACGGACGGGATGTAGACGGTCGATACGCCGTACCGGTAAAGAAGGCGGAGCATCAGTTCGTAGTCGGCGCAAAGCGGAAATGCGAGGTTGAACAATCCATATTTTTCGTAGACCGATCGCCGGACGAAGAACGTCGGATGGGGAGGCATCCATCCCCGCCGGAATCGGTTCCTGTTGTAAAGGCCCGATCTCCAGTACCTCACGTACTTTTCCGGGTCGTCCCGTTTGATGTAGACCAGATCGCCGTAACACGTGTCCGCCCCGCTGACGGACATGCGGGCGACCACGCGATCGATGATATCGGGAGCGGCA
>CAZDLM010000005.1:0-63080 GCA_964506465.1 uncultured Syntrophaceae bacterium
GCTCGGGAAGGCCTCACGGAGGTCTTCCTCGCGGCGGGCGCCGTGGTCGCCCCGCCGATCTGCGGACCCTGCCTCGGCGGACACATGGGCATCCTCGCGGACGGTGAAACAGCGATCTCCACGACCAACCGAAATTTTCCCAGCAGGATGGGCCACAAGAACAGCCGGGTGTACCTTGCCTCCCCCTACACGGCGGCGGCGTCCGCCGTGGCGGGATATGTCATCGATCCGAGGGAGGTGAAGTGACATGGCGGGCAGAGCCTGGAAATTTGGGAATGACGTGGACACGGACGCCATCATTCCCGGCAGATTCCTGACGAACTGGAACAAGCACCCCGGGCAGTTGAAGGATTCCTGCTTTGCGGACGCGCGTCCGGAGTTCGCCGCCGGGGTGCGTCCCGGCGACGTGGTCGCAGCGGGAAGGAACTTCGGCTGCGGCTCGTCCCGCGAGGGGGCACCGCTGGCCATCCGGATGACGGGGGTCAGGGCGGTCGTCGCGGAATCCTTCGCGCGCATCTTCTACCGCAACTGCATCAACGTGGGGCTCCTTCCCCTGGAGTCGCCCGAGGCGGCGCGCGACATCCTGGACGGCGACCTGGTGGAAATCGACGCCCTCCAGGGGGAGATCCGGAACATGACGAGGAATCGGACCTATTCGTTCAAGCCGATCCCTCCGTTTCTGCAGGAAATATTGAACGGCGGCGGGCTGGCGAAATATGTCCAAAAACGCTTGGGGATAACGGATTGACGGCGTCGCGGCGAGCGATGTCATGCTGAGCTTGTCGAAGCATCGGGGGCCTTGCATCCGGGCATTATTAAAGGGCCTCCAGGCAGAACGGTGGAATGAATTTTTCATTTCTTCAATGATCGGAACGCGAGTTGAAAACATGCAGACCATATCCTTTCCTTTCGGAGAACATTTCGTCGACCTGAAACTGCAGCAGGATGCGGACGTCCTGTTGCCGGAGCTGATCCCGGCTGCACCGGATCCACCGGCCGCCGTCCGCCGGGCCCTCGCCCAGCCGATCGGCTGCGAGCGGCTGGCCGTTCTTGCCCGGGGAAAGACGTCCGTCGCCGTCGTCATCAACGACATCACGCGTCCGGCCCCCACCGAAATCCTGCTGACCGGCCTTGTCGAAGAACTGACGGAGGCGGGCATCGACCCGGAACGGATCACCGTGATCGTGGCGACGGGAAATCACGAGCCGCCCACCGAAGCGGATTTGAACAAGATGATGGGCCCATGGCGTTCCCGGCTCCGCGTCGTCTCCCACGACTGCCAGGACACGGGGATGCTGACTTACCTCGGAACGACGAAGAGGGGCCTGCCCGTGCACGTCAACCGGCATTATGCGGAGGCTTCCCTGAAGATCCTGACGGGCATCGTAGCGCCCCACCAGTCGGCGGGTTTCGGCGGCGGCCGAAAATCCGTGGTGCCGGGCATCGCGGGCCTTGCGACGATCAAGGCCCACCATTCGTATCCCATCCGCCCGTCGGGGCCGGTGCTCGGGATCATCCGGGGAAACACCTTCCACGAGGAGGCGGTCGCGGCCGCCCGCCTCGCGGGAGCGGACTTCATCGTCAATGCGGTGAAGAACTACCGCGGCGAGGTGGTCGAAATCGTGGCGGGTGAACTCGAAAAGGCGCATCTGCGCGGCGTCGAGATTTGCGAGAAGGCGTGGGTGCGGAGGGTGCCGAAGGCCTACGATGTCGTGTTTGTCAGTCCCGGACGGCATCCGAAAGACATCGACCTGCACCAGGCGCAGAAAGGGATGGTCGTCGCCGAACAGGTGACGAGGCCCGGCGGAACGATCGTCCTCATCGCCGAGTGCCGGAACGGCATCGGCAAGTTCGGCAAGGTATTGAAGGAAGCGCAGAGCGTAGACCAGGTGATCGAGGACTTCAACCGGCAGGGATTTTCCGCGGACAACAGTTCCAAGGCCTTCCTCTTCGCAAGGTGCTGCAAGGATCACCGGGTCTTCGTCGTGTCGTCGGGCATCGACCCCGCCGAACTCTCGCAGATGTTCATGACGGGATTCCGGTCGCTCCCGGAGGCGGCGAAAACCGCCCTTGCCGCCTACGACCGCCCCGCTGTTCTCTGCATCCCCTACGCCGGGGACGTCATTCCCATCCTCGACGCTTCCGCGCCCGGGCGCTGACGGCGATCCTGCAAATCTTCCGGGCTGCAAACGCGATGGTGCTTCGCCTTCTATGCCTTTCGCCGCGGGCTGCTCAGGAAGAGCCACACGAGTCCGATCGCAGCCGCGAGAGCGGATGAAATCAGGATGCCGATTTTGGCCTCTTCCATGAACATCGGATTCCGGTGGAAGGCGAGTTCGCTGATGAAGAGCGACATCGTGAACCCGATGCCTCCCAGCCAGGCGACTCCGCAGAACTGCCTCCAGCTCACGCCTTTGGGCAGTTGGGCGATGCCCGCCTTCGCGGCAAGCCATGCTGCACCTGAAATTCCCAGGAACTTTCCCAAGACCAGGCCGAGGACAATTCCAAGCGTTACGGGGTGAGCCAACGCCTCGCCGAGCGGGATTTCCGAGAAATCGACGCCGGCGTTGGCAAAGGCGAACAGAGGGATGATGAAGAACGTCACCCAGTTCCCGATGGCGTGCTCCATGAGCTGCTGGGGCGATTGCACGGCTTTCGCCACCGACTCCACGTTCTGGGCGATGACGGACATGCGAGGATCGCTGAGCGGATCGTCCTGTATTTCCGGGTGTGCCGTCCGCTCGTGGAGGGCGCGCTGAAGCTTCGTCAGGCAGAAATCGAACTGATCGGGGGAAAAAACGGGCCGGGCGGGAATGGCGAAGGCCAGCAGAATGCCGGCGATCGTCGCATGGACGCCTGATTTGAGCAGGGCAATCCAGAGAAGGACGCCCAGGATTCCGTAGGGCAGGGATCGCCGGATGCCACCCCGGTTCAGCAGAACCAGGAGCGCCAGCAGAACGCCGGCCGCGCTCAGCGCAATCGCGTTCAACGAGGTTGTGTAGAAGAACGCGATGACCAGGACCGCGCCGATGTCGTCGGCGATGGCCAGTGCCGTGAGAAAAATAATCAGGGTGCGGGGAATGCGCCAGGCGAGGAGGACCAGTATCCCGATGGCAAAGGCGATGTCCGTCGCCATGGGGATGCCCCATCCTGCCGCGGCCGGGCCGACGGGATTCAGCAGAAAATAGATCAGGGCCGGGACGGCCATGCCGCCGAGCGCTCCGGCGACGGGAAGAATCGCGTCTTTCCGGGAAGACAGTTCTCCCACCATGACCTCGCGCTTGAGTTCGAGGCCGACGAGAAGAAAGAAGAAGGCCATGAGACCTTCGTTGATCCAGTGCTGCAGCGTCATTTCCAGAGAATGGACGCCGAATTCCAGACGAAACGGCTGCTCCCAGAATTGCCGGAAGCCGCTCCCCCAGGGGGAATTGGCGGCGACAAGGGTGAGGACGGTCGCGACCATGAGGATGACGCCTCCCGCGGTCGTCTGCCGGAGGAATCTCTCGAAGGGGCTGAGGATCTTCTCGAAGAGCGGTTCCAGAGGATAGCGGCGAGTGCTCATGGTCTTCTCCTTTGTGCCGTTATCCGCGGAGAGAAAAAACAGCCTCCGCGAACGCGGTCATGCCATGGCGAAACTATAACACACCCGCGACGGTTCGCAACGGCCGGACCGCGGTTAGGGAGACGAGTTGACAAGAGAAGGCCGGGGATCGGAAGAGACTCCCCGGCCGGAGAAAGGAGGAAGGTTAGCGAAGGTTTACCAGTTGCCTCTCATGCCGCGTCCCGGGCACCCATCCGGTCCGAAACCCTTGCCGCCGCCCCAGCCGTGATGCGGACCGCGGCCCATGCCTCTTCCCGTAAAGGCCGTCTTGACCTTATCCTTCTGCTCGGGGGTCAGCAGGTTGTACACCGCCAGGCGCATAGTCGTCGCCTTATCCTGAAACTGGCCGCGGAGGTCGCGCATCTCCTTCTGGAGGGCCAGGATCTTCTCCTGGTTGGGGTTCTTCTCCAGCCACAGGAGGCGGAGGTCGCCGCGCTTGCTGAACATCTTGTCCTGCAGGGGTTTGATGTCCTTCAGATGCTGCTCACGCAGTTCCTTGATCTTGGCCGTCTGTTCCGCCGTGAGACCCAGTTTCTCCGCCGCCTGCAGGGGATCGCCGCCGAGGCAGGCGCCGCCGGCGCAGGCCCCTCTTCCGCCGCCCGGACCGTAGGCAAAAGCCGACGCGGCCACGAGTACCACGAAAATTGCCGCTGTGAGAATCGTTGTGAACTTCTTCATATCTGCTGCTCCTTTGGAATTATTTTTGCTCTTTGCCTCTGAGAGAGCAAGGCCCGTGCCAAAGCGGGTTAGTTATGCAACATGTTGCATTGACTAACGATTCTACGTCGATGGTCGGGACATGGCTCCCAGGTTCCTCCCCGGGGCAAGAAAGAATGGATATCAAATATCCGATTATGGTATCCAGATGACTACAAAGTATCCACAGGAGAGGGTTATGACGGAAAAGGAAAGGCCCCTCCGCAAAAAGAGATTCTGGGCCGGCGCCTCCCCCTGGCTCATCGTCGGAGCAGCGGCGGTGCTGCTGCCGCTCTTCGTCTTCATTGCACTTCAGGATATCGGCAGACAGCGCGAGCAGACGACGAGACTCCTCGTCGAGAAGGGAGCGGCGCTGATCCGTTCCTTCGAGGCGGGCGCCCGAACCGGCCTGGGGATGGACTGGGGTCTCTTCCAGCTTCAGAAGCTCCTCATGGAAACCGCCCAGCAGCCGGGCATCGACTATTTCATCGTGACCGATGATCGCGGCCGGATCCTCGCCGACAGCGACCCCTCGATGATCGGGGAAACCTACGGGACCGATCTCGACATCGAGAAGATCGTCACTGAGGATCGGCCTCAGTGGCGCCAGATTTCCCATCCGGGCGAGGCCGATACCTTCGAAGTGTACCGACGTTTCGTGCCGGGTACGAACGGTCCGCCGGATTTCCACCGCCGCGGCCCGCGCGGTTTCTGGCCCGCCCCGCGCACGGAACCGCCGGCCCCGCCTCGCGGCTTCGCCATCTTCGTCGGCTTGGACATGGGGCCTCTTGAGGCCGCCCGCCAGAAGGATCTGGCCAACAGCATCTGGATGGCCGCGATCCTCCTCCTCATCGGATTCTCGGGCGTCGTGTCCCTGTACCTCGCCGCCGGCTACCGCGCGGCGCGATCGAGCCTTTCCCGGGTCCGCGCCTTTTCCGACAGCCTCGTCCGGCACATGCCGATCGGCCTGACCGTCGTGGACGATGCGGGCACGATCACCTCCTCCAACGACCAGGCGGAGGCGATTCTCCGCTGCTCATCCGGGGATCTGACGGGAAAGCCGGCCTCTACGCATTTGCCGGAGGAATTCCTCGAATTGCTCGAACGCCTGAAAGGCCATCCATCGGTGATCGAAAAGGAAGCGGACGTACGGATCGGGGAGAAAGAGATCCCTATGGAGATCATCGCCGCCATCCTGAGGGAGGATTCGGGCGATTCGCAGGGCAAGATCCTCCTCTTCCGCGACACCTCGGAAATCCGTCGACTTCAGGAAGAGGTCGAGAGGAACCGGCGTCTGGCATCCCTGGGAAGCCTCGCCGCCGGCGTCGCTCACGAGATCCGCAACCCCCTGAGTTCGATCAAGGGCTTCGCCACCTACTTCAAGGAGCGCTACCGGCAGAACGCCGAGGACGGCCGGATCGCCGACGTGATGGTCAATGAAGTGGAGCGCCTGAACCGTGTCATCGGGCAATTGCTGGAGTTCTCCCGCCCCGTGAACGTGCAGCGCCAGGATGCAGCCCTTCCCGAACGCGTCCGCCATGCCCTCAAGGTGATCGAACCCGATGCGGCAAGGGCCGGCGTCGAAATCCGGGCCGAATTCGCGCCCGGACTTCCAACGGTCCGGATCGATCCCGACCGTTTTCACCAGGTGCTTCTGAACCTGTTCCTCAACGCCATCCAGGCCATGGAGGGCGGCGGCACGCTCTCCGCGGCCGCGGCGCCCGAAGGGCGCGGCCGCGTGCGCATCACCGTTTCCGACACCGGCAAGGGCATCGCCCCCGAAGACCTCGGCCGCATCTTCGATCCCTATTTCACGACCCGGCCGACGGGGACGGGCCTCGGCATGGCCATCGTGCAGCGGATCGTCGAGGCGCACGGCGGGGAGATCCGCGTGCAGAGCACGCCCGGCCAAGGAACGCAGGTCTCTGTTTTTCTGCCGCTGGGAGAAAGGACCGTATGAAAGGGAAAAAATCGCTCCTCGTCGTCGACGACGACGTCGCCCATCGCACGATGCTGCGCGCATTGCTTTCCGGATGGGGCTACGAGATTCGCGAGGCCGACAGCGGAGAGGCGGCCGTCGACGCCGTGAAGGACGGGCCGTTCGACCTCATCCTCATGGACGTCCGGATGATCCGGATGTCCGGCATCGAGGCGATGTCCGGAATCAAGGCCATCAATCCGTCGATCCCCGTCATCATCATGACGGCTTTCGCCTCCGTGGAAACCGCCGTGGAGGCCCTCAAGAAAGGGGCCTATGATTACCTCACGAAACCGCTCGACTTCGATGAGCTGCACCTGGCGATCGAGCGGGCCATGGATCACCTGAAGCTCCGCGAAGAAAACCGCCTCCTGCGGGAGAGTCTCGGCGCGCGCTTCGACCGGCGTAATCTCATCGCCCGGTCCGCGGCCATGGAGCGCCTCCTGGAAACCGTCGCTCAGGTGGCCCCTTCGGAGGCGACGGTGCTTGTCACCGGCGAATCCGGCACGGGCAAGGAGATGATCGCCGGGGCGATCCACTTCAACAGTTTCCGCAAGGACGGCCCCTTCATCAAGATCAACTGCGCCGCCATCACGGAGACGCTTCTGGAATCCGAGCTCTTCGGCCATGAAAAGGGCGCCTTCACGGGGGCCGACCGCCGCAAGGAAGGCAAGTTCCGCCAGGCCGAAGGGGGAACGATCTTCTTGGACGAGGTGAGCGAGATGTCGCTCGCCATGCAGGTGAAGCTCCTCCGGGTGCTCCAGGAGCGGGAGATCGTCCGGGTTGGCGGCGACGAGGCGATCCGCATCGACGTCCGCATCATCGCCGCGACGAACCGCGATCTCCTTTCTGAGATCGCCGCCGGCAGATTCCGCGAGGATCTCTTCTACCGTCTCAACGTCGTGACGCTGCACATCCCCCCGTTGCGCGAACGTCCCGAGGATATCCCGCTCATCGCCCAGCACTACCTGGCGCTTTTTGCAGAGCGGAACCGCAAGAAGGTCCGGGGTTTTTCCCCGCAGGCGATGGACCGCCTCCTCCGCCACACGTGGCCGGGAAACGTCCGCGAACTGATGAACGCCGTCGAGCGCGGTGTCGTCCTGTCGCGTTCCGAGTACCTGGGAGAGGACGAACTCGCCCTTGCCCTGCCGGTAAAACCGCCGGTGCCGGATTCCCTCCCGGAATCCGCCGCGGGCGACGCCTCGCTGGAAGGAGTGGAGAAGGCGACGATCCTGAAGACTCTCGAAGCCGCCGGCGGCAACAAGAGCGAAGCGGCGCGCAGGCTCGGCATCACACGCCGCACGCTGCACCTGAAGCTCCGCAAGTACGGGATGATGTAGGAATTCTTTCTGCCGGCCTTTCCACCGGCTGCGATTGCCGGGGGGGCGTTTTGGGCGAAGATCGCCTGATGGCCGATTTCAGTTACATTGCGCCATTGACCCGGAGATGAGGGGTATTTCCATGAACGTTTCGGGGGAGGGGAAGTAACGGGAGCATGGATCGCAGAACTTTTCCCGGGTCTTGTCCGGGGGCCGGAGCGTCGACAGTGCCAAAATCTTTCCATCCGGCAACGGCCGGCAACGGGGGAGCTGCGGGAGTACGGGCGGCAAGAAAAATAGGCGTCTACAACGAATGGGGACGACTGAGAGAGGCCGTCGTCGGGATTGTGGATGATACCGTTGAAATGGACTACGTTCCGGCGATGAAATGGCTGCCCCAATGGGAGGTGGATCTCCTGAAGCAGGCTGCGGGAAAGAAAACGGCCGACTTCGGGCCGGAGATTCTCGTCCGCCTCCGAGAACAAATCGAGGGGCACGTGAAGGCGCTGCAGGACCACGGCGTCGTCGTTCACCGCACAGGACCCCTAGCGCATCCCGAGGAACAGGGCTTCCTTGCCGAAATCCAGAGAGGAACGATGCTCTTCGGCGGCGCCGATTTCTTCCGGGTCATCGGAACGAAGGTGATCCTCCTCAACTCGTTCCGTTATCCTTTCCGACGCAAACAGGTTTGGGCGGTGCGTCCCGTTCTCGAGGAGTTGATCGAGGGCGCGGACGTCGCCTATGCCGCCTCGCCTCCGCCGTCACCCCATTATATGGATGATGACCTCTATCTCGAAAACGGGGATATCATGGTGGACGGCTTGAACGTTTATGTGGGCATGTCGGGAAATGCGTCCAGCCCCCGCGGAGTGGAGTGGCTGAAGCAGTTCCTGGGCCCCGAGTACAAGATCCACGTCATCCGCCTGGCCCCGGAACGATTCCATTTGGATTGGGTCCTGAGCCTCAACCGCCCCGGACTCCTCACGTACTGCCCGGCGGCGCTTGTGGACGATCTGCCGAAACCCCTCAGGAGCTGGGACAAGATCGAAGTGGCAACCGACGAGAGTGCCGGGGCCAACAATCTTTCCATCGATCCCCATACGATTGTCGTTGCGGAACAGTATGGAAGGATCGCCGCTGCCTATCGGAAGCGGGGCATGGAGGTGATCGCGATCCCTCTCGACGCGACCATCGAGTACGGGAGTTCGGCGCGGTGTCTTACGGCGGTCCTGAACCGCGAACCCTGAAGCCTGAGGAGGGCACGGATGACTTTTGAAGACTGCGTCCGCTTTGTCGAGGAGAACCCCAACGGTTTTCTCGCAACGGCCGAAGGCGAGAAGCCGCATGTGCGGCCCATGACCGTCTGGCTCGCAGACGGAAGCGGGATCTATCTGTACACCTCGATCGTGAAGCCGCTTGCCTCTCAGCTCCTGGCCAATCCCAACGTGGAAATCGCCTTCCACCATCCGGGCACAAACCGGGACCGGGACATCGGCACGATCCTGCGCATTGCGGGCAGGGTCGAACTCGTAAAGGACATGGGAATCCGCAGGAAGCTGTACGAGAAATTTCCATGGCTGAAAGAGATCGGAACGGGGACTCCCGACTCTCCGACCATCGTTGTCTTCAGGATCCCCGCCGGATTCTTCAATTTCTGGACGTGGGAGAACAATGTCGCTCCCGGGCCGTGGGTCGCATTTCCATAGCCTGCGGGATATCCATCCCGGCCCTTGATACTTTGGCTCTACGGATGATGCGCCTATGGCAAACAGCGATTCCTGCCTGAGAATCCTCGTCTGCATCAAGCAGGTCCCCGTGGGCATGCGCGGCGCCCTCTGCACCGCTGCGATCAACCGCGATCTCCAGGCCCCGATCTTCCGCATCGCCGATTACGGCGTCGTCGAGGACCTGACGACCTTCCTCCCCCTGCTCGTCGAAGCCATCGAAAAAAGAAAGCGGCGTTCCCCCGCGTAGGGAAACGCCGCCTTTTTTCAGACGCGCTTGGCGATCTTTCAGTCTTCGAAGGTCGCGCCGGTGTTGGCGGACTGGACGAGCCGCGCGTAGCGCTTCAGGTAACCCTTCAGCTCCCGCTTCTGGGGCTTCCAGGCCGCGAGGCGTTTCTTCAGCTCCGCTTCGGGAATCAGCAAGTTCAGCTTCCGGTTGGGGATGTCGATCTCGATCTCGTCCCCGTCGCGGACGACGCCGATCGGCCCGCCCTCGGCGGCCTCCGGCGAGATGTGGCCGATGGCGGCGCCCCGGCTTCCACCGGAGAACCGGCCGTCCGTCAAGAGGGCCACGTCGCGGTCCCGGCCGATTCCGGCGATGGCCGACGTCGGTCCCAGCATCTCCCGCATGCCCGGTCCGCCCTTCGGACCTTCATAGCGGATGACCACCACGTCCCCCTTCCGGATCTTGCCGTCGAGGATCGCCCGGATGCCCTTTTCCTCGGAATCGAAGACGCGCGCCGGCCCCTTGTGCTGAAGCATCGCCTCGTCGACGGCGGACTTCTTCACGACGGCCCCGCCGGGTGCGAGGTTGCCGAAGAGGACCGACAGGCCCCCGGTCGCGTGGTACGGCCTTTCCAGAGGCCGGATCACGTTCGGGTCGAGGACCTTCTTTCCCTTGATGTTTTTCTTCACGCTCTGGCCGGTGACAGTCAGGACGTTGGTGGCGATCATGTTCTTCCGGGCCAGTTCGGCCATGAGCGCCGGGATGCCGCCCGCCGCTTCGAGGTCCTGCAGATGGTGGGGGCCGCCGGGCGACATGCTGCACAGATGAGGCGTCCGGTCGCTGATCTTGTTGAAGAGCTCGAACGGCAGCTTCAGGCCCGCCTCCCTGGCGATGGCCGGGAGGTGGAGCGAGGTGTTGGTGGAACCGCCGAAGGCCATATCCACGGTGATGGCGTTCTCGAAGGCCTTTTTTGTCAGGATCTGGGAGGGCCGGAGGTTCAGCTTCACCAGGTTCATGATCTGCATCCCGGCTTCCTTCGCCAGGCGGACGCGAGCCGCATGGACCGCGGGAATCGTCCCGTTGTAGGGAAGCGCCAGGCCCAGCGCCTCGGCAAGACAGTTCATCGAGTTTGCCGTGAACATCCCCGCGCAGGATCCGGCGCCCGGGCAGGCGCAGCCTTCCAGTTGGCAGAGTTCCTCCGAGGACATCGCACCCGTCTTGACCTTGCCCACGGCCTCGAACACGGTGATGAGGTCGACCTCGCGGCCGCGGTGCTCGAAGGAAAGCATGGGCCCGCCGCTGATCATGAGCGAGGGGATGTCAAGCCTCGCCATCGCCATCATCATGCCGGGGATGATCTTGTCGCAGTTGGGGATCATGACCATCCCGTCGAAGGGATAGGCCATGCCCATCGACTCGACGGAATCGGCGACCAGCTCCCGCGAACTCAGGGAGTACTTCATGCCCTCATGGCCCATGACGATGCCGTCGCAGATCCCGATCGTGCTGAATTCCAGCGGCGTGCCTCCGGCCATGCGGATGCCGGCCTTCACGGCCTCGGCAATCGTGTGCAGGTGGATGTGGCCCGGGATGACCTCGTTGGCCGAATTGGCGATCCCGATCATCGGCCGGTCGATTTCCTTGTCCGTCAGCCCCAGGGCCTTGAAAAGGGAGCGGTGCGGTGCCCTTTCCAACCCTTTCTTCATCATGTCCGAACGCATGGCGTATTCTCCTTTCCGGATCAAGAGTATTTGGCGCGGCCCGCGGCGGCTTCAGGAATATCGATGGAATTGCGAACGGTTGCCGGCCGCGCGGCGGTGCCGTGTGGAGAAAATCCATATATGAGCGAACCGCACGCGTCAAGCATTATGTATCCGGCGGTTGGCGTATTCCGGCGATTGCGCTTGCAGTCGCCCGGGGAAACCCGTATGCTCCCCGGCCATGGGAGAAGCGCTCCAAAACGTGTTCGGGATGTTCGTCATCATGATGGCGGCCTATGCCCTCATGAAGCTGGCGCCTTTTCCCGTCGCCGCCGTCAACGACCTCGTCTTTCATTTCTTTCTCCCCGTCACGGTTTTCCACGCGATCAGCGGCCTTTCGCGCATCCCCCTGGGCGAGTTCCTGCAGCTCGCCGCGGCGGGATTCCTTTCGCTTCTTGCCGTCTGCCTGCTCGCCGCCGGCATTGCGAAGCTTTGCCGACTGCGGGATGCTTTCCGCAAAACGTTCCTCCTGGGGGCGACGTACGGAAACCACGCCTTCCTGGGGTTTCCCGTCTGCTATGCCTTCCTGGGGGAGCGGGGGGCGGTTCTGGCGCTGTTCTACCTGGTCGGCGGATACCTCTTTCTCTACGGCGTGGGCGTCTACATCATGACCGGCCGCGTGTCGCCTTCGGCCTTCTTCAAGAATCCGCTTGTCATCGCAACGGCGGCGGGGCTTCTCTGGGTCGCCCTCGGGGTTCCGATGCCGGGGATTGCCGCCCATACGCTCTCGCTCATCAACCAGGGCACCTTCCCGCTCTCGATGATCGTCGTCGGCGGCGGCCTCAGTCTCCGTTTCTTCCTCGATGGCCGCAAGATGACCCATGCAGCCTGCGCCGCGGCGGTCAAGCTCGCCGCCGCGCCGGCCGTGGCATGGGGCGTCGCGCTCGCGCTCGGCCTGAATAACGATTCGCTGGCTGTCTGCGTCCTGCAGACCGCATCCCCGGCCGCGGTCCTCGTCACGGTTTTTTCCGTCAAATACGAGGCCGACCCCATCTTCAGCAACGCCATCGTGTCGCTGACGACCCTTGCCAGCATGGGCACGATCCCCGTACTGTTCCTGCTGCTGAGATCCTGGTAGATGACGACGCGAAAATCTCACCGGCCGGGAAGAACCGTCGCCGGGCGGCGTGGCGATAAGCCCGCGAAATCTCCCTCGCGATGCGGACGATGCCCGCCTCTCCCCATCGGCAGCCCGCAAGCCGCCCGCGCCGACGGACGATCGAACGCTCTTCTTGACGCCGGTGTTGCCCTTGGGAAAGTAATGTGTATATTATGAACACGATTTGCGCCGGTGGTGGGAAAACCCCTGATCGATAGGCCGGCGGCCACCTGAAAAATTGGACAGAGTGACGGGATGATCGAGACTTTCGCCGACAGCATGGCCGTCTACCTTCAGAGTTCCCTCGGAATGGCCCTGATTGCGGCCTACCTGGCGGGCGTGCTGATTAGCTTCACTTCCTGCACGTATCCGGTGCTGCCGATGACGATTGCCTACATCGGCGCCCACGGCAGTTCCTCGCGGGCATGGGCCTTTCTCCTGTCGCTGGTCTATGTCCTGGGGATGTCGGTGACGTATTCCCTCCTGGGATTGCTGGCAGCCCTCACCGGCTCCATGTTCGGTCTGGTGCAGACGAATTTCTGGACCCTTTTTGTCGTCGCCAATCTGTGCATCCTGATGGGGCTCTCGATGCTGGGCGTCTTTGTCCTGCCCGTCCGGACCCCCGCGTTTGTCATGAAAGTCGGCGCCGGCAAGAAGGGCGGGATCGCCGGCGGGTTTCTGGTCGGGGCGATGGCGGGGATGGTCATGGGCCCCTGCACGGCGCCGGTCCTCGCGGTTCTGCTGGGGTACGTGGCAAGCCGTCAGAGCCCCGTTTTCGGAGCGGCGCTCCTGTTCATTTTTTCCTTTGGCATGGGAACGCTCCTCCTTCTCGCCGGGACCTTCGCGGGACTTCTGGCCCGCCTGCCCCGCTCGGGGGAGTGGATGGAAAGGATCAACAAGCTCTGCGGCTGGATTCTTCTGGGCATGGGAGAGTATTTCCTGATTCAGGCGGGGAGCATGTGGATATAGGCCGGCTGTTAGTAAACGCCTATTTGCTGTGCCTTGAGATTTTGGATGAAACGATATCCTTGAAAGGATTGAAGAAAGGAAACCTTATGAAAAAAATCTTCGCTCTCGCGGCCGTGGCCGCCTGGGTGCTTTTGGGAGCCGCTTCCGGCACGCCGGTTTTCGCCCAGAACGTCGATATGGACGCGCCGGGATTTACGCTCCCGGATCTGGCCGGCAAGAAATTTACGCTTGCCGATCACAAGGGGAAACCCGTTCTCATCATCTTCAGCACCACCTGGTGCCCTTACTGCCGTACGGAGATCCCCAGGTTCAAGGAGATCTATAACACCTACACCAAGAAGGGTGTTGTCGTCGTGAATGTCGACAGCCAGGAGCCCCGCGACAAGGTCGCCAAGTTTGCGGAAAAGTACAAGCTCCCCTACCGCGTCCTGATCGACGAATCGGGCGACGTGGCGGAGTCCTACGGTATCCGCGGCGTTCCTTCGCTGGTGCTGATCGACGGGAAGGGCAAGATCGTCTGCATCCAGTGCCGTTCCCTCGACGCATCGCTGAAAAGGATTCTCGGCACCCCATGAGGAGCGCCCCTTGAAGACCTTGACGAGTGAGGAAAGCGAGAAGATCATACGGGCCGAGCTCGAGGAAGGCGAACGTCTGCTCTGGCACGGTCGGCCGGACCCGAAGGCCGCGGCCTTTCATAACGCCCGCATCGTTTTCATCGGCGCGGTGATCGCGATCTTCGCCCTCTGGTGGATGCTTGCCGCGGCGGACTACGGCATTCCGGACTTCTCGCAATCGATGAGGATCCGGATCATCGAGTCGGTCGCCTTCCTGGTCCTGATGGTCGGTCTGGGCCTGTGCTACACCCCCCGGATCGCCTACAAAAGGGCCCTCGGAACCCTGTATGCGCTGACAGAGCGCCGCTGCCTGATCATTTCTATGAATGGGAACAAGGTCGTCCAAAGCTACCGGCAGGAAGACATCGGCGAGATCGAATGGATGATCGGCCCGAAGAAGACGGACCACGTTGCCTTCGCCTCGCCGGAGGCCACGGTCCGGAAAGGCGTCTCGACGATCCGCCGCGCGGGATTCTACAACATCGCCGACGGCAAGGCCGTCGAGCAGATGCTCCGGGAGGTCTTCCATAAGCCCTACACGGGGGGATCATGACGGAAGCGGCACCGCGCCCTGACGCGCCGGAATTCCCTGCAGAGCTGGAGTGGCTGAATGTCGAGCGGCCCCTTTCGCTCGCCGGCCTGCGCGGCAAAATCGTGGTCCTGGATTTCTGGGCCTCCTGCTGCATCAACTGCATGCACGTCCTCTCCGACCTGAAGCGCCTGGAGGACAAGTACGCCTCGGAACTCGCCGTCATCGGCGTGCATTCGCCCAAATACGCCGCCGAGCGCGAGACCGCGACCGTTCGCCAAACCGTCCTCCGTCAAGGCATCGGGCACCCCGTGGTCAACGACAGGGATCTTGCAGTCTGGAATCTCTACGGGATCCCGGCCTGGCCGACTCTCGTGCTGATCGACCCCCTGGGCAAGGTGGTGGGCGCCCTGTCCGGCGAGGCGATCTTCGAGACGTTCGACCGTCTGATCGGCGAGATCCTGGCGGCGCTGGACCCACAGGGACTTGTCGACCGGCGCCCTCTCCCGCTCCGCAGAGAACCCCCGTCCGATTCGTTTCTGCTCTACCCGGGAAAGGTCCTCGCCGACCCGCAGTCGCCGAGACTCTTCATCGCCGACTCCGGACATCACCGCATCGTCGTCCATGACCTTTCCGGCAAGACCGCAGGTGAAATCATCGGCGGCGGGGATGCCGGCTTGGAGGACGGCCTTTTCGCCGAGGCCCGTTTCCGCAATCCGCAGGGAATGGCCCTCGACGGAAGGTTTCTGTACGTGGCCGACACGGACAACCATGCGATCCGCAGGGTGGACCTGGAAGGGAAGACCGTCACGACGGCGGCGGGCACGGGACGGCAGGCGAGGATGTTCAACATTTCAGGACCGGGCGGCCGGACGCCCCTGAATTCTCCGTGGGACCTGGCGGCCCGGGACGGGTTCCTCTTTATCGCCATGGCCGGCGCGCATCAGATCTGGAAGATGGATCTCGCCAAATCCTACGTCTCTCCGCATGCCGGAGCGGTCGAGGAGGGACGCAGGGACGGGCCCCTTCGGGAGGCCCTGTTCGCCCAGCCTTCGGGCATCGCCGCGGACGGGAAGAAAATCTATGTCGCCGACAGCGAGAGCAGTTCGATACGCGGCGTCGACCCCGATCCCGGCGGGACCGTGTCGACGCTGGCGGGCGGAGACCTCTTCGACTTCGGAGACGCCGACGGAGAGGGTTCCGCCGCGCGTTTCCAGCATCCCCTGGGAATCGCCGAACTGGACGGGGGCCTCTTCATCGCCGACACCTACAACTCCCGGATCCGCCGCCTGGTGCTTGCGGAAGGAACCGTGACGACGCTCTGCGGAGGGCCGGGGGTGGGCTTCCGCGACGGCGCCGACCCGCTCTTCGACGAGCCCTCAGGCCTCTCGGCCGTTGCGGGCAAACTCTATATCGCCGACCGGAACAACTCCGCCGTACGCGTCGTCGACCTCAAGACAAATCTCACCACAACCCTGAAGATCGGGGCGGTCAGCCCGCCTTGAGCAGCCTCCGGAAGGGCTTGATCATTTCCTCTTTCATGCGCCGTTCGTAGATGTCCCGCCGGATCTTGGGGATCAGACACAGGGTCATCAGGAGCAGGTTCCGCAACTGCGAACCCAGGTCTTTCTGCGGAAAATCGTACCAGCCGTGGCTGCGGTAGTAGCGATGATCGGCGACAAAGGGGAATCGCAGGCGGCCCCACATTTCGTCGCGGAACAGCTTCGCCCCCGCAATGCCTGGAAACAGGCCAGGCTGGATGTAGCCCCGCTCGGCGCAGCGGACGGCCCGTTCCGCCAGTCCGTCGAGAAGCGCGTCGAGCTTCGCAGAATCGGCGACCTCGTCCGAAACGATATCCGTCAGATTCGCCCCCTGGGATTCCGCCGTGCCCTGAAAGATTTCCCGCAGATGAGGACTGGCGGCCAGCGGGCCGGAGACCAGAAAGCACACCTGCTTGCCCTTCCATGTCGGCGTGTGGTTGTTGAAGAAGGACCGGTCGAAGAATTGCTTCCATGCGGCGGAGAGGTACCGGTCGCGGATCTCGCCGGCGATGACGAGGATGTCGGCTTTCTTCACGCAGTTGTCGTAGAAGTCGATGTAGCCATCCTGTCCCTTGTAGACGCAGGTGTGGTCGTACCCGCAGCGGATGCACCCCAGGCAGCCGCCCCGGATATCGAGCCCGCGGATGTTCACAACCTCGACCGGGCTGACGAAGGAACGCCGGAATCGCCCGACCATTCCGTCGAGATTCGATGCCGAATCACCGCCGTCCGTCAGGATGAGGACTTTCCTGCCTCCGGCGTCCGTCTTGCCCTTCGCCGCTCCCGGTTCGTAACGGAAGGCGGCGGGGGCGACCGGCGGATAGATTCGCGCCGTCGGCGCCCTCCGCTCGACCGCGTCCAGAAAGTCTTCGGCGAAGAGGCGGAACCTTCCCCGTTCCCGACGGTGCAGCAGGTCGTACATCGACGCGGAGAAAAACGATACGTACCGCATCTCGAGATCGTCGGAGACGGCGCGGATATAGGCGTGCGCCGTATGGTCGAAGAAATGAATGGAGGTCGACAGGGCGGCGGCGTAGCGGCCGCGGAAGGCATCGGCGGCGCCCCGCTCCCCGATGAGCTCGATAAAACGCTTGTACTGGGAAGACACGAGGCAGTAATACAGCGGAAAGGCCCAGAGGACAGCGTCCGAGGCGCGGATGTCATCGAGGATCTCCTCGAAGGCCGGCTCGTTCTTCTCGAGCTTCCGGATCTGCTGGGCAACGTGGTGGATTCGGAAAACATGAGCGGGAAATACCTTCTGGAGATACTGTACGTACTGCATGGTCGCACTGGCGGGCCCCTTCGGGCTGCCGTTGAGTACGGCGATTCTCATAAATGGCTTCCTCCTCTTGTCCGGAACTCGCCCCGGTTCAGGACGATCTCCTCTCCTTATCGGCAAAAAACAGGTGTTCCATGAGAAGCGCGGCGGTCACGCCCATGGCAAAGCCGTTGCCGAGCACCGGACGCAGCCCGGCGGGGAAGGCGGACAGCACGTCCTGCGGCAGAAAGGCGATGAGCGTCCCCAGCAGGATCGGCAGGCCGATGACGAGCCCGTCCTCCATGCGGATCTCCCGCCGCGCCTCGAATGCAACGACGAGCCCCGCGGCGATCTGCGTGCAGACGATATACAGCAGAACGGCGCCGATGACGACGGATGGGACATCGCCGATGAAGGCGATCAGGGCGGGGGAAAAGGACAGAACCAGGAGCATCGCCGCCGTCGGCGGCAGCGTGAACCGCGATGCGCAGCCCGTCGAGGCGATCACCCCGAGACTGAGCGAGTAATTGACCGGCCCGATCACGCCCAGGATCCCCGAGGCGGCATTCGTCAGGCCCGTCAGCATCACGCCGTTGCGGATCCTCCGGTCCATCCCGTCGGGCTTGAGCAGTTCGTTCATGGATTGCATGGAGCCCAGGTCGTTGACCGCGAGCGCCGCATAACAGAACAGAAACGATGCAAGGATGCCGGCATCGAAAACCAGCTCCACGGAAATACCCCGGAAGAAGCCGGCGAAAAGCGCGGCGGAAGGAGCGGGGATCTCTGCGGCGGGAAAGAAGTGATGCGCGATCACGGCGCCTCCCGCCATCGCCCAGACGATGAGCGTCGCCTTCCAGACGCCCTTGAGCAGCCGGTGCATGGCGAACATGGCAAGGACAAGCGCAAGTCCGAAGGCGAGATTCGCGGCGCCGGGAGGGCCGGTCATGAGCTGCAGGATCGTCGGCGTGAGGGTGAAGGCGATCAGCAGGAGCACGACGGCGACGACGCGCGCCGTGAAGAGCCTCCGGAGATGGCCGAAAAGACCGGTGATGCTCAGCAGGGTCAGCAGCAGGCCTCCGCAGAGGATCGCCGTGTAGACCGTTTGCGGGGCATATCCGCGGCCGGCGATGGCGCCGATGAGCAGAACCGTCGAAGGGCCCGTGATCAAGGGGAGCCGGTGGCCTGCCAGGACCTGCAGGAGGAGCGCCACAGCCATGACGAAGGACATCTTCTGGAGGTACAGGACCTGATCGCCGGGCGAAGTGAAGTGCAGCCCGCTTGTAACGCGGCCGATGATGACGATGATAGGCACCGTGACCGCGAACCACTGCAGGCCGTAGAGCCAGCGCTGCCACCAGGGGGGACGATCATCAAGCCCGTAGCGAAATTCCATATCCGGATTCTACCTTACCTTGCTGATCCGCCGCAAAGCCGTTATATTGATGTTCGAGGACGGCTGACATGAAGACGGAGACGGACAGGACACGGAGACGCTTCGACCGGATCGCCTGGATGTACGATGCGATGGAGTCCCCCATGGAGATGATCTCGGCGCGAACCTGGCGGCGGGAACTCCTCTCCAGAGTTCACGGCCGGGTCCTGGAAGTCGGAATCGGCACCGGCAAGAACCTCCCCTATTATCCGCGGGACGTCGATCTGACGGGCATCGACATCAGTCCCCGGATGCTCGCCAGAGCGAAGCGCCGGGCCGAGGCTCTCGGGATCTCCTGCGGGCTGATCGCCATGGACGCCGAACGGATGACCTTTCCGGATACGGCTTTTGACGCCGTCGTCTCCACCTTCGTCTTCTGTTCCGTTCCCGATCCGGTTGCCGGCTTGAAGGAAATCCGGCGCGTGCTCAAGCCCGACGGCAAGGCCTTCTTCCTCGAGCACGTCCGGAGCGAAAATCCTCTTCTCGGAAAACTGATGGACCTGCTCAATCCGCTCGTCCGTTCGGCGATCGGCCCCAACATCAACCGGCGGACCGTGGAGAACATCGCAAACGCCGGCTTCGAGATCGTCACGATGGAAGAAATGGGGATGAAGATCCTGAAGAAGATCGTCGCGCGGCCCATGGTGCAGCAAGGCTGCACCCACCGGAAAGGATCACCCTCCACACCTCAGACCGGCTGAAGAATGCGGAGGTCCCGGCCGGCAACAAGACCCTTTGTCTGCTCGCGGTAGGCCTTCATCCCCGGAGCGGCCAGATGCGCCTTGAGGGCGTCGAGGTCTGCCCATTTCTCGATAATCACGACGGCATTCTCGCGCAGCGGCGGCTGGACCGGAATCCCGCTAGGCACGTCCGCCGCGACGCCGTATTCGATGCAGCCGTTCTCTTTGCGCACCCCGGCCGCAAAGGCATGGAATACGTCGAGAAATTCCTTCCGCTTCCCCGGTTGAAGTTCGAGTGTGGCAACGACGTGGATCATGTTTTTCCCTCCTCTGCCTCTTTCCCTGCCTTCGGCAGGACAATCTTCCTTCTGCCCGGGTCCGTTTGCTGACGATAGAAAATGGCGACGTTCCCGATCAGTCCGGCAAGACTGCATTTCGCTTCGCCCGCGATGTGCAAGGCGAGTTCGTCCTTGTCTTCCTTGTGGTCGACGAAACGGACCTTGATGAGTTCATGGTCGTCCAGGGCCTGATGAACGGACGCCAGGAGCCCCGGCGTGACGCCGCTCTTCCCCACCAGCACGAGCGGCTTCAGGTCGTGCGCCAGCCCGCGAAGATATTTCCGATGCATGCCCTTGAGTTCCATGGGCGCCATCATAACGGCAGGACGCTGAGAACTCAACGGGAAACTTCATCTCCGGCGCGCAAGACAGCAGCGGCCCGCTGTCATGCAAACAGATTCTTGACACGTCCCGAAGCCGCCTGTACGCTTTCGCCATCCTCCCGGGAGGAGGGATTTCATGACTTCAGGCGGAATCGACGTCTTCGGGCTGGGCAAGTGCGCGCTGGATCACATCGGCCTCCTCGACCACGATCCCGAGCCCGACATGAAACATGAGGTCCTGGGGCTTACGATCCAGGGCGGGGGACCCGTCGCGACGGCGCTCGTCGCCCTGGCGCGCTGGGGATGTTCCTGCTTCTTCTCCGGCGTGATCGGGGATGACGGTTTCGGATGCAGGATCAGGGAATCCCTGGATTCCGAAGGCGTCGACACGGGCGGATTGGTCGTCCGGGAAGGCTGCATGTCTCAATTCGCCTTCATCGCCGCCGAACCGGAAAAGGCGAGGCGCACGATCTTCTGGCAGCGCCCCACGGGAGCGCCGCCGCGGATCGGAGAAGTCGATCTCGCCCGTCTGCTCTCCGCCCGGATCTTCCATACGGATGGCCTCTTCATCGAGACGGCGATCGCCGCGGCCCGGGAGGCGAGAAAGGCAGGCGTCCCCGTATCGGTCGACGCGGGGACGCTTCACGAGGGCATGCTCGAACTGGCTGGACTCGCCGATTACTTCATTACCGCGGAGACGTTTGCGCAGGAACTGACCGGCGGGGACGGGCCGCAGGAGGCCTGCCGCAGGCTGGCCGCCATGGGACCACGCGTCGTGGGCGTGACGCTCGGCGCACGGGGATACGTGGCCCTGACCTCGGGACGCTTCATCGAGAGACCCGCTTATCCCGTTCAGGCGGTGGACACGACGGGTTGCGGGGACGTATTCCACGCCGGTTTCATCTACGGATGCCTGAAGAGGTGGACTGTGGAACGAAGCCTCGACTTCGGCGCCTGGTCCGCATCACGCGTCAGCCTGTATCCCGGCGGTCGTACCGGTATTCCCATGCCTGCA
The DNA here is from genome assembly GCA_964506465.1 of uncultured Syntrophaceae bacterium. Taxonomy (GTDB): domain Bacteria; phylum Desulfobacterota; class Syntrophia; order Syntrophales; family UBA6109; genus UBA6109. The sequence goes on from CAZDLM010000005.1 coordinate 21,103, forward strand.
GATCTGGAACGGAATGGGTACGGTTCGTGAAGAAGAAAAGGGCGGCCGCAAGGGGCCGCCCTTCGATCGGGCGTCTTCCCGTGTTCCAGAGACGGAACCGGAAGGGCTTGAAAGCGGTTCTTCCGTCACTTTCTGGTGATCGTTCCCTCCCAGGTGCTGATCTTCTTCTCCTTCTTCTCCTCTTCCCCAAACCACCGGCTCGTCACGCACTTGGATTCGGTGTAGAAGGCGACGCCGTCCCGCCCCATCACGTGCAAATCGCCGAAGAAGGAATCCTTGTGGCCGGCAAAGGGGAAATACGAAACCGGCACCGGGATCCCCACGTTCACCCCCACCATCCCGCCGTGCGTCCGGCGCACGAACTCCCGCGCATACCAGCCGTTCTGCGTGAAGATGCACGACCCGTTCGCAAAGCGGCTCGCGTTCATGATCGCTAGCCCCTCCTCGAAGTCCTGCACCCGCTTGATGCTCGTCACCGGCCCGAAGATCTCGCAGTCCCCCACGCTCATCCCTTCCTTCACATGGTCGAAGATCGTCGGACCCACGAAGTGACCCTTCTCGAAGCCCGGCACCACGATGCCCCGCCCGTCCAGGATCAGCTCCGCCCCCTCCTCGACTCCCTTCGTAATGCAGTCGATCACCGCCTGCTTGTGCTCCGCCGACACCACCGGCCCCAGTTCCGTCGCCGGGTCATAGGCGCATCCCACCTTCCGCGCCTTCGCAAACTTCACCAGGTGGGAGATGAACTCGTCGGCACAGGCCTCCTCCACGCACAGCGCCGGCAGCGCCATGCATCGCATCCCCGCGCACCCGAACGTCGAATTGATGATCCCCAGCGCCGCACGCTCCAGCGCCGCATCCTTCAACACCAGCCCGTGGTTCTTCGCCTCGCACAGCGCCTGAACCCTCTTCCCGTGCGCCGCCGCCGTCGAATAGATATGCAGGCCCACCGACGTCGATCCCACGTACGAAATGCCCCGGATGTCCGGATGTTTCAGCAGCAGTTCCGCCTCGTTCCGGCTGCACGTCACCAGGTTCACCACCCCCCGGGGAAGACCCGCCTGGATCAACAGTTCCAGGCACCGCATCGCCGTCTGCGGCGTCAGGCTCGCCGCCTTCAGCACAAACGTATTCCCGCAGGTGATGCACAGGGGAATCATCCACCCGAACGGGATCATCGCCGGAAAGTTGAACGGCACGATCCCCGCGAACACCCCGATCGGCTCCCGGTACATCACCGTGTCGTGCCCCGTCGACACGTTCATCAGCGCGTCTCCCCGCATCAGGATCGGCGCCCCGCACGCCAGCTCCACCACCTCCATCGCCTTGATGATGTCCCCGCGCGCCTCTTCGATGTTCTTCCCCAGCTCCTTCGACACCGACAGCGTCAACTCCTCCAGGTGCTTCTGCAGAAGCGCCCGGAACTGGAACATCACCTCCACCCGCTGCTGGATCGGCATCGACGACCAGCCCGGAAACGCCGCCTTCGCCGCCTGCACCGCGCTCTCCACTTCCGCCACCGTGCAGCACGGCGCCTCCGCCATTACCTCTCCCGTACTCGAATCCGTTACCGGCATGTACTTCTTCGTCGCCGATTCCTTCCACTCGTTCCCCACACAGTACTTCAACCTGCGTACCCCACCCATCGGTCCTCTCCTTGTTGAACGCCCGTCCCAAAAAGCGACTTTTTCTTTTTAATACCATTTGGCCCGCCGGAAAGAAACTCCGGCGGGCCATAGAACAAAATTATCGGCGAACCGCGCCCCCGCACATCCCTGGCATGCTCATGCGATGGGCCGCGTGATCGTCACCTTGGTATGCAAGCCGCGTCTCGCGCAGTATTCGAAGAATTTCTCGGGCGGCACGCCGATTTCGGGTCCGATGCAGCCTCTCTCTGTGATGATACCGGCACCCAGCATCCTTGCCGTGATCCCGACGGGACCGCCGACCGTGAAGGGACCCGTCTTCATATTCCAGGGTTCGTAGGGAGAGCACATCATCTCCGTCCGGATCTCCACTTCCTCACCGTTCTTCACTCCCTTGGCATCGACGCGCAGGCACTTGTAGTCGGCCGGCTTTCCCGTGGGCTTGGGGAAGGTCTCCGCGAGGGCCACAAAATAATCGCGCGGCGAAATCTCGGCACCCTTTACCTTCAGCGGCTTCGTCGATCCGAAGCCGATTCCCGACAGGAAGCGCATCTTCTGTTCAAAATCCGCAGGAAGGCCCAGCTTGAAGGACATGTGTTGAATCCCTTTCGACTTGAAGGCGACTGGAACAGTGGCCACTTCCGAATGAATAGTAGGGTAGACCATCATCGTGCCGACGGGCTGGGGGAAATCGATTGATTCGCCCAGCGTAAAGGGCTGGACTTCTTTCCAGTCGCCGTTTTCGAAGATGTAGGCCGGGTCCGTAAACTCCTGCAGGAGCGTCTGGGCCGCATAGGGAATGGTGATGGGGAAATCGGATTTCGCGTAGTTGGCGATGCCGTCCCGCAGATAGATGTATTCGATCGTGTCCAGTCGCGCGGCGCAGTAACCGGCCATGACGCTCACGATGCCCGGGGCACTGCCCATGCCCAGGATCGCCGTGAGCCCCTTGGCCTTCCATTCGGCGTCCCGGAGCATCTGCTCTCTGGCGACATGGAACAGGCCTCCCATATCGAGATAATGGGAACCTTCCGCAACGCAGGCGTCCATGACGCGGAGGTTGAAGTCATGACCGATGCAGTTCGCCGTTACCTTGCTGCCGCGAACGGCCGCCCGCAGGCTCTCGGGATTCGTCGCGTCGGTGAACTGCACCTTTGCCTTGACCTCTCCCCACTCCTTGGCCCTGAAGGCAAGGACGTCCTTCAGCTTTTCGAGATCGGCCAGGACCACTTCCTTCACCTCCGGCGATGAGCAAAGATCGCGGATGACGCCCTGCGCCTGCACTCCTGCCGCACCCATTACTGTGATTCTCATTCCTGCCTCCTATGATTGAGATTTGAAAAAGTCCTTTGCAGCAAACCTTGTTTCGGTGCCACAGCCTCTCGCTCCGTGCCTTACTGTGGGAACAAAAGGTTCGGCAGCCAGAGGATGATCTCTGGGTACATGCACAGAACAACCAGCGCGGCGAATTCCACGCAGACGAACCAGATGACGGACGTATAGATGTCGGCCATGCTGATTTGCTTAGGATCCGTAACCGCCCTGATGTAAAACAGGTTGTACCCGAAGGGCGGCGTCATGTACCCGAGCTCCATCATCACGATGAAGATGACGCCAAACCACAGGGGATCGAAGCCGAGCGCCTTGACGACGGGCAGCATGATCGGAACGGTGATTAGCATGATCCCCGAGGAACTCATAACCATGCCAAGGAAAAAGAGAATCAACATGAAGAAGGCGAAAACTCCCCACTTGCCTGCCGGAATCATCATCATGAGATCCTGGATGATCTTGATGACGCCCATTCCCTGGAAGGCCGTGCTGAGGCAATAGGCACCGAAGATGATCCACATGATCATGGCCGAGATCTTACAGGCCCTGCCGGCGGCCTCTAACAGCTTCGGCCAGGTCAGTTGTTTCCGCGCCGCAAGCAGGCTTGCGGCGACGCCGATCGCCGCTGCCTCCGTCGGCGAGGCGATGCCGAAGAGGATGGAACCAAGAACGGAAAAAATGATGACAAAGGGTAGGATGACCGCCCCGAGTGTCTTGAACTTCTTTGCCCAGCTTCCCCTTTCTTCCTTCGGCAGCGCCGGTGCGAGATCCTTCTGGAAATATGCGCGGATGAGAATGTAGGCGCTGTCCATAATCAGCAAGACGATCGTCGGCAGAACACCTCCTGCAAACATCCTTCCCACCGATTCCCCGGCCACCAGGGCATAGATGATCATATCGACACTGGGAGGCATGAGGATGCCCCAGCCGCCGCCCGAATTGATGCAGCCGATGGCAAGCTGTTTCTGGTAGCCCCGCTTGAGCATGGCGGGAAGGGCGATCGTGGCCATCGTGATCGTCGCTGTCCCACTGATGCCGCACATCGCCGCAAACAGGGTACAGATGACCAGCGTGCCGACGGCGAGCCCCCCGCGGATCGGTCCGAACCACACGTACATCATGTCAAACATCTTGTCGGCGATGCCCGCCTTTTCCAAAATCATCGCCATGAGGATGAACAGGGGAATGGAGACGAGAACGAATTGATTACTCGCGCCCCAGGCCTGAGCCGCCACCATGTACAGGCCCTGCGGCCCCCAGAAGATAAGAGTAAAGACCATGCCCGTGGCGCCTAGGGAAAAGCTTACCGGCAGGCCGAGAAACATCAGGCCGAAGAGGCAGACAAAGAGCGCCGCAGTCCACATTTCAAGACTCATGAATTCTTCTCCGTTCCCGGCGGGCAGACCGGCGGCGGACTGTCTTGCCGGTCTGTACCGCGTTACATTACCCTGCGAATATCATCGCATGACCCGGGATCATGCAGGGGACGTCCCGTTTGTCTCTCCGTTCTTGTTGAAGAAGACGTTTTCAATATTGCGCACGAAGTTCGCGATCCCCTGAAGAAAAAGGAGAAGCGCGCTGATCGGCAGCATCAGCTTGATGGGATATACGGGAGGATCCCACGCCGAACCCGTCGACTCCAGGCTGAGAACGGACTCATAGGCGAAGGAGGATCCGAAATAAAGCATGCCGCCCACGAAGAGAAGAAAGAATGGAAAGGTAATGATATCGAGGATGACCTTCGTTTTCTCGGAGCAGCGAACGTAGATGATATCGACGGTGATGTGCGATTTTTCCTTTTGCAGCAGTCCCGCCGGCAGGAGCGAGCAGATGGCAAAAAGAAACTGCGTGGTTTCAAAGGTCCACAAAGTGGCCTTGAACAGCATCCGCATGGCGATTTCGAGCAGGACCACAGCACTGATCAGGAGAATCAGCGGATAGCAGATCTTTCCCAACCACTCACTTACCATGTCCACAACACGGAAAAACTTTCTGATGACGGACATCGACATTCCTCATGATCAATGCTTCTTGTACAGCCGAAGATTTCGCGGCAGGCCCGCAGGGCCTGCCGCCCCCTCCCGCGCAGCGTCCCGGAACACGCCCGGCCGTGGAAATGGACCGGAGCGCGATCCGGAAAGATCCAACGATGCGTCCCCTGAACAGAGGGCGCATCGCATGAAACGATGAGACTATAATCTGCCAACCTCTTTGAGGTATTTCTTCAGCATTTCGATGGCCTTGGCATTGTTCGGCCCGCCTTTGCCGATCTCGTCCCAGATCTTAACCGCGGCCTGGGCCATCTTTTTCTGGTCTTCCGCCGGCAGCGTAATGACTTTCACGCCCTGCTTCTCCACGGCCTTTCCAAGGACTTCCTCCTCGTGGTAGGCGTATTCGATCGTCCGGATCCAGAACTGATTGTCGAGGATGTCTTTTACAGTCTTCTGGACGTCCTTAGGGAGTTTGTCGAAGGCCTTCTTGTTGATGAAGAACCCTTCTTCCGTCCCGAGGCTGATGCTGGGTTTCATGTGATTCTTACAGACTTCGTAGAGGGCCAGGCTGTTCGCGCCAACGGCGCCGGCCCAGTGCGCGCCGTCGAAGACGCCCGTCGCCAGACCGGTATAGATCTCGGGACCGGAAGCGCTCACAGGCTGCGCGCCGATCTCATTGAAGAATTTTGCGAACTGCCCGTAGGTGCGGATCTTCTTTCCCTTCAGATCGGCCAGCGTCCTGATGGGCATCTTGGTGACGATCTCGACGGGAAGGGCATGATCCGTCCAGTACAGAACGTTGTGCTTGGCGACTTCATCGGAAAGCATCTTTTCGAAACCGAGTTTCTTGTAGAAATACATCACCTCCCAGTAATCCTTGAAGGCGTAAGGAAGCGCGCAGACGGTCGCGACGGGGATGTCCGATTTCCAGTAAGCGGGAACGGCAAAACCCATTTCCAGCATTCCGCGCTTCACGGCGGGAAAGATCTCTTCATTCGGAATGAGGGCACCCGCCGGGAACGGTTCGATGATCAGCCGGCCATTGGTCTCTGCCTTGATCTGGTTGGCAACACGGACCACACTCTCGTTAAACGTGGGACTGGAGAGGGCGATGCCGGCCTGGCATCGCCATTTCGTCACCGGATCCGCTGCCATCACCTGACCGGCACCTGTACAGACGACGACAAAGACCGCTACGATCCATACCGCGCAACACGACTTCATCCTTTTCCTCACCATGCTTTTTCTCCTTTTCCAGCGGGTTTCTTGTAAAGATCTATTTCCCCTCGCCCGATCCGATTGAACGTGGAAAGGATCGGCGACCTTCAACCGTTCGCGGGCTCACGCCCTTGTCCCGACGGCCTTCAAACCGTCGGCAAGAATGGAAATCCCCCGGTCCAGCTGTTCGTCGGTGATGACCAGCGGCATGAGCGTCCGGATGACGTTGCCGGAATTGCCGCAGGACAGGATCACGAGGCCGTGTTCGAAGCAATAGCGGACGAGGGCCTTGGCTTCGTCGGCGGCGGGTTCCTTGCGCTCCCGGTCCTTGACCAATTCCAGCGCCAGCATGGGCCCCCTGCCCCGCACGTCGCCGATGATCCCGAATTCCTTTTGCAGCGACAGGAAACGATCGAGCAATTTCCGTCCCAGCGCCTCGGCGCGTTGCAGCAGTTTTTCTTCCGAAAAGATATCCATAACGGCCAGGCCTGCGCTGCAGGCGACGGGATTGGCGCCGTAAGTACCCCCCAACCCGGAGGCATGAACCGTTTCCATGATGTCTTTTTTCCCCACGACGGCGCTCAGGGGCAGTCCCGCGGCAAGGCTCTTCGCCACGGTGATGAGGTCCGGCTGCACACCCCAGTGCTCGATCGCGAACATCCTGCCCGTCCGCCCCATGCCCGTCTGGATCTCGTCGGCGATGAACAGGACGCCGTTGTCGCGGCAGATCTTGGCGATCCTCGAAAAGTACTCCGGCGGAGGGGTGATGAACCCGCCTTCGCCCTGAATCGGCTCGGCGATGACGGCCGCCGTCGTTTCCGCAGCGGACCCGGTGACGAAAGACTGCTTCAGACAATCGGCGCAGGCGATGTCGCAGGCAGGATAGGAGAGTCCCAGGGGACAGCGATAGCAGTAGGCAAAGGGGATGCGATAGACTTCCGGCGCGAAGGGGCCGAATCCGAATTTGTACGGCTTCACCTTGCTCGTTAGGGTCATGGTCAGGAGCGTCCGCCCGTGGTAGGCGTTGTCGAAGGCGACCACCGCGGGGCGTTTGGTTGCGTAACGGGCGATCTTCACGGCGTTCTCGACTGCTTCCGCTCCGGAGTTGATGAAGAGCGTCATGGAAGGCGAAGGCACGGGCGCTGCGGCGCAAAGCTTCTCCGCAAGAAGTACGGCCGGCTCATAAGGAAGCACCATGAAGCACGTGTGCGTGAATTTCTCCGCCTGAGCTTTTATGGCCGCAACGACTTTGGGATGCGAATGCCCCACATTCATGACACCGATGCCGCCCGAGAAATCGATGTATTCCCTGCCCTCCACATCGCGGATCAGGGCGCCGCGGGCGGATTCAACGTAGGCCTGGTTCAGGCTGGCATGTCCAGGCGGAACAAACCGGGACCGGACGGCGGCGATGGATTCATTTGAGATAGCCATGGATTACTCCAATCAAGATACTTTGTTGGTTCTGAAGAAACGCGCGCCTTGAGATTTTGCAAAAGACAGGCCATGAAGGCTGTCAGCGGAAGGACAACAGGTTATCCAGTGCAGATACAACATGTTGGAGAAGATTTGCGCGAGGTCGCAGCCACCGGCCGCTGATTCACATCCTGGGACTGAGGCGCCGGAAGGGCCCGTTGCGGACGTTTTCAATTGCCGCGGGAAGAAGAACCCGCCCAGGAGAGTCCCAGTTTCTTCATCTTGCGCACTACCGTCGGCTGGCTGATTCCCATGTACCGTGCCATTTCGCGCGTCGACTTGCAGGCGGTCATGGCTTTCGCGAAGATATCCCGTTCCAGGCCATTCACCTCTTCTCCGAGATTTCGGTTCTTTTCAGCCTTTTGCTGAAAAACTGGAGTAGATCCGCCCTCGTATGTCTGCAGATACTTCTCGTCGACGATGTCCGAGTCGCTCATCACGACGGTCCGTTCGATGATATTCTTCAATTCCCTTACATTGCCCGGGAAGGCGTGCTGAAACAGCAGCCGGAATGCCTCCGGCGAAAAACGTTTCCTCTGACCGTAACGCGAATTGGACTTCTGTAGAAAGTAGTGGATCAATTCAATGATATCCTCCCTGCGTTCCCGGAGCGGAGGGATGGAGATCGTAAATATGCTCAGGCGGTAATAGAGATCCTCACGAAATTTCTTCGCTTTGACCAGACTCTCCAGTTCCCGGTTTGTCGCGGCAATGATCATGCAGTCTGTCGTTTTCGCCTTCGTCGCTCCCAGACGCAGAACCTCATGGTCATCGAGGTATTTCAGTAGTTTGGCCTGCACGCCGAAAGGCAGCTCGGCGATCTCATCGAGAAAGAGGGCCCCTTCATGGGCCAACTCAATCAACCCTGCCTTGCCGCGCTCGCTCGCACCGGTGAAGGCCCCCTTTTCATAACCGAACAGCTCCGCTTCGAGCAGGTTTTCTGGGAGGGCCGCGCAATTGATCTGAATCAGCGGCTTGTCGCTGCGCTGGCTGCTCTTGTGGATGAACCGGGCCAGCAATCCCTTGCCCACTCCCGATTCCCCGAGGAGCAGGATGTTCGACGCATCCATGCGGGCGACCTTCAGCGCCATCTGGATCGTCTGGTTGAAGCGCTCGTTTTTCGTGATGATGTCGTATTCGTCGCGTCTTCCCAGCATGCTCAATTCGGCCAGTTCGTCCTTGTATTTTTCCGTCACCCTTCGGTTCTCCTCCAACTGCTCTTTCAGCAGGTTCAGTTGGGTCATGTCCCGCTCGTTCAGGACGACGAGTGAAATCTCTCCATATTCGTCAAAAACAGGAGTGGCTGTAACCAGCAGGTATCGCTCCGTATTTTTTACATACTGCGAAATGCTGACCTGCCTCTTCTGTGCGATGGCCTCTGCCGTGGCGGAACGATCGATGTATCCGTCGCGGACAAGATCCATGACATTCTTTCCGACGTAATCCTCCGCACGGATTCCGTTCATTTTCTCAGAACTGGGGTTGATATCGATGATCTTCCCTTTCGGATCGCAGATCCAGATGCCGTCGGATGAAGACTGAAAAATGGCCTTCAACTGTACGTTCTGGAGGCGGTAGGATTCGAGCTTCCTGGCCGCCGATTCGAACTCCGCCATCCCCTGGAAACAGCAGATGGCCCCCTCGGTACGGCCTTTGTTCTGTATGGTGGCAATGTTCAAGACCAGGGAAATGTTTTTCCCGATGATATGATGTCCCAACTGCGGCTCGCCCGTCCCGATGCATTTCATCACTTGGGGTCCCGTCATCGGCAATACGTCGCAGATGTAGGCGCCTCTTACCTTGTGGCTCTCAAAGCCCAGCACCTGTTCCGCTTTCCGGTTGAGGAAGACGATGAATCCCTGGCTGTCGGTGGCGATCATGCCGTTGCTGCTGGACTGGAGCATCTGCTCGTAGGTGATGAGGGTACGCATGGAGTAACCTTCCTCTGGTATCGGTAAGCGATTCGATAATGAATCGTTGTGATTCACCCATATTCGATATTGAATCAGCATGCAATGGTTTTTTCTCACGAGGATTGGTCGCCGATGGCACAAAGGCGTTCGATTCTTCTGCTGCATCGCAGGGGCAGGGAAATTCTTTCGCTTCGTGGCATGCAACTTGCCAAATCCATTTGCAGATGCTTCTGCGCGGGACAGGCAAGACCCCCGGCCATGGTATTCCCGGATACGGAAGTGGACTGAAGGAGCTCGCATGAAAGGTTTCTATAACCGTTATCTCCGAATCGACGCAACATCGGGGGAATGCCGGATGGAAACAATCCCGGACGACATCCTGAAGAAATACCTCGGCGGGAAAGGGCTGTCGGCCTGGCTGCTCTTGAAGCACCAGCCGACGGGCGTCCATCCCCTGTCTCCGGAGAATGCCTTTGTCGTCGCGACCGGACCGGCCACGGATTCGGGGCTGTTCGGCGCTTCGCGCTTCGGTCTCTACACAAAATCGCCCCTGACGGGAGTCTATCTGGGAAGCTACAGCGGCGGCAAGGTCCCGGAAAAAATCAGCCGGGCGGGTTACGATGCGATCGTGATCACCGGACGGTGTGAACGGCTCTCCGTCCTCGAAATATCGCCCGACGGCGCCTCTTTCCGCGACGGGACTGCGCTCCGGGGCATCGACTGCCATGCCGCCGAGAAGGCCCTCTACAGCCGGTACGGAAGCAAAGCCGGCGTCCTCGTGATCGGACCGGCGGGGGAGAACCTGCTTCCCTTCGCCGGCGTCAACAATGACCTCTGGCGCTGTTCGGGCAGGGCCGGAGCCGGCGCGGTCCTCGGTTCCAAGAAGATCAAGGCCATTGTCTTCACCGGCGACCGGAAGCGGGAGTCTGCCGATCCCGAGGGCCTCAACCGTTTTGCGAAGTCCCTGCTGGAATCCAAGAAGGACCATCCCACGACGATCGCCTACAAGACGAAGGGCACGCCCATGATGGTCGATCTCCTGAACAATGCCGGCGCTTTCCCGACGCGGTACTGGCGGCAGGGCCGGTTCGAGAAGGCCGACCGGATCAACGCGGCCGCCATGTCAAGCCGCATGGACGTGCGTCCCCGTGCCTGCGCCCGCTGTTTCATGGCCTGCGGGAAGCTCTCCAAAGTAAAAGACGGAAGGCATCAGGGACTGGAGGTCGAGGGGCCCGAATATGAGACGATCTACGCGTTCGGGGGCCTGTGCATGATCGCCGATATCACGGAAATCGCCTACCTCAACGACCTGTGCGACAAGTTCGGCATCGACACCATCTCGGCGGGAAACCTCGTGGCCCTGGCGATGGAGGCTTCCGAAACGGGGAAGATCGCCGAGCGTATCCCTTACGGCGATGCGGAAGCGGCGGCAGGACTGATCCGCGCCATGGTCCATCGCGAGGGCCTCGGAGCGCCGCTGGCCGGAGGCATCCGGGAAGCGGCCAGGGCCTTCGGCATGGAGGATCGCGCCATTCACGTGAAGGGCCTCGAACCCGCCGGCTACGATCCGCGCCAGTTGAAGGGCATGGGACTCGCCTATGCCACATCCGACCGGGGTGCATGTCATCTTCGGACGACGTTCTACAAACCGGAGCTCTCGGGGATGATCCCCCCGGCGGAGATCGAAGGCAAGGCGGCGATGCTGATCGATTTTGAAGACCGGGCCACGATCTTCGACACCCTCATCTTTTGCAGGTTCTTCAGAGATTTCTACCTTTGGGACGAGTTGAGGACCATCGTCAAGGTCACCGTCGGCCTCGATTGGTCCAAGGAGGAACTCCAGAGCTTTGCGGCCGGTGTGGCGAATCTCGTCCGCTCCTATAACGTCAGAGAGGGCGTGACGGAGGCGGACGATACGCTTCCCCGGCGTTTCTTCACCGAACCCCTTCCCGAGACGGGCTCCGTCATGAAGCCCGAGGATTTCATGAGGCTGAAACGCGATTACTATCGCCTGCGCGGGTGGAAGTGAGATTAGCAGGCTGTTGAAAAATGCCGGGATGCAAGGCTTCTAATGGTTCGACAAGCTCACCATGACAGACTCCGTCGCCTGCCCTGAGCCTGTCGCAGGGTCGAATGGCGAAGGATGAAGAGAACGCAGCAGACGGGCGTTTTTGAACAGCCTGCTAGAAGCTGTATTCCAGTTCGGTCAGTACCCGGTCGTTGCGGTACCACCGTCCGTAGTAGCTGTTGTCGGAACCGTTGAAGAATTCCAAGGCCACCTTCCAGATGAGGCCGTCCCGCACGCGATATTTCGTCCCGAATCTCTGATAGCGGCCGCTCTCGTCCTCTTCGAGTTCGAAATTCGAGACGTACTCGAAGCTGAAGTCCTCGCTGTATTTGAAATTGGCGCGGGCGTAGAGATCGTTTTTCCCCAGACGCGTCTTGCGCGAACTCTTGGTATAGCCCGGCGCATTCTGATTGTTGGTGACGAATTCACCGCCGTACTCGAGGGTGAGATCGATCTGTTCGAGACGCATCTTTTTGGCCAGGTCGTCGACCGTATAGGTGAAGCCTCCCAGATAGGCGAGGTAATTGTCATCCTTGCCGTCATAACTGTAGTTGTAGAGGGCCTCGCCGTGGAATTCCCATTTTTTGTACGTCGTGGAAAATCCTGCTGCGTAGTTGGCCACCTTCACGGTTTCCTTGATGCGGACGGTTCTTCCCCCTTGGTTTTCCTCCCGCAATACGAAGAACGGGTTGGGACCATGATAGAAGGATGCGAAGAGGTCCCAGCCGTGATAGGTCCCCTTGCCGCGGGCGAAATACCCCGTGTTGTTGAGGTTCACTTGCGCCCGGTCTTCGATAACCTCGTTGCTGGAGGTATCCCCGAAGAAGTCGAAATCCTGTGAATCGCCTGCTCTCTTGCTCCCCATCCAACGGGAACTATCGCTCGGCTGCTTGGACGTCTGGAATACGGGCAGGACGGCGGCGGTGACGGTGAACGAGTCCTTGACGAAATAGTCCACGCGCGCCTGCCAGATTCCCAGATCCTTCTGATCCAGCGGATCATTTCCGTCCTTGGGCTTCAGACGGTCCACGGGTGAATAGAGGGTCGACAGTCCGTTGGAGAAGATCTTCTTGCCGAGCGTCACATTGTAGTCCGGCTGGTTCAGCGTCAGGTACAGTTCATTGATTTCCAGATGCCGGCGGCGGCGGTCGCTGTCCTGAAAGGTGTCGTTGACGCCGGCATAAGTATTCTCCTGAGTGCCGTGTTCGATCCAGCCGGAGACGTCCGCTCGCCACGTCTTTCCACCAACCCAGTCCGAAAACTTCAGCAGCGCTTCTCCCGCGGCATGGCTGAGGTCTGCGCCGTCCCGTTCCTGCGCGGCCTGCCAGTAGTACATGCCCCGTAGGCGGACGCTGCCCGCCAGATGCTTGGCAGCCTGGGAAGCGAGGTCATCCTTCTTTTCCGGTTTATCGGCGGCGGCCGTTTCGAGATCCTTGAAAAGATCCGGACCTTTTTGCTGCGGTGCCGTCTCCTTGTCCAATTCTTTGAGCAGGTCCACCTGCGCCTCGGCAAAACAGGGCAGCGCCCCGGCAACGAAGAGAATTCCCATTCCCCATGCGACGAGATGCCGTTTCCATCCTCTATTCATATTCCCCTCACATCTTTCCCAGAAGAAGTTTATCCATTTCCATCAGACGCCTGCCCAGAACGCGCGAAAGATTCAGGAACAATTTTCCGCCGATGCGCGGATAGATGCGGTGAATGCGTTTCAATCCCTCCCAGTCGATTTCCAGATACCGGATCGGCTGAAGCGCGATGACGTCCGCCGAGCGAGGCCCCGGTTCGACCAGGGCGATCTCTCCGAAGATGTCGCCGGGAGTCAGTTTCGCGAACACCATCTGCCTCCCCGTCTTTTCATCCCGTCCCACGACCTGGGCCTCGCCTTCCAGGAGCAGGTACATGCTCTTCCCGGTCTCTCCCTGCTTTACGGCCAGGACGCCGGCATCCCTCTCCAGCATCCGGCCCAGGAGCACCACCTTCTTCACCTGCCAGGGTCGGAGGCCTTCGAAGAATTTCGAGCCCTCGATCACGGATTTCTGCAGCTTCAGTCCGACCATATCCCACAGGGTGATCAACTGGGTGTTGGACAGCAGGATCGGCGTGATGAACATCTCGGAGACAATCGCGATCACCATGACCCCGGCGGAGAGGAGTCCGAACTGGATGACCGGCACAAAATTGGAGATCGCCAGCATGGCGAATGCCAGGGAAAGCGCGAGGGAACTGCAGATGATCGGCCGCACTTCCGACCGCATGCAGACTTCGATGGCCTGTTCCCGGTTCTGGAGAAGGCGCATCTCCCGGTTGTAGCGGGTCATGAAGTGGATGGTGTCATCGACGGCGATGCCGATCGCGATATCGGCCACCATGGCCGTTCCCACGTTCAGAGGGACGTTCAAGAGTCCCATGATCCCGAAATTGAAGATGATGGGGAAAATGTTCGGCACCAGGGAGATCAGTCCCGCCTTGAAGGACCAGAAGAGAAAATACATGCAGAGGAACACGACAAACAGCGTGAAGGCCAGAGATGATACGGAGTTCCAGATGAGGCTCTCCGCGGCCTTGTTGATGAGGATGTATTCGCCGGTGAATTCGAATTTGAAATTCGGGTTCAGGGACGTTTTGAGATGCGCATTCAGTTCATCGAGAATCTTGTTGATCGAATCCGAAGAGCTGACGTTGTGACGGACCAGGATATTGACCTCGCTGTAGTCCGCCGTCACGAAGCGCTCGATCTCGTCCCGGCGCAGCAGGAGGAGATACTGTGAAATCAGGTCGGACGACTTCGGAATGACGTAGAAGGCGGGATCGCCGTTGTTCATCTCCCGGTGGATGAGGGCGATCTGGTCCGCCAGCGACTGGGTCTTGTCGAACCAGCCCTTCTCCCCGACATATCGCTCCACCTCCGCCACCTGCGACAGGTACTCCGACTTCTTAAACGTGTCGGGGATGCCGCTCGTGATGCGGATGAAAAACGTCTGCGCTCCGGCCAGCTCTCCATGGAGCGTGCGGCTTCTCGCCTGGATTTCGGAATTTTGCTTGAAGTAGGCGAGAAAATCGTTGTCGACCTTCACGAGGCTGATGGCAGCCGCGAAGCCGAGCGTCATCAGAATGAGGACCCACATGATGATCTTCTTGCGCTTGTCATGGTTGACGAGCAGCAAGGTGCCGTCCGCGATCTTCTGGAAGACGGCGTCTACGAAATTGCTCTTGTGTTCCTGGTGCCGCACTTTCACCGGGCCAGTATAATGGAGCAATGCCGGACCGAGGGTGAAGGTGATGAAGGGGTTGATGAACAGCGAAAAGGATGCCACGGCGCCGAACTGGACCAGCATGGTGATGTCGTTGATCATGATGGAAGCGAAGCCGAGCAGGGTGGTGAAAGCCGTGAAAAAGACGGCCAGGCCCAGTTTATCCGCCATCATCCGGATCGAGGCATCCCGGTCCCCCTTGGTCTCCTCGACGCCTTCCAGGTACTCGGAGACCATGTGGATGTCCTCCGTCGATCCGATGACCAATAGCAGAGACGGCACGATCACGGTGAGGACATTGAGGGGGATGCCCGCCAGGGTCATGAAGCCGAGCGTCCAGATGGTGCTGGCGCCGGCGGTGAGGATCGGCATGAACCCGACGATCAAGGAGCGCAGGGCGATGATGATCGTCACGATCAAGATCGCCGTGGCGAGGGGTATCAGCCGCGCCTGGTCGCCGATGATGTTTTCGGCAATCGACCGGCGGGCATAGGAATTCCCGAATTGAAAGACCTTGTCGAAGTTCTTCTGATGCCGACCGACGATCTCGTCGACTTTTCTGGAGAATTTGACGTGGAAATCCCGGTCTTTGGGATCCACGTCGACGAACAGGTTCACCGCGGTGGCCGTGCCATCCTTCGCGATCAGGTTGTTGACGAGCGTCGGATTCCGCAGGGCGTCGTCGCGGGCCAGCTTCGCCTCTTCGAGCGTCCGCGGGGGTTGGTCGAGAAGCGGATTCGTTTCGATCGTTCCGGGTCCCACGCCTTTGAAATTGGTTACGGAGAAGAGGCTCTCCGTCTTGCCGACCCCCGGGATATCCTGAAGATCGAAGACCAGTTTTTCCAGGGCGGCGAGTTTCGCAGGGCTGAAGAGGCTCTTGTCCCGGATGAAGACGACCGTGATGTTATCGGTGCCGAATTTCTTCAGGGTCTCGTGATAATAATCCTTGGCTGGATCGCCCTCGATCATCATCCCCTCGGTCGAGGCGTCGACCTTGATGTGCATCGCCTGATATCCGGCATAGATCGTGATGGCGAGCACGAGAAAGATCACCAGCCGGGCATTCTTCAACCCCCAGAGCATCAATTTCCGCATAAACCTGTCTCCCCGCGACCTGCTGCACTTCCGTGGAGCGGGTCGTACGTCCTTGTGCCTGCTCTCCCGGCGGCGCCGGTCGGTCTATTCCACATGCTTTCCCGAAAGGATGAAGCGTTCCGTGAACACGGAATCATCGATGGGCGCGTTCACTTTGCGCGCCGTGACGCCCGTCAGCGTCTTGTGTTTCTTTTCCTGATGATCCATCAGCGTCTTCTTGGCACGCCAGACCGTCCCCTCGATGTTTTCCATTTCATGGTTGGTCTGGGTCTTCTGGAGACGTTCGCGGCGGTCGTAGAATTCGCCTTTGATGGTGATCAGATTGACCTTGTCGATCCACATGATCCTCTTGGAGTACCCGCTCTCCCGCGCCTTGTCTTCGTTTGCGGGAACCGCCTGTACGACGTGGCACTCGTAGTCCTTGCCGTCGTGATTGACCTTCTCGGTGCGCAGAACCGTGTAGTTGAAGTTGTCGATGTCCTCCGGCTCCATGTCTTCATAAGTGAAGTCCGTGCCCATGAAGTAGTTTTTCTTGCTCCCCTTCGCGATGCGCTGCATCTTCTTCTGAGCCGGCAAGTAAAGCCATTGATCGTTTTCCCGTCCCTTCTGTTCCCAGGTCAGCAGCGCCGTTCCCTTGATATCGCCGGGGCTCAGAAAGACGACCAGGTAGCGGTGCAGGTCCTTTTCCACTTCCTTGGCATACCGTCTGACCTGCCTTTTCTCCTGGCTCCCGTCCTTGTCCACGAGAAGCATGATTTCCGAACCGATTTCGCTCTTCACTTTATGGTTTTCTTTCTGCTTCTCCATGATCTGCCGGCCGGTCAGCTCCGCCGCCTGCGCCAGGCCGCCCATCAGCCAAAGTCCCGCGAAGAGAAAAATAGAGATTTTCCTGATCATAGTACCCCCTCTTGTGCATCTGGAGCGAGATGTCCCCGCTTGCCCACCCGATTTGATTTTGGACGAAAAGAACAGCCGACGGAACCTTGTCGACTGTGGAGAAATAGGCAGGAACCAAATTCAATGTCAAGATGAAACAGCCGCCTCTTCCCAGGGATTTTTGCACGGAATGGGCACCGCAATCCGTTAAAAAATACAGCAGAGCCCGCAGACGCCAAAGGACTGCGGGCTCTTTTTTTCACGTGCATTCCTGTATCGAATACCGCCGGCTTCCTCCGGCGCCTCTCGTCAAATGGCTACAGCTTGATTCCCAATTCCTTGATCAGGTCTCCGTAGTCTTTGGACGCCTTCTTCATGAAGGCGGCCCACTCCTTCGAGTCCAGATACTCGATCGGCTGATAGAGCGCGACCATGGCCTTCTTGAATTCCGCATCCTCGGTGATCTTCTTCAGAGTGGACGACATGTACGCGATGATCTCCGGCGGCGTGCCGAGCGGCATGGCAACGCCCTTCACCGAGCCCCAGGTCGAAACGTCGATTCCCTGTTCCCTCAGGGTCGGGATGTTCGGCAGTGCGGAATCGCGCTCCGGCAGGGCCACGCCGATCGCCTTGAAGCGTCCGGCCACAATGTGCGGCATGACTTCGGAGGGATGGCCGCCGCCGATCGTAAGGTGTCCTCCCGCAAGCGCGGTCACCGCTTCGGCGCCGCCCCGGAAGGGCACGGTGGTGATGGTGATGTTCGCCCGTTTGGAGATCGCCCTCATGACGATGTCCACGGCGCCGGCCGCCGTGGAGACGGCGGCGGTGACCTTGTTTCCCGCGTTCGCATAGGCGACGAGGTCTTTCATCGAGTTCATCGGGGACGTCCCGCCGACGCAGACGAGGACCGAATGGATGGAGATGCGGGACACCGGCGCGATGTCCTTGAGCGGGTCAAAAGGCATCTTCTTCAGGTGCGGCATGACGAGGTCGTGGCCGGATCCCTGTCCGAAATAGAGGGTGTAGCCGTCCGGTTTGGAACGGATGACGAACTCCTCGCCCATGACGCCGCCTGCGCCCGGCTTGTTGATGACAACCATCGGCTGGGGACTGTACTTCGTCCAGAATTTCTCTATCGTGCGGGCCAACAAATCGGTTGAACCCCCGGCGGCCCAGGGCACGATGACCTGGATCGGCTTGGTCGGATATTTCTCCGCGCCGAAACACAGGCCGCCGGCCAGCGACACGGAAATCATCGCCACGGCCAGGAACAGGATTGCTCTGCGGATCTGCATCATGTTGTACCTCCTTTTCTCATGGGTTAGTGGTGTTCATGACGTCGACTTTTTCTTTCCAGATGCAGGGGAACGGCTGCGATCATCGTTCCCTTGCCCCGTTGTTCGCACGTCTCCCGTCACTTTCTCCGCATCCTCCTTCGGACATAGAAAGCCGCCTGTCCGACGATCAGGATGAAGAGGACGGCGAGCAGTGTCCCCGATATCGGGCGGCTCAGGAAGATCATCGGGGTGCCGCCGGACATCAGCAGAGACTGCCGCAACGAATTCTCGACCATGGGTTCCAGGACGAAGGCAAGGGGCAGGGGGGCCGGATCGAAGTTCAGTTTCCGCATCCCGTAACCCAGCGCGGCAAAGAACAGCATGGAGAAGATATCGAAGGTCTGGTTCTGGACGCTGTAGACGCCGACGGTTGTGAACAGAACGATCACCGGGGCGAGAATGCCGTAGGGGACGCGGAGCATCTGCACCCACAGACCGACCAGCGGGAGATTGAGGACCAGGAGCATCACGTTTCCCAGATACATCGAGGCGATGACGCCCCAGAAGACATCGGGGTGCTCCTTGACCAGAAAGGGACCCGGCGTGATCCCCTGGATCATCAGGGCCGCGAAGATCATGGCGATCGAGGCATTGCCGGGGATGCCCAGGGTGAGCAGCGGAATGAAGGAGGAACTCGATGCGGCGTTGTTCGCCGATTCGGGCCCCGCTACTCCGCAGATGGCGCCGCAACCGAATTCCTCTGGCTGCTCGGCGCATTTTCTTTCAACGGCATAGGAGGCGAGCGAAGAGATGACGGCGCCGCCGCCGGGAATGATCCCCACGAAGAAGCCGATCACCGACCCCCGGAGGATCGCCCATTTGGAGTTGGCCCAGTCTTTCAGCGTCGGAAAGACCTTGCCGATTTTCGTCGTGACGATTTCCGTCTTCAGGGGTGATTCGAGATTGTAGAGGATTTCGCCGAGGCCGAAGACCCCCATCGCCAGGGTCACAAAATCAAACCCGCTCTGGAGGCCGAGGCTTCCGAAGGTGAAGCGGACATTGCCCGAAATCGGGTCGAGACCCACCATGGCCAGAAGCAACCCGACGAAGAGGATGATCAGCCCCTTGACGATCGAGCCGCCCGAGAGCGTCACGGCCAGGAGAAGCCCCAGCGTCGTCAGGGCGAAATACTCGGGGGGACCGAACGCCAGAGCGAATTCGGCCAGCGGCGGGGCAAAGAGGGTGAGCCCGATGACGGCCAGCGTGCCGGCAACGAACGATCCGATCGCGGCAATGCCCAGGGCCGCTCCCGCGCGCCCCTTCCTGGCCATCTGATACCCGTCGATGCAGGTGACGACGGAGGCCGCCTCCCCGGGAAGATTCAGGAGGATGGACGTGGTCGAGCCGCCGTACATCGAGCCGTAGAAGATTCCCGCCATCATGATGATCGCCGTGACCGGGGAACCGATGACGTACGTGACGGGGAGGAGAAGCGCGATGGTCGCCGCCGGGCCGAGCCCCGGGAGGACGCCGATCGCCGTGCCGAGGAGGGCGCCCAGGAAGGCAAAGAGGATGTTCGTTCCCGTGAGGGCGATGGAAAAGCCCTGCAGCAGGCCGTGGAATATGTCCATGGAATCGGCTCCTTCAGCGGACGAAGAATTCCGCGGGAACGGGCACCTTCAACAGGTAGCTGAACAGGACGTACATCGCGAGCGTCCCGAGAAGAGAGATCACCATCGTCTTGAACACTGTCTCGTGTTCGATGAATTGCTGCCAGGCGATCATGAAGGCGAGCGTCGAAGTGAGGTAGCCGGCCTTCTCGATCGCCAGGCCGTAGAGCACCATGAGGAACAGGGACAGGAGCGGCCGCTGCCACCGCCGCTTCTCCGCGGTTTCACCCGCTCCCCTCCCCTTGTCCGCCTGGAGTGTCAGCCCCCAGAACACCCCGAGAATCGTCAGACCCAATCCGCACAGAAACGGGAGGAAACCCGCGTCCGGCACGTGGATCGAGCCCAGCTTCAGGGTGTGCCAGGCATAAATCATCACCATCAAGCCGCCAAGGGACGTGAGGGCCGCGGCAATGCGTTCGTGCCTCTTCACAATGGATTCTCTCCTCCTTTGAGCGGATCCGCTTTCCCGATGATCGGCAGGGTAAGAAGCGCATCCGGAATGAGGATGACGCGGGCATCCGGACGGCGCCGAAGTTCAGCGTCCAGGGCGCTCTGCAGCGTGGCGGCGGATTCCAGATGCACCCGCCGGAGCTCCGCGGGGGAAATGCCGCAGTCCGTCATGACCATCCGCGCGTGTTGAAGGATCCGTGCCAGGATCAGCGCCTTCTGATCGCCCGGGCCGAAGCCGTCCTCGCAGGCCGAGCGGACGATCTCGTCGGCGCTGTTGCACCGGGACATCCAGTCCACATAGCCCGGGTGGCCGAAACCGTCTTCGCAACCGGCCGGGATGAGCAGCACGCCGCCTCTTTCCACTACGGGCCGGGGACCGAACAGGGATGTGTTGGCTGCACGGGTCGCCTGGTACAGATCGCGGTTTTTCGGATAGATCACGCCGGCAACGACGATCTCCCCCGGGGCGTCGATTTCCACCTCGTACAGGGCGCGGGCCGTCCGGACGCCCTCCTGAAAAGCCAGGACGGGATCGCCAGCCACGACCTTCACCAGGGCCTTCTCGCCCGTCTGCACGCAGTTCACGATGAAATCGAGCCCCACGGCGGCCGCAGCTTCCGTGAGAAAATCCCGGAAGGGGTTATTTTCGATCATTCCCAGGCTGGTCTGCTTCATCATGTCGTAGTTGTGCGTGGCGGCGATGGTCTCCGCTCCCGCGACGCCGACGGCGATGCTCTTCACGCCGCCGCTGTAGCCGGCGAAGAGATGCGTCTCGATGACTCCCGTCGAGATGCGCACGTCCGCCGCTGCGACCTCCCGGTTGACGACAACGGGAATCCCGTTCTTCGTCGTCCCCAGGCGCGTCAGTCCTTTTTCGTCCCAGGCATTGTGGTTGACGAAGCGCATCCGGTCGACCATGGACGCGCCGAATTTTCCGGCCAGTTCATCTCTCGTATTGGGCCGATGCGTCCCCGTCGCCACGACGATCGTGATGTCGCCGGGTTCAACGCCTCCGGCCTGAAGTTCCTCCAGGAGCACCGGCAGGATCAACTCTTCGGGAAGCTTCCGCGTGATGTCGGTGACGATGACGGCCGCCTTCTGGCCGCGGCGGACCTTTCTTGAAAGAGGCGGCGAGGCGACAGGATGAAGGATTGCCTCACGAATAGCCAGCTCCGAGTCCGGTAAGACGGGAAACGGGCGATTCTTCACCACCGTGATCTTGACATCGTCCGGGATGTCGAGGGGAATGATCCGGTGGCCGTTGGGGACGCTATAGCGGGGCATCGGGATCTCCGCGCATCGGCGCTGGAAGAGAGATTCGAAAGACCTGCAATCGGAAAAGGGCTTTGGCACCCCCCCTACGACAGAGAGAGTTTCTTCAAGACCTCCGGATTCACGACAAAGGAAGGTCTCTTGCCGCTCAGGACATCGACGACGCCTTCGGCGGCCCCGGTCGCCATCCGGATGACGCACTCCTGCGTCAGGGCGGCGCTGTGCGGGGAAAGAATCACCGAATCCAGGCCGAAGAGCGGATTGTCCTTTTTCGGAGGTTCCGGGTCGAAGACGTCGAGGGCGGCCCCGGCGATTACGCCTTTCGTCAATGCTTCGTACAAGGCGTTTTCGTCGACGACTTCACCGCGGGAAAAGTTGATCAGAAAGGCTGCCGGTTTCATCATCCGGAGGCGCGCGGCATTCGCGAGCCCTCTCGTTTCCGGCGTCAGGGGTGTATGCAGAGAGACCACGTCGGCCCGGCGGAAGATCTCCTCGACGTTTGCGCAAAGTTCGATGCCCAGCGATCGGGCGGCCTCGGGCGCGATATAGGGATCAAAGGCAAGGACCTTCATGTTGAAGGCCGCGGCCGCTTTTTTCGCCACGAGAGTCCCCACGCGGCCAAGTCCGACGAGGCCCAGGACCTTGCCCTCCAGGTCGACGGCCTTGTACTCGTTGCGGACTTCCCAGCGTCCTTCGCGGACGGCGCTGTCCATGACGCGCACCCGCTTGGCGAGGGCGCCGATGGCGAGGATCGTATGCTCCGCCACGGAGGTGGCGTTGGCGAGGGGGGTGTTGACAACGACAATGCCCTTTTCCGTCGCCGCCGCAAGATCGATGTTGTCCACGCCCACACCGTGCCTCCCGATGACCTTGAGGGCATCGGCGGCTTCGATGATCTCCCGGGTGAAGGGGGCCATGCGGACGACCGCGCCGGCGGCGCCGGCGATCTCCCGCTTCACCGTCTGCACGGAAGGATCGGTTGCGACGCGCACGTCAAATCGATCGCCGAAGACCTGGACGCCGCGCTCATGGATCGGCTGGACAATCAGCACTTTTGGTTTCATGAACTTCACCTCAGTCTTTCAGCAGGCCCATCCCGGCGAGGACCTTGCGCAGCTTGTCGAGATTCTCGGACGTCATGGGACCCACGGGCGCTATCGCCGGGCCCGCCTCGATGCCGATCATGTTCAGCGCCTCCTTGATGACGACGGGGAAGGTGCCGAGGCCGAAGGCGATGCGCAGGGGGGCAAGACGGTACTGGGCCTCCAGGGCGCGCTTGTGGTCGCCGGCCTGAAAGGCCTCGTAGATCTCCACGGGGACGCGCGGATCGACGTTGGCCGTGGCGGTGATGGATCCCGTTCCCCCGTAACAGAGCGTCGCATAGATGAGCGTGTCGCGACCGGCGAGCACGGAGAAGTTCATCCCGCGCGTAAGGCGGATATACTCCCCGCTCAGCGACATGTCGCCGCTCGAGTCCTTGATTCCGACGATGTTGTCGATGGCGGCCAGTTCCTTCACAGTGGCCGTCGGAAAAGGAACCTGGGTGCGGTCCGGATTCGAATACAGGAGGAGAGGCAGATCCGGGACGGCCCTCGCCACCGCCAGGTAATGTTCGATCAATTCCTTCTGGCTGGGGACGACGAAATAGGGGGTCAGAACGGATATGGCGTTGACGCCGAGGTCGCGCGCCATCTTCGTCGTTTCGACCGCCTCGCGCGTCGTCACGGCGCCGGTGCCTGCATAGACCGGGACACGTCCCCGCGTCTCATCGAGAACAATGCGGATTACCGCTTGCTTCTGTTCGAAGGTCAGGGCAAAGAACTCTCCCTGGCTGCCGACGGGAAAGAGCCCGTGGACGCCGCCGGCGATCAGGTGGTTGACAAGCTTGCGAAGGGGCTTTTCGGCGACGCGCCCGTTCGCGTCCAGGGGCGTCACCATCGCGGGGATGATGCCCCGCGGCACGAATGAAACCATGATGTTCCTCCGATTTCTCCGGGAAGCGTCTCCGCTATCTTTTCAGCTTCTTCAGGCCTTCCTTGGCGGCATTCATCATCAGGAGGACGTCGTTGGACCACAGGTTCAGCGTCATGCCCTTTTCCATCCAAGGCAGGAGGGCCTCCGTTGACATCATGTGGATTCCGGAAAACTTGTTCCGTTTCTTCGCTGCACCGATGACCCGGTCGATGGCAGCCAGGAAATCCGGGTGCGACGTCTGCCCCATGATCCCCATGCTCTGGGACAGGTCGTTCGGGCCGACGAAGACGGCGTCGATCCCCTCGACGTCGAGCATCATCTCCACGTTTTCAACCGCCTTCGGGGATTCGATCTGGAGGATGAGGAGGTTCTCTTCGTTTCTTTCTTTCATGTACGAAACGGCGCTGTCGATCTTCTCGAACCCCGTATGCGGCCGGAAGAGGGAGACACCTCGGTTTCCGAGCGGGTAGTACTTGGCGTATTCGACCAGGGCCTCGGCCTGCTCCACCGTCTCCGCATTGGGAAGGAGGATCCCCCGGGCGCCCATTTCCATGTATTTGAGGACGACCTCGCGCCGGACCTCGGGGATCCGGATCATCGGAGGAATACCGGCCTCCCGTGCCAGGGCGAACATGCCGGCCACGGCGCCGTAATCGAAATTCCCATGCTCCGCGTCGACCAGGAAAAAATCGAAGCCGCTGACCTTCAGGATCTTCGCCATCTCCGGGTTGTCGAAGACGATTACCATCGTTCCCAGGACCGATTCGCCCTTGCGCAGACGTTCCTTGAGATTCATCGCCGTTCTCCTTACGTCCCGGCAAGCCGCCCGGTTTTCATTCCTTCGTCACGGGGTGATTGGCCAGCTTCTCCAGCGCCGTGACCATGGCGGAATGATCGAGATCGATCCCGCCGGACGCCGCCACCGCATTGAAGAGTTCCTGCGCCGTCGCCGTGTTCGGCAGGCAGATTCCCAGTTTTCGCGCCGCTTCCAGCGCCAGGTTCAGGTCCTTTTGATGCAGGCGGATCCGGAATCCCGGCTGGAAGGTCCGTTGAATCATCTTCTCCCCATGCAGTTCGAGAATCCGGCTGTGGGCGAATCCGCCCAGGAGCGCCGCGCGCACCTTGGCCGGATCGGCCCCGGCCTTCGAGGCAAATACCAGCGCCTCGCTCACCGCCTCGATCGTAAGGGCCACCACGATCTGGTTGGCCACCTTGCAGGTCTGGCCGTCCCCGTTGCCGCCGACGAGCGTGATATTCTTCCCCATCAGTTCGAAATAGGGTTTGATCTTCCCGAAGACGTCGTCCCGGCCTCCCACCATGATCGAGAGCGTCGCGTTCTTCGCCCCCACCTCTCCTCCCGACACCGGCGCATCCAGCATTTGGACACCCATCGCCTCCAGCCGCTTGGCGAACTCTTTCGTGGCGATCGGGGAGATCGAACTCATGTCCACGACGATCGATCCTTGTCGGAGTCCCTCCGCAATCCCGTTCTTGTCAAAAAGGGCCGCTTCCACATTGGGGGTATCCTGCACCATGATGAAGATGATCGTCGCTTTCTGGGCCACTTCTTTCGAGGTTCCGCAGACGACGGCCCCCTGCTTCTTCATCTCGGACAGCGATTCCTTCATGATGTCGTAGACATAAACGGCATGGCCCGCCTTCAGCAGATGTCCCGCCATGGGTTTCCCCATGATTCCCAAACCGACAAATCCGAGTTCCGCCATAGGTTCCTCCTGTTTGAAAGACATTGTGATGGGGCGCTCCAGGGTCTTTCATCCGCCGATGCGGCCGGACGCGGGGATCGTCATCCGCCGAAATGCCCCAAGCGCTTTGAAAAGCTGATCACACCCCGACTTCCGGGGACGCTCACCTTCTTATCCGAGATAGGGCTTGATCCAGTCGAGCCCCTCTTCTGTTTTGCCGAGGGGTTTGTACTCGCAGCCGATCCAGCCCTCGTAGCCCTTCTTCTCCAGGAATCGGAAGAGATTCGGATAGGAGATCTCTCCCGTCCCCGGCTCGTGCCGCCCCGGATTGTCGGCGATCTGGATGTGCGCGATCCGGGTCAGGTTGCCCTCGATCGTCCGCATCAGGTTCCCCTCCATGATCTGCATGTGGTACACGTCGTACTGCAGCCACAGATTCGGATGGCCGACCTCCTCCATGATACGGAGGGCATCCCGGGTTCGCGTCAGATAGAACCCCGGCATGTCCTGATCGTTCAATGGCTCGATCAGAAGACGGATCCCCTCCGTCTCGAGAGCCTTTGCGGCGAAGCGGAGGTTTCCTACGAGAGTACGGCGGCTTTCCTCCGGCGCGACGCCGTCCGGGGTCTTTCCGGCCAGACAGTTGACCTGCGGACAATTCAGCGCCTTTGCGTATTCGATCGCCTGCGCCACGCCGTCGCGGAACTCCGCCTCCCGGCCCGGCAGGCAGGCAATCCCCCTTTCGCCGCCCTCCCAGTTCCCGGCGGGAAGGTTATGGAGAGCCTGCCGCAGGCCGAAAGTCTTCAAACGCTCCGCCAGTTCCTCCTTCTTCCAGGCATAGGGGAACAGGTATTCGACGGCCCGGAAGCCGGCTCTTGCCGCCCGCTCGAACCGCTCCAGAAAATCCACTTCATTGAAAAGCATGGTCAGGTTGGCAGCGAATCGCACCATGGAATTTGTCTCCTTGCTCTCTCCGAACGGTGTCGAAGATGTCGAAAGGGTGGTCGCAGGATCACGAGAATTCTTACTATCCGAAAGGGGGAGGGCCTGTCAAGAAAAAATGATGATATGATCGTCTGATGATTAGACGCAACGGACGCGATGTTTCTTGACATTCGGGAAAACAATGCATTAATGTTTTCTCGCTGCCGCTTCGGCGTCAAGACGGCAGCCTCCCCCGCAACGGAAAGGAACGCTGATGAAGCCCAGTGCCATGCGCATAGAAAGGAAGCGGATCACCGATCAGATCATTGACCAGCTGATCGCCATGATCTCCGACGGCAAGTTCAAGCCGGGCGACAAATTGCCTCCGGAGCCGGTCCTGATGGAGCAGTTCGGCGTCGGCCGCAGTTCTCTCCGCGAGGCGATCGGCGCGCTGTCCCTGATCGGCCTCCTCAACGTGAGGCCCGGCCACGGAACGCACGTCAATCCTTCCGCCGGCGAGTCTCTCTCCCGGCCGCTGCGCTGGGGCATGTTCATGGGGTGGCGGGAAAAGCTGCATGAATTCATCGAGGCGCGGATCGCCATCGAGCAGACCCTCGTCGGCATGGCGGCGGAGCGCGCCACGGAGGCGGAGATCGAAGAGATCCGGCGCTGCCACAACTCGCTGCTCACGGCCAAGAAGACCCCCGTCACGGGTCGCAAGGCCATTTCCGCCGATCTGGCCTTTCACCTTGCCATCGCCGGGGCCAGCCACAACAGCGTCCTGACGAGATTTCTGGAAGAACTCCGCCAGCCCGTCAAGACCTGGATGGAACGCAAGGCTGCCACCTTCGGCGGCTACGACAAAGTCTACGAGCAGCACGGCGCCATTGTTGCGGCGATCGAGGCGCACGATGTCAAGAAGGCGCAGATTGCTCTCAAGAAGCACCTTGAAGCCGTCGGCGAACGCCTGACGGCCTTGTTGCTGGAACGGCAGTCGAAGTAATGTTTCTGCGGCCGTGAATGCCGAATTGCGAATCTCTTATCCGGACGCGCTTTGAAGAACGTTCGGGCCCGGATATCTTTCGAGAAAGTCTTTGCCGCGAACTCCCGAGGAACCATGATTCTGCCGAAGTCTCTTCACCCTCTCCGGATCCGGACGGCCTGGCTGATGGTCTTTTGTTGCCTCTGCATTGCGGCCTGCGGACTGTCGAAAGCCGCCCTCCTGGAACGCGCCGAGAGGCATCCGACGAGGGCTGTCGCCTACTGGGGGCAGGACTGGAAGCGGACGGCTCTGAAGAACCGGATCGCGGCGGCGCCGGCGGCGCTCATCGAAAAGATCGGCATCGAGAACGAGGCGGAGGGGTTTGCCGAACGACCCGCCGCCGCGGAGCCGACGGGGGAATTCCGGGAGGTCCTGTCCGAAATCGCGGCGCGTCTTCCCGACCCGGTGCGCTCTTTGGCGGAAGACCGCATCATCGGCGTCTTCCTCGTGGATGGCCTGGGCGGAACGGGCTACGCCGAAGCCATCCTGGATGAAAAGGGCGAAGAGCGCTACGCCGTCATCGTCCTGGACCAGCGTGTGCTGCTGGAAAGAAAGGCCAACGCATGGGCCTCCTGGAAGGAGAACAGCTTCTTCCGACCCGGTCCCCCGGAGACCGGGATCGATGTTACGATCGAACCGGCCGGTCAGGACAGCGTCGCCAATGCCATCCGGTATATCCTCCTTCACGAGATGGGTCATGCCCTCGGGATGGCAAGCGGCGTCGAACCATCCTGGTACGGAAAGGCGGTCGCCTCCGAATCGTATCCCTTCACAACGATCTCCTGGAAAGCGGATGGGGAGAAGGTCGTCAGTCGTTTCGAGGAAGGCTTCCCGGAGCGCAGTCACCTTCGGCCGTACCAGTTCGAGAAGTCGTCCCTGGAAAGAACGCAAGCCGGCGACATCTATGGAAAACTCATCTCCCGAACCGACTTTCCGACGATCCATTCTGCGCAGAACATCTGGGAGGACTTCGCGGAAAGCTTTGTCAATTATTTCCACGCGGGACTGGAGCGCAGACCTTACGAGGTCCGTCTTCGCGGCGGAGACGGACGCGACAGGGTCTTCCGGAGCTGCTGGAACAACGATCGCTGCAGGAAAAAACAGAATTTCATGGAACGGTGGTTTGCCAACCCCTCCCGGAACCCCTGACTACAGACCGCCAAAAGCGTCAAGAAGATGACGGGTCTTGTCCGTAAGTTGTCGATGAAGACAACATATTGTAAACATTACGTATTCAATGAAAACCCGGGAAATTCGAAGAAAATTTCTGACTCCCAAGGCAACCGATCAGTTCATAGAAATACATATAATATCAATATATTACGCTATTCCCCCGGCAGATGTAGCCTTCCCCCCGCTTCGGAAGAAGTAGAATTTCGGCTTGCAAAAACGACAATTTTTCGCTACAGGGGAAGCTATGAAAGCTGAACATCGATAGCTGATACTTCCGCATCTGCCGTTCATCCGCGAGATTAACTGATATTTCATCTCCGCTCCCGACGCAACCTCACCGGTGGATACCCTTATGTCCTCTTGGTCTGTGGGGGGCGGCGCCGCGGATTGCGGTAAGAATATGGAGGAAAATGATGAAAAAGAAAAAATTTCTGTCCATCGGGTACCTATCCGTCGTAGCCGCCACGCTTCTCCTGGTGATGAGCACGGTCATGACGGAGGCCTTTTACGATTCCGGACGCTTCAATCCGGCCCAAACCATATGGATGATCGAACGCCATCTTCTGACGGGGCGGACGGACCTCTCTTCCGACCGGATCCCTTCCGTCGCCCGGACCCTGTACGAGGAGGCCCGTTCCTACGGAATCGACTACCGCCTCGTGCTGGCCATCATGGCGGTCGAGAGCAACTTCCGTAATGATGCCGTCTCGCAGGCCGGCGCCCTCGGCATCATGCAGATCATGCCGATTCTCGCCGCCTCCATCGCCAGAGAAGCGGGCATCCCCTACCGCGGAGCGCCCGACCTTTTCCACCCCGAGAACAACGTCCGCTTCGCTCTGCACTACCTGTCCTGGCTCAGCGCCAAGTTCAAGGACACCAACGAAGTGCTTCTTGCTTACAATGTCGGCCATAACCGCGCCAGGCGACTCCTGTCGAAGAACGGAGACGCCGACACCAGCTACACCCGCCGCGTCATCAGCGAATACCAGCGCAACATGACCAGCCTGCCTGCGATGTAGGAACCTTCCTTTTTTGTCCAGGGTCGTTTATAGTGGGGTTGATTTTCTTGCGGACGGAACCGCGCCCACCCTGGTCCCGTTTCCAGGAGCTCCCCTATGAGAATACGGTCCTTCGAATTCAACCTCCGAGAACTGGCCGGTTCCACCGGAGATTTCGGGACGCTTTTTCCCCTGGCCATCGGTTATATCGCCGTCTGCGGGCTCGATCCGGCGGGTTTTCTCGTGATGATGGGTCTTGCGAACATCGTCACCGGTCTCATCTATCGCCTTCCCATGCCGATCGAGCCGATGAAGTTGCTCGCCGTGGCGGCCATCGCCCAGCACTGGTCTCCCTCCATGATCTACGCCTCCGGTTTTGCCATGGGCATCGTCTGGCTTCTTTTCGCCATGACCGGCGCCATCGGCTGGATCGCCCGGTTAACGCCGAAATCCGTGATCCGCGGCATCCAGGCCAGTCTCGGCATCCTCCTCCTGATCGAGGCCGTGAAGATGCTTTCCACCTGGTGGGCGCTCGGCATCGGCGGTGTCGCCGTTGCCTTTCTCCTCCGGGATAACCGCTATGCGCCCGCCGCCCTGGTGCTCATGGTCCTCGGCGTGTCGATCATGTTCTTCCGCGGAGACTTCGCGCGGGTCGGCCCCGTCGGCTTTGCGCTTCCCGCTCTGACCGGCTTCCGCTGGGAAGAAGTCTGGCAAACGATGCTGCTCGCCGGCTTTGCCCAGATCCCGCTGACAGTGACCAATGCCACCATCGCGACCTCCGCCCTCATTCGGGATTATTTCCCGGATCGGACCGTGTCGGTGAGGCAGCTCTCGTGGAACCAGGGGATCATGAACCTCATTGTCCCCTTCCTGGGCGGGATGCCCATGTGTCACGGAGCCGGCGGTCTCGCGGGACAGTATGCCTTCGGCGCCAGGACCGGCGGGACCAACCTCATCGAGGGGATTCTGGAAATCACGCTGGGGTTGTTTCTGGCGGGCTCCATCGCGGCCCTTTTCGCCTTTTTTCCAACGGCGATTATCGGCGCGATGATGTTCGTGGTCGGGGTCGAGTTGGTCAAATTCGCCAGAGATATCCGGATCCGCAAGGACCTTGCGCCCTTTGGGGCAACCGTCGCCGTATCGCTCCTTGCGAACATGGCCCTGGGCTTTGCGGCGGGTCTCCTGATCTACCACGCGATCCGCTATGCGTTCCGGAAGCTCGGCTATTGCCGGTGCGGCTCCCTGAAGACCGCCTCGTCTCCCGGATCCATGTCCTGCCGCCCGTGAAATCCGCGCCCCTACTTCTTCATCCGCTCTTTGGCTTCGGCGGCGACCTCTCTGTATTTCCTGTGAATCATTCCGCTGTCGTGGTCGGCCATCCGCCGGACCATCTGTGCCTCCTCTTCGTCGGAAAAATAGTCCAGGACCGGCAGAAAGAACTTCCGCTCTTCCTGGAAAATGTGCCGGGGATAGAGACCGGCCAGCGCATGAAGCGCCTCCCGGATGTCGCTCCCCGCCTCGACGTCGTCCTTGTCCAGGCGTTCGGCGGCCTCGGCCAGTTTGTTCACCTGGGTCCTTGCCTGCTCGTGGTCGGCGATGAGGGTCTCCAGGATCCTTCTGTGCTCGGCCGAAATATTCTTCGCGGCCAATTCGCGGAAGAGGATGTCCTCTTCCTTGGCCTGATGGGTCCCGTCGACATAGACGCGGAAGAAGTCCACAACCGTACCGGCGAAGATCAGGTCGGCGGACTTGCCCTCCTTGATCCGGTTCGCCTCCAGCGCCATGGGCGCCGCCATCCGTTCGATGAGCCGGTGTTCCATCATGAGCGGGCCGACCGGTTTCACAGGCGCCCGCGGCTCCTGCGACCAGACGGGGGCCGTCCCGAGCAGGCAGACGACCGTCCATACCGCTATACGCTTCCCCTTGCCTCTCATCTTGCTCCCTCCTGTCCCGTCCTTCGCGGGACCACCGGTTTCAGTCCCCGATACGGGGACAAACCGAGCCCGTTCCGCCCTCAGGGACGCTTTGAAGATTCTTCGCGCCTTCCCGCCGTCCGAAGCGAAGGGCGGCCGCATCAGATCATGAACGCGCCGCCGTTCACGTCCAGGGTTACTCCGGTGACAAAAGGGGAATCCAGGAGGTACTCGAAGGCGCGGACAACGTCCGCCACGAGGCCGAGCCGCGGCACCAGGACCTTTTCCCGGAGGGTCTCCTTCTGTTCGCCGGACCATCCCGCAAAAATACCCGCGTCTTCAATAAAGGCCGGCGCGATGGCATTGACGGTGATCCCGAAGGGGCCGAGTTCGCGGGCCGCGTAGCGAGTCAGGCCGACCATGCCCGCCTTGGAGGCCGCGTAATGCGGCCCGATGACCCCTCCCCCGCGCGCCGCAATGGAAGAGATGTTCACGATTCGTCCGAAATTCCCCGCCTTCATGGCGGGAACTGCGCGCATCATCCAGTAGAAGGCGCCGCTGAGGTTCACGCGGATCGTCTCGTCCCAGTCTTCGATTGACAGACAGTCGAACGGCCGGCGGTCCATGATGCCCGCGTTGTTGACGAGAATATCGATGTCCCCGAAGGCATCGCAGATCAGGCGATGCTGCCCGGCGACGGCCGCGGCGTCACCGGCGTCGCCCTTGAGAAACAGCAGCTTCGCTCCCTTGGCGGCCTTCTTCCGAAGACCGGCTTCCGCACGTTTTGCCGCAGCATCGTCGCCGCGATACGTGACCGCCACGAATGCGCCCCGCGCCAGCAGGCATCCTGCGATGCCCAACCCGATTCCCCGGCTGCCGCCCGTGACGACAGCCGTCCTCTTGTCTTGTTTCTTCACCGGTGCCATCCGCCGATGCTCCTTCCCCAGAGATGCGGCATTCTACCCGCTTCGGCCCCCGGAAACAAGCGCGCCGCTCCCGCAATCGTGGGAAAATGCCGTTCTTCTATCCCTGACACAAGATCCGATACGCCACCTCCCCCGACCATTCTATTGACGATCGAGAGGGGATTGCGATACAAACTCCCCACAGGTGAACTTCATGAGGCGATTTCGACTTGCGGATACGGTCCCGGCGGGACGGTTTCTTCTCGCCGCCGTTTTGCTGGTTCTTCCCGGTTGCGCGGACAGGACCGCTCCGCCTTCCTTCGATATCGTCATCAAAGGCGGCACGCTCTACGACGGATCAACAGCGCCGCCCCGCACCGCGGACATCGGCATCCGGGGCGACCGGATTGTCGCCATCGGAGATCTCGCCGCACCGGCGGAAAAGACGCTGGATGCCCGCGGGCTCGTGATTACGCCGGGCTTCATCGATTCCCATTCCCATTTCGATGTCGCCGTCCGGAAGGTCGGCTGGCGAATCCGCCTGGCGGACTGGAAGGGC
This sequence comes from uncultured Syntrophaceae bacterium, assembly GCA_964506465.1. GTDB lineage: Bacteria > Desulfobacterota > Syntrophia > Syntrophales > UBA6109 > UBA6109. The sequence goes on from CAZDLM010000005.1 coordinate 53,829, forward strand.
GTCTGGAAGGGAAACCACGCTCAGCTCCTGCAGGGAGTCACGACCGTCGTCACCGGCAACTGCGGTATGGGACATCCGGATGCGAAGGCATGGCTGGAGCAGGTGGACGCGCTCAAAATGGGAGTCAACGTCGGCCATCTGGCGCCCTACGGAGCGATCCGCAATGAGCTTTTCGGCGGCCGGGCGGATGTGCCGCTCATCCGGGAACAGGTGGAGACCTTCCGAAGGCGGATGGATGGTGAAATGCAGCGGGGCGCCCTGGGAATGTCGATCGGCTTGCACCAAACGCCGGACCGTTTCGCAACCGCCGATGAAGTTGCGGAACTTGCCGCATCGGTAAAGAACTATGGCGGTGTGCTTTCCGTCCGCCTGCGGAATGACAGCGGCCGTTTGCAGGATCACGGTCAGTCCGCCGTGATCGAATCACTCGCGGAAGCAGTCGGCTACGGCCTCCGATCCGGAGCGCCGCTTCACATTTCCCAGATCCGGCTCCGCCTCCCCTACACCGCTGTCCGCTCCTCGCAGATGCGCAGGATCGTCGAGGACGCGAGGAAATCCGGCCTGGACGTCACGGCCGATCAAAGCCCCTACGAAGCAACCGTCGACCCGCTGCCCTTGCGTTTGCCGGCCCATCTGCTGTCCGGCGCCGCCGTCAAGCCCGAATACCGGTCCGGGATGCCGCCCGAACCGCTGAAGCGCGCCGTCGAGGAGCTTCTGGCCGCGCAGAGGCCGGAGCGGATCCTGATCGTCTCCTTCCCGGAAAACCGTTCTTTCGAAGGCCGCACGATCCGGGAGCTCGCCGCAGAGCAGAAAAGGACCCCCGCGGAGGTCTGTCTCGCGCTCCTCCGCACAGAGGCCGCCCCTGTGGCAGCCTTCTTCGAGACCAATGACAAGGTGATCCGCGCCCTGATGCCCTTTGCCTGGGTCTTCACCGCCTCCGACGCCGTACCCAGCTTCAGCGGAGATGCCGTCGTTCCTCCTTCCCACTACGGGACCTTTCCGCGGACCATCCGCAAGTACGCCATCGAGGACAAGATCATCCGCCTCAGCGACGCGATCCGCTCCATGACATCCGCACCCGCCGAGAAATTCGGCCTCCGTGGACGCGGCCGACTGGCCGTTGGGAACTACGCGGACATTGCGGTGATCGACCTCAAGAACTTTGCGGACCTCGCCACCTACCGGGAGCCGCAGAAACCGGCCCGCGGAGTCGTCCACCTGCTCGTCAACGGCATCGTGTCGATCGAAGGCGGCAAGGTGACGGGACACCGGGGGGGAAGGGCCATCAGGAGGTTCTAACGGCTGTTGAAGAAGGTCCATCTGCTGCGTTCGCTCATCCTTCGTCGCTGAGGCGTACATCCCAGTACGCCTCACTCCTCAGGATATCGCGGCCTTGCATCTGGGCCTTCTTGAACAGCCTAAGGGAAAAATCTATTCGGGGGTGGATCGGAAACTTCAATGAGAATAACAGCGGCAGACATTTTTGCTTCCGTGCGGAAAATCAGGGAACGCGGTCCCGTCGTCCATAATATCACCAACTACGTCGCCATGAACAATTCGGCCAATGCGCTCCTCGCGATCGGCGCTTCGCCCGTGATGGCCCATGCGGAGGAAGAGGTGGAGAACATGGTCGGCATCGCCTCCGCCCTGGTCGTCAACATCGGCACCCTGAGCGGTCCATGGATCCGCGCCATGTTTCAGGCCGTCCATACGGCCAAAGCAAGTGGCATTCCCATCGTTCTGGATCCGGTGGGCGCCGGTGCAACACCCTACCGGACACGAACGACCCTCGAACTGATGCGCGCGGCGCCGCCATCGCTTCTCCGGGGCAACGCCTCGGAGATTCTCGCCGTCGCCGGGGAGCGGGGTGGAACGAAGGGAGTGGACAGTACAGAGGCTTCCACCGGCGCCGTCGAGGCGGCGAGAAGCTTGGGCCGCGATTTCGGGAGCACGGTGTGCGTCAGCGGCGAAACGGATTTCATAGTCTGGGGTGAGGGGGTCCTCCGCGTCGGCAACGGCCATATCCTGATGACGCGGGTGACCGCGCTCGGATGCACGGCCTCGGCCCTTTGCGGCGCCTTCGCGGCGGTCGAATCGTCGATTCCCGCCGCGGCGGCCCAGGCCATGGCGGTCATGGGCATCGCCGGAGAGATGGCGGCCGAGGGGGCGGATGGGCCGGGGAGCCTGCAGGTCCGTTTCCTGGACGCCCTCTATCGACTTTCCGAAAAGGACATCGAACGGCGCCTGAAGATCGAGGTGGGCTGACATGCAGGGGTTGTATCTCGTGACCGACCGCGAACTCTGCGGAAAGCGGACCGTCGAAGAAGTCGTCCTTGCCGCCGTCCGCGGCGGTGCGCGTTTTGTGCAGCTCCGCGAAAAGGACCTCTCGACTCGGGCCTTCGTCGAAGAAGCGTTGAGGATCCGAAGGAAACTCCGCCCCTTGGGCGTTCCCCTCATCGTCAACGACCGCCTCGATGTCGCGCTTGCTTCGGACGCCGACGGGGTACACGTCGGTCAGGACGACATGCCCTATGAAATCTCAAGGCGCCTGATGGGGCCGGACGCCCTCATCGGACTCTCCGTGGAGAAATGGGAAGACGTGGTGCGGGCGCAGACTCTGGACGTCGGCTACCTCGGCGTCAGTCCCGTCTTCGACACGCCGACGAAAACCGACACGAAAGGCCGTTGGGGACTGGAAGGACTCGCCCGGATCAGGGCCTTCTCGCGCCACCCCCTGGTCGCGATCGGCGGCCTTCACAGCGGGAATGCCCGCGACGCGGTCCTCGCCGGCGCCGACTGCATCGCCGTGGTCTCGGCCGTCTGCTCGGCGGACGATCCGGAAGCCGCCGCGCGGGAACTGACGGAGATCATCCATCAGGCGATCAGAGAGCGGGCGCCCTCCGTCCGCCAAACCTCATAGCGATCCGTCCAGTTCGTCGGCCACCGGCTCCTTGCAGGACCGGCACCGCTCCTCTCTTTCCCGGCTCCCGAAGGCACCGCTCCTCCGGTCATGCGACGATCTTCCAGGAGAAGGCGCCGATCCGTTCTCCCTGGATTTCAACGGTATCGCCGGCGGCCAGCGGTCCCACTCCGGGAGGGGTGCCCGTGAACACGAGATCGCCCGGCTGCAGCGACCAGATCGCGCTCAATTCGACCAGCAGGGTCTCGAAACTGAAGATCATATCGCGGGTGCAGCCGCGCTGCCGCTCAACACCATTGACGCGGCAGGTGAAGGAGATGTCGTTCAGATCGATCGTGCCGTCGCAGGACACGAATTCGCCGATCGGCGCGCTCTGGTCGAAGGCCTTGGACTTTTCCCAGGGCAGCCCCCTCTTCTTCAGTTCGTCCTGAACGTCGCGCAGGGTGAGGTCGAGGCCGACCGTGACGGCATCGATCCAGGAAAGGGCGTCTTCTTTCGACTCGACCTTTCCCGCCTTTCCGACCCTGATCACCACCTCCACCTCGTGCTGGAGATCATGGCCGTGTTTCGGCAAGCGGATATCTTCCCCGCACCGCACGAGGCAGGAGCCCGGTTTCATGAAGACGACGGGCGTCTGGGGAACGACGTTCGACAACTCCCGGACATGCTCGGCGTAATTCCGGCCGATGCAAAAGATGCGGGCCATCAGATTCTCTCCCTTCTGAAATGAGATACGGCGCTGTCGGACGATGTCAAAGCGACACCCCTGCAACCCAGTTTCAAGAGGCTGCGTTTCATGTTATGAGGTATTTATCAGGAACGGGGGGACAATACAACGGGCGAGAGGAGGCAAACGCCGGGAATGGGTGCGACCGGTCTCATCATCTTCGATTACTCCGGAACGCTCAGCCTGGAGTCCGTACTCTTCGGTGAGCCGGCGAAGCTGGAGGAGGAACTGCGGAACTCGGGCCTGCACGGTCTGGGTGTCGCAAGCTCCGAGGTATTCTGGAACGAGATCGTGAATTTCACCTGGGAGCGAGGCAGCACGACCCGCATCGGCTACAAACGCCTGCTGACGGAGCGCGTGGCCGCGCTTCAATCCCCGGCCTCCGATCCGGCGCAAGGGGAAGCGGTCGCCGCCGCCGCGGAGCGTTTCGTCGATCGCTATCTGGAAAGCTCCCGGATCCACGACGCGTGGCATCCCCTGCTGCGCAGGGTCGCCGCCGACCCGCGGGTCGCCGCCCTCGTCGCCACCGATCACTACGCCGAGGCGACGGAAGCGATTGCCCGCCACCTTCAGGCTGCGGGCGTGGAAGCGCATTCCATCGGAGATCCGCTCCCGCCGGGGAAGGCGTCCTTTCTGATCGCCAATTCAGCCGATCTGGGCACGCCCAAAGTGGACGCCCGCTTCTGGGAGGCTGTCCGCGCGCTGCCGGTCCTCGCGGATATCCGCCGCATCCTCCTCATCGATGACTTCGGCTTCAACGAGCAGTCCCGGGACAGCTACAGCGCGAGGAGGAAGGTCGAGGATCGAAAGGAAAAGACCGCAGCGCTTCTCGGCGAGATTTTCCGGACCCCAGTAGAGACGCAGCCCTTTCTGCTTCCCGACCCGGGCCGAAAGGAGGACGATTTCGCGAAGCTCGTGGGGCAGACCTCGCCGCGGATCGAGGCGTTTATCGTTGACACTCGACGGTTTCGATGACACCCCGGTTTCTATAAGGCGGCCAGTAGATTGGCGATTTCGATCAGGTTCCCGTCAGGATCGCGGGCATAGATGGAAAGGATCGGACCGGTCGCTCCGGTTCGCCGGACCGGCCCCTCCTCAATGGCGACGCCGCAGGAGCGGATATGGGCGGCGACGTCTTCCAGGGGGACATCTGTCAGGAAACACAGGTCGGCGGAACCCGGTGCGGGACAGGCCGCCTTGGGCTCAAATTCCTTCCCCCGCTGGTGCAGGTTGATCTTCTGCGCACCGAAGGCGAGGGCCTTCCGGCCCACGCCGAATGTCACGGCCTCCATGCCGAGGACGCGATGGTAAAAGTCACAGGTCTTTTCGATGTCGGCCACCGTCAGAACGAGGTGGTCCAGGGCGCCGATCTTCATCTTGTCCGACCCGCCTTCAGGCTCGCAGAGTTCCACCAGAACGCCGAACGTGTCCCGGGGGTGGAGGAAGGCGATCTTCTTTCCGCCCGCTCCTTTGCGGGGAGTGCGATCGATGAGGCGGACGCCTCTCGTCTCGAGTTCCTTCAGCACATCCTCGATGTTTTCCACCTGGAAGGCGATGTGCTGGACGCCCTCGCCGCGCTTTTCGATGAAACCCGCCACGGGGCCGTCCGGCGCGGTCGATTCGAGAAGTTCCACTTCCGTATCGCCAACGGGCAGAAAGACCGTTTTCACCTTCTGTTCGCGAACGGTTTCCTCGCCCTGCACCGTCATCCCGAGGAGTCCCTCGTACAGCCTCTTGGCCGCCTCCGCGTCCTTCACGGCGACGCCGATGTGGTCGACTTTCACGATCTTCATGATGCGCTCCTACCGCTTTAGATGTTCGCGCAAATAGGCGATGATCGTCCCCGTCTCCGTCCCGGGGCCGTAGATCTCGCTGATTCCCGCCGCCTTGAGAGCCGGGATGTCGTCCTGCGGAATGATCCCTCCGCCCAGAACGAGGATGTCCGTCATATTCCGCTTCTTCAGTTCTTCCATGACGCGTGGGAACAGGGTGTTATGCGCCCCCGAGAGGCTGCTCAGCATGATCGCGTCGGCGTCCTCCTGGGCCGCGGCGCTGACGATCTGTTCCGGCGACTGGCGGAGCCCCGTATAGATTACCTCCATGCCGGCGTCGCGCAGGGCGCGGGCGATGACCTTCACGCCCCGGTCATGACCGTCGAGGCCCGGCTTGGCCAGCAATACGCGGATGGTTTTTACATCGTTCATGGTTTCCTTCTCCTTTAGAATGCCGTGCCGCCGCGATACTCGCCGAACACGTCCCGCATCGCATCGCAGATCTCGCCGATCGTCGCCTCCGCCTTGACGGCCTTCAGAATCACGGGCATGAGGTTTTCTTCCGTCCGCGCCGTCTTCCGGATCTCGTCCAGGGACCGCTGGACCGTCTCCCGACTCCTCTCTGTACGCAGGATGCGCAGCTTCTCGGCCTGCGCCTCTTCGACGGTTCGGCGCACCTTCAGCAGGCCCTCCGGCGGCGGCTCCTCGATCTGGAAGCGGTTCACGCCCACAACCGTCCGGTCGCGCGATTCGACCTTCTTCTGATATTCATAGGCGCTGTTGGAGATTTCCGACTGCACGTACCCCGACTCGATCGCCGGAATCATCCCGCCCATTTGTGCGATCTTGTCCAGATAGGACCTCGCATCGGCCTCGATCTCGTTCGTCAGGTTCTCGACGTAGTAGGAACCCGCCAACGGATCGACGGTCTCGGTCACGCCCGTTTCATAGGCGATGAGCTGCTGCGTGCGAAGAGCAATCTGGACCGCCTTCTCCGTCGGCAGCGCAAGGGCCTCGTCGTAAGAATTGGTGTGGAGCGACTGGCATCCGCCCAGGACCGCCGAGAGCGCCTCGAAGCCGGTGCGCAGCACGTTCAGGAAAGGCTGCTGCGCCGTCAGCGAGCAACCCGCCGTCTGGACGTGATAGCGCATCATCCAGGAGCGGGGATTCTTCGCGCCGAAGCGCTCTTTCATGATCCTCGCCCAGAGGCGCCGCGCCGCGCGGAATTTCGCCACCTCCTCGAAGAAATCCTGGTGCGCGCTGAAGAAAAATGAAAGCTGGGGCCCGAAGTCGTCGATCTTGAGGCCCGCCTTGAGCGCCGTCTCCACGTACTCGATGCCGTCGGCGATCGTGAAAGCCACCTCCTGCACCGCCGTGCAGCCGGCCTCGCGCATGTGGTAGCCGCTGATGCTGATGCTGTTCCAGTTGGGAATGTTCTTCGCGCACCAGCCGAGGATGTCGGCCACGAGACGCATGGCCGGCCGGATCGGAAAGATATAGGTCCCGCGCGCGATGTACTCCTTCAGGAGGTCGTTCTGGACGGTTCCCCGCAGCGCCGAGGCGGGAATGCCGTCGCGGTCCGCCAGCGCCACGTACATCGCGGTCAGGATCGCGGCCGGTGAATTGATCGTCATCGACGTGCTGACCTTGTCCAGCGGAATCTCCGACAGCAGGGTCGCCAGGTCCCGCACGGAATCGATGGCCACGCCGACCTTGCCGACCTCGCCTTCCGCCAGCGGATGGTCCGAGTCGTATCCGATCTGCGTCGGCAGGTCGAATGCGACCGAAAGCCCCGTCTGCCCCTGCTGCAGGAGGTAACGGAACCGCCGGTTCGTGTCCTCCGCCGACCCGAATCCCGCGTACTGGCGCATCGTCCAGAAGCGGCCCCGGTACATGTTGTTCTGGATGCCCCGCGTAAAGGGATGCTGTCCCGGGAATCCGAGATCCCCGGCATAGTCCGTGCCTTCCAAGTCCGCCGGCGTATAGAGCCTTTTCACCGGCATCCCGGAGATCGTTTCGAATTGCTTCTTCTGCTCCGGCGTTTTCGCAAGCTGCCTGCCGGTCGTTTCCTCCCAGGCCTTCAGGCCTGTGGAGACCTTGGTCAATCCTTCCTTATCGAACATGTGGCACCTCGATGATCATTCCTTGCTCTGCAGCATCGTCCGCTCCGCTCCCGCCTTCCGCCGGTGGTACGGAGCCAGGGTCCTGCCGCCCACCCTGTCTCACCCTTCCCTATCCGCCCGCGGCGGTTTTGCTCCCGGAATACCCCCGGGTGATCATGTACGTCGCCAAGGCCATCGCGACAAGATTCCCCGCTTCGTTGCGGACCTCGATCTCTCCCAAGGCTGTCTTGGTCCCCAGGTGGACGATCCTCGCCTCGGCGAAGATCTCGCCGCCTTCGAAAGGCCGCAGGTAGTTGATCTTCATTTCAACCGTCGTGAAGGAGTCTCTCCGGTCCACAAGACCGATCAGCGCCATCGCGACGGCGGAATCGGCGGGCGCGAAAATCGCCCCGCCATGGGCGATGCCCAGAGGCTGGATGAGCTTGCGGCTGAAGGGAAGACGCACCTTGGCCCAACCCTTCCTGACGTCCACGAGTTCCATTCCGAGGAGCTGCCAGAAGGGCGAGTCCGTTTTCATACGGCGGATGAGGGCTTCTTTGAATCGCGGAGAGATATCTTCGTAATCCGACATGGCTGCAACATTACCGATGGGACGTACCTCAAAGTCGCCAGAACGATAACAGATTCGCCCCGCTCTGTGAAGCGGGAAATAATCCGCACGGTCCCGAGGCGGCGGAGCGAGGCTGCTTCTCGCAGGGAGAGGTTTCGTCCTATGTTGCCTTGACCGGACATTCCCGCGCGTGCTTCGCGCGGATTTCCCGGATCAGCGGCGGCAGGATCTTGCGGAAGTCGCCCACGACGGCGAGGTCCGCCGTTTCGAAGATCGCCGCCTTTTCATCCTTGTTGACGGCGATGACGTATCCCGAGGCGTCCATACCCACCACATGGTGCATCATGCCCGAGATGCCGACGCCGATGTAGACGCGGGGCTTCACGACCTTCCCGCTCTGGCCGATCATCCGATCGTCCGCCGCCCATCCCTCGTCCACCGGGGGACGCGTCGCACCCACGGCGCCGCAGAGGAGGTCCGCGAGTTCCTCGATCAGCTTCCAGTCCCCGGCATTTCCGATTCCCCAGCCTCCGGCGACGACGACATCCGCGCCCTCGAGCGGTACGCCTTTGGGCTCCTGCATCTCGATGTTCACGACCTTCGGACCCGACAGATCGATATCGTCGCCCGCCGACAGATTCAGGATCTCCCCCTGCCTGCCCTCCGTCCGCTTCTTCGGAAAGACGCCCGGCATGACCGTCGCCATGGAGGGGCGGCTGTTTTCGCAGCGGATGGTCGCAAGCACGCCGCCGCCCCAGCCCGGCACGACCTGCAGCAGACGGCCCTTTTCGTCGAGATTGAGATCAATGCAGTGCGCGGAAAGCCCCGTATTGAGCATGGCGGCGAGGCGCGGCGCCAGTTCGACGCCGAGACTCGTCGCGCCGAACAGGAAGACATCGGGGTCCTCCTGCCGGCAGAGTTTCTTCAACGACGATGCATAGGGAAGAAGCCGGTAGTCTGCCAATCGCTCGTCATCGATGACGAGAACGCGGTCCGCCCCGTGGGCGACCAGTTCGCCGGCAAGACCTCCGATGTCCCGCCCAAGCAGGACGGCGGTGACCGCCGCGTCGGTCTGCTGCGCAATCGCCGCCGCGGCCCCGACCAGTTCAAAACTTGCATCATGGAGCACCCCTTGCCGCTGCTCCGCGAAGACCCAGTAG